>JAJXWH010000043.1 GCA_021781745.1 Bacillota bacterium | reverse complement strand
AATCTATTAATGAAGTTGGAGCTAAAATATCAGCACAAATTAATAAAAAGTAGTGCGCAATAATATTTGTGACTATGCGTAAACCGTTGTAAACACAGGCTTACACATATTTTTTACAAAGGGAATAAATGGTGTAGTACTTATAAATAAAAATTTAGGAGGAATAGAAATGTTTGATTATAAAGAATTGTCGGTAATAATGGGATTAGTAGTGAAAAATAGTGTGGAGCTGCAGGCA
The DNA here is from genome assembly GCA_021781745.1 of Bacillota bacterium. Lineage (GTDB taxonomy): Bacteria > Bacillota > Clostridia > Clostridiales > Clostridiaceae > Clostridium. The sequence continues at coordinate 43,792 of JAJXWH010000043.1, read as the reverse complement.
CAACTTCATGATAAAAAGTATGAGTCTGAGTTAGAAAAAGAATCATTAGAGAGAGAATTAAAATCTATTAATGATATTGGAGCAAAAATATCAGCACAAATTAATAAATAAAAAATCTAAGCAATAATAAGACTTTTAAAGTCTTTTTTTATTGCTTATTTTTATAAAAAAATAAATGAAAGAAGGTTTGTTATGGAGACAGTGAGTATTGCATTAATATGCACATTACTTGGAGTTATCATCAGCTATGCAACATTTCAGCTAAATAAAAGTAACTCCATAAGGGCAGAAACTAAAGAAGGGGCTATCATGGGAGCTAAATTAGACTTTATATCTCAAGGTGTTAATAATATTCAAGTTAAAATGGAAGCACAAGAGGGAAAAATGGAACTCATGAATGAAAAAATCATAAGAGTTGAGGAGAGTACAAAATCAGCTCATAAAAGAATTAATGAATTAGAATTTTACAAAATAGAAAAAGAATGAAAAGGTGGAATGTATAATGTTAACAATTAATTTAAAATCAAGATTCAGGAATAAAGCGTTTATTTTATCTATGGTAGGAGCAATAGTATTACTTATACAACAATTAGGATTTAAAGACATAATTCCAAGCAACTATGCTGAGATAGTAAATAGTATATTAAGTATACTTACAATGTTGGGAATCATAATAGATACTTCAACACCTGGAATATCAGATAATATGGTTTCTAATATAACAGTAAAAGCTGTTAATGCTGCAAGTGAAACTCAAGAAGCAGTTAAAGTAGAAGATTCTACTACTGGGATTAATGGTGATACAACAGAAAATAGCAAATCTAGTGATGCAGATGCAGCAGTTAATCCAACTGACAAAGAAAGTGAAACTAATGTAAATAATCAAACAGTAGATATATCAGCACTTCAAGCAGAGCGAGATTGTTTGAAAGCACAACTAGATTCAATTCAATCAGTATTCAATGGAACAACAAATAATTCAACTGGTGCAACAGCATAATTTTGGGAGTAACCTTTAAGGTTGCTCCTTTTATTTTATAGAAAGAAATGAGGTAATGAAACATGATTTGTATTAAGGGAATAGATATATCAAATAATGATGGTGCAATAGATTTTTCAAAAGTTGCAGAGGATGGAGTAAAATATGTATATGTAAAAGCAACAGAAGGACAATCATTCAAGGACAGTTATATGGATACTTTTTTTAATGATTGTAAAGCAAATGGTTTAAAAGTAGGAGCTTATCATTTCTTAGTTGGAACTAGTACACCAGAAGTACAAGCAGCTAATTTTTATTCAAAGATAAAAGACTATGATTGGGATTTGGTTCCTATGATGGATATAGAGACAAATTTTGAAGGCTTATCGGATTATGTAGTTAGATTTATTAATGCATTTAATTCATTAAGTCCTTTGAAATTAGGTGTATATTCTTATACTAGCTTTATAGATTATATATCTAGTATCGAAGATACAATTAAAGATATGCCATTTTGGGAGGCTAATTATAATAATGATCCTTGGAACTTATATAATAATTTCTTTACTAATAGAATAGGGCATCAATACACTGAAACTGGTTCAATAAGTGGTGTTAATTGTAATTGTGATGTTAATTCATTTACAGAAGGTGTATTAATAAATGGATCCACTATTCCAGGTTCATGGATAGAGAATAAACCTACAGGAAAATGGTGGTACAAACATGATGATGGTTCTTTTACTAAAGATGGTTGGGAACTTATAAATGGTAAGTGGTACATGTTTGATTCTGAAGGTTGGATGATTTATGATTGGAAGAAAGACGGAAACAGCTGGTATTACATGGGTAATAATGATGATGGTGCCATGAAAACGGGATGGGTACTTTTAGATAGTAAATGGTATTACTTTAATGAAAATGGAGCAATGCAAACTGGATGGCAAGAAATAAACAATGAGTGGTATTACTTAGATCATAGCGGAGCAATGCAAACTGGATGGATACATGATGATGGTAAAGACTATTGTTTATATAGTTCTGGACAAATGATTCATGATTGCAATATGTATGGATATAATTTTGATGAACATGGAGTTGCAACTAAATTAAGTTAAATTTAAATGGCAGATAGGGATTAAGTTCTCTATCTGCCATTTTTTTATTTTAAGAGTCTAATTTTTATATTGCTTATAATTTCTTTTAATTCAGTAAATTCAATAATAATTACAAAACATGGCCTATGTTTAACAAAATAAAAATTCTGGAATTCACTAAAAATATACTTTCCTTGATCTGCTAGAAGTTCTACATAATCATCACAGTGTATATCTAATCCATATAGAATATAATTTAACTCCCAATATAATTGATCAAATGAAATCTTTCTATCTTTAAAATGGTAATTCAAGCAAATTTCTATGGCCTTTAATTCTTTTTTAAATTGGGCATAATTCAAACCCATTATATCATTTATCTTCATATCTTTTTCCTCCAAATTTTCAAAGATATTAGAGTATGTATTATTTTTTTAAGAATTCCAAGTAAAAAATTTCCAAATGACAATGTTTTTTAAATATTTTTTATATTAATTATTTATGTTAAATATTAGTGTCTATAAATCATATGATTATACAAACATATATTTTGTATGGATTGATTAAGATAAAAGTATGCTTTTTTATCAAAAAACCGTCTATTATATTTGAATGCGATTTTATAGACATTTATAATAATATCATAATATAATTTAATTAAGAGGTGAATTTATGATATTTGGATATATGAGAATTTCTACACAAAAGGAAAAACAAACAACTGATAGACAAAGGATAACTTTAGAGCAATATGCATCAGATAATAATTTTAAGTTTGATGAATTAATAGAAGAAAGAATATCTGGAACTATAAAAGCAGATAATAGACCACAATATAATTTATTAAAAAGTAAACTTAGGTTAAATGATATTTTGATTGTAACTGACATTGATAGGATTGGACGTGATGCAGATAATGTAATTATGGAATTTAAAAATTTGAAATCAGAAGGTATAAGAGTAATAGCATTGGATACCCCTTATTTAAATGAGTGGGAGAAAATACAAGATAGTTCAATTTACAATATGATAGCAGATATATTTATAACGCTTAAAGCTCATATGGCTCAACAAGAACGTGAAAAAACTATTTCTCGTATTAATCAAGGGTTAGATGTTGCAAGAGCCAAGGGGAAAAAATTAGGCAGGCCACAGACAGAATTGCCGAGTAACTTTATTAAAGAATACAATAAATTTAAAAATGGTGATTATGGCAATATTACAGCAAGTGGATTTGCTAAGATGCTTGGAATTGGTAGAAGTACATTATATAAATACATTAATATATTTGAAAGTTAAGAGAGCTAAATAATAGCTTTCTTTTTTTTATTAATTACCAATTAATTATTGCATATCTAAAATGGTAGTAGTATAATAAAATAAAGGTTAACATTAGAAGTTAGTAATATCAATGGGTTAACTAGTTAACCAATATAAAAGGAGTGTTGAAAATGAGTGATGTAACATTTGGAGTAAAGGTACCAGAAGAATTAAAGAAACAATTAGAAGAATTGCAAAAGGACAGTGGGTTAAGAGTTGGAAAAGACTTTATGCAACAATTAGTAAATAGTTATGTAGTCGAAAAAACTAAAGAAAATATCCCTCAAGTTGCAGAAGATTTAAAAGAATTACAAGTATTAACACAAAGGATAAATAACATATATTTAAATTTAGGATATCGAATTGAAAATGTAACCAAAGCTCATCAAGAGCAGCAGCAACTAGAATTAAGTAAAAAGGATTCTATTATATCAGACCTGCAAAGCAAATTAGAAATTGCGAATATTGATAAAGATACCCTTACAAAATCATATAATAATATAGTTAACCAAAATAATGAGTGTTTACAAAGGGTTAACGAGTTAACAGATAGTAATAATAATATAAAAGCATTAAATGAAGAATATAAACAAAAAAATGATGATTTATTAGGAATTGTAACAGAATATAAACAATATAAAGAGCAATACAAGGAACTTGAGAGGTCAATGGAAGAACTTAAGGCAGAGTATACAAATAAAGATAATACTATACATGATTTAGAAAATAATATTAAACAACTTAATGATAAAATTAAAAATGATAATGATATGATAAGTTTCTATAAGGATCAATCTGAATCCAATAAAAATGAAATCAAGCATCTTAATAATGCTATTTTAGAAAAGGATAAATCACATAAAGAAGAAATCAAAGAATTAGAGGAAAAATTTAATACAGAAATTTCAACATATAAAGGTGAGATAGAAACTCTTAAAGAAGAGATTAAAGATATTAATAATTCTATTTCTGATAAGGAAAAATCATATAAGGATGAAATAAATAGAATAGAAGAAAAATCAAAGTCAGAAATATTAGAATTAAAAGAAGTACACAAAAATGCTATTAATGAAAAAATAGAGCAATTAAATTCTAAGTGTGAATTAGAGCTAGCGAAAAAAGACTTAGAAATAGAAAAATTAAAAACTGAATTAGATCAATTAAAAGCTAAAAATACAAAGGCAGCTAAGAAGATTCAAGATAAAGAATAAAATGAAAGGATGCATTAAAGATGAATATTAACGTTGCAGATGGAACTATGGAAAATATTGAATTGAATGCTGATGAATTAGCAACTATGGTCATTGCACTTAAGGATTATGCGATAAAAAATGAATTTAATATCGGTCAATATATGAGAATAAAAGTTACTTTGGAAAAGTTTAATATTTATATATAAGGGGTGTATTAATTATGGAAAAAGAAAATTGTCAATTTTGTGATAATCCTTATGCTTGGAGTAAGAATGAGGTTATTTATGGTAAGATTCATATTAAATGCGGTGAATGTGGTAGAGAGTTTACTAGAGAGTTTTATGGTCAATGTAAGAATAAAGGTTGTGGCTTTTATTTAGATAAAGATGGATACTGTGAATTATGTGAAGAATAGTTCTCAATTCTAATAATTAATAATAACAAAACAACGTCGCTAAAATTTAATTTGGCGACGTTGTTTTGTTGTTGAATTGCATTGAAAAATATTTTTTTAAAATACCTCAAAAATACTTGAAAAATGAGAAAGTATTTTTACATACTTTAGACATGATAGTTAATTGATATAAAGAAGGTATTAATATGCCAATGATTTCACGTTGATACACAATATTTTAATTCTATGTTCAACAAGAAGGAATTTTATGTGTTCCCATTGTTTTTATATATATTTTAAAGAAGGTTTTGATATGTTTTTGTACTAACAAATGTTAGCATGGAAGTTCTGATGTGCTGCACCTTGGATGCAAGCAAGAACTTATTTTTGGCACTTTGATGGGTGCTGGTTATTGAAAAAACATTCCAAGACCAACTATATAACAAATGTCTCATGTCACCATTAAGTCGCTTGCGACTTAATGGGTGACATAGAAGAGTGAGTGACCATGAGGTGAGCTTGCGAGCCGAATAGGTCAGGGCGAGAGTCAGAAGCGTTTCCCAGATTTTCGCTCACTAAAGGAGGTGGAGTCTATAGGAAAAAATAAATCAATAAAAAATCAGATTCAAATTGCTGTTTCAAATTCATTTTCAGAAAATACTGATAAACATGCATACAAGCAACAAGATGATCAGGAAGTTAAAGTATTTAGCTATAGCGAAAAATTCAGACTTTTGGATACTGCGAAAATGCTAAATAATTATATAAAAGAAAACTTTCCTGATGTGAAGCAAATAAAAGATGTAAATTCTAATGTAATTCAGGATTTTATTAATACTAAAGCAAAAACTTGTACCCAAAATACTGTAAATACTTATAGTAATTCTCTAAATAAGATAGCAGCCATTTGTAATAAAAATTATTCTAGTTGCAATCTGACATGGAAGCAAGATGTAGTTATCCCAAATGCTTTTACGCAAAAATCTAAATTAAGAGGAGTGGCCAATCAAATTCCACTTGCAGATCTGAATAAAATATGCAACTATGCTAAGAAAAATTATAGTATAAGTGGGCAAATAATCTTATGCCAGTTAGAATTGGGATTGAGAGTTAATGAGTTGGTTTCTGGGATAAAGGTAGAAAATATAGATTTAAAAAATAATATTTTACATTTGGATAATACCAAAGGTGGGAAAAAATTAAATAGAGAAATAACACCTGAATTAAAAGCCCTTTTAGAAAAAAATATTCAACAAAGGAATATTACTTCAGGAAGATTGTTCCCTATTACAGAGAATGCAGTGAACACGTATTTACGCAGGACAGAAGATAAACTTGGAATAAAAGGCATATATAGTATTCATAATATTAGATCTGCAATAGCACAAAAATTTTATGATAATTTAAGAGAAAATGGAGTCAACAAGGATGAAGCAATAAAGCAAACTTCAATTTGGCTTAACCATGGACCAGATAGAGAAAAGTTATTAGAAAAATCTTATATAGAGATTTGGTAAAAAAATATTAATTTAATAAGGGAATTGGAGTACCTATAAAAAAAGAAAGGCAGCAGCCTAAGCTACAACCAATCCCTCGCAAGATTAGTATAGCTTAGTTTGCTCCGTAATTCAAGGAGGATAAAGATGGAATATAAAAATTGTAATGATGAACTAAGCGTAATTTTGTTAGGAAGATTGACTGTGGAGTTGCCAGAGTTAGAGGTAAACCTTCAAAAGCAATTATCAATTAAAAAAATCATAGATGAAGTACTCTATAAATATGAAGTAACCATAAAGGAGACATCTTTAATCGCTTCAGATATAGAGCAAAAAGCAACGTTGTATCTAGCATGTAAGAAATTAGAAGGTGTGAGTGAACGTACTCTTTATAATTATAGGTTAGAGCTACAACATTTAAATGAGTTCTTTAATAAACCAGTTACTACAATAAATAGTATGGATATCAGAATGTATATGGCTAGCATTGGAAAGGATGTTCAAGCAAATACATTGAATACGAAGATGGTGCCTATAAGAGATTTTTTTCAATGGCTTCAAAATGAGGAATATTTGATAAGTAATCCAACTAAAAAAGTAAAAGCAGTGAAAGAGCCTATTCGAGAAAGAGATCCATTAACAGATAAGCAAGTAGAAATTATAAGAGAAGGACTTACAGATATTAGAGATAAAGCAATATTTGAGTTTTTATTAGCAACTGGTACCAGATTAAGTGAGGCAGTTAATGTAAAATTAGATGATTTAGACATGGAAAGAATGTCTTTATTAGTAATTGGGAAAGGTAATAAACAAAGAAGAGTATTTTTTAACGATAGAACTAGAATTGTTATAGAAAAATATATATCTACAAGAGCAGGTCAATGTGAATATTTATTTAGTAGTAGCAGAAGACCATATAGACAGTTAAAGCAAAGAGCAGTTCAATTAATAATAGAAAAAATAGAGAATAAAACCAATCCCGGGAAACATTTGTATCCTCACATTTTTAGACATACATTTGCAACCAAGGCATTAAATTATATGCCTTTAGAAACTGTACAAGCATTGCTTGGTCATTCTCAGATTAGTACAACACAAATATATGCCAAGACCAGTGAAGCAAATACTGAATTTATGTATAGGAAAATAGGATAAATGAAAATGCTAGGATAAAATATCCTAGCATTTTTCATTCGGGCATATTAGCGAATGTATTATTTATGCTTTCATTAAGTAAGTCATTGTTTATATTTTCATTGGGTATTTTTTTAATTACATTTTCATTTTTAGGAATATCTTTAATTTGAAGAAGCATTCTTCGCTCAAGCAACATTCTTTCGAGAGCTACATTTCTACTACTCAAATCATATTTATTTTGGTATTTAATTATTTCATCCCATATGTCCTTTTCTAAACTTACACTACTAGTTATTTTGGCCATGCGTATCACTCCTACTTAAAAGTTTTAGTAGCAACTAAATATAATCCCTTGGCGGTAATCATTTGAGCATCCTCAATAACTTCATAATCATCAAATTTTAAATTTAATGCAGTTCCTCCACCAATATATATATCCACTTCTTTTAAGTTTACCAAAGTACCTTCAATTAATTGTTCTATATTTTCGGATAAATCATTATAAGCAATTTCTTTTAAATCATCATAATCTTCAGAAGTATCTATAGTATTAAGTTCTTTAATTATTCCATCTTCTTTTAATTTATTTTGTACGAATGATAATGCGGTCCTATTTCCAAACTCTTTTGTATCGCTCAATTTATCATTAAAATTCATATTTCTATCATAATAGGCTAATTCAGTTGTTCTATAACCTACTGTTACCATACACATGCTTTTTTCAAATTTTTTTAAATCTCGTACATGCCACATAAGAGCTGCATCAGATTCTCTAAATATAGATATATCTTTTATAGTAACATTTTTATAAGATCCAGTAACTTTATCCTTTATAGTTATTTCCATATCTTTATATACTGATTGAATCTTTTCAAGATTACTTTTCTTAAATTCTTTATTTGGTACTCCAAGCATTATTTTTACATTCTCTGACACAGCAATCTTATTCAATGCAGCATATAAAAGTTTCTTGGCTGTATTTGTTGTTTTGTCATCCTTTAAATTTTGAATTGGGTTTTCTCCTTCAATTTCTGCTAACATTCCAGCAAAATATTCATTACCATTAACTTCTAAACAAATAGGTTCTTTATAATCATCAAACTTAAGAGTTCTTCCAAGAGATACTACTGATTTAAATAAACATTCCTTTTCAGACCCATTATATTGAGAATAAGCCTTTACATATCCCCTTCCGATGTCTAATCCTATCAATTGAATATCTTCATTATTTTCTAGTGTAGCTACTTTTTTCATTTTTTATACCTCCCAAAATTCAACATAGTTGATATATAGTTAATATACAGTTAACTTTATATATAAATTACTACATTTTAAACTAAATGTCAACTATATATTAACAACATTTAAACTATATATGGATATTTTAATATAATAATAGTTAATATATAGTTGATATATGGTTAACTATTATTTTTTCATAACATATAAATTAATATGTTTCCTTACAAGATCTTTCACTTCATTAGCAATCCAAGGATTCTTAATCACTATATCTTTTTGATCTTTGGTAACTCGTATAGAGAGACATTCAATCAATGAATTCTCTTTTTTCTTTCTGCCACTCATGATACCACCTCACATATTATTTATGTAAACCTATTTAATTAAGTATACATTTATTGTAAAAATATTACAATAAAAAACGGTAAACCGAAATGAAGTCAGTTTACCGTTCTGTGGATAATTTATGAATTAATGTTTACAAAAATAAAAAACTTGAAAAATGTAAACATATGCTATAATATATAAATATAACTGAATAGAAAAAAGTCCTTATCAAACCCTTATCTGATGTGTACCACCACAAAAGATAAGTCAACCTTAGTAAGTGTACCACCACTTAAAAAGCTGTTATGAAAAGAACTTTCTAATAATAAATAATAATATTCATTTATGTGAGTATTATAACAAAAATAGAGAGAAATTTCAAGCCTTTTAGTAGGGGAAAACCTTACTAAATGGCTTTTTTTATTTGCTTTTTCGGATAGATCTACATGGACAAGGGTAATAAGAAACTTTAAAAAATTAAATGATGTAGTTTTAATATTTTCTACCGTAATCAAAAAAATCTTGTTGAGGAGTGACGTTATATCAAGTAAAAATAAGCGACCAATCTAATCATTTGGTGCTATTGCCGTTAGAGGGTAGGACAATCTTCTAGACATTACTTTTAAGTAAATTAGAAGTGGTTTGTGCCTGTCCTAGTCTGCGCCAGCAGTAGGGGCATTGGTTAGTTAGATGATACTATACTTGATAATACTAGACCTAGACGAGTTGAAGCCAATGGTAAGAAATTACGGGATTTGATGATGACACGGATACCCATGAAGGGAAGTCATTAGTTTTAAAATCCTCCTTGCGATAAAATGGAATGATATTCCAAAAAAATCGCAGGGGGGGAGTGAGCCGTTTCCCAATCTGCTAAAATCATAAAAGCCCTTTGGCAAAAGTCAAGCATTATTTTCTTAAAAATTACATTCTCACTCAGGGGTTTTCAGAAGAACGATTAACTTATACTATGATATTGATTATCAATTAATAATACAATAAATCAGAGATAGAGTATAGAATAGTGATATATGGGATTATAGAGTAAATAGAGATTAGAGGGGAGTATTTTTAGATAAAGATTATGTCTTATAAAAACTAAAAAGAAATAACCTATGGAGTAAGTTATAGGTCATTTCTTTGATTTGTATTTTTCTATGGTAGATTGCAAATAAGATATAAGATCTGCATCGTTGGTTGGAATTAAGTTATTATTAAATTTTTCTGGAGTTCTTCCAAGCAAGTAATCAAGGCTTACGTTAAAGAAATCTGCCATTTTAATAAGAACATCTAGACTAGGATCATTGGTTCTATTTTCATAGGCACTTATACTTGCTCTAGATACATTTAAAAATTTAGCGAGTTCGCTCTGGGTGAGTTTTTTTTCTTCTCTTAATTCCCTAAGTATTTTATCAAACATAAATATGCTCCTTTGACTTTTATTTTAAGTGGAAAGGAGCATATTTTAAATGGCGTACCAGCTATTCTGTCAATTTAGGGTCAAAATGACAGTTTAACTGGCATTCGTTGCAACAATTAGTAGCTTCTTTAAAAATTACAAAGGGGCAGATACTTAGTACTAACGATAATTTTAAGATCATTTCAATTGAAGGTTTTCTTTTACCATTTTCTAATTTTTCGATATAGGTTTGATGCACTTCACATTTTCTTGCAAGTTCTTTTTCTGTCATTCCATTTTTCTTACGACTACTTTTTACAATATTCATTTTGCTCACCTACTATTATGCTATTTCACTCATATTATAACACGGTAAAAGATAAAAATATGTAGTTTTATGTAAAAATATAGTGTTTGCTGTCGTAAATAAGACATATAGTCTTACCAAAATATGCTACAATAACCTTTGAAAGGAAAGGGATTGTATGATTAAGAAAACTAAAAATAAAATCATACGAACGTATGTTTGCAAGGTTAAGAAAATCGTGATAGAATAAAAATAGAAAGGGTTGGAATTCATTTTGTATAAAGGGGGTTAAAATGTTTTTTCGAATAAGTAAAAAGGCCTCCATTAGTGGAAGCCTTTTTACTTATTTAGAATTTTGGTATTCTGATAGAGCTTTGATCTGAACAATTGCAATATTTTTATTGTCCGAATTTAATGTTCTGAACAATTTTATAAGTTCTGCTTCTAAAGATGCATTTGAATCTGCAGCATTAAAGTTTTGCTGAAGCTCCTCAATTGTAATATGTAAGCCTTCACATATCTTCATTACATTATCAACAGATGCACCACCAAGTGATCCATTTAAAATTGATAATAATGTTGTATAGGGCATATTAATTTTTTGTGCAAAATCTTTTATTGTAAGATCCTCACTCTTTATAAGCATTTTTATATAATTTTCTCTGCTCAATTTTTTCAACTCCTTTAAATACATAATATCACAATAAAAACGAAATAACAATAAAAAAATACGAAATTTCGTATTAAAATACGAAATTATATAAAAATAAGATAAAAAAATAGTTGATAAACACGAAATAAAGTGTTATTATAAAGTTATAAAATGATATTTCGTGTTGGGAGGTAATGAGATGTATAAACGTATAGAATCACAATTAGTTTTAATTGGAAAGTCTAAAAAAGAATTAGCTGATGAGTTAGGAATTAGATACAATACTTTGTTATTAAAATTCAAAGGTTCTAGCAGCTTTACATTAGATGAAGCATTAGCAATAAAACAAATATTGAAAACACAATATACCGTTGAGGAATTGTTTAAAAAAGGAGCGTGAGGAAACGTTAGCATGAAAAATTATATATATTTAAAGGCTTTATAGCCTTTAAATAAGATGGAAAAGGAGTTTTAATGATGAACTATAAAGAGGAATATGAAAATTTAGTTAAAGAAAATCAACGAATAGATCAACAAAGGAGAAAGTTAAAGTCTGAATTGAAAGAATTGAATGTAAGACATAGTATTAATGAATTAAAGATAAAAGAAATAAAGGATCAAATGTCTAATGAAGATTCAATTAGATTTAAACGTGAATTTATGATCATTAGTAAAGCAATTTTGGACAAAAAAACGTACAGTAAGTTGATTTATTTAACCCATGAAAAAATAAATAAATAGGGAGGTAATTTTGATGATTTTAATGAATGAAAAAGAAATGTTAGAGAAAAAGGTGGTTGAAAGCATGATGTTATATGGCGGATCTGATACTAGAACAGTTAAATTAAGTGAGCAATTAGATTTAATTATTGTTGCAGAGCAGAGGGAAATCTTAGGACTCAACAAATTTAGGTGCTAATATGGGGTTAATTTTAGATATTGTAAAAGCAGTAGATATAATAACTTCAGCAACTCAAGAGAAGGGGGCTTACTTAACTGGTAAAGATAATAGAACTTTCAGAAACATATTGAATGAAGAATTAAAAAAAATTAAAGAAGGTGATGAAGAAAATGGGGTTGAAATTAGGACAAAAAGTGATGGTTGTTCCTGAACATGGAAGACATAAAGAAGGAAAGCAGAAATATGGCAGAATACATTCTATATCAAAATTCAATATAGTTGTTGATTATAAAGGATATAAAGAAAGCTTTAATTTAGCAGATTTAATTACAGGACCACAAAATTATAAATTTAAAATTTGGACAGGCAGTACATGGGAAAATGTACATAAAAAGATAAATTCAAATTTGGGAAAATAAAAATGCCAAGGAGCTTAGCAGAGCAACCAAGGCATAGGGTTTAGTAAAATTTCAATTTAAGTATAACATGTATTTAATAATTTGGAAATTAGAAATAATTATTATGGCAATTCTTGCAGGACTGGGAGTGATAACATAACAGGGATTACAAAATGTTGATGTTAAGGTTACTGCAAATAAAAAATATAGGGGGAGTATTCCCCTTAGTAAAAAAAGGTGAAGCATGATTAAAACAAATAAATTAGTTGAATATGACTTTCTGAAAGCCTGGGAAAAGGCTATAGATAATAAAAATGTAATTATAACTAGTAAAAAGAGTGGAGATAGCTACAGAATTGATATTCTAGAAAAACGTAATAAATTAAAATTTTATAATCCGGTGATAGATGCGTGGCAACCATGTACTTATGTGTTGCCGGAGGAGATATTTAATCCTTGGTATATTACAAAGAATGGAGAATGAGAAACATGGAAGGATGGCACTGAATATATGGAGTGGAGGGAGAGCATGGAAAAGCCAATTTTATTTAATACAGAAATGGTTAAAGCAATACTAAACGGTAAAAAGACAACTACAAGAAGGATTATAAAAAGAACACCTTCAAATGACGAACCAAGCGGATATGGATTTTGGAAATCTTATGAGGAACGTGATGGTAGATGGTACATTAAGGATTATACACATTCGCCATGTTGGTTGACACTAGAAGAGTATATAAGTAAATTTAGTAAATATCATGTTGGAGATATTATTTATGTAAGAGAAACATGGTGCGATAGATGGCTGCCAGATGGTTTTCTGCAAGGCAAAGATAGATATGGATACAAGGCCGATGGAATACCTTCGTATGGATATTGGGGAAATGAAAATCAATGTAAAGATAATGTTTGGATACCAAGCATTCATATGCCAAAGAAAGCAGCAAGAATATTTTTGAAAGTAACAGAGGTAAGAGTTGAGAGACTTCAAAATATTACTTATGACGATTTAATTTCAGAAGGTACTGAAATGCCAAGATTTGCAACAGAAGAAGCTCTTCGAGTAAACTTCCGAAAATTATGGGATAGCACATTAAAAAAAGAACAATTAAAAACGTATGGGTGGGATGCTAATCCTTGGATATGGGTTATCTCATTTAAGAAATGTGAAAATCCTAATGGATAAAAAATCAGATTTGGAACAATTAAGCTTTTTTGAACATGAATGTGATCGAGTAGATAAGTTACAAATACAATGGGATAATACAATATGCGATAGTGTATGTATGTGTAGCAAATGTATTAAAAATTGCGAATTGCATGTATCTAATACAACAGTAGAAGAAGCGAGAACATTAGATGAACCATGTTGGAATTGTGACGAATGTTATTTTTACGGAATGGACGATGAAACATTAAGTAAAAACATAGTAAAATTTGAATGCACCGAGTTTAAAATGAGTAAATATTATATTAATTTATATGCTAAAAAACAAAGGAAAAAGTTTAAAATAATAAGTTCGTAATGTAGAAAGGATGTTATCTTTAGTGATTAGAGTAATCAAAGTTCAAGAAGTGGACATGATGGGATATTCAGGAGATATAAAATATTTTATATCTTTGAAGAAGGCTAAGAGATATTTTAAAAAGTTATTCAATAGAAATAAAGCTGACTTAGTGAGTGCATATGAAGGATATGGAGAAAAACCAGTTTACTATAGAAATACCAAATCAACTGAAAAACTAAAAGGAAGAAGATACAAGGAAGTATGCCTGGAATGTTTAACTGAAACAACTTCAGAGAATGGAACGGAATATGATACTGAGATAATAACAATTTCGTTAGAGGAAATTAAAATAGAAAGTTAGGTGAAACAATGAGCAGCAAAGAAAAAGTAATTGAATGTAAAGTAAATAGCAGCAATGATATAGTTCTTAAAATACCAAGTAAAATAGTCAAAGATGTTTTTAAAAATTACTGGAGCAATGACTTTTTCATAAAGAAAGGTAAGACTAAAGAGTTTATTAATAAGTTCGCAGAAGGATTAAAAGAAACTTGTGAGAATGATGAATTCATAAATGATGTATTAGATTCTTTTGTATGTGATGTAGATTGTGTTAAGGAAAGGGAGTAGAGCAATGAGTTGTAAATGTGCAAATTTTGATGAAGATGAAGGAAGATATTATTGTGAAGTATCAGGAAGTCAATGTATGTATTTATTTCCTAATAGTGAACAATGTGCTAAAGATTTTGGAGAAGGTCCAGATGCAGAAGCAAAAAACAACACTGAAAATGGCCTTAGAGTATTTTCTGATGGAGATAGTAATTGGTATGCAAGTCCTTTTGAAGAAGAAGAATTTATAAAATGGTTTAAAGAAAATATTGATAATACATTAGCATATGATGAATATTGCTTTGATGAATGCGATTTAGATGATGATGGAATGTGGTATGAAACAAATGATCCAGAAGACATTGAAGCGTTAAGAGATTATGATGAGCAATGCAATGGTGGATTCGGAGATTTAAGAAAAGGAAAAGAAGATCATGAAATAGTAGAAAAATTCATGACATTTAGGGATGTTATTAAACTACAAGGAGAATCTAAAGAACCATATTGTATTGCAACAACAAATTATTAAGTGGTAATGCGCAATATGTAGATATTGTGCAGCAAAGTGAGGTGAAAATGTGATAAAAATATTAGAGTTATTTGGAGGTATAGGAAGTCCGAGAGTTGCTTTAAGGAACTTGGGAATACCAGTAAAGGCTATTGATTATGTTGAGATAGATGAAAAGGCAGTAAGAAGCTATAATGCAATGTTTGAGAAGGAACTAGAGTATAAAACACAATCAGTAGTAGGGTGGAACCTT
The DNA here is from genome assembly GCA_021781745.1 of Bacillota bacterium. Lineage (GTDB taxonomy): Bacteria > Bacillota > Clostridia > Clostridiales > Clostridiaceae > Clostridium. The sequence goes on along the minus strand of JAJXWH010000043.1, from coordinate 28,075 downwards.
AGACCCGATATTCTGATTCATGGTTCACCTTGCCAAGATTTTAGTATTGCAGGACACCAAAAAGGAGCAGATGAAGGAAGTGAAACAAGGTCAAGCCTTATGTGGGAAACAATACACATAATCGAACAAATGGGAGAATGGAAACCTAAAATAGTAATTTGGGAAAATGTTAAAAATGTTTTAAGTAAGCATATGAGACATAACTTTAATAGATATTTAGAAGAATTAGAGAGATTAGGATATACAAATAGTTATAAGGTTTTAAATGCTATGGATTTTGGATTACCTCAAAATAGGGATAGAGTTTTTACCATTAGTTGTTTAGATGGAACATTATTTAATTTTGAAACTCTAGAAAAAAGACCAATGAGAAACTTAAAAGAATTTTTAGAGGATAATGTTTCGGAAGATTATACAGTAACCCAACCAAGCATATTAAATGTTATTGGAGCTAAAGGAATAAAGAGAGCAACAGTAATTAAAGATTATTGTTATACCATTACTGAAAGGCAAGACAGATGCCCAGCGCAAGTAATTGATTTAGGAAATGGGAAATATAGATTTTTAACCGAAAAAGAATGTTGGTTAGTACAAGGATATTCAGAAGAAGATTTTTTGAATGCTGCAAAGGTAAATACTAGACGAGCCTTATATAAACAGTCAGGCAATTCAATACCAGTAACATTTTTTGAAAGTATATTTAAGCAACTCTTAGATAAAGAAAGGAGAAACAAATATGATATGGTGTCATAATTTTGATGACTTTCAATGTAATCTAGAAAAAGATTGCGAAACTAGAAAGAAACATGGGTGTTCTAATTGTGAGGAAGTACATGATTGCTTATTTTGTGCAAAGAATGGTACGTGTACAGAAGCAGTTTTGTCGGAGAATTAATACACTTAAGTAATGCACAATACTAAAAAATCACGAACAACAGTAGGTGAAAAACCTCCTACAATATTAATTAGAGGTGCAAGGTATGATAACAATAAAAGCAACAATTACATGTAATTATGACTTATCAAAAAATGAAGAATACAAAGTTTTAAAGTGTGCTGATGAACATGGTTTAAGTTTAGAAGAAGCTATTGAAAAACTTCAAAAAGATGAAATTATAGACATTTTGTTCAATGAGCCATATGAGGAAAGAGTAGAAAAAATTAGTGAAGCTACATTTGAGAAAGATGAAAAAGATTGTGAATAAGGTTTAGAACGGATAAAATACAAGAAAAATTATAGAAAGGAATGATGAATATGAGCAACCTGAATGAAGAAGTAAGCATAAAACTAGTTGGTAAGATAACATTGTTAATGCCATTTTTAGAACAAAAGCTAGATTTACAATTAGAAGTTAAAAAAGCCATAGATGAAACATTGTACAGCTATGAAGTACAATCAAAATGCACTGATCTAGTGGCTTCAGATATAGAAGAAAAAGCAGCTATATATATCGCTTGTAAAAGATTAGAAGGATTAAGCCAAAAGACATTAGATAATTATAAATTATTCTTAATTAAGCTAGATCAATTCTTTACAAAGCCATGCAGCACTATTTCAACTATGGATTTAAGAATGTTCTTAGCATTTATGGGAAAAGATAAACAACCAACAACAGTAAATGGATATATAACAATGCTTAAAGGCTTCTTTGGATGGTTGCAGTCAGAAGAATATATTATTACAAATCCAGCATATAAACTAAAACAAACTAAAGTGCCACGTGTGATCTTGCAACCTTATCAGCCTGAAAATTTAGAAAGATTAAGAGAAGCATGTGTAACCGAAAGAGAAAAAGCTTTATTTGAGCTTTTAGATAGTACTGCATGTAGAATATCAGAGTTAGATAATATCAAATTACAAGACATAGACTGGCAGGAGAGAAGTATAAAAGTTCTTGGAAAAGGCAATAAAGAAAGAATTGTATTTTTCTCAACAAAAGCAAAATTGCATATGCAGGGATATTTAAGTACAAGAGAAGGAGAATCAGAATATTTATTTATATCTGAGAGAGGTTCACATAAGCATATAAAAGTAAGAGCATTACAATTAATATTAGCTAAGATAAAAGATAGAGCTGGTGTAGATGAAAGAGTACATTGTCATAAGTTTAGAAGAACTAGAGCAACTCAGCTTTTAAATAGCGGAATGAGGATTGAAGGTGTACAAGGTATTTTAGGACACACTACACCGTCAACTACTCAAATATATGCACAGTTGAGTCAAGATAATTTGCGTAACGAGTATAGAAGATTAGTGGTATAAGGCAAATATAAATGGTTGGAACGTTATTCTTATAAAACTCAATTCTCATATGAAAATCAATTAGTAATAAGAAGGTGACTCATGAGCTTTCTAAAAATGAATAATAGAAATTGGCAAAAGTTTTGTAAAGGTGAAATACAGGCCAAGCAGTTAATATTTAAGGAGGGAAATATGGCTAAGAAGAATCCAGGAAAAGTATTTGAAGAAGATTTTAAAAAGTCGGTTCCTGAAGATTGTTGGATATATAGATTTAAAGACGGTACCGCAAATTTTAATGGACAAAAGAATGAAAATGTAAGATTCCAAGCTAAGAATATTTGTGACTTCCAGGTAATGACTAGTAAAAAGTTGTATCTGCTTGAACTTAAATCCCATGCAAGTGTAAGTATTGGATTTGATTGTATAAGAGAGAATCAGATAAATGAAATGACTAAGATAGATCATCCAAGAATTAAAGCGTATTTTATATTTAATTTTAGAGATTTAGAAAAGACATTCGCTATTGAAGCAATAAAAGTTAGAGTATTTATGGAAACAGCTAATAGAAAGTCATTTCCTTTTACATGGTGTGAAGAAAATGGAATTGAAATTAAAGGGGGTAAAAAGCGAACTAGATGGAGCTATGACCTAAATAAATTCTTTAATGAAACGGAGGAATTATATGTTTGAATTAGATTGTAAATATATCTTAATAGAAGACCTTAAGAATTTTAATAATCTTATGGATGAAATAGATGTATTAAACGACAGTGATTATGCAAAAGCATTTAGGCTACATAAAAATGCTTTAAGGCAATATGACAGATGGAGCTATATTTTATTCCAAATACGAAACAATGAGGGTAAAGAAATTCCTAAAAATCCGGCTCTTAAAGATAGGATAGGCCAAATATTAAAGATGATAGATAATGCCTATATTAGTGCTAGAATGGTTTGGGGTAAGGCTAAGGATGATATTACAGGAGGGAAGTATTAATGAGTAAATTATTAGAAGAAATTAAGGACTATTTGAATATCCACGGAACTGCTAAAAGCAAGGAAGTTTCAATAAAAGAGAGATGCGAAAAGTTTGAGGTTAAAGAGAAAACAGCAGAGTTATATTATTACAAATGGAAAAAAGAATTTACAGGTAGCAATAATTGTGTTCCAAAAGAAGAAAAGAAGTTTGAATCTTTGCAAAAGCAAGAAGAGTCTAAAGAAAAAGTTATTATTCCACATGATGTTAAACCTATAAATGCTGATGAACAGGAAGTATTTAAGAAGTCGAAGTTAAAAATAATTTCTGGTAAAGTTTCAGGAGTACATGGAGAATATGAAGTTGTAGATGGAGGGGTAAAAGTAGGAGAAAAAATTATAAAGAATGAGGATGATTTGGAAAATTTTAGAAAAGAAGAAATCAGACAGTTCTATTTAATTTTAGGTGAAGTAACAGAAGTTTTAAACATGGTTAAGTAGGGGGGGAATTATGGATAAAGAAGCGATTAAAAGAGAATTAGATTTATCTATATCAGAACAAGAAAAGGACAAGGAGTACATCAGTAAACTTAACAGAACAAAGGATAAAGTAAAGTATTTAAGATTTGTAAAAAATTATACTCAAGAAAAAGCAGCTGAGCTTATAGGGAAGAGTACAAGGCAAGTAAGGAGAATAGAGAGAGCAATAAAGCTGAATGAAATATAATCTGTAGAAAGGGGGAACTAAGATGATATTTGTAGATTATAGCATTGTGGCAAAAACTAAAGACGGACAGTATTTGGATAAAAATTATAAATTAACAAACGATTTAAATGAAGCATTATGTATTCCTAACGAAAAGTGTTGGAAACATGACACTAAGTGGTATTTTACACTAAACCATCTACATTTAGAAAAAAATAAATTTTATAAACAAAAGGTTAAAGATGAATTTAGATGCCCAGTAACAATTAGAACCGAAGTTACTTTTGAGGAAAGAGAAGAACAATGGTTGCAGATTTAATATTTTAATAAGTACGCAATACTAAAATTTAGCACAAAAATTAAAAATGTCCTGTGAAATGCCCTATTTATACCCTTCTAAACAGGATAAGGCATTTGATAAAATAAGATAAAGTTAAAAAATGTCCAGCCAAACGGTATGGGTGAACTATATCCAAATTGAGGTGATTTAGTTGCTAGATAAGGAAAGAATTAAAGCTTTTTATTTAAATGGATATAATGCAGTTGAGATAGCAAAAAAGTTATCTGCAGATAAAGAAGCTGTTAGAAAGTGTATACAAAGGAATTTTGGAGATTTAAAGTATAAACATGAAATAGCTGTTATCCAAAGGAGAGAAGAAACAAAAGCAACTAATTACGAGGCTAATAAATATATTAGTGATAGATCGTTTATATTAAAAAATAGGACAGTCTATAAAACATTACCCAATGGAGATATAGTACTTAACAGAGAAGCTTCTGGAGCAGTTACTTGGGATACGCCCAGGAGGTTAGTTAACGAAAATAAATGTGTTGTATAGATTAATCCAGCAAAGCGTAATACCCAACGCAGTTATTGGATTAGATTTTCTCATAAATTCTCAATACCCCTTTTATACCATAAAATACCCTGTGTTAATCGAAGTCTTAAGTTTACACTTGAGAGATTAGGTAGATTACATGGGGTATTTTTAATATGCTTTTAGGCCAGTGGAATTTGTATGTTTAATCAAATACTATTATATTGGAGGTGTAGAAAGCTCTCTGTGGCAAAATATTTTAGTATTATATCTACTGGCTTAATTTTTGTATATTTGTAATATTTAGAAGGATTTTACCTCTTTTTGTATAATTATTTATATTAAGGTGGTGATTTAATGGGAAAAATGGAAGCTGAGCATAGGTGCTATGCATGTCATAGGGAATTTAAATACAACTATGCGATTTATAAAAAAGGAATAGAAACATTAGCAACAAATAGCGTGGAAGCTGATGAGGTTATTGCAACTGGTATTACATCAGGTTCTGCTGGAGCTATTACACATTATGAATTTATAGTTACATGTCCATATTGTAAAACAAAAAATAAGATAATTAAGTAATATCTGTAAGGATCCTAGAAATAGGGTTCTTTTTTAATGCAATAAATTAGAAAGGAGCAATAAGCAGATGCAAAGTATTTATAAAATGTATAAGTGTAAAAGAAGAAAATGCAGAAAAGAAATGATATTACCAACTGAAGATATAAGAAAAGCACAGGAAGAAGGTAAATACCTTGTTTGTGCGTATTGTGGATGCAAAGACATTGAAAATATAAAAGAAACTGATGATTTAAAAAGTTGCTTCAAAAGTGATGAAAAGAAAAGGTAGGCGGTGACTATGAGATATGGCTAAAGAAAAATATGAACTAGCAGAAGAAGACTATTTAAATGGAATGAAGTATAAAGAATTAGCTGAGAAATATGGAGTATCTATTAATACCATCAAGTCGTGGAAACAAAGATATAAATGGTGCAAGGATAAAAAAAGTGTGCACACAAAAAGTAAAAAGGTATGCGCACAAAAAGATGATACAAAAAGCGTGAATAAAGAGCCTATTGCTAATGAGGTTAAAGAGGTCATGGAGAATGAGGAATTAACTGACAAGCAAAGGCTTTTTTGTGTTATATACAGTAGGTGTTTAAATGCAACCAGAGCTTATCAGAAAGCTTATAATTGTTCATATGAAACTGCAATGGTTGAAGGGTGCAAGTCCCTAAGAAATTCTAAGATTATCGAACAAGTTGAAAAACTTAATGCAGTTCAATTTAATAAAGAGTTTATCAAAAGAAGCGTGATTCAAAAATATCTAGATATCGCTTTTTCAGATATGAGTGAATTCGCTAAGTTTGGTAAAAGAGACAAGATTGAATATGATTCCAATGGAAATCCTATTATAGAAGATGGGAAAATAAAAACATATGAAGAAAGTTACCTTGAATTAAAAGAAAGTGACAGAGTTGATGGGACATTAATAACTGAGATAAGCGGAAACAAAGATGTATTTAAAATTAAGCTAGCTGATAAGATGAAGGCTATGGATTTCCTGAGTAAATATAGTAATCTACTCAGTGATGAAGAAAAGCTTAAATTAGATATAGAGTACAAAAAGCTTGTTAATAGAAAACTTAGTGCTGAAATTACTAAGTTAATAGGAGAAGATAACACAGAAACAAAAGATGATGGTTTCATAGATGCATTAGGAGGAACAGCTAAGGAGGATTGGTCAGATGAAGAAATTTAAAATAAATTTCAAATTCAAACCATTCTCAAGGAAGCAAAGAAAAGTACTAAATTGGTGGACAAAAGAATCTCCTGTAAAAGATGCCGATGGAATAATAGCAGATGGGGCTATTAGAAGTGGCAAAACTCTATCAATGTCTTTGTCATTTGTTATGTGGGCTATGGAAATGTTTAATGGTCAAAACTTTGCTATGTGTGGTAAAACAGTAGGAAGTTTCAGACGTAATGTTTGGTTTTGGCTTAGAATAATGCTGTTAAGCAGAGGTTACAGATATACAGATCACAAAACAGATAACTACATTGAGATTATTAAAAATGGCAAAGTTAATTTCTTTTATATATTTGGTGGTAAAGATGAAGGGAGTCAAGATTTAATTCAGGGTATAACAACAGCTGGAATATTCTTTGACGAAGTTGCATTAATGCCAGAATCATTTGTTAACCAAGGTACAGGGCGTTGTTCTGTCGATGGTAGTGCTTATTGGTTTAACTGTAATCCAGATGCTCCTATGCATTGGTTTAAAACTGAATGGATAGATAAGGCAAAAGAAAAGAATATTTTATACCTACATTTCACTATGGATGACAACCTGTCATTATCAGAGAGAATAAAGAAACGTTATAGAAAAATGTACGTTGGAGTATTCTTTAAAAGATTTATTTCTGGTTTATGGGCTATGGCGCAAGGGGCTATATTTGACATGTGGTCAGAAGAAGAAAATGAAATAGAAGAAGAAGACTTACCACCTAATTTAATCAGCATGAGAAGATATATAACAATAGATTATGGTACTACTAATCCTATGGTCTTTTTAGATGTGTACGATGACAGCGATACTCTTTGGATACCAAGAGAGTATTACTATGACAGTAAAGAGAAACAATCTCAAAAGACAGATAAACAATACGCTGATGATTTGCAAGAATTCATTAAGGATGGGCCTAATCCAACTTATATTATATTAGATCCAAGTGCTGCATCATTTAAAGCTGAACTTAGAAATAGGGGAATAAGGGTAAAAGATGCAGATAATGAGGTTTCAGATGGAATTAGAATGACTTCAACAATGATTGCTCAAAGGAAAATAAAAGTTGTTAGAAAAAACTGTAAAAGAACAATAGGAGATATAACTGCTTATATCTGGGATGAAAAAGCAGCTGAAAGAGGAGAAGAAAAACCAGTTAAGACAAATGACCATGCATGTGATGCATTAAGATATTTTGTGAAAACAATAATTAAGCCAAGGCGATTAGGAAGATAGAAGGGGATGAACTATATTGGAAGTTGTTATAGATACACCAGACTTTAATTATCTTAATTATGCAGGAGCTATCGTAAGTTCAATAACATATACTTTTGATGTAGATACACAAAGTGAACTATACAAGTTTATGAAATCCAGACTTATATATGCACCTTGCAGAATCACAATAAGTATTAATAGCTAATATGTAAAGAAAAACATATGTTATAAATTACATTTACAAGGTACAAGATATTATATTTAGAATAGCTTATTTTGGTTAATGAATACAATGATTTAATTTACAACGTTTAATGTTACATGTATAATAGAATCATAATCTATAAAGGGGTTGTGATTTATGGTATATGGCTATTGTAGGTGTAGTACTAATGAGAATAAACAAGACATTACGCGCCAAGAAAGAGATTTAAAAGCGCTAGGTGTTGTAGATAAGAAAAATATATATAAAGAGTATGAAAGTGGTACGAAGATAAACAGAATCGAGCTACAAAGGTTACTGAATAAAGTTAAAGAAGGTGACACAATAGTTGCAACTGAGGTTAGCAGAATAACTAGATCAACTAAACAGCTATGTGAGATTATAGAATATGCTAAAAATAAGCACATTAAATTAGTGTTAGGGACATTTATAGTAGATTGCACCAAAGACTTAGACCCAATGACTGAAGGAATGCTCAAAATGATGGGCGTATTTAGTGAATTGGAAAGAAACATGATAAGCCAAAGAGTGAAATCAGGAGTTGCTAACGCTAGAGCTAAAGGGAAAATAGTTGGAAGGCCACAACTCACAATTAAGGACGTTCCACAAAAAGTTATAGACAATTATCAACTATATGAAAATAATTCAATTAGCAAAACAGATTATGCCAAGATATGTAATATATCAAGGCCGACATTAGATAAATATTTGAAGATAATAAAAGAAGGTTAGAGGATGCTCAATATTGGGCGTCCTTTTTATTATGCAATTAGAAAGGAGGTTTATTAGATTGAGTAGGAATAAAAGATATAAAAATAAAACAAATAATAGAGATTCTGGGAGAACTTCTAATCCTCCAAGGAAACAAGCTCAAGATAGCTTTCAAAATCCTTTAGCAAGATTAGGACTTGGTTCTAATTCATTATTGGAAGGCACCCAATACCCAATACAACGTATAACACGTAATTATAATCTCATGAATAGTTTATATCGTAATTCGTGGATAGCTAAAAAAATAATAAATACTATTCCTGAAGACATGTGCAAAAATTGGTTTTCTATTTCTGCCGAATTAACTCCAGAATTACAAGATAGATTCGATAAACTTGAACAAAGAACGCTAATAAGAGAAAAAATAGTTGAAGGTTTAACTTGGGGTAGATTATATGGTGGTGCCGGTGCAATAATGCTTATAGAAGGTCATGAGGATATTTTAGATGAACAGTTGTATTTAGAAGACATAATGCCTAATTCATTTAAGGGATTAATGATATTAGATAGATGGAGTGGTATATATCCAGGTATCGAGTTGATAACAGATATAAGTGACCCAGATTTCGGGCTTCCAGAATTTTATGAAATAAAAGATATTAATGGTGACATAAAACAAAAGGTACATCATTCGAGAGTTCTAAGATTTACAGGTAGAAAGCTTCCATTTTGGGAAGACCAAACAGAAATGCATTGGGGTGCTAGTGAATTAGAGCATGTATATGATGAATTGGTTAAAAGAGACAATACAAGTTGGAATATAGCTGCTTTAATATTTCAAGCTAATGTCTTGGTGAATAAGGTTAATGGATTAGATCAAATGCTTGCCATAACAGATACACAAACTCAACAAGATTTTTATAATGTAAAAACAGCACAGAACCAAATGAGGAGTAGCAGTGCAATGTTATTGATTGGTGAAAAAGATGAAATGACAGCTTTAAATTATACATTTGCCGGTCTTAATGATATATATGAATCTTTTATGTTGGACGTTGCCGGTGCATGTGATATGCCTGTTACAAAATTATTCGGTAGAGCACCTGCAGGTATGAATGCAACGGGTGAATCTGACGAAAACATGTATTATGATATGATATCTCAGCAACAAGAATCGGTGTTGAAGCCTAAGATGAATAAGCTTTTACCTGTTATGTTTATGAGTGAATTTGGTAAGGTTCCAGATGACTTAGGAATTAAATTTAATCCTATCAAAACACCATCTGATAGTGAATTAGCTGATATTGTGGGTAAAAAGGTTACAGCAATAAAAGATGTTTTTGACAGCGGAATAATTAGTCAAAAAATAGCTATGTCAGAACTTCATGAGATAAGTTATACAACTAATATGTTTACCAATATAACTGATGAAGATATAGAGAACGCAGATGATGATACAAACCCAATGGGAGACATGCCACCATCTAATAATGAATATGGTCCTTATGGTTCAAATGATATTAAAATGTCTTCTATGGATGCTGATCCAGATAACTTACAAATCGAAATAGAATCTGAGGAAATGGCAATAAATACTTATAAACTTGAAATAGAGAGAAGTATATCTCAAGGTGATTTGGAAGCGGCTGAAAAGTTTAGAGAGATATTAAAAGATGAAGAAGACCATTTGAAGAAGTTGAATGACTTAAAGAAAAAGCGTGGGTGGTAGCATATGATTCCTAAAAAAGATACTGCCAAGGACTTATGGCAGCCTAAAAGACGTATTGAATTAACATACCAACGTTCTTTGAGAGCACTCATGAGAAAACTTGAAAAAGAATTAAAAGGTAAGAATGATTTAGCTAGCATATTAAACACTATTAAGAAGTTTACAAAATCCAAAGAGTTTCAGGAACATGCTTATGCTGCTGCAAGAAAAATGGTAACAAGTGTATTTACTGATGTAGGAAAGACATGGAGAACAGCGGCAAGAGTTAATTCTAAGGGTAGAGAGATATATGAAGTCCTTAAGAACGAAATAGATACCACACCAATAGGAATATCTATTAGAGAGCAAGTTGAAAGAAATGCTAAACTTATCACAGAGGTGCCAAGAACTGTTTCAGAAGAAATAACAGATTATGTTACTAAAAGAGCATTTGAGGGCAGGCGTGCTTCAGATATTTCAGAAGAATTACAAAGTAAATATCCTAAGATGTTCAAAAGTAAAGTTGATCTAATAGCACGGACTGAAACAAGTAAAGCAAGCACAGCATTAACTAAGGCTAGATGTGATAATTTAGGTATAAAGGCCTATATATGGAGAACGTCAGAAGATTCAAGGGTTAGAACCTCACATGACCACATGGACGATGTAATTATCTTTTGGGACAATCCACCTAGTCCAGAAGCACTTGTAAAAGAAAAAAATGTAGGTAATTATCATGCTGGAAATATATATAATTGCAGATGCTACGCAGAGCCTATAATAAGGCTAGATTTTGTTAAGTGGCCACATAAAGTTTATTACAATAATAAAATTTCCTATATGACTAGAAAACAATTTGAACAAATAGCTGGTATTGCAGCTTAAAGAAAGGATTTGAGATTATGGATAATGAATTAGAAAAGAAAATAAAAGAAGAGCTTAATTCAGATTATTGGCAAAAAGTAATTAATTATAAAGGTTTTTCATGTAATTGTGATTTAGAGATATTGGATTGTCAAGCCGACATATCCACTTTGGAAGTTGTTTGTTATGTAAGATATAAATCCGCGACATTTCCAGTAAGAATAAAAGCCATAGATTTTCAACGTCATAGATTCGGTGCATTTAAGGATATTCCTGCTATTGTCATTAGAACTAAAATAGCTGAAGAAATAATAAAGCAACAATTGAATTATTACAATGGTGAATTACCAGTATGCGAGAAACATGCAAAAGGAAATGAAAAGATGCAAAAATTATTTATTGAAACAACAAATGGAAGTTTGAGTTTAGAAGGTGTAGCACTACGTGATATTCAAGTTGATAGTTATGATAATGGAATTGCAATTATGAAATTTGGAGATAAGGCTGCAATAAATCTAGATCATTTTGTTAGTTATGAATTTGCAGAAGAAAAATAAAATGAATAATATACAAAAATAATCAGTATAATTATACAATAATTAATGTATAATTGTATAAAAGTGCTAAAAATATCGGTAAAATACTTTAAAATTTAATAAAGTGTGTATAATTATTTCGCTAAATTTTGATTTCCCGAAATTGAAAGGGGTTCGAGTATGAGTATTACATTTGAAGATTTAAAAGGGAAAATATTAACTAAAGTTGATGTTTCAGAAGAAAAAGATGAAATATTATTTTACACAGACACAGAAATTTACAAAATGTTTCATAACCAAGAATGTTCAGAATCAGTAACAATAGAGGATATAAATGGAGATATAAAAGATATAATGGGAAAGCCCATAGTATTGGCAGAAGAATCAACAAGTTACGAAAACCCAAGGAATAATGAATATGACGATTCAAGTTTTACATGGACTTTTTATAAGCTTGCTACAATTAAAGGATATGTTGATATAAGGCGGTATGGAAATTCAAATGGGTTTTATTCAGAAGCAGTTGATTTCGAAAAAATATCTTAAACACTTACTCATGTAGGTGTTATTTTTATGCCCAGGAGTTGAGATTATGAAAATATATAACATACAATATTACATTGATGATATAAAAAGACTTATCATCGAAAATAAGATGGCATTTTTAGAAAGAAATTATAGAGAAAAATTAAATAGTATGAGTATGGTTGAATTAGAAAAAGAATTAAAAGAAGTGACAGGAAAAGCTTATTGTAAACTAACTGGAAATAATATTGGTTTCCAAAGCCTTAGAAATAGGGCTTATTTTTATGCTCAAAATTACCTGAAGGGAGGTGATGAAACTGAAAGCTTATTACGGTTCAAAAATTAGTGATAACATAAAAGAAACCCCTGAAGGATATTTGTGTTGTACCAACGTTCCAATTGGACGTACAGGATGGATGGATTACTATGGACAAGAATTGCCAGCAGATTTTAACGAACCATATGGCAATTTATGCAAAGTTTATAGAAGTCCAGAAGAACTATTCAGTGAAGCTACAATGTCGAGCTTTGAAGGAAAGTCAGTAACTAATACACATCCTACGTCAAATCTTGATATTGATACTACTCCAATGATTGAGCGAGGGCACATACAAAATATAAGGCGTGATGGTGATTTTTTAGTTGCGGATTTATTTATAAAAGATGCTGGACTTGTATCAGAAGTACAAAATAACTTAAAACGTGAAGTATCATGCGGTTATGATTGCACTTGGCATAAAATTGGAGACGGCAAATATGAACAAAAAAATATAATAGGTAATCATGTTGCGGTTGTACCAAATGGTAGGGCTGGCAGCAAGGTAGCAATACATGATGCTAAACCAGAAAAAGAACAAATATTAGGAGGTAAAAAATATATGGGTAAAATTTCAAAAAAAGTCTTAACAGCAATGGGGTTCAAAGCATACGTACAAGATGCTGAACCAGAGGATATCGCAAAGGCAATGGATGCGATGAATGAGGAAGATGAAAAAGAGGAAGTAAAAAATTCTGAACATGAGAAAAAAGAAACTAAGGATGATGATAAAAAAGAAGAGGTTAAGGATTCTGATGAAGCGATTCCAGAATGGGCAAAAACATTAATTGAAGAAGTGAAGGCGTTAAAGGCAGCTGAAAAAAGTGAAAAGAAAGTCGCTGATGATGCAGAAACTATAATGGATTCCATAGAAGAAGATCTTGATGGAAAAGAAGAAGTTAAAGATGAAGAAGAAGTTAAAGATGAAGAACCCGAAAAAGAAGATCAAGGTGAAAAGGGCAATGCTACTGATGCAGCTTTGAAGAAATTTGTACAAGATATGAAACCTATCATAATGGCTATTCCAGATGAAAAAACAAGAACAGAGACAGCTAAAAAGTTAAAATCTACTGTACACGATGCTAGAGCTTGCGCGACAAATGGATATGCAAATATTTTAAACACTATATCGGAGAATAAAAAATCTGCAATGGATGCGGCAATTCATCAAAAACTTACTACTTCTGAAGCAGCTGAAAAAAGTTGCGAAGCATGGAAAGCTGCTGGAGAAAAAATGAAAAATAATAAATAATTTAGATAAATAAGGAGGAAAATTTATGCCAGGAACAGTTATACAAAAATCATTAAATTTAGGATTTGCAGGTAAAGTATCTCGTAATCCTTTAAACAAAATAACTTCAAGGCCTGTTAAGTCAATTTTAGATGGAAATGGGATTGAAACGCAACCATCAATACCTTTTGGGGCTTGCGTTGTAGTTAATCCAGATAATACTTATTCTTTATTTGGGGCTACAGGGACAGACGTAAGTACTGCAATAGTTGCTAACTTTGGAGGTATTGCAGTATCAGAAGTTAAGCAATCCATGACATATGGATATGGCGCGAATGTAGGTACTGGTCAGTTTGAACCAAATACACCATGTGATGTATTACAACAAGGTAGTGTTCCTGTATTTTGTACAGAAGGAACCCCAACAGCAAATGGGCTTGTATATATAGTTACAGTTGCTGGAACTATTTCACCAGTAGGATCTTTGGTTGCGACAAATTCACCTGCCGGAGGAACAGCGGTTCAACTTACAAATGCAAGATGGACAACAGGTAAAAAAGATGATTCGGGCATTACTGAAATAACACTATTAACTCAACTTAATGCATAATAGGAGGATTTAAAATATGAATAGTATAATGAAGCAAACAATGGATTCAATTATGAGTTCCGGACAACGTGGAGTTGTTATGGCACAGGCGCCTGGTGCGATTTATGGACCAGGAATGGACAGTGGTACTAGTGGAGGTTTAGCGTTTTTAGCTGGAGAACTTGAAAAACAAGATCCAAGATTATTAGAACCTTTAACTTCATTAACTGCACCTAGAGACATAGACATGCTTCCAGGTGGTGGTTGGACTTCAATCACTTCTAATATATTTGTTGATTATGCAACCACTGGAAGTGATGAAGATTCAATAATCGGAAGTGAAACAACTAACATTCCAGTATCGCAAGCAAATATTTCGAAAGATGTATTCAAAGTGCATACATTCTCTGAAATATTGAGAGCACCTTTATTTGATGAGCTTAAATTACAACAAATCGGTAAAAGTTTATCTCAAATACTTGATGATGGCGTTAGATTGAATCATAGCAAAATGATTGATCGTAATGTGTATGTTGGTATTAGTAAAACAGGTACCTATGGATTAATTAATAATCCCAATATAGTTGCTGTAAGTGCTGTAAATGGTGCTTCAGGTTCCCCTTTATGGAGCAAAAAAACACCAGTGGAAATCATGAATGATATTAACCAGTTGCTAACAAATACAGTTACAGCGTCAGGGTATGATTTAAGTGGTATGGCTAATAGGGTTTTAATAGATTGGGCAAATTATTCTTATATTGCCAATACTCCAGTGACTAGCGCAGGAACACAAAGTATTTTAAATTACTTGTTAGAGAATAATATTGCATCAAATCAAGGTATAAACTTAGAGATTTACCCTTGCAGATGGTGCACAGGTGCGGGAGTTGGTGGAACTCAAAGAATGGTAGCATATGTTAAAGCACCAAACAGAGTAAATATAGACTTGCCAGTACCACTAAGCAGAGTTATGACAGCACCAAATACAACTAGTGCTTCATACGAAACAATTTTTGCAAGCCAATTTTCACAAGTTAAGTACCTTTATTATACTTGTGCTGGATATACAGACGGTATTTAAGCATAACAAAATAAATAATTTAACAAATAAGCTAGTGGATATTAATTATCTTCTAGCTATTTTTAGGAGGAAAATAAATGATTAAAGTATTAGCAGATAAGGTTTTAGGATTTCATAATGGAGATGTAGATAAAAATGGAAACTTAATAATTCATAAAACAAAGATTGGATTTTGCGAATTACCTGATTGGGTTGAAAAAACGGATTATTATAAAGCTGCAATTGCAGACGGTTCGTTGAAACCATTCCAAAATTCTGCTTCCAGCGAGGAAGTATTAAAAGAACAAGAAAGATTTCAAGCTCTAAGAGATGAAATTAAATCATTGGAAGAGAAAAAAGAATTGCTAAGTACTCCAGAAGAAATTATAGAAAATGCTACAAAATCAAAATCTAAAGAGTAGGTGGTTAGATGTACAATTCAAATTCTGAGACATATGCAGAACAAGTGATTGTTTCAGCTTCCAACCTAAAAACTGGGGATAATCCACAATTTACACTTGATGATTTCTATGCTCAATATAAACAATTTGGGCCTAATTCAAATGGGGAATTTATAGTTCCAGAAGTAGTTATGCAAATGTATTTAAACTTAGCTAACGCTTCAATAAAAAAGACTAGATGGCATAGTTCGTGGGAATTAGCCATGGGATGGTTTATGGCACATTTTCTTACTTTGTATGTTCAAGGAATGTCAGACCCAGATAGTGGGGCAGCAGGAGTTATAAAAGCTGGTCAAGCTAAAGGTTTAGATACCTCTAAAAGTGTAGGAGATGTTTCAATGAGTACGGATTACAACACTATTGCAAATGGGATTGATGGATGGGCAAATTGGATGTCTACTTCTTATGGTGTTCAATTAGCCACTATAGGCAAGTTTGTTGGAAAAGGCGGAATGGCTATACATTAAGGAGGGACTCTTATGCTAAATGGTTTTACAAATGTAACAATAACTAAAGATTTAACAGAAGATATTAAAAAATCCTTAAGCGAATTAACTAAAAAGACCGTATGTATAGGTGTTCCGGATAGTACAGAACATCCAGATGGAAAAATAACTAACGCTCAACTCATGTATGTTCATACGAATGGTGTAAGAGATAAGGACATGATTAAAGAAATGCAACATGATTTAAAAGATATGCCTTATAGTAAAGCACATGAATTATATGTACATGAACATGGCTCACCATTATGGAAAGTACCGCCTAGACCAATCTTGCAACCTGCCATGGATAATAAACAGAATCAAGAACAAATAGCTGAACTAATGAAAGATGCTGTCAATGTAGCTTTAGAAGGTGGTAATATTTCTCCTGCTTTAGAAGATGTGGGAATGCAAGGTCAGAATGTAGCTAGAGATTGGTTTACTAATCCAGAGAATGACTGGGCTGAAAATGCTAAAAGCACAATAAAGGCTAAAGGAAGCGATAAACCTTTAATTGACACAGGGGAATTAAGAAAATCTATAACATATGTAATAAAGGATGGTGATATTTAATGATTGATGTATCATCCATCATATTAGATCCAAGTTTTGCACAGCCTTTTTCAGTTTTTAGGAAAACAGGGGATTGGCAGCCAAACGGAGAGTTTACAACAACAGAAACCGAAATAAAAATGTTTGGTGTGATAAGTATTGCAAACGCCAAGCAAATAGAATTTATCCCAGAAGGTGATAGAATAGGCGGAGAAATAGCAATTCACACTACGCAAATTTTATACAATTCAAGAAGTGCTGATGAAACCCAAACACCTATAAAAGAAGCTGGTCTTTCGGATGAAATAGAATGGCATGGGGATAGGTATAAAATATACCAAGTAAATGAATATAGCGACTATGGTTATTACTTTGCTATAGGACAAAGGAAGGCGAGCGATTAATGGTAGATCAAGTTTTAAAATTACAAGAGTTAAAAGATTTTTTTGTTGATATAACTTGCCAAATGCTGAATATCGATCCTACTACGCTCCAAGGAAAAGGAAAAGTAAGAACTACATGGCCAGCAGATGGTCAACCAAGTTGGAAAATAACAGAAGACATAACTTTTATAAGAGTTACACCAATAGATGATAAATTAGCAAGAACATTGAACATAATAGACAATCCAAATCAAGAAAATAATATTTATTTAGATAGAAAAACAGGATATACAAGAGTTCATAAAATTGACTGGACTTTCTATGGTCCGAATTCATATGACAATGCAGATATAATAAGAAATTTAATTTTTGACAATGATTACATGCAATATTTTAAAGAAAAAAATCTCTTCCTTATAACTGATGTTCCTATGCCTACTAGATTACCAGAATTATATAACGGTCAATGGTGGGAAAGGACAGATTTTTCAGCTACTTTTAACGAATCTGTTATAAGAGAGAAACAAATACCTTTCATTTTAAGCGGAGATGTAAGGGTTTTGACTGATAAATAGATAGGAGGAATAATAAATGTCAACTTTACCATTAAATGATGTAGTAGACGTAACGGTCACAGTTGGCCCAGTTTCTAACGTTAGAACTAATTTTGATTTAGGTCTAATAATTGGGAAATCAA
This sequence comes from Bacillota bacterium, assembly GCA_021781745.1. Lineage (GTDB taxonomy): Bacteria > Bacillota > Clostridia > Clostridiales > Clostridiaceae > Clostridium. The sequence goes on along the minus strand of JAJXWH010000043.1, from coordinate 9,987 downwards.
CAGTTATAAGCACAGCTGATAGAGTTAAGGTTTATCAGAAGACAGATGATATGTTGGCTGATGGATGGACAGGAACAGAACCAGAATTCTTAGCGGCACAAAACTATTTTTCACAGACTCCAAGGCCTTCAAAAGTTGCTATAGGTATACAGGGGACGAGCGAAACAGCTGTACAAGCAGTAACAGCATGCAGACAAGCAAATACCGAATGGTATGCATGTACAGTTTGTGGTGCAGAAAAAGCAGATATAATAGCAGTTGCAAATTATATAGAATCAGCAGACCCAGTGTCAACTTATTTTTACACAACAGCCGATTCAGACGTGTTAGGCAATGTTAGTGGGAATATAATGCAAACCTTAAAGAACAATAGTATACACAGAAGTTTAGGACAATATTCAACCAAAGATGATAACGCTGTAGTAGCAATAATGGGTTATGCGATGGGAGCAAATAACCAAGGTGCCAATAGTGCTTATACTTTAGCAAACAAAAAAGAAGTAGGTGTTGAACCAGAAGCTTTAACATCAACTCAAGCAACAGCAATTAAAAATTTAAATGGGAATATTTATGTTAATAGAGGTTCTGTTTATAACTTATTTGAACCCGGAAAGATGGCAGACGGAACATTCTTCGATGAAGTATTAGGGTTAGATATGCTTACAAACAATATTCAAGTTGCGGTTGTAAATGCATTAACTAGCGAAACAAAAATTGCCCAAACTGATGATGGAATGGACAAATTATTGAATTATATAACAGCACCATTAGAAACAGCAAGGTCAATAGGTTTTATTGCCCCTGGTGTATGGAATACAACAGGAATTTTAAGCTTAAATACTGGTGATACACTTCCGTTAGGATATTTAATTTTAGCCGATTCAATCGCAAGCCAAAGCCAAGCAGATAGAGAAGCAAGAAAATCACCACCAATTTATATACCTTGTAAATTAGCTGGTGCAATTCAATACGTTAATATTGGTGTATATGTAAATAGATAAGGAGGAATAATTAATGGCTACTTATAGTTTTCAAGATGTGACATGTTCGTTTCAACATCCTAGTGTTGGGGCAGCAAGTACAACAGGAGCAGGAATAGGAAGCATAAACATTTCTATGGCAACAACAAAAACAGAACACAATGTAGCAGCTGATGGAACTGTTATGTCTTCGAAAATAGCAGGGAGTAACGGAACAATTTCGGTCCAACTACAACAAACTTCGGATTTAAACAGATGGCTATTAAAATGGTACAACTATGTAGAAAGTGCAGATTCTTCAGAATGGACAGCTATGAATATTACAATTAAATCTAAAAATTTAGAAGATTATACAGTTTGTACAGGAGTTTCACCAGAAAAGTTGCCAGACAAACCATACCAAGCGCAAGGGCAAATGATAACATGGCAGTTAATGGCTACCAATATAGCACAGAACTAAGAAAGGGGCAAAATTAAATGAATATACCTGTAACCTATAAAGATATAGAAATTAATGGTAGAAAGTTTAGATTGAATAAAATGGATGCAAGAACAGGATCTTATATGCTATTTAAACTTATGAAGATATTAACTCCAATATTTAAAAATGTAAGTGAAGAATCTATAAAAGATAAAAGTATAGAGGATTTAAATTTAACTGAGTTAGCAGAATCTTTATTTGATCTTAAAAAAGAAGAATTTGAATTTATTCAAGATAGTGCATTAAAAGTTGTAGACGAAATTTACCCAGCAGGACCAGAAAGAGTTTTTAAAGAGGAAGGGAACTGGGGAAGTGCAGATATACAATTTGATATTGGACTAGCAATGAATTTAACAATTCAATCTTTAGTGTTTAATATGCAAGATTTTTTCGCAGGAAGCCCGTTTACATCTCTAATGAAGGGCTTAACTATATCCCAGTAGAATTTCAGAATGTTGATGCATTTCTAATGGCTCCGGTTATAAATGGCATGTGGAAACAACACGAAGCTTTTGACGGAACTTATTCTTTTAGAGATTTATTAGACGCACATGAAATAATGATGGTTAAATACGAAAATGAAAAGCGGGCTATGGATGCCATGCAAAGGGAGGTGTAAAGTTTGGCCTTAGATCTTATAAAAGAATACTTAGTAGGAATAGGATTTAAAGTAAATGAAGATTCATTTAACAATGCTAGTAATTCTATAAAGAATACAGAAGATACAATAAAAAAATTTAATGATAATAGTAATAAAGGTTTTTCAGAGACTAGCGATTCTTTGGGAAGCCTTTTTAAATTATTCGCTTCATCTTATGGAACATTAGGAAAACTTTCTCCAGGAATGAAAACTCCTTTTGCTGGTTTAGTAAATGATATAATTTTGCTCAAAAAATTATATGCTGAATTTCAAAGTGAGCTTAGAAATTCTAAAAAGCCAGACTTTGATGTAGATCAAGTAAAAGAAGAATTTAAATCTAAAAATACCAAAACATATACACCCAAAGCTGAAGAAACAGAAACTAAAGAATTATCAATAATACCTAAAAAAACAGAATTACCACAAGTAAATAATTTAGTAGAAACTATTCTAAACGCAAAAGAAGTTTCAAAAAGTTTAGCTTCAGAAGGCGGTTCGGCTATTAGATTGTTTTCAAGTGGAGCTGTTGCAGAATTTGCAGTTGTAGCGGTTGGAGTAGTTGCATTAATAGCAGGGATTTCAAAACTTATATCATCAATTGCAAATTTAGCAAAGCAAGATATTGAATATGAAAAATTATCAAGACAATTATGGACCACAAAAGAAAATGCAAAAGAAGTAGATATGGCTATGAAAACTTTAGGTGTATCTATGCAAGATTTATGGTTAAGTCCTACTTTACTAAAACAATTCAATCAATTAAGACAGGATTCAGCCAATTTAAAATTGCCTAAAGAATATACAGATAATTTAAAAGTCGTACAAGATTTAGGATTAGAATTTTCAAGACTAAGACAATTAGGTCAATTAGCTTTTCAATGGATAGGAAATTATATTCTTAAATATGCTGCTGGTCCGTTGAACGAGTTTAGGCAAGGCTTACATGAATTTAATGATTGGTTGATAAAGAATATACCGAAAATAGGGAAAATAGTTGGAACTGTACTAGGTGTTATATTAAGGATTTTAATCATATTAGGAGAAGCGATAGGCGGAATTATCACAATAATTTCTAAGATTGTTGGTGCTGTGAAAGGATTATTTGATATGTTACCAGCTCCGATTAAAAACATTATTAAACTTATAGCAGCTATAGGTTTAATAATAATGACTGGTCCGGTAGGAGCTGTTATTGCATTAATAGCTGTTTTAGATGATCTTTTTACTTATCTAAAAGGTGGCAAGAGTTTAATAGGAAGCTTTTTTGATAATTTATTCGGTAAAAATGATAAAAAACAAACTAGCAATATAGCAAATGCAGCTAATAAAGTACAACAATATAACAAAAATAATTCCAGTTCAGTTCCGAAAAATTATACAACAAATAACACTACAACACATTCAAACAGCAAAACCAATAGTGATAATACAATTCACAATGATAATAAAATTTATGTTTATGGTTCTGGCGATCCTAATTCAACTGCGAATGCTGTCCAAAATAAATTTGCAGGGTTACAGACTAGAAACTTACAAGGGGTGGTTAAATAATGCAAGAATTATTACAAACTTATTTTATCACCTCAAATGGAAATTATATGTTTGATGCTTATTTCAATATAAATCATGAGTCTAATCTGACTATTACAGAACATCCAGTACAAACTGGTGCCAATATAGCAGACCATGCTTACATGGAACCAAATACAGTTACTTTTGAAATTGGAATGTCTGATGCAATGCAGGATTCAACAGATTCAAGATTTAAAAAATTCACAGATGATACAACTAGATCTATTACAGCATATCGAGTATTAAGGCAACTACAGGCCGAAAGACTTCCAATACAAGTTATAAATAAGCTTAATAATTATAGAAATATGCTTATAGAAACTATTTCAGCTACAGAGGATAATAAAACAACTAATGGATTAAGAGCTACAGTAACACTTAAAGAACTTTTAGTAGCCAATGTAACTACTGTTAAACTTTCGGCAAGACCACAGAAAAGTTCTGAAACAAACGAAGGAGATCAAAAGCCACAAGAAGCCGACCAAAGCCTTTTAGTTTCAATATTTGGAGGTTAAGGAGGGAATTGAATGTCATATTATAAAATACCGCTTACAAGCAACCCTAATCAAACATTTACAAGTACTATTCCTATAGATGGAAAAGCAATAAAATTTAATTTTTTCCTTAGATATAACACTGAAGCTGATTATTGGGTTTTAGATGTATATGATGCCAATAAAAATAGCTTAATAGTTTCTTTAAACTTAGTGTGTGGATTAAATCTATTAGAACAATATTCTTATTTAAAAATTGGTTCAGCTTACTTAGTTAAGTCTGATACTTCAATGGTAGGCGATTCACCAAACGAGTATAACTTAGGTGAAAACTTTGTTTTACTGTGGGGTGATACACAATGAGTAACCAAGATTTTATAAATAAAATAGTTGCAGGAGCCAAAAAAGGATATGAAAAATATGGAATATTGCCATCTGTAACTATAGCACAAGCTATAAACGAAAGTGGTTGGGGGAATTCATATCTTGCAAAAACAGATAACAATTTATTTGGAATAAAGTATCCAGGGAATCACAGCCCAGATTTAAAAATTTCTCAAGGAACCTGGGCTACTGATGATGGTGGATATTATTCACATTATGAATCCTGGAACGATTCGGTTGAAGATCATGGATATTTCTTAGCTAATAATTCACGTTATAAAGCTGCTATAGGGTTAAAAGACCCTAGCGCACAAATAAGAGCTATAGCTGATGCAGGTTATGCAACAGAAGCTGATTATTATTCTATAACCATGCAAATATTAAACGAGAATAATTTATCTCAATATGATAGTGGAACTTATAATGGTGGCGATAGCACCAATAGTCAATCAGAAAATATAACAATAGAAGCTACTAATTACCAAGTTGTAGCGAATAGTCAAGAATATAAAGATGTTATATTTGGAAGAAAGTACAGAATAACTGTATCAGATGCGCAAGGTAATGGAATTGATGTTTCGCAATTAAGATGCACATTTAACATAGTAAAAACTATACAAATGCAACCTAATACAAGTGAAATAACAATATATAACTTAAATGCACAAACAGAAAATTCAATTATGTTATATGGTTCTAGAGTGACCGTAGAAGCAGGATATGAAGGTTCGCAATTTGGACTTATATTTGATGGAGATATTCTCCAAACAATAAGAGAAAAGGAAGATAGCACAACATATAAGCTTACTATATTAGCTTTAGATTCTGATAGAGCTATTAATTTTGAGATTGCTAATTATTCCATAGTAAGAGGACAAACTGCAAGAAGCGTTATTAATAATATGATAAGCAAAGCTCAATATCCAGTATTCTTAGGAAGTATTTCAGATAAATTAGATAGCGCTGCTTTAACTAGAGGAAAAGCAATGTTTGGGAAAAGCTCAGATTATTTAAGACAGATAGCCAAAACCTATAGTTTGCAGTATTACATGGATGATGGAAAGTTAAATCTAATAAATATGGAAGATTTACCAGAGGGTGAAGCATTCGAGTTAAATCCAGAAAGTGGATTAATAGGAACGCCACAGCAAACTGATTACGGTATAAGTGGACAATGCTTATTAAATCCTCAGATAAAACTTAATACATTAATTCATATAGATAATAGTCTTGTAAGGGCTAAGCAAATAAATGTTAATGGTAATAATACAGTTCCAGGAGCTACAACAGAAAGTGGAAATTCTAATACAACTGGAAATTCTGCTAGAGATACTATAATAGCAGAGGCAAAAAGACTATGTAACGATCCTAATGTAGGATATAGATGGGGAGGAACAGGAGAAGTTATTAATGGAATAACTTACTATGATTGTTCTGGATTTACTCAACATTGCTATAGCATAGCTGGATTAAGTATAAATAGAGTTGCAGACGATCAGTGGCAGCAATGCAAAGCCAAAGGATTAATCAATATAGATGTTGCCACAGCTTCACCTGGGGATTTGGTTTTCTGGTTTGATGGAAATGGTACTGCTTACCACGTAGCAATATACGCAGGAGATAATTCTATTTATGCAGCTAGTACAGATAGAAAAAACCTTCCAGACCAAGTTTTATATGAATCTTTATATGGAGATTATAAAATTGGAAGACCAGATGTACTTATAAATTCTGGTGGAGGATATTTCCCAAGTGCAAGTGGACAAAGTATAACAAATAATAACTCTCAAACATTGTTTAGAGGTTTGGATAAAGATGGAATATATAGAGTTATAAAAATTACTTTCCAAGGTGATACAAGAGGAAATTCGTGGTTTTGCAATTTTGAAACTATAGATCAATTAGGTGGAGCGATACCAATAGTATCTAATTAGGAGGAAATATGGCTAATAGAAATTTAAATGAAATTATAGGTTCTGATGATGAATTTTATAGAACATTAATTGATACAGTTAAAAACCAAATAAGAGTTGCAATACCAGGAATAATTGAAGAATTTAATGCTGAGGAACAAACAGTAACGGTTCAGCCGGCTTTAAGAGAAGAAATAACTTTATCAGATTACAACAAACAAATTGTTCAACTTCCTTTGCTTTTAGATGTTCCTATTTGTATACCAAAAGCGGGAGGATACAGTATTACTTTCCCTGTCAAAAAAGGTGATGAATGCTTAATTATATTTACTGATATGTGCATAGATGCATGGTGGTCTTATGGTGGCATCCAAAACCAAATAGAAAAGAGAAGACATGATTTATCAGATGCTTTTGCAATTTTAGCTCCAACCTCGCAACCTAAAAAGCTTACCAATTATTCCACAGATTCAGTTCAAATAAGAAAAGATGATGGAAGTTCGTATATAGAATTAAAAAATAATGAAATTAATTTAGTTGGGTCTGTAAAAGTTAATGGAACTCAATTAAATCCCTAGGGGGTGATTCGCATTATATATAGAATCTTAGATATTAATGGAGATATGCAAGCAGGTAGAGGACAGCAGGACTTTACGTATGGGTCTTATGCAGTTGGTCAAGCAATACAAACTAGGTTAAAGCTTTTAAAAGGAGAATGGTGGGAGGATACAGAAGACGGCCTTCCACTTTTTGACGATATTTTAGGCAAAGCAGGAAAAGCAAACAACATTACAATTACCGATTCTTATATAAAAGAAAGAATTTTAGGAACTAAAGATGTAACGGGCATAGCAGAATTTACAAGTGTTTTTGATTCTACTACAAGAACTTATACATTTAATTGCAAAGTAAATACATCTTACGGACCTGTTACAATAGGAAATACTTTATAGAAAGGAGATATTATATGGCTTATTTTATCCCTTACATGGATGATTCCGGTTTCCATATCCCCACCTATCTAGACACACGAGACCAAATTATAAGCGATTTTAAAAATATATTTGGACAAGATGTTTATTTGGGGAATGACAGTCAAGATTACCAATGGTTAGTTACTATAAGTGAAAAAATATATGATGCCTTTCAAGCCGCTCAATTGGTTTACAACAATAGAGGGCCTGCAACAGCTATCAAAACTGCGCTTGATGGTGTAATTAAAATGAATGGTATAAAAAGAAAATCTGCTACATACAGCACATGTACAGTGACTATAAGCGGTATAGCAGGAACAGAAATTAAAAACGGAATAATTTTTGATAAAGGAAATATAAAGTGGAATTTGCCACCAACTGTTACAATTGCAGATAGTGGTAGTATAGACGTTGTTGCTACATGTGAAATTGCTGGGCCTATAGTTGCCAATCCTGGTGATTTAATTGGAATCTATAATCCGACTTATGGTTGGAATGGAGCTTATAACTCGCAAAGCGCTGAGTTGGGTTCTAATGTAGAAACAGACAGCGAACTAAGGAAAAGACAATCAAACAGCACAGCACAGCCAAGCAGAACTATGCTACAAGGTACAAGCGGAGCAATAGCACAAATAACAGGAGTTACAAGGTCGGAAGTATATGAAAATGATACTAATCAAGTGGATTCTAAAGGATTACCACCGCATTCTATTACATGTGTTGTAGAGGGTGGAATTACTTATGATATTGCACAAGCTATTTTCGTTCATAAAGGTATTGGATGCTATACAAACGGAGATGTAAGAACAGATATAACCGATTCAGAGGGACAAGTCACATCTATAGGATTTTACAGACCTACTTATGTAGATATAGATGTGACGATTAATATAAAGGCTTTAAATGGATATACAACAGCAACTACTGATTCTATAAAAGAAAATTTACAGACTTATCTTAACTCTTTAGAGATAGGAAATGATATGGAGATTTCTTCATTATGGGGTGCTGCTCTACAAGCAATGCCTAGTTTAGCAAATCCTATGTTCTCTATAACATCTTTAACAGCCGCTAGGCATGAAGAATCTTTAGGGACAGATAGTATTCCAATAAGTTTTAACGAAGTTTGTAGAGGAAATATAAACTATATAACTGCAAATGTAGTTTAGGAGGTTATCATGGCGATAGATAAATATTTAGATAATATAACCTCACAGCATAGAGATAAACCTAAATTTATAGGTTGGTTAAGCTCTAATTTAACTATAATAGATGGAATATACAACACTTTAAAAACAATGGATGAAAAATTCGATATAGATAATGCTATTGGAAATCAATTGGATGTTTTAGGGACTGTCATCGGGAGGAAAAGAACATTAACTTTTCAGCCGGTTAATGGTTATGATCCTGTTTTGGATGATGAAACTTACAGAGTTTTATTAAAAGCTAAAATTGCAATGAATAATTGGGATGGAACTATCCCACAAATGTATTCAATTTGGAATGATATATTTGGATTGGATAATGATTTGGGTTTGCAATTGCAAGATAACCAAGATATGAGCTTTAATGCTTATGTAACAGGTTATGTAGACCAAATACAACAAGATTTGATTCAACACGGGTATATAATACCTAAACCACAGGGCGTAAAAGTTAATTATATAGGAAGGTCTAAAATAAATTCTCGTCAATATTCAGCGATGAAGGTTACAGTTTCAAAAGTTGAAACTATAAAAACTAATTGGGATCCAACGGAAAAAATTAATTCAAACCAACATCTAGGAATGAAAGTCGGAGTTATTAAAACCGAGGTGATTAAAATGCAACAACCAGTGAATGTAATATGGGGAGCGTTAAAAGCAACAAACCCTTTATGGTCAAATGAACAAAATAACACTTGGACAAATGCAAAAACTTATTAAAAGAAGGTGGAATAATGCAGTATACAGCTAATTTTGGATTAAAAAAACCAGAAGATACAGATAAGGTAAACCAAGAAGATTTTAATTTTAATTCAGATGTAATTGATAAAAAACTTAATCAAGGTCAACAAGCATTAGGGATAATTGATATTTTAATGCAAGGCTCTGGCCTAATCGACCCAGATGGAAACAACATTATTGATCCGGATGGAAATAATATTGTTAGTTAAAGGGAGGAAAAGAAATGGCAAATTTTAAAATAAGCGATTATGTAGATGTAGATAGCATTGACGGAACAGAACTTATACTTGTAAGTAAAAGTGGTGCGTATAGGAAAACAACAATAGAGGAGATAAGAAATCTATCAAATGATATAGCAAATACAGATCTGGCTGATTTGGTTGGAAAGGTTGCAAGTGCACAAGATGTTAAAAATATATTGAATACTATCAATACAAATTTAGAAAATCAATCGAATTCTATCACCTCAATTAATACGCAATTGTCAGATATTGTGATTAACATAAAAGATAAAACAAATAGCGATATACAACAATTAATTGATAGCGGTTATAGTAATTTCTTTATACCTCGTAATACAACAATTACTATTACAAATTT
>JAJXWH010000042.1 GCA_021781745.1 Bacillota bacterium | reverse complement strand
GGGAATTGCTCAATAAATTTATGTAAAACAGATAAATTTTTAATACAAAAATTCAATAAACTCAAATCCTATGTGACTTTTTACAATAATAACCATAGAATTTGAGTTCATGAATAATTCGGGTTAATATATATATTCATCTTTACTATAATTACTCAAATACAACCATCTCCGATTGCTGAAGTTTCAGAACAACAAATATACCCTATTTCAACTACTTATAAACAGGGTATCTATTCACTTTCGTTGTTCAATGGATATAAAGTCAATGCTAAACTTGTAACTCCAAATACCACTGCTACTTTGATAGTAGTTGATAGTAACGGTAGGCTTATACAATTTATACACTTAGATGAACCAAATGAAATTGTAAAACTAGGCATTCTCCACGAGGGAGATATTGGGATAATGCTTGGCACTGGAGAAGTAGCTATTTCTCCTTTTAAATAAATCCTTAATGTAGTAGTTGTAATGAATCTACAAGCTACATTAAGATTTCAACGAATCATCTATTTTAAGTTTCTTCCATGATAAACTTATAGTATCTATAGTTTATTTAATAGTACTTATTGTACAAAAAAAGTCGCAAATCCAATCTTTTGAACAATGCGACTTTACAATTACTATTCATTTTTATTTATAATATAAATGAATAGTATGTACTAAGTTTTTCTTGGATTATGTTATCTCCAACGCTTAAGAGTTGGTAATAAAGTTGTCATTTCTTTTCTAGCTTCTTCTTCGCCTATTGCTCTTCCCAAAATAGGTACAATTATCTCAATCATTTCTTTCATGGATATATCAGGGTCAATAAATTTCCCGTCTTTATAACAATTTGTGCAGTAAATGCTCTTACTCCCATCCTGTTCTGTTGCTATGAATTGTGCGTGTTCTTCGTTAAACGGCAATCCACAACTTTGGCACATTGTAACTTCTGACATTCTTATCATTCCTTTCGTATAATATAAAACTACTCAATTAACAGTTTATCTTATAGTTACTATTCTATATTAATATACCATATTTAGTTTATCTCTTCTACGAGTCTCAATTACCTAATTCTCGTATTAGTTTCTTAAATGTTTCATAAGCTGGTTTTGGAGAATAATCATCACACATAATCCCATATTGATGAAAAAGATCTTCTTTAGAACTATCTGCATCACTAAGTCCAAAAAGCTCATAGTGAGAAATGTTAAGCCCTTGTCTCAAATTATAAATAGTTCTTATAACGGTTTCAATAACTTTAGCTTGACGATCATAGGATCTTTCTATGTTAGCAACAGGATTCTTTCCAGTCGGCCATCCGTTTTCTGTAACTCATTGGTATCCCTGCAATAGTAAGATCTTTTTCTCTTAAATTGCGAAGTGTACGTTCTACAGAAGCAATTATCTGATTTAAATCAAGTGTCTGTTCTTCAAATACATCTACATTTTGATAGCATTTTTGCTTCCCATTCCTTTGTATAAACAAGATAATTTCTTGGCAATAGCTTTCTAGACTCACCTTTAAGGTCACGAATTGCCAATTGAATTTTTTCGTAGTTATCTTCAGGCCCAACAGCCAATCCAAAAAGAGTGCCTGCTACACTTAATGGATAAATACCAAATGTTAACCCTGATAAAATCATATTTTTAACTTCTCCTTTTTTAGTATTACTACTGGACAGTCAAAAGTTCTATAAAAAAAAGTTAACCCTTTTAGGTAAATTTATAGTATCCTTTTAATTGCTTACTAAAAAAAGGAGATAAACTCTACCAAAAGAATTAACTAAAATTAGTTTAACACAATATTGGTAGATTAACTATAAATTTATGTGGAATTTATTAAATAAAATTTTAAGCAAGTTTAAAGAATGTTTTTCAAGACAAGCTTCATTTAATTGGTTTACCATTATTATAATTGGTCTTATGCTACGTTCAGATTCATTAGGGTTAACATCAATAATTCGTGATTTGAATCTTTCGCATAGTAGCTATGCTACTATGATACATTTTTTTCATGCTTCTTCATGGACACTTGAATCTATTACAAACAATGTGGTGTGAAATTATTAAAAGCTTCGCACCGATTTATAAAGAAGATGGTGTAATGATTCTTGTAGGTGATGGTGTTAAAGCTTCAAAAGAGACTCGTAAGATGCCTGGAGTTAAAAGGCTACACCAATAATCTGAAAATTCTTCAAAAGGAGAATATACGTTTGGTGGTATAGGGATACTGGCAGGAAATAGTTCAAAAATGCTTTGTATTCCTCTTTTAATCAGTGTAAAAACTATCCGAAGCTGGATAAAGTCGGAAGAAAACCACGAATCTCATATTGTTCAAATGATTCAGAATGGTTTTTCAATCACAAAAACTTTGGACGAGGAAGACCACGTGAAAAAGGAGCTTCTGTTAAGTTAAAAGATTACTTCCAAGAAAAAAATGAATCTTTTAAAACAACAACAGTTAAGATTTATGGCAAAGAACAAGAAGTTAGCTACTATTGCGTAAATCTTCTTTGGGGACAAAAATTATATCAAGAGTTGCGTTTTGTACTTGTTAAGTGTAGCGGTATAAATTCTATATTGGTTAGCACAGATCTTACTCTAAATCCAGAAACAATAATAAGGCTGTATAGTTATCGTTTTTAAAATCGAGTGTACATTTCGTGAATTAAAACAAGTAATTGGTGCTTTTAGTTATCAGTTTTGGAGCAAATCAATGCCAAAACTAAATAGATTTAACGTGAGTTCGATATGAAAAAAGCAAAAAAGTATCCCTGCGACTTTGTCGGTTACTATTCCAATTATTCCATAGTTAGATATTTGTCCAACTTAAGAGAAGGCTTCTTTGGAATAAAACTATATGAAATCAATCCAGAAACTATATTCACCGCAAAATAAGTAAAACTTCTATGCCTACTATGTTCTATCTGACATATATTTTTTAGCTGATCATTTATTGTTTCAATAATAGCTCTTTTCCTAAGAAGAATTTTATCTTCCATTAGCATTAATTTATTTTTCATGTTTTTCTTTATCTTTGTTATAAGCTGAATGCCTTTGGAATACAGAATATCTGAGATATTTTTTGATAAATAACCTTTGTCACCAAAGAGTTTTCCAAGTAGATCTTTTGCTAATATTTCTATAGTCTTAGGGTCTCTATCATCTACGTTTCCTGGAGTTAGATAAAAAGAGAGAATATCACCCTTATCATTGACAACAAGATGAAGTTTAAAACCATAAAACCAACCCGTTGAACTTTTACCGCGGTCTGCAATTCCTTTAAAAACTTTATGAGAATGTATTCTTCTATTATGACATACATTTAAAGTTGTAGAATCGATAAATGAAATGCCTGTGCACTTGCCAGTTCTAAATTTCATCATGTATAATAGAAGTGCAACTAATGCTTCTTGCATTAATTCAACAAACCTATTGTAACTCACAAGCCTAGGAAAATACGGTTTGAGTACAGCCGATACATGCTCCGTATAGTATGATTTAAAAGTTCTGTAGTTTTATAAATGAAAGTAGATAGTTATTGTCATAACTTCGCTTATTATGAGGATCTACAGGCTTGCTAATTGAACAAAAGTTTTGACTGTCCAGTATAATAGTATAATTGTCTTTGCTCAGATTCCCAAAAACTGTATCCTCATATAAAAATTTATTGTTTATAGTAATAACCCTAATTTATTTATCAAACAATGTGCTTTTTATAACTGCAAATGCTTCACGAGTATATGTTATTGGAATTAGATACCAGATTGTAGGGCTAGAATAATTATCAAAATTAATATACCCATTTTTCTTAGCCAGAACACTGCTTCTAAATGCATGAAAATCTGTTGTTACTATTTTAACATTAACTTTATCTAAGGATTTGTGACTATTTTCTTCTATTTTCTCCTTTGAATATTTAAAGTTTTCATTTGTATTTCTTGACTTATCTTCGAGTATTATTCTATTCTTATCTATACCTTTTTCCTGTAAATATTTACTCATTGCATTGGATTCTGGAATATCTTCATCATTCCCTTGTCCCCCAGAAAGTACAATATATGCTGTATTATTTTGCTTAAAGCATTCTATTGCTGTATCAAGCCTTGCCTTTAGAATTGCACTTGGAATTGTTCTATCTGTAAGTCCAGCTCCTAAAACAAGAATGTAATCATCTTTTTTTTCATTATGTTTTGGGTAACTTATTATTACAGTCTCAATTCCTAAAAAAACTATAAGACCAATGCATAAAAATATCTTTATAATATTTAATCCTTTAGGAAAAAATGGACTATTTTTCATCTTATGTTTTACAAAGTGATATATAATTAACAGTATTCCTAAAATTAGAACTGGAAAACTAAACGCAACTATTAAACCACTCATCATATCTATAGCTATTACATAAAAAATCAACAATATACCCAATATAATATCCAAAAATTTCTTCAAATTCATCTCCCCTAAAATTTATTTTTGTTATTTCAAATTTAATAATTTTATTCATAAATTTATTATATATGGATTTTATTTTAATTTGTTTATTGTAAGATTTTTTTAATAAATATGTCATATTATATATAATTCATAACTTAAAAAAAGTTATAAATTTTACTTTATAACTTTTATTAGATATAACTCTCGATTATGTACTTATTTATAGATATCCAACATTATAATAATTGAACTTATTATATAAATATACTTACATATTTACTAAATCTTTATGTGGATATCTTAACTAGAAATAATAAATATTTTTGTGCAGAAAACATTTGAAAATGAGCTGATAAGGCTCTTAGTTGTAGGTTGTTCCACTTTAGCTTGTCATACTGAAAGTAGGAACACGCTAAAGTGGTATAACCTGCAACTTAGAGGCTTCAGCGATATTTTCATAGTTTTTCGTAATAAAAATATTTATTATTTCGGTAAGCTACCACATAAGTCTAGTTTATATGTTGTTTATCTATATTAAAATTTACTGAACTTTTGTATAGTTATGTACAATATATTAATAACTCAAAATATTTTTTCCAAATAAGATTGTTCCGCTTATTATAAGCAAAGCTATTACAACCTTTTTTACAGTTTCTTCTTTCATTTTAGAGTCAACCTTAACTCCTACAACCATCCCAATCAACACTGCTGGTGAAAGAAGAAGTGTTAATGTAAATACCTCTTTGTTTAAAATTCCAGTAAACAAATATAAAAAGAATCTAAAAATATTGTCCACTAAAAAAACACAGCAAATATTCCCTCGAAATTGACTCTTATTATCTGATGTTCTGCTGATATATGCAACTAAAAGAGCACTAATTCCATAAAGCCCTGCTAAAATACCAGAAGTAACCCCAATTACAGCAAGAAACACAGGATTGCTTTTCTTATTAACATTTTGATTGGACTTTCTTGTTAGCATTTCTAATGCCATACCAACTATTACTACTCCTAGAATTGATTTTAATATCCAATCATATCCTATCTTTAATAAAAGTGTCCCTGGTACAATACCAGCTAACAGCATTAGTGATAATGGAATAACAACTTTAAGTGAAATATTTTTTCGTTCTCTCCATACTATATAAATATTAGTTGGAATACTAAAAATCAAATCAATTGGTGTAGTTAATCTGTTAGGCACAGCAAACGAAAATAATGATCCCATAACTAGTGTGTTTCCAAATCCAGTTATGGCTTTAACTAAATAAGCTAGTAAAGTCGAAATAAAAAGAAATATATTTTGCATTTTCCCCCCGTTAAATCCAAATTATTGCTACTCCTTAATCTTTAATCTTTTATTATAAAGAGCATACAATAACTTCACGTAATCTACTATGATTATACAACATAATAGATTACTAATTGCAAGTTTCTTAAACATAGATTAGTAATCTACAATTTTCTTTTATTAATTTTAATTTATGATTTATTCAACCCGTCTGTTTTTATAGGCATACCATTTTTCATTTTCTCTCTAATTGTCATAATATCCTCCACAAATTTGGAAACTATATTCTAAATCTTTGCTTGAATCTATGCAAAACTCTGGTAATACAGGTGCACCCCAGCTGTCATCTCCACCAACACCCATTTGTTTTCCTATTATATTTACGTGTGTAAAATTGACAGGTGGCAGTTCTTCTACGTGGAGGGCATTTTCTAATTCCATATTTGAATATGGTAAAACACTAAACTCAAATGGTACTTTATCATAAGTAAATTTAAGACCTTCATTTTTATCATTCTTAACAATTACCCATCTAGTTCCTGTCCTATTGCCACATTCTTGTGGAACTAAATATCTTGATAGATTGTCTATTGGTGTGCTTTCATATATTCCAAGTTTTGCACCTTCACATCTATCAATATAATTTTCTTCTGGTCCCATTCCATACCAACTAAATGAATCAAATTCAGCTAGCAATTTAAAATTCATACCTAGCACTGGAAGCTCAGGAAGTCCTGTAACTCCGTTATATTTTACATCCACCTTGATTACTCCATCTTCAGCTACTTCATAGGTTATATTAACTTTTGTAGATGGAACTGTTGGTAATTCGTAAGTATAGTATAAAACTATTCTATTTTCAAATTCCTCCATAGAAAAATCAACGTACTTTTGTCCTAAAGTAGCCGCAAGCCAGTGACTACATCTAAATTCATGCTTGTTTCCTCTATCGTTATCTGTTGTTGCTCTCCAATAAAAGGTTTTTGGTGTTCTTGTAATAAATTCTTTATTATTATACCTTAAGGACACAATTCCACCTTCTTGTTTAGAAAATATAACCTTAAAATCTTTTCCGTGAATACCTATGTTTACATCTCCGTGAAAAACCTTCATTTTAAAACCTGAACTGAATTTATTTATTTCTTCTTTTTCTTTAATAACTTTTTGTCCAAATGCAATTTCATGGCCTTTATCTGCCCAAAGTGTAGCTTGCGCTAATCTTAATGAAACTGTAAGTACAATTTCTTCTAAGCAGTCATATTTTTCCAATGGAAGTTCCACATATTTTTCTCCACCTGGAGCCACAGATACTTTTAGCCTTCCTTGTTTAAGTAAATTTCCTTCTTTTTCAACTACATAGAATAATTCAAATTCATCTGTATTTACAAAAAGATTTTGGTTCTTAATAGTTACACCTTCTGCATCTGGCTTTAATTTTACATTTTGATATAAATACTTAACTTCTTGTGCTTTTGGGGATATAGTTCTATCCGCATAGATTAAACCATTTCCTGAAAAATTATAATCTGTTGGCCTATCTGCAAAGTCTCCTCCATAAGCTAGAACTTCTTTTCCATTTGGAAGCTTTCTATACAATGCTTGATCGCCGTAATCCCAAATAAAACCGCCTTGATACATTAAATATTTATCCTCAAGTTCAGTATATCTCATCATTCCTCCAGTAGAATTACCCATTGAATGCATATATTCACAACTAATATATGGCTTCTTTGGATTATCATTAAGATATTCTTCTATTTCAGCTGCTTTTGCATACATTCTACTTTCCATATCACTTGTATCGTCAAATTCTCGACATCTAGTTACCCCTTCATAATGCACTAAACGAGAAGGGTCTTTTTTTCTATAATATTCTGACATTTGATAAATATCTTCACCTGCATAAGATTCATTACCACATGACCAAATAAGAACAGATGGATGATTTTTATCTCTTTCTACCATTGATGATGCACGATCTAAAACTGCAGCTTGCCACTCTGGAAGACTTCCTGGCACATTCCACGATGGTTCAATCTGACCCATTTTTTGCCACGAACCATGACTTTCTAAATTTGCTTCATCTATTAAATAGATTCCATATTCATCACAAAGCCTGTACCATAAACTTTGATTTGGATAGTGTGAGGTTCTAACAGCGTTAATATTATATTGTTTCAAAAACTTAATATCCCACAACATATCCTCTTTTGTAATTGATCGTCCACTTCTTGCGCTAAATTCGTGACGGTTTACACCTTTAAAGACAATTTTTTTTCCATTAAGACACATAATCTTATCCTTCATTTCAAAGTGTCTAAAACCTATCTTTTGAGTTACAATTTCCACTAAAGTACCATCTTTTTTCTTTACTAATATATATAATGTATATAGATTTGGCTCTTCAGCGCTCCATAGTTTCACATCCTTTACATCCAAGGATAAAATTAATTCATTCATAAACTGAACTTTTTCAGACGCTGCTATTTTATTTCCTTCTTTGTCTTCTAAATATGTTTCAATTGTAGTTTCAGAATTCCCTATCATTTTAAGCTCTGCATTTATCTTTGCATTTTTAAATTCATCATATAAATCTGTCTTTACAAATATATCATTTACATGAGTTTCTGGAACTGAATATAAATACACATCTCTAAATATGCCTGAAAATCTCCAAAAATCCTGATCTTCTATCCAACTCGCACTACTTCTCTTATAAACCTCAACAGCAAGTTTATTTTCTCCAGCTCTTAAGTAATTAGTAATATCAAATTCTGATGGAGTAAAGGTATCTTCACTAAACCCAACGAATTCTCCATTAATCCAGACATAAAATGCCGTTTCTACGCCTTGAAAAGAAATAAAAGTCTGCTTATTTTTAAGTTCATCTTTCACTTCAAAAAATGTCACATAGCTTCCAACTGGATTGTAAGTCTTTGAAATATATGGTGGTCTTAATTCATCATGACCTTCCCAAGGATACATTGTATTAATATACTGGCATTTATCATAACCTTGAAGCTGAATATGGCCTGGCACTTCAATATAATCGAATCCACTAACATCAAAATCGTCTTTATAAAAATCCTTAATTTTTAACGCTGGATTTTCACTATATGAAAATCTCCATTTTCCATTTAAACTTTGCTTAAGGGGCATGTTATCTTCTAATTTAATATCCTCCATTTTTTCATAGAACCAATGATCTGAATGCGCATCAATTCTATTCACTCTAAATATTTCTGGATTTTCTAGCCAATCTAATGATGGTTTAATATTACTCATCATATTCCCTCACTTTCATTATTATATAAAGTTAATGTTTGATGCTTACCTATATGATTAAGTAAAATCTTTATTTATATTTTATTCTCATTTTACTAAAAAATCAATATTGTTTTACTAAACTTTACTAGTAAATTTCCCTACGCATTGAAAACCTTTAATTTTTAAGGTATAATCAGTATTGAGATAAATTTTTTATAAAGGGTAATTTTAGAATAGGGGTGCTGGCTATTGAACGAATATAGTAAAATTTTAGTAGTTGATGATGAATTCATCATGAGACAAGGTATAACTCATATGATTGATTGGGAAAAGGAAGGTTTTCAAATTATCGATCAGGCTTCTAATGGCCAAGAAGCTATTGACATGATAAAAGAA
Source organism: Bacillota bacterium (assembly GCA_021781745.1). Lineage (GTDB taxonomy): Bacteria > Bacillota > Clostridia > Clostridiales > Clostridiaceae > Clostridium. The sequence continues at coordinate 34,718 of JAJXWH010000042.1, read as the reverse complement.
AATATACCTGATATTATAATTTCTGATGTAGTAATGCCTCAAATAAATGGAATTGAATTAGCTAAATTCCTACAGGATAAATATCCTCAAATTAAAATAATTATTTTGAGTAGCTATAGTGATTTTGAATATGTGAAATCATCTTTTCAAAACGGTGCTGTTGATTATATATTAAAACCTTCTTTAAATCCAACAGAAATACTAAAAACATTAAAAAAACTATCTAATAAACTTAAGAGTAATAGTTCTACCAAAAGTAACAAAGGAAACACAAATAATATTTTAAGCAGACTTATTCTAGGTTTCGATATTAATATTGATATTGATTATTTAAACAATTTATTTGGTTATTCAAACTTTTGTTTATTTGGCTTAAATGCAAAAAAAATATATGATAATTATGAGAAACGTCAAGATATTATTAGTTATACTGATTCAGTAATAAATAATGAATTTTCCTTAAATAAACTAGATATAAGCTACTGTATTCAAACGGCCAATATTGAAAACGAAATCATCGTTACAGTTATTAATTTTAATAATAACTCTTATAGAGATATCCTTAATAAAATAAACAAAATTTCACAATTAGTTTCTAGTAGTTTTTATGAAACATTTTTTGTTATGACTAATAATTTTGATTCTATTAATAATGTTAAGTCTATATATGAAAAAGAATTTTTGTTATTAACACAGCAATATTTTTACCATAGAGGTACTCCTTTATTATGCTCACATGATTTCAAGGCGCCTCCGCAAATAGATAAATTTAACTTTAAGCGCTTTTCAGAATTTGTTTCAATTATGCAGTTTCAAAACGCTTTTGAAATGTTAACTAGATATATACAAGACGCAATTAATAATAAGGCTCTGACTGAATTCGAACTTAAGACATTAATTCAAAATTCCTTCTATAATGTAATTACATCTTTAGAATATTTAAATTTTAATTCAAATACATTAAATTCTTTAAAACAGGATTGTTTTCATAAAATTGATAGTATTAAATATGCAGAGGATTTAATAAAAACCTATGAATATTTATTGAGTAATTTAAATGAGATAATCGATAAACACGAAAATAGAATAAATTCTCACATGATTAATAAAATAATTCAGTATATCCATGATCACTATGATGAACAGCTTACTTTAGCTGAAGTGTCTAAATTGTTTAATTTTAATTATTCTTATTTATCTTCTTACTTCAGTTCTCACAATGAAGAAGGCTTTAATGAATTTCTTAATAAAATAAGAATAAAAAAAGCTTGCGTTTTTTTAAAACAAGATATTCCTATTTCCGATATTAGCAGTATGGTTGGATATTCTGATCATAGTTATTTTTGTAAGGTATTCAAAAAATTCACTGGCCTTACACCAAGCAATTTTAGGAAAAGCGGTATTAAAATCCTAGATTAAGAAAGGAACAAAATATATGTTTAAACCACCAAAATTTATTCACTCTACTACATTGTTCTTTAGAGTTGCTTCGGTTGTTCTTATAAGCGTTATTTTAGTATCTATTTCTATAGGCATTATTACAATAAAAATTTCCAAAGATATACTAGCTGATACTTTTAGTAAATCAAATTATAAGGTTCTAACGCAAATCACAAATAATCTAAATACTTTAAATGATAATATAATTAATATTATGAATGCAATTGACTATATTCCAGATTTTCAAAGATATTTTACAGAAAAAGAATTAACTCCTCAGCAAAATTACAAAACAATCTATAATATGCATGAAGGCTTAAAGAAAATGATTCCCGATAAAGATTTTTATGATATTACTGTTATAGCTATAGGACTTAATGGAAACACATATGCAGCAAGTAATTATGATCATGTTATTCCAAATTCGGATGAGATCTTAAATAGCGATTTTACAAAAAAGGCACTAGCTAATAAGAATACTATTTTTTATCAATATCTAGATCATGGTTTTACGAAATTAACGCAAAATTCCAGTACACTTGTAGCTATAAAAGTATTATGTGATACACTCACAAGACAGCCTTATGGTTTTGTTTATGTCCTCATTAATGAAAATAATTTGCATAAATATTATGATTATTTTGTAGGTAATGGCAATAATATAGCAATCATGTCAAGTGACGGTACTATTGTTTCTTCTAGTAATACTTCTACAATCGGCTCTAAGAATATAGATCTATACAACATCTCTAGTGCTATGATAAGTAATAATTTAAAATATATTAATACAAAATTAAATTCATCTGATGTTGCAGTGTTATCAAAACATTTACCTACTTATAATTTCAATATAGTAGGTACTATTGATAAAAATATAGTTTTAAATGAAATTTATGACTCTAATGAAATCTTAGGAACAAGCATAGTAATTGCGCTTGTATTTATCCTTATAACATTTTTTGTAATACGTAGAACAACAAAACCAATCTCAGCTCTTGCAAGAACAATGCCAAAAATAATTTACGGTGATTTTAATAATCATATTCCTATTGTGGGGAGTTATGAAGTCCGTGAATTATCTGCTGCCTTTAACTACATGTTAGACGGTTTAAATAACTATGTTAAAGAGCAGATTAAAATGCAAAGAGAAAAGAGAAAAGCTGAAATACATGCTTTACAAATGCAGATAAATCCTCATTTTATCTATAACACTCTTGCTTCGATTAAGTGGCTAATGTGGCAGGGAAACGTTGATAAGTCTACTCAGACCATTGATGCATTTATATGTCTTCTTAGAAATACAATTAGTAATAACAATGAAATGATAACAATTCAAGAGGAAATCGAAAATTTAAGGAATTATGTTTTAATTAATCATACGCGATATGGCGATAATATCAACGTGAATTTTTTCATAATGCCAAATTGTGAAGGATATATTATACCTAAATTAATACTTCAACCATTCATTGAAAATGCATTTTTTCATGGTTTTACCGATAAAACAAATGGCTCCATTCATATATTTATAAATGAACAAAATCAAAATTTAATTTGTGAAATTATTGATAATGGTCTAGGAATGACAAATGAAGATATTAGAAGAATCCTTAGAAAACCATCTAAAAAACACGAACATTTTACAAGTATTGGAATCAATAATGTTAATGATAGAATTAAGCTTCTTTATGGAGATGAGTATGGAATTACAATAACTAGCGAGCCAAATAAAGGAACCACAGTAAAAGTAGTAATTCCAGCCCAAAAGGAATTTTTAGAGTATTAATTACGTAAAATTAATGCTAAGACCAATTTCGCCTTAATCTTCATAAATATCCACTCCTTACTATGTAAAAGTTGTTTTAGGATATGTCTTTTTCTTATTTAAAATAATCACTATAAACCTAATAGATTTATAGTGATCTTACTACTTATATTTTAGCTATATACTTAGCCATTTTAATTCCTTTTTTATTAATTAATGCTATTGTTTTAATATTTTCAATCCATATTTCTTTAATATAATTTCTTTACCTATTTTTTCACCTGAGATCATATCAACATACTCTTCTTTACCTAAATCCACTTTCTTTTCCTCATCAGTAAAATTCATAATAAAGGTATACTTATTATTTTTATTAAAACGCATTTGAGCGGTAACACCTTGCGGTAAGCTTCCGTCTAGAACACCCTTAATATTCAAATCCTTAGTAATTTTTGAATAAAAATCCCTATTAAAATCTTCTCCAGTTCTTGCTGCAATATAATATGCTTTTCCATTTCCATAGTTATTAACCGTTAGTGCAGGCATATTAGCATAAAAATCATTTTTATATACACCAAGAACCTTTGCTGTTTCTGCATGGATTAAATCACAGTAATCTTTTGTTGCATAACATTTCTTAAATCCATCAATTTCTTTATCTTTAAATTCAATATAATTTACTTCATTATCATATAGAGAATCTATTTCTTCCGACCAAATTCCAGTAACTTCACGAAGTGGTCCTGGGAATCCGCCTAAGAAGCAGAGATCATTTTCATCAACAATTCCACTAAAATAAGTAGTTACAAAAGTACCACCATTTTTTACAAACTCATTAATTCTTTCAGCAACATTTGGACGAATCATATAAAGCATTGGAGCTATTACAAGTTTGTAACTTGATAAATCGCAGTCCATATTAATAACATCTACTGATATTCCATTTTGCCAAAAAACTTTATATGCATCTTGGCAGCTTTCTTCATAACCTTTTTTATATTTCTTTAAGCCTTGTGCATCATCAATTGCCCATAAATTTTCAACATCAAATATTATTGCTACTTCGGATTCTTTAATTGAACCTTGAATTTCTTTTACTTTATTTAGAGTTTCTCCAACTTCCGTTACTTCTCTAAATACTCTAGTGTTTTCATGTCCACAGTGATCCACCACTGCTCCATGGAATTTTTCTGAAGCTCCTCTTCCCTTCCTCCATTGGAAATATAAAACCGAGTCTGCTCCATGAGCTAATCCTTGCATTGATGCTAATAGATGCATTCCAGGACGCTTTAATTTATTTGTATCATGCCAATTTACTAGACTTGGAGTACTTTCCATTACTAAAAACGGCTGTCCACCTTTTAATGATCTATAGATATCATGGACAAAGCTTACATTAGAAGCTAAGTCTGCTGTACTTTCAAAATCATTATTCCATGCAGGATAGTTATCCCAAGTTGCAACATCAACTTCCTTTGCGAATTTCCAATAATCCAAGCCTGTGAATAAACCCATACGTGGATAATTTCCCATGAAGTTAGCTGTTACAGGAATGTTTGGAGTTATTTCTCTAATAGGTGCAATTTCATTTTTGTAGAAATCTATTGTTTGGTCTGTAACAAACCTCTTCCAATCTAAATTATGTCCATGTACAAACATCTCACCCTTTTCAGACGGGCTTTCGATTTGTGACCAGCTATTGAATCTGTGACTCCAAAAACCAGTCCACCAAGCTTCATTTAGTTTTTCCAAATCATTATCATATTTTTTCTTAAGCCAGTTCCTAAATGCTTCTTGACAATATTCACAGTGACAGTCTCCACCATATTCATTTGAAACATGCCACATTATTAATGCAGAATGATCTTTATATCTTTCAGAAAGAATTTTATTTATTTCATATGTCTTTTTTCTATATACAGGCGAAGTAAAACAATGATTGTGTCTTTGACCATGTAGGTTTTTCGTTCTATCACTATTTACTCTTAAGACTTCTGGATATTTTTCTGACATCCATGCAGGTCTTGCACCGCTTGGTGTTGACAAAATTACATAGATATTATTTGCTGCCATATCATTCATAATTTTATCCAACCATTCAAAAGTATACATTCCTTCTTTTGGCTCTATTGCGCTCCATCCAAATATATTAATAGAAACACAATTACAATTTGCCAGCTTCATAAGTCGTATATCTTCTTTTAAAACTTCAGGATAATTTAACCACTGATCCGGATTATAATCACCTCCATGTAAAAAAACCTTTACCTTACTATTTAGTACTGGAAATTCTTTATCCATAAGCTTTCCTCCAACATTCTCATACATTATTTTTATTTAATTGAACCTGTCATACCTGCAACGAAATGCTTTTGCATTACAAAGAATACAAATGCAGTTGGCAATGTTGTAATTACTATAGCCATCATAATTAAGCCATAGTCAGGTGAATAACTTGATGCTAATTTTGAAATTATAAGTAAAACAGTTTTCTTTTCTGGTGATTGAAGTGCAATTAATGGCCATAAATAAGCATTCCATGCACCCATAAATGTAATAATTGCCGCTGCTGCATAAGTTGTTCTCATTGTTGGGAAAAATACTTTGAAGAAAATCCCAAATTCCCCCAACCCATCTATCCTTGCTGCTTCTAAAATTTCTTTAGGAAATGACTTTGTATTTTGCCTAAAGAAGAAAATTAGGAATGCAGTACATACGCTTGGTAAAAATACAGCTGCCAATGTGTTTACTCCTAAAAAGCTTAAAGGTGAATTTTTCAAACCTGAGAAGAATTTGAATAATGGAATCATTATTGCTGAAAATGGAACCATCATAGATAAAAGTAAAATATTAAATACCCTATCTCTAGCTTTTGTTCTAAATATTTCAAAACCATAACCTGATATAGACGACACAAGTAGTGCAAGTACAGTAGTTATAATTGCAATTTCTGCTGAATTAATCAATGAAGTAACAAAACCTAAATCTGGTTTGAAAAGATTATTCAAATTTTCCATAAAACTACTTCCTGGAAGCAACTTTCCTCTTGTTACATCAACTGATTTATTAGTAGCACTAATTATCATCCAAAAAAACGGAAATATAGAAACAAAGGATGCTACACTTAAAAATATATATTTAATTACTTTATAAAATTTATTAGTCATTCTTGTCGCCTCCTATTTTAAATTGGATTATAGCTAATATTACTACTATAACAACAATTAGATAAGCTACTGCTGTTGCATATCCAAAATCTGGTGTATATGTGAAGCATAAATCATAAATATATTTTGAAATAGTAGTTGTTGCATTTGCAGGACCACCTTTTGTGATGTTTACAACTTCATCGAATAATTGAAGTGTACCGATTGTTGAAGTAATAGTTGTAAATAGTATTATAGGTTTTAATAATGGTACTGTTATGGATGTAAATTTCTTTAATGGTGATGCCCCATCAATTTCTGCTGCTTCATAAATTGAATGATCTATATTTTGCAAACCTGATAAATAAAATATCATATTATAGCCTGTCCATCTCCAAGTAATTGCTATTATTATAAGTACTTTAGCCCAAATTGGATGTGTAACCCATTCTATTGGTGCTGAAATTAAGTGAATGCCCATAAGCATTTTGTTTACTAATCCATCTGATGCAAATATACTTTTAATAATAACTGAATATCCAACCAAAGATGCTACACATGGCAAGAAGATTGCTGTTCTAAAAAATCCACTAAATTTTAAAGTTCTATCATTAAGAACTGAGGCAATAATAAGTGCTAAAATAATCATTACTGGAACTTGAACTAATAAATATATAAAAGTATTTCCTATTGCTTTTATCAAAGTTGCATCCGAGAACATTCTAATATAATTTTCTACACCGCTAAACTTTAAATTATTTCCTTTACCTGATTTTAGTGACATTATTAAAGATTCTATCATGGGATAAAATACAAATAATCCAATTAAAAATGTACCTAATGATACGAAAATCCATCCCCATAAATTTTCCTTACTATTAAGGCCTGCCACACTTTTACGGTTCATTTTCTCATCTCCTTTAAGATTTATAAAGACTATGGCTAAGGTATATTCAAAAAATAGCAAATCATCATCCGATAGTCTATTTTGCGTCATACTACTTCTGTAATTTAACCTAATATTTCTAAGGTTAACATTACCTCCTTACCTGACATAAATTGAAACTTTCCAAGTAGAATTAACATTCCACCTGAAGCTAGTTAAACTTATACCCTCAAGGGGTACAATGTACCCTCAAGGGGCACAATGTACCCTCAGGTGCACGTAGTCTTAAGACAAAATATACATCGCATTTTTGACTTGCTATTTCCTTCATAAGCCTAAATGTTTATTTAAACTTTTAATAAATAGTATTTATAATTTTTTACTTTGATACTCTAACTATTTGCTTACAGCAGCTTCTGCTTGTGCTTGAGTCTTTTGAAGAGTTTCATCTACATTAGCCCCTGCAACTATAGCTTGCATTCCTTCTGACATAACGCTTTCTAATTGATATGTGTAAAGACCATAGTTTACAGCTGGAACTTTTGTAGTCCAATCTGCCATATCTTTAAATACTTCTTGACCGCCATAGAAGTCTACAGGTTTGCTATAATTTTCACTTGTGCTTGCTTCTTTTAATGTACTTACTAATCCAATTGCTGGTACTAAATCATTCATTAAATCTTTATCTGATCCAAAAGTACTTGCTAAGAAGTCAGCAGCTAAATCTGAATTACCAACTTTATCAAGAACATACCAGCTGCTACCACCGCTATTAGATGCATTTACTGATTTTGAATTAGCTCCTAATCTTGGAATAGCTGTTACTGCCCATTTTCCTTTCTGATCTTCTGATTTTTGTATTGAAGAAGAAATCCAACATCCACTTGGTACTGATGCAACGTCACCTTTTTGGAATGCTGCTAAAAATGCGTCCCATCCAGAAACTTGTTTTGTAATGCCTGCATCAACCATTTGTTTGTATATATTGATAGCATCTTTTAATGCTTGGTTACCAGAGATATTTACTGTTTTACCATCTTCTTTCACATACCATGAACCTGCTGATTGCATCATGATTCTTAATTGATTTAAATCGCTTGGATCGATTGTTAACATTGCTTTACCAGTTTTAGCTTTTACCGCTTTACCAATTTCAATAAATTTTTCCCATGTAAGATTTTTCATATCGTCTTTAGTATATCCTGCTTGTTCTATTAAATCTGTTCTGTAGAATAATGCTGCTACACCACTATCAAATGGTACTCCATAGAATTTACTTCCATCAGACATTACATTTAATTTATAGTCTGCAAATTTAGTTTTATCTACCTTACCACTTAAATCTTTTATTTCACCTGGATATGATTGTAAGTAATTTTGAATTCTATAGTCTTCAATTAATACTACATTTGGAAGTCCGTCATATGTTCCTGAAGATAGACTTGTATTTAATTTTTGTACTACGTCATCTTGTGCCATACTTACAACATTAATTGTTACATCTGGATGATTCTTTAAATATCTTTCCTTTGCCATGTTTGCAGCTTTAATATTGAAGGTATCATCCCAAGCCCAAATAGTGATTGTTTTATCATCTTTTCCTTTACTTGATGATGAAGTGCTACTGCTGCTGCTTGAAGATGAACCACATGCCATCAAGCTAAATGCCATCATACCAGTTACAACTGCTGCCATAATTTTTTTAAATTTCATAAATGAATCCCCCTTAAAAATAATTTCATACATAAGTAACTTTTTCTGTTTGATATTAGTTGTGTATTTGTTTACATTATAGCATCTATACTACAGTAAACGTTATTGCTATCTTGGTATGAATTTGCACTATTTTTATGTTATCATAATTAATATTTGTACTTTTTTTAGTTATTAGTATTTTTTAATACGTTTACATTATTTTTTCTTGTATTTATTTGTGATTTCTTTCAAAAAAACTACTAGTAAAATGTATGATATTATAATATATAATTAAAAATAGTAACCCTTTTCTATAAAAAGGGTTACTATTTCTCTAATTTTCTATATAATATACAATTGATTCATATGCTCTTAAAGTTATATTTTTATCCAAATTACAGCTATTCTTATAATTTGAAATCAAAATTTTACTATTTAAAGGTTTCCTTAAATACTCCTCTGGTAATTCTATCATAACTTCCTCACTAAAGAAATTATTTACTACAATTAACGTGTTATTATTCAGAGTTCTTACATAAGATAATACTCTTTCATTATCTTCAAGAATAAATTTTATCTTTCCCTCTGAAATTATATCATAATTTTTTCTTAATTGTATTAATTTTTCATAGTGATAAAAAATTGAATCTTTATTTTCTAATGCATTTTGTACATTTATCACCTTATATTTATTACAAATAGGAATCCATGGCGTTCCATTAGTAAATCCAGCATTTTTTTCAGCATTCCATTGAACTGGAGTTCTTGAATTATCTCTAGACTTTTCTCTTAGGATTTCTAGAATTTCTTTTTCAGCTTTTCCTTGTTCCTTTAAGATGTTGTAGTAATTAATTGATTCAACATCTCTATACTCATCTATTGAATTAAAGTATGGATTAGTCATCCCAAACTCTTCTCCTTGATAAATATACGGAGTTCCCCTCATCATATGGATAGTTGTTGCAAGCATTTTTGCGCTTTCATTTAAGTATTCCTTGTCATTACCAAATCTAGATACTATTCTTGGCTGGTCGTGATTACACCAAAAAAGTGCGTTCCAGCCGTTTCCATTTTGAATTCCCTCTTGCCAGGTTTTAAAAAGTTCTTTTAACCTAACAAAATCGAAGTCCATAACTGTCCATTTATCACCATTGTAGTAATCAACTTTTAAATGATGAAAATTAAATACCATTGATAATTCCTTTTCCTCAGGATTAGAATATTTCATACAATTTTCAAGGGAAGTTGAAGACATCTCTCCTACTGTCACTATATCCTTTTGTTTTCCATAGGTATTTTCATTAAGTTCTCTGAGATATTCATGGATCCTTGGACCATCAGTGTAAAATCTTCTTCCATCACCATCTAAATCACTCTCAAACTTCTCTGGCTTTGATATTAAATTTATCACATCAAATCTTAATCCTTTTACTCCTTTTTCTATCCAAAAGTTGACAATAGAGTAAATCTCTTTTCTTACCTCTTCGTTGTCCCAATTTAAATCGGCTTGAGTTCTATCAAAAAGATGTAAGTAATATTCATCGAATTTCTCTACATATTCCCATGCATTACCACCAAATTTAGATTGCCAATTTGTAGGCGACTCTTGGTTGACTGATTTTTTAAAGATATAAAAATCTTTGTATTTCTTTTCACCATTTAATGCTCTCTTAAACCAATTATGCTCTGTAGATGTATGATTAAGAACCATGTCTAACATTAAATATATTTCTCTTTTCTTGGCTTCTTGTACTAATTTTTCGAAATCCTCCAAGGTACCAAAGCTTGGATCTATATTATAATAATCAGCAATATCATATCCATTATCTACTTGAGGCGAAGGATAAAAAGGAGTAAGCCATATATAATCTATACCTAAAGTTTTTAGATAATCTAGTTTCTCTATTACTCCATTTAAATCTCCAATTCCATCACCGTTAGTATCGTAAAACGACTTAGGATATATTTGATAGACAGTACTTTTCTTAAAATCCTTCATGATATTATATCCTTTCTCGCCTAGCTAATTGATTTTCTTTTTCCAACTATTACTGTAAGAACAAATGGCACTACTACAGCTACAAGCATTGCTATTGCAAATATCACCATAAATGCTGGTTTAATTGATAAAATACCAGGTAAACCACCAACACCTATTGAGTTAGCCATTACTCCACTACCAACTGAAATAATTGCAGCTATGGCTGAACCTGTCATTCCACAGAAGAATGGGAAGCCATGTTTTAAATTAACACCGAACATTGCTGGTTCAGTTACTCCAAGATAAGCTGAAATACATGCAGGTACATTAACTTCCTGAGCTTCTTGATTCTTTCTTTGTAAATATATCATAGCGAGTACTGCTGAACCTTGAGCAATATTAGATAAAGCTATCATTGGCCAAAGCGATGTTCCGCCAAATTGAGCCATTAATTGTAGGTCTATTGCATTTGTCATGTGATGGAGTCCAGTAATAACAAGTGGTGCATAAAGGAATCCAAAAATCGCTGCAAAAATCATTCCAAATGAAGAAGTTAAACCACCATACACTACTTTTGAAATAGCAGACCCAATTGCCCAGCCTATAGGCCCTATTACAATATGTGCAATTAAAACTGCTGGCACTAATGAAAGGAATGGTACTAATATCATTGATATTGAAGCAGGACTTATTTTTCTAACACTTCTTTCTAGGAATACTAATGTGAAACCTGCCATTATAGCTGGAATAACTTGAGCTTGATATCCTATCATCCTTACTTGTGCAAAGCCAAAATCCCAGAAAGGAATTTTATCAGGGCTTGTGCCTGCAACTGCATAAGCATTTAATAACTGTGGTGAAACTAATGTAATACCAAGTACAATACCCAGAATTTGTGTTGTCCCCATTTTCTTTGTAATTGACCATGTTATGCCTACTGGCAAGAAGTGGAATATTGCTTCTCCGATTAACCATAGGAAACTATTTGTTCCTGCCCAAAATTGAGATACTTCAACTAACGATTTAGTTCCACCTTCTAATAATTTCATATCTCCAATAATGTTTCTAAAACCTAAAATTAGACCTCCAACAATGATAGCAGGAATAAGTGGTGAGAATATTTCTGCTATATTTGCCATAAGTTTTTGCAAAAAAGTCATATTGTTTTTAGCAACATCTTTTACTGCATCTTTACTTACTCCATCAATACCTGAAATTGCTATAAAATCGTTATAAAATACGAATACTTCATTTCCAATAATAACTTGAAATTGTCCAGCTTGTGTAAATGTACCTTTAACACTTTTTAATTTTTCAATTGCATCCACACTAGCCTTGCTAGGATCATTTAAAACAAATCTCATTCTTGTAACACAATGTGTAACAGCTGAAATATTTTCTTTACCACCAACTAATTTTAGTAGTTCTTTTGCATCATTTTGAAATTTCCCCATTAATAAAACCTCCATTGATTTTTTGATTTCTTATAAATAATTTCATAATTGTTATACAGATCTGTTTATTATATAAGTTCAATTGAACAAACATTTAATATTAGCATTAACCAGATGCTTGTACTAAATTTAATATTTAAATGTTTACAATAACATCATAATCTAATGTAAACATTTAGTCAATATATTTTTTAAAATTTGTTTAAACAAATCTTTATTATTCTTTTAAATCATTGTCATATTCACATTCTTTCTGCATACAATAACTATAAAATATGTTTAAACATATCTTATAGTTATGCAATATTTGTTCATATACCTCTTGTTTTTTCATACAAAAGATAATATTTTTAATACTTAGACTAAATATCCTAGTATTTAACTAACCGGAAAATATAAATCTCTTTAGAGAATTCTTATTGGCTTTTTCAAACATATACGATTTTCAAGACATTTACCAATATTATGTTAACTTATCTAAGAAAATAAAGTATAATATATTCATTAAGGATAATTTAAGGGAGTGTTACTTTTGCCGAACGTAAAATTTAAAGATATATATCATGCATTAAAGGATAATATAGATAATGGTAAATACGATGATTCTATGATGCTTCCTACTGAAATGGAGTTAATTGAAAAGTTTGATTGTAGTAGAAATACAGTAAGAAGAGCTATTAACGAACTTAGCAAGGATGGCTATGTTAAAAGTGTTAAAGGCAAGGGGGTTATAATCCTAGATAGAGATAGCCGTGAATCAATAGAGCTTCCTATTGGTAATTTGTTAGGTTTACAGGAACTACACCTAAAAAAGAAATTTACCACCAGTGTTGTTAATTTCTCAAAAATCACCATAGATGAATCTTTGACTAAAAAAACTGCTCTAAAGCAAGATACTGAGGTCTATCATCTTCATAGGATAAGATTTTTTGATAATGAACCAATAATTCTCGATATTAATTATTTCAGTGCAGATGTAGTAAAAGATTTAAATATAGAAATTGCACAAAAATCCATTTATGAATATATAGAAAAAGAACTACATACAAAAATACTAGCTTCAAAAAAAGTAATTGTCGTTGAACATGCAACAGAACTTGATAAAAGATTTTTAGACTTAGGTACATACGATTGTGTTGCTGTTGTTAAAACATATGCCTATACAGACTCAGGGAAACTATTCGAATACACCGAATCCCGTCATAGACCAGATAAATTCGTATTCGTAGAATCATCATCTGTGCGAAAAATTGATTAGATTAATATATACCAACATGAAATTGAGTAGATTCTGTTGTTTCGGTTGCTATAGAATATGGTTGTGGATTTCTAGCATTAGAAGTTGCACCAGTTATGCTTGTTCCTTAGGCAAGCTAATGACAAGCATAACTGGAACAACTTCTAATGAAGAAATATCTACAACCATATTCTAAATGCAACACTGCACAAAAGAATCTACTCAATTTCTACTATGGTATATATTAAACTAATCAAAGTTTAGTTTTTCTACTTTATTTACTAAGTTTTACCTACAATCTTTATATGAAAATATAAATACATCATTTACCTAGCTTCAGAGTATATTCGAGCAAAGAAATGAGATACATGTTTGTGGAGCAGGCATTTGAAAATAAGCTGTTAAAAGCACTTAAAGGAAGTTTGTTCCTATTTAGCTTGTCAAACTGAAGTTGGAACAAGCTAAATTGGATGCAAACTTCCTTTTAGTGCTTTCAGCGATATTTTCATAGTCCTGCGGAACAAACATGTATCTCATTTCGGTTGATGTATACTTAGTGTATATTTATATTTTTCTGCAGCTTTCGCGTATTTTGAATTCTGTTGGTATTATTACTTTTTTGTTATATTCTCTAGCTCCATTTAGATTTTCAAGTAACAAATCAACAGCTGCCTTTCCTAAGTATTCACATGGTATTCTAATCGTTGTCAATGCTGGTATCATGTATTTAGCACTAGGCTGATCATTAAAGCCAATTATGCTTATATCTTCCGGTATAGATAATCCTTCTTCTGAAACTGCCTTATATGCACCTACAGCCATAGTATCATTACCAATAAAAAATGCAGTTATCTTATTTTTAGATCTCAGAGCTTCTTTCATAAGATTATATCCAGCCTTAAAACTAAACTTTTCTGTCTCGAATATGTATTTGGGATTATAAATACCTTTACTTTCCATGAATTCTTTATATTTAATGTTTCTTTCATCAAGGTTTTTATCTTTATAATCTATTGTCTCTAATTTCTTTCCACCTATAAAACCTATTTTTCTATGACCTAATTCATATAAGTAATCTAAAATTTCAATTGTAGCTTTTCCCAAATCTGCCTTTACAGAATCAAATCGATTTTCATTAGGCGAAAAATCTACAAACACTATATTTTCATTGGCAGTAGACAATTTTTCTACAGTACTAGCAGAAAATCTTCCAATTGCAATAATTCCACTAACACTCTTAATATCATCTATATTACTATTCTCATTTAGCTTTATTAGATTAAAGCTATTATCATTGCACTTCTTTTCAGCCGCTAACCTTATTGATAGATAATATGGATCTCCCAATTCTTCTTCATAATTATACCAATATATAATCCCAATATCTTTGCTCTTTTTATTTTTTGCTTTTTTCGTCTTAGAAGATACGTAGTCAAGTTCATCTGCAATTCTAAGTATTTTTTCTCTTGTTGCATCACTAACGTTTAGTGTTTCATCAAAATTCAGCACTCTAGAAACTGTTGAAATAGAAACTTCTGCCATTGAAGCAATTTCTTTTATTGTCGCCATTTGAAATTAAATTCCTCCTTAAATTCAGGAATCAGACATATTAAATCTATATATCCTTTATAACTTTTTTATTTTGATAAGCTTTCCTCATAGAAATTCATATATAAAGTTTATATCACAAACAAGTTATCGTCAAATTTTAACTAAACTTAAACATGATAAAAGGACCCTCTAAATCAAAGATAGGTCCTTTGGGAATTCCTTTGGGCTTTATACCAAATGATAATCTATCCTATAAAGTTACATAGGAATGCGTATTCTTTTGACAATTCTTTTCTGTACCACTCTGTCTTTATTACACTAAGATACGCATCGACTACTTTCTTGACTTGATTTTCCTTAGTCATTTGAGTTACCAAAGAAAAAATAAAAAATAATATAATTCCTAAAATCAGCACTGATTTTGCTGTTTGAGAAAAATCAATTATGCATAATAATATTGCACCAAGAACTCCTGAAAAAATCGAAGCATATGTTAAATAATCAATTCGAGCCTTTGTTTTTACTATGTTCTCCTTTAGTTTTTCCATTGTATTTACATCTTTAAAAAACAAATCAAGCTTGTCCTTATACATATCCATAAACTTTGCTAAAATAAAGTTATACTTATCAACATTCTTTGTATCTGGTATCCTCATACACATAATTAAAGGATATTCATATTCTCCTATACTTTTATATATAAACTCATCTCTTTTTTCTAAGCTAGGAGTTTTAACATTCAGCTCTCCGTTATCATTAATTGCTAATTCATAATTATCATTAACTAAACTTATGAAATTGTCTCTAACAATTTCTAACGCTTTAGACATGCAATTATTGCCTTTATTAATTCTGTTTAGCATTTCTAAAATTGTCATTAATACTCACGCTCCCCTCATATTATGCAACTAAAATTATAATGAATTTTTTTACATAAGTATACCCATATTATAACATATTCCCCCTAGTATATGATACTAAAATTGTGAATTTATGTTACTTACTTAAAACTCCTATTGCCAAAGTTATTCCTTCATACTTTATTTTACTTACAATAACCTTTGCTCCTGCAAGATCTATACAAGGTTCACAAACTCCAGTTATGCCAAGGGTTTTTTCGACAAATTCACTTTTTTCGTATTTATCCTGAACAGTTTTTATTTCTTCCCTGCTGAAGGTTTTAAAAGGGCATTCTAAATGTTCTACTAATCTAATAATTCCTTCCTCGTTTGCTTTAACATCTACTGAAACTATAGTTTTTACAGCATTTACATCCAGATTATATTTTTTTAAACTATTACTTATAAAATCATTTAATTTTTCAAAGGTTGTACCTTTCCTACATCCTATGCCTAAAATTAAATCTTTTTTAATAAGCTTTAATATCTTTGAATAATCTAATTCATTATTATTTTTAAATTTTAAATTATGAGTTATCCAAATGCAATCTTCTCTTAATTCTTCAACTTTCTCATAGCCTCTATTAACCTTGATTAAATTATAATCATCCTTCACTCCGACTAATTTATCGTTAATTAATAAAGATGCTATATATTTTGCCTTCTTCAAATCTTCAATTATTAGATTATTTTTTTTTGCTAAAATATCTGGTGCAGTTATACCTAAGTTATCACTTGCCGTAGTTATAATAGGTGTAGCGTTCAAAATTTCTGCTGACTTAAGTGTAAGTTCATTTCCTCCACCTAAGTGCCCGCTTAAAATATTAATTGAATATTTGCATGATAAATCAACAACTACTACTCCTGGATCTTTATCTTTTCCCTGCAAAAAAGGAGCTATTGCTCTTACAGCTATTCCTGTTGAAGATATAAATATTATTCCTTTTGAGTTACTCATAGCTTCTTTTGTAATTTCATTTAATTTGAACTCATTATTAAACGAATAGCTTTCACTATTTTTTATATAAAGTTTTGCATTAAAGTTTCTTTGAAGTTTATATGCTATTTCTCTGCCTTTAGGAGAAGGGCAAATTATACTTATATTAGAATTTTTATTGAATTCTTCTTTGAAAGACTCATCTAAATTCATTATTTTAAATCCTCGGCATCTCTAAACATATGTGAAAAGCTCTTATCATATAGCAAACTCTTTTCAAAATCACTATCGATAAAGTCTCCAACTAATATTTGAGCGCACTTAGTTATATTATTTTCTTTAACTTTTTCTGCAATATCATCTAAATGGCCCAATATTATTCTTTCATCAGGCCAAGTTGCTCTTTCAACTACGGCTATTGACATATTCTTTTTGTAACCTTTTTTCAACTTTTCAACAACTTTATCAATCATAGATATAGATAAAAATATAGCCATTGATGCTCCAATAGATGCTAAAACTTCTAAATCTTCATTTGCTGGAACTGGTGTTCTTCCTTCTATTCTTGTTAAAATAACAGTCTGAGTTACACCTGGCAAAGTAAATTCTCTATTTATTGCAGCTGCTGCTCCAGTAAATGAGCTAACTCCTGGTACAACTTCGTAAGGTATACTTACTCTATCAAGTTCAACCATTTGTTCTCTTATAGCTCCATAAATAGATGGATCACCAGTATGAAGTCTTACAACAAGTTTTCCCATTCGCTCTTCCATTGTCATAATCTCCATAACGTCTTCCAATGTCATATTAGCAGAATTATATATTTGAACATCAGGCCTGCAATATTCTAAATGTTCTTTTGAAACTAATGAACCAGCATATATTACAACATCTGCCCGTTCTAATAAATCTCGTCCCCTAACTGTGATTAAATCAGCTGCTCCTGGACCGGCCCCTATAAAATATATCATATTTCAACACTCCTTAAAATTAAATCGATTTGTTTTAACTTACAGTAATTTCTACTTTTTTGCGAAAGTGCAGCGATATAAAAATCATGATAGCTGCAAGAACTATACTCAAAAATATTAATGCTGCACTTCTGCTATTTTCAACAGAAAAACCATAAATACTATCTGTTATCACAGGTGATGTGTAGAAAGGATAAGCCCACAAATTAAAAATGCCAAATTTAAAAGAAATACCAACCGAACCCAAAACTCCTAAGAAATATCCTATAATACCACTTGCAAAAGAAACAGTTTTTTTGTTAATAAGCATAGAAATTGAAAATTGCAAAACTAAAAATGGTAAATAACCAACTAATGGATAAAAACTTTGTTTTAACAAAAGTATATTCGAATAATTTGCAAAACCAATTTCACGAACTAAAATTAATAATCCCAAAAACGTAACACAAGAAGATAAAAACGTTAATTTTAATACATAAAGAAATTTGTATAAATAAATTGATTCTTTATAATTACTAAATTTAAATCCAAATATGGATTTACCTTTTTCTTGTTTAAGATCTACTATTTTAGAAATGGTAACAATAAATATTATAGTCATAATAACAAAATTACAAAAATTATAGTTATTCAAAAATTGCATTAAATTCATACGTCTTGAATTTGGCTGATTAATAACAAAAAATACTATTATTTGACCAATAAACACTAATGCGAAAAGTTCTAATTTTTCTAACTTGGTAAATACTTTTTCGATAGAGACTTTCATTTCTAAATACGCTCCTTTTATTAACTCAAAACTTTATATCTTTTGTAAGTCAATATAGTATTTACCGTTTTCTAATACTTAATTCTATTTTTTGATCCTTTTAGAAATCTTTTCATTCTCTGTTTGCAATAATTAAAGACATATAATCTCTAAGTTTCAATATTTCTTCTCTTTCAGTCAAAACTATTTCTCCTTCTCTTCCGACTCTGCTTGCATAAACATAATCGAAGCCTTTTTCTTCTAAAGCATTAAGTACTTCCTCTTCATGCTTGTATACTTTCATAATTACAACATATTTTTCATCAGTAATTTCTTTTACTTTAGTTGCTGGCATAACGACTAACTTCTCATCTCCAACAACTAAAGTTTTATTTACTAAGCTTGCAGCCGCACAAAAAGAAGTTATTCCCGGAATTGTTTGTACTTCAAATCCACATTCTCTGACATGCTTTAACATGTGGCTGTATGTACTATAAATATAAGGATCTCCTATTGTTAAAAATGCAACATCTTTTCCTTCTCTAAGTCTTGCTTCTATAAATTCATAAGCCTCTAATGCCTTTGCTACTCGATCTTTCTTTCCCATTGGAAAATGCTTTATAATAACTTCAGTTCCCTGTTTTATGTATTCTTTTGCAGTTTCAAGAGCAATGCTCTCCCCGCCTTCAGTTGCACATGGTGCAACTATAACCTGACATTTTTCTATTGTCTTAACTGCCTTAACTGTTAGTAATTCTGCTTCTCCAGGTCCTACCCCTATGCCGTATAATGTTGCCATTTATTTAATTCCTCTCCTCTAAAAAGTAACTAATCAAAAAATTAATCTATAATACTATTCAAATTTTAGTTACTTAAAAATATATTTTATATTAATTCAATTCTTTTAAGTTATTTTCGTGTACATTGAATTATGTAAATCGGATTATTTGCTATCATCATTAAGGTATTTTCACGGTTTTTACTTATATTTATTAATGAAATTTCATATTTATAATTTAAATTTTTAACAACTTCAATTGCCCTAAATGCATTATCTAAAGTAATAAAGTTCATGACCATAGTCCCATTCTTGTGGAGAACTGCATTTGCCTTAAGTAATAGTTCTTCTAAATGCCCCCCGCTTCCACCAATGAAGATTGAATTAAATTTCACATCATCTGAAATTAATTTATCAAGAACTTGCCCTGCTTCACTGTTTATTATTTTTACATTCTCACATTGAAACTTATCTAAATTACTTTTAGTAACTTCGTAAGCCTCTGGGTCCTTCTCAATAGATAATACTTTTCCCTTTTCTGCAATTTTAGCAGCTTGAACCGTAATACTGCCTGTTCCGCTTCCTACATCTAAAACTAAAGAGTTTTCATTTATTTTCATTTTAGCTATTGAGAGGATTCTTATTTCTTCTTTTGT
Source organism: Bacillota bacterium (assembly GCA_021781745.1). Taxonomy (GTDB): domain Bacteria; phylum Bacillota; class Clostridia; order Clostridiales; family Clostridiaceae; genus Clostridium. The sequence goes on along the minus strand of JAJXWH010000042.1, from coordinate 14,574 downwards.
CATTGGGCATTGTCCCCTAATGAATTCTTCATCTTTTATAAAAACCATGAAATTAACCTCCTAGTATTTTAAATTATCTTTTCAACTATAAAAACACTTAATGGACTAAAATTTTGATTCAAAAATTCTACTGGGCTTCCTTCAGTTATTATTTCATCTTCATAAGATAAATTTTCACCAACTATCACTTTGCAGCTTATATTATTTTCATGGAGTATTTTGCATAATATTACTGGGTTATTTTCTTTGTCAGTAAGCCAAATACTCAATTTATGTATATTAATTGCATCTAAAAATTCTTCTTTTCTTCCATGAAGGCTGCTTAAATATGCATTACTCCAAGACAGGTTAAGTTTACAGGTTAAGTACTGAAAAGAACTAATTCCAGGAATTACTTTAATGTTTAAATTTGTTTTATTGTTAATATAATTAGTTATTCCATAAAAAGTTGGATCTCCAGACGCAACAATAGAAACATTCATATCCTTATTTTTTTCATCATTTAAGAATTCATCAATGTCACTTAATTTATTTATGTACATTTTTTTATTATCTACAAAATCTAAAGAATCCAATGCTCTTTTAAATCCTAAAACTATGTGCGATTTTCTTAGCATTTCTACAGCCTTTGGCATAATATAATCTCTATGGCCAGGCCCAAGTCCTACAATATAAATCATCATATTACTCCTTCTGATTTCCAAAGCAGAATAGGCTTAGATGCCCCATAATACATAATTACATCAACATTTAATTCGCCATAAACGTACTCACTTATTTTTTGAATAATTTTCGTTCCAATATTCTCATACAATTCATTATAACCACATCCAAGCATTTTAACTGCACCTTCACAGGTTTTTTCCTTAAGAACTTCCTGAACAAGGGAAATATCATATCCAAGCAGTGCCAGTTCTAGAGCAATAACTTCAAGCCTTACTCCATTTACTCTGCTATGAGTATTGAAACAACCATATGCAATTTTACTCATTTTACCTATATGCCCTGCCATAATAATTGACTTAACTTTACAGCTTACACAGGTTTCTAAAGCTAATCCAATATAATTTGAACATATTACAATTTCCTCTTCTTTAAATCCACACTCCTTACAGTAATTATCGCCTAAATTCCCAAAAGTTAAAACTAATCTTTCACTATTTAATGCTTTTTGGGTAATTTCTAATTTCACTGAGGCTTTAAGAGAATCTTCCGACATTGGATAAACTATTCCTGTAGTTCCAAGTATAGATATTCCACCTTCTATTCCAAGTCTAGGATTAAAGGTTTTTTTTGCTATTTCTTCTCCTTTAGGTACTGAAATTGTTACCTCAACCTTCTCGCCACTAGGCAAAACCTTCATGACCTCATCCTTAATCATTTTTCTTGGAACTGGGTTAATTGCTGGCTGCCCTTTTGGAACAAAAAGTCCGTCTTTAGTAACTATGCCTACTCCAATTCCCCCTTTTAGGATTACCATATCTTCATCTATATCTTGATTAAAGTTTCCGGCAATCCTTCTGACCCTTGCCTTTATTTCTGCCCCATGAGTAGCATCAGGATCATCTCCGCCATCTTTTATAATAGTACATTCTACATAATCATCAAATTTATCTATAGATTTTATAGGAATAGTTATGTTAATCCCCTTGGGAGTTGATATTTCTATTTCTTTTAATGTATCATCTTTATTAAATAAAAGCATGGTTGCAGCTTTTGCAGCTCCTGCACTACAAGAACCAGTTGTATATCCACATCTCAATTTTTGTCCATTAGTTTCAATATACATCTCAAATATAAAAACCACCTCCAAATTTATCCAATTACAAGTTATAAGTGAGAAGCTAGAGCTGGAATCACAATTGAAAGTATGCATTAAAATCTTCAAATTCCTTTTATTCAAACTTTCATTTGTTACTTTTCTAATAAATAATTTTCATTATTATATAAGCTATTGCTATAATCCAAATACATATAATAATTCCTCCAGCTATCCAGTTTTTAAATTTATCTTTACTGAAAGTACTTTCTGCCTGCTGCCTGCATTCTTCCATAATGCTATTAGGAATTAATTTTATTGCAAAATAGATACCAATTGGAACTAAAATCAAATCATCAATATAACCTAAAATGGGAATGAAATCCGGTATTAAATCTATTGGACTTAATGCATAACCTACTGCTAATATCGAAATTATTTTAGCAGTAAACGGCACATCTTTGCGTTTAGATGCTAAATATAAAGCTCCAACTTCCTTTTTCATTTTTTTAGCTAACGCCTTAATCTTAAAATACCAAATTTTAAATTGATTATTTGAGTTATTCTCCATAAAACACCTCTGACTTATCTATCAACTACCATGTACATTAAAGCGTTTATTATTGCCGCAGCTACAGTACTTCCGCCTTTTCTGCCCTTAACTCTTATATAAGGTATATTAAGTTTATCCATATTTTCTTTGCTTTCCGCTGCTCCAACAAAGCCTACAGGTACTGCAATAATTAATTTCGGATTCGCTTTACCTTCCTTGATTAGCTCTTTTAATCTAAACAGTGCCGTTGGTGCATTACCAAAAACAAAAATATCTACCTTATCACTGCATGCTTTTTCAACAGCAGCCATGCTTCTAGTTATACTTTTTTCCTTAGCTTCCTTATGTACTATTTCTTCATTCACATAACAAATTACGTTACTTTTAGTTTTAGCCAAAGCCATCTTATTGATTCCATTTAAAGCCATATTAGTATCAGTGTAAATCTTAGCACCTTTCCTAAAAAGATTTTTGGCAGTTTCAATGGCAGTCTCACTTATTTCCACTAAATCTTTATATTCAAAATCAGCAGTTGTATGAATAGTTCTTTTCACTATAAGGAGCTCTTCATCTGTAAATGAATGTGGCCCCATCTCATTTCCAATAATCTCAAAGCTCTTTTCTTCAATTCCCATAGGATTTTTTAAATAATCCATCTTGCCATCATCCCTTTTTTCTTTAATCTATAAATTAATTAGTAATTCTAAAAATTTTTCATTTCCCTGAAAATTTACGTGAGCATATGCGCCTAATGTGTTTTTCTTATAATATCCACACTCCCACCTTACTACTTCCCCATTATATAAAGTTTTTTTAACTTCGTACACTTTTTCTTCGTTTATGTTAGCTAATGATTTATGAAACTCATGGGCATTTATTTCAATATCCTCTCTGTTATTAAGCTTATCATTAAAACACTTGTTATTTATTTTAACTCTGCAATAGCCAAAGTTTTGGAGCTTATTAGTCATAACTGTTTCACCATCAAAAAAACCAACCATTTGAGCAGTATCAATTGACTTTGTCAAATACATTAATCCACCGCATTCGGCATAGCATTTTAATCCCTTATCTAAAGCTTCTCTTATGCTGTTTCTCATAGAATAATTATCTTCTAACTCGTTTTTAAAAATCTCTGGATATCCTCCACCAATATATAGGAAATCTAAATTATCTGGCAAAAGCTTATCATTTATCGGACTAAAATAAATTATTTCCCCAAACTTTTCTAATAGCTCTAAATTATCTTTATAATAAAAGCTAAATGCCTTATCTAAAGCGACTCCAATTCTCAAAGACTTCTTAACTAATCTACCTTCATAGACATTGCTTTCTTCCCTAAATTCCTGCATTTCGTTTATAATGGAATCTACATCTATATATTCTTCAATTAGCTTTTTGCATATCTGTGTCTTCTCCTCAAGATTAAGTATCTCCAAGCTTTGTACAAGTCCCAAATGTCTGCTGCTTAATACTATCTCAGAATTTTTAGGAATATATCCAAATACTTTCATATTGCAGTTTTTCTCAATTGCATACTTTAATAAATTATAGTATTTTTCACTAACTGCATTTAATACAACTCCTACAATATTTGCATTTCTATAATTTTTAAAACCATTAATTTCAGCACATATACTTGCACTTTGACCTTTAGGAGACAACACTAATATAATAGGCATATTACCTAAGATTTTTGAAATTTCATAGGTTGATGCTTTTTCACTTGCTCCAATCCCATCATATAGCCCCATCACACCTTCAATTATACCTATATCTCCACAGCCTTTAAGAAAACTTTTTTTCATACCATCTTCTCCCATCAAAAATGGATCAAGATTTCTTGAAGCTTTTTTTGTTACTTCTTTGTGAAATGCCGTATCAATATAATCTGGTCCAACCTTATAACCTTGTATATCTAATTTCCTATCTTTCAGGACTTTCATAAGTCCAAGAGTAAAGGTGGTTTTACCGCCGCCACTGCAATTTGAAGATATAATTATAGATTTCATATAACTTTCCTCTCTATGTACATAAAATTAATAATAACTTTTTAAGCCACAATTTCTATAATTGGGTCATAAATAAAAAATGCGTAATTATCTTAGTTTTTTTGTCCTTCCTGCATTTATATATCTATTTTCGATTAAATCATAGATTCTGTTAATATAAAGTTTATCAAAGCTATCAAGTTCACCAAGACCATGCATATGTAACTTTACTTTTATCCCTTCCCTTTGAAGAATACTTTTTAAGGATTCCTCATCATCTGATGCCATATCATTTTTAGCATGATCGCCTGCTACTAGTAATAAAGGAGCTAATTTAGTTTTATTTATTCCTTTATTCTTTAACTTTCTCACTACATTTTCAACTGTTGGATATCCTTCTGCCGTCGCTACAAATACATTTTCATATCCTTCATCTATTAAAACAGTTTGAAGCATTCCATAAACCGCATTAGATGGATGTTCTGTACCATGTCCAAATAATATTACGCTTTCCTCATTTACTAATAAATCTTTAATACTTTCAATAAATAAAGAATAATCTTCTGGAAGTCCATTCATCCCTTGATAGAAAAATATTGGCCTTCCAAGTTTTATAGTCCTGAAATCACCCTCCCTCTGTAGAGCAATCCCTTTAATATAGTCAAATTCTTCTCCCGGAATAAGGTGAAGAGGTTGAATTATAACTTCCTCAAAGCCTTTAATTTTTAAATCCTCTAAAGCCTCTTCCGGAGTAAGTATATTTAAGTTATACTGTTTATTTAATTTTCTTATGATAAAATGAGCAGTAAAAGCTCTAAATACTTCATACTCCTTAAATTCATCTCTTATTTTATTTTCAATTTTCTCAATTGAGTTTTTAAGTGCTTCTAAATGACTTGTTCCAAAACTAACTACTAAAATAGCCTTTTTCATGTATTCTCCTCCTAAAATTGCAGCTAAAAATAAAATCCTCATTATCTAATTTAAGATAAGGAGGAATCACATAACGAAATACAAATGCCTAATTAAACATGCATCTTACTATTTGCTACTCACCTTCCCTCCGAAGGACAGCTCAGTCAAAATCTTTAGGCAGGTCTCCTGACTCTGGCGTCACCCTAACGCTCTTCCTTCCCAAAAATAATTTCTCAGTGGATTTTTAGTATATGATAAAAAGTTTGTCTATTTGCTTAGCAGCACTTTTTATTTCTATATACCTTAGAGGTTAGTCTTCCATTACAGTAGCGGGGGCTGTAGTAGACTTTCACTACTTTCCCTTTTAATCTTAAAAACTCAAACTTTTAAGAACCTAAAAATCATTACCTATTGTCTTTTAAATTATATAGGACTATTATATTTTATTCAACTAAAAAGATAATAATTAATTCTATTCATCCTTTGTTGTCTGCTTAATCAATTGGTTTGTATAAACTGCTGCACCAGTTACTAGTATTCCTTGAATAACTGATTGCACGCTAAAACCTAGAAGGCAAATAGCTCCTATAATACCAGCTGCTAATAATATGATTGGTATATATTTATCTTTGATTTCATCTGTACTCTTAAGGAGCATTCCTAAAACATATAAGGTTGGAACTAAAATCAAAGCATTTTGAGTTATATATTGCGTAAAATCCAATATCTTCTCCTCCTAACAATATCTTCTCCTGCCTAAGTACATAACTATCACATGGTGAACTTTGCATATGCAGCTCTACTGTACCTATAGTATTTATATATCACCTTTAATGAATTATTTTTTCATATTATGTATATGCTCTATATCAAGTCATGTTACCTAAAATTTAAAATCGAATGATTTTTATTTTCTTACTTATAATACATAAAAAGAGTGACCTGCAATCTATGTAAGCCACTCTTTTATTATTATATTCATATTGGAATTTCATATATGTTCTTATAAAGAGGTGTATTCTTCTACAATTTCCTCTGGTAGTTCTTTATAATCAAATGGAGTTATATCATTAATATCAAAATTAGTTAGCTGTTTTACTTTTATTAAAACTTTATCCATTTTACATAAAAATTCTTCTTTTTCTTCCGCCTTAATAACAAAACTATTAAATGGTATATTATATTTTTCTACAAAATTTAAATTTAAATTAACAATCCAACTTTTCATTTCTATCATCCTTTCAACATTTTAGTAATTAACTATTGTTTAAATTTATCAATTATTTAACATCTTCAAGCAGAAATTTACCTAAATCTTTATCTGATTCTCCTATATGCTTTATCCACCAACTAGTAATTTTCTGTTGAACATTGATTACAAATAATGATGATATTCCTGTAGTTTCGAAAACTTTTCTTAACTCCTTAAGTTCATTTTTAAACTCTTCATGTTGTTTATGCTGAATGTTATATTTAGGATAATTATTTTTTCTTTGAATTTCTTCTTCATCATTAAAATGCCTAATTACATATTCTTCAAGGAAATTTAAAGTTTTAATGGCTTCATGTGTTCCTTTTCCTTCTTTCATTGCAGATAGTAATAGATTAATACGATTAAACAACTCTTTATGTTGATTATCAATATTGCTTACTCCAGTATTCAAATTATTGTCCCAAATTAAATTCATGCAACCATTTCCTCCCACTCATATTTTGATAATATTTATTATTTAATAAATATTTCTACACTTTTGAACAAAATCCTTCTTTTTTTTTAATATTCTTTATTTTTAGCTATACCCGATTTATACTATATTTTAATTTTACAACTTATCCTTAAAATTTAGTCAAATAAGATTTTTTTTAGTTTATCTATTAATAACAAAAAGCATCCCCTTTAACTTCTATTGATTATATAAAAATTAAAGAAAATGCTGTTATTATTAACCCACTCTATATAAACATGCTTATCATGTATATTACTTAATCGTTCAAAGTCTTTTATCCTATGGCTTCTATAGAATTCTTCCCATAATAGCGCCCATGGCTGATGCCATCATTAATCCTCTTGTCCAACCGCTTGAATCACCTAAACAATGAAGCCCTTTAATATTAGTTTCAAAATTTTTATCTAAAATGATTCTATTACTATAAAATTTAATTTCTGGACCATATAATAAAGTTTCTGGACTTGCAAAGCCGGGAACTACTATATCTAAAGCTTCAATAAATTTAAGTATATTAGTCATTGTTCTATATGGAATTGCAGATGTTAAATCCCCTGCCTCTGCGTCTATAAGAGTATGCCTAACATTTGATTGATAAAGTTCCTTTTCCCAAGTCCTCTTACCGTCCAAAATATCACCATATCTTTGTACTAATATTCTACCATTACCTAGCATATTCACAAGCTCAGCTACTTTCCTTCCATACTCAATAGGCTCATTGAATGGCTTGGAAAAATTATGAGAGCTCAATATAGCTAAATTAGTATTATCTGACTTCTTATTTTTGTAAGAATGTCCATTAACTATTGCTAAATTATTATCATAATTCTCCTGACTCACAAAACCACCTGGATTTTGACAAAAGGTTCTAACCTTATTCTTAAAGGGTGCTGGATATCCTATAAGTTTAGATTCATAAAGCACATTATTTACGCTTTCCATTACCTCATTTCTGAGCTCGACCCTAACTCCTATATCTACTGGTCCTGCTGTATGTTCAATATTATGTTCTACGCACATTTCTTTAAGCCAATCAGCACCTTTTCTTCCTGTAGCTACAACTACCTTATTTCCATAAACTTCTTCACACTTTTCAAGTTTTGAAGAATCTGAAATTATTACACCATAAACTTCGTTATCTTTAATCAAAAAATCTTTAACTGTAGTTTCAAATTTAATCTCAATTCTTTTATCTAATAAATGTTTTTGAATTTTAAGATATATTTCTTGTGCCTTTTCAGTACCCAAATGTCTTATAGGACAATCTACTAACTTTAATCCCGCTTGTATTGCCTTTCTTCTTATTTCTTTAACACCTTCACTATTTCCCAAACCCTCAACCCTTGTATCAGCTCCAAAGCTCAAATAAATTGAATCTGCGTAATCTATGAATTCTTGAACCTTGTCGCTACCAATCATATCTGGCAAATCGCCTCCTACTTCATGGCTTAAAGATAATTTACCATCTGAAAAGGCTCCTGCTCCTGAAAACCCTGTAGTTATATTACAGTATGGTTTGCAAGACACACATTCCTTTGTCTTTTCCTTAGGACACTTTCTATTTTCTATCCTTCTCCCCTCTTCGATTAATAGAATTTTAGCTTGTGGCTTATGTTTATTTAGTTCATATGCAGTAAATATTCCTGCTGGTCCTGCTCCTACTATTATTACATCATAATTCATAATAAAGATCGCCTCCCATTTTTTAGATGCTAAAGTTAGAATCTTATTCAAAACTAAATAACATTTTTAGTTTTTTATTTTTCTAATTATTCTTAGTTTATATTTTTAGTCTATATTTATACTATTCTACTTATTATTTGAATTCCCTTGCTAAATTTTATTAACATAAACATAATTTACAATAACCAATATTAATGTATAATTTAAATATAAAAATATAAACTTAAGATATATTAAAATTGAAAGGAACGATATTATATGACAGTCTATATGATTACTTATTTTTTAAGCGATACCCATGGTCATCATCATGAAGATAATACTGAAAACTGTTCATGTGGAGTGAATCACGCACACGAACATGTAAATGGAGAAAACAATCTAATTAACAAAATTAAATCTTTAGGTGCTTGGGCTCAATTTATGCCTGAAGGATTTTTTGTAAAAACGGATTCCTTATCTGCAGAAGAAATTTTTGATGAAGTAAACTCTGTTGCTAATGGAGGCGATATTATTTTTGTAACAAAAGTTGATGCAAAAACTTCAGCATGTGCAAATCCTGCTGTATTAGATTGGATTTCAGAAGTATAGCATAAATATAACTAATAAAATAATATTTACATGTATATTTCCATATTAGATTTTTCCATTTTAAAAATTTATTGCTATTTTTTCCACAATAGGTTAAAATGTTAATGATTTCTATTTTAAGGAGGTAAATAATATGGAAAATACAGTAACTAATGTTTCTCCACAAGTAGTACCGCAAGAAATAAGAAAATGGAACTGGGGAGCATTCATGTACAACATTTTTTGGGGAATAGGAAATAAAACCTATCTTCCACTTCTATGCCTTATACCACTTTTTAACATAATATGGGTATTTGTTTGTGGTGCAAAAGGTAATGAATGGGCATGGAAAAACGGAAATTATTCAAGTGCACAAGAATTTTTATTAGTTCAAAGTACTTGGAGCAGAGCTGGACTTGTTGCATTTATAGTTACAATAATATTTGTTGTTTTATATGTACTTTTGATAGGAACAATGCTTGCAGCTATCTCTTCATCATTCCGTTAAAATTTTTATTTTAAATACCGGTATAATAAATTTTTAATTATCATTACTTTTAAAAGGGATATATCAGATTTTATTTTGATATATCCCTTTTTTATTTATAAAAAATAATACCCATCAAAATTTAACTGTTATCAACAGTTAAAATCTCAATGGATATCCCACAAAATATTAAAAAGGAGTCGTAATTTTGCATGACTTAAGTCACACTAGAGGAGCGATGAGTATACCGTTAAATAATATACACCTCTGTTTAAATTACTAACTATATTATAGTTTACCAGATTTTCGCCGAAATACAAGAGTGTTTTTTAAATATTTAGAAAATTATGATTTGTACAATAAATCACTAAAAAAATTTTACATAATTCAACACTGGTAATCTAACTTTTTCCTTAATTACGGTATAAATCCAAATAGTTATTGACATAATAAAAAAATAAGAGTAAAATCATATTTGTTGCAAGGCCCCTTGGTCAAGCGGTCAAGACGCCACCCTCTCACGGTGGAATCAGGGGTTCGATTCCCCTAGGGGTCACCATTATAGTAAACATCAACATTTAGAGTTCTAAATTGTTGGTGTTTTTTATTATTTTACACCATAGTTTTTCAATGTGATATGCCTCCCTTTGTAATAGACAGTTGAAATGATAAAACTGTTTATATAAAGGATGCATTTCTTTTGCAGATTAAAACAAAAGTAACATCAGAGAATCAAAGAAAATTCTATGATATTAAATGAAATCATTAAAATTTATTCAGAAGTTAAAGGAATTTATGGATATAGACGTATAACATTAAATGAGGATTCCAATATACAAGTAAAATTTTCAAAAATAAATTAGATAGCATTAATGCAACCCAAAGTATGTCTAGAGTAGCGCGTTGCATAGATAATGGTCCAATTTAAGGCTTTTGGGGCATTATAAAATCTCAAATGTATTATCTAAGACAATTTGATACATTTGATGAGCTTAAAAAAGCTATTGATGAATACATAGAATTTTATAATACAAGAAGATTACAGGGTAAGCTAAAAGGTATGACTCCAATAGAATATCGAAATCATACCTTAGTAACATAATTTTTATTATTTACCCTGCGTACTTGACAGGGGGCGGTTCAGTTTATCCTCTACTACATAGATATTTTTTAGTTTAATTAAATACTAAACACCCAACATATATACTAAACTTGAACATTTTGTATCAACCTATTGCAAATTTCTTCTTGAATTTCTCCGTTATCATTTTCAAAACTTTCTCCATCAAACCTTATACGAATTACGCTCTCATCAAGATCTAAACACTCTAGGAAAAATCCTTTAATTCCCCTTAGCCTTCTATCTATTTCAACATACATTTCTAAGCCATGATTACATAAATTAAATATTATTTCAATGTCATCCACTTCTCCATGTAAAAAACTTGTGGGTTTAAACTTAAATTCTTGAACTATTGGAAGGGCTCTTCCATCAAAGGCTGTATATTTCTGCTCACATTCAATTACTTGAAAACCTAAATCTGAAAGTATATCAAAAATATGTTGAACATATGGATGTGGCAATATTTCTATATAATCTCTATCTGATGAATCTATTCCTGCTGAAATATCTAAATCTGTTTCTATCCAAACTGCTTGTCTCTCCAAAGTAATTGGAGTAATTTCAGGAATCTTAAATGAAAAATCAAAATCCACTGTTTGCTTGGCCTCAATAGTAAATGATTCTACAAATTCAATTTGATCTATTATAATATTGTGTCTTTCTGTAATAATTTCTTCTTTTTCGTTATTATCTTCATCAACAGACCGCTTAATTTCTTCTGTCAAATAATATGTCATCAACTTAACAGTTATTTTATTAATATATTGATCAACATTACCTCCCTTAACATAAATCTTCCCATTAAATTCCTCACCTACTCTAAAGCTATTTCCTTCAAGTACAGTATCTATTTTCGCTGATCCAATTCCCATGGTAGCCATGGCACGTTTAAAAAAAGACATATAAAAATCCTCCTAAAGTAATACTTTCCATAATATATATTTATATCATAATTGTACCACATTTATCAGTATTTTTAAATTAAATTTGAAATTTAACACTAATTTTGACGCTTATTCTTCAGAAAGCTGATTGACACTAATATTAAGATTAATTCAGCAGCTCCTGGTTATACAATTACGGCAATTAACGACTTCAAGGGCCACAGGACTGTTCAGCAGGCTGCAGAAATTATAGTAAAACTTGCGACCCTAGATGAAAATGGTCCTACAGGTGGATTTTTCGATGAAAACGGAACCGTTCCATGGTAAATTATCCATAAACTCAAATGTAGTTTTTTCATATTAGATTAATTAGATGTTTGCAAAAATTCGCAAGCTGCTAACTTATATATTTAAATAAAAAAGAATGATCTATTAGAGTGTCATAGATCATTCTGAATACTAAAGGGGTAAATAATGTTTAACTAACTGTTGCTTTTCCTCATATGTTACATATCAAAGGAATATAAAAATTATTTCTTAATAAATGACGCTAGTTTGTTATATAGCATATCATCTATTTTGTTTATGACCTCCGGGTTTCTAGGTGGTGCCCATTTAGTATAGTAGAATTCAAGGTAAGTAATACAATTACCTTTTTCTCTTCCCTTTGTGTCAAAATGATTTTCTGGATTGTTTACAGTTTGTATTATCTCTTCCTTTTCTTCGGTTGTTAGTTTTTTATAGGTATCATAATATACAATTCCCGACTCTTTAAGTCTTCCGCTTTTGTGGTGAAGTGCTTTAGTTTTGTCTTCATAACCAAGTAATAAAGCAGTAACAGGGAAAAAATGTTTATCAGGTAGATTTAATTCCTTATACATATCATCAAGATTTTTACGATATAAATGATGTATACTATTTGTACAAAGAGTACCTATGTCTAGTGAAGTGAAGTTGCCGCCATAATAGCTGTTTGCGTTGCTAATACAGCATCAGTATGTGCTGTTAAGTAACTAAATAAGTTATCATTATCGCTTTGGTAACCCAGATACTCTCCTATATCATGTATTCTATTAAAATCAACACAGAAAAGGAGTGCAATTGGTGATTTGTAACCACATCTAATGATTTTTTGTACATTCTCTTCACCTCTGATTACTATAATTGAATAACTTTGTCTATTTGAGGCATTCTGGGCGTTGACACAAGCATCTAAAATAGTTTTAATTTTTTCCTCTTCAATGGGCTTGGATGTAAAATTGCCATGCACAGCATGTAGGTTATATATTGTTTCTAATACTTCATTCATTATTATTCTCCATTAAATATATAATTTCTTTTATTATCATTTTTCTATGTATATCTAGTTTATTTTCTCTACCTTAAGCATCTATCTCATAATAGCAAAATGAACATGACAATAGTTTGTCATGTTCATTTATATTTATTTAAAATATTTTTTACACGAGTTTTTAAATCTTCTATAACATGTTTTGGAGATAAGACTTCTACCTTATCTCCAAAGCTTAATATAAGTTGAATTATGAATTCATAATTTATATAAGGCATATCTACTTTTATTCGATTATCCTCAGTTATTTCATATGAACTAAATTCAATATAATCAATTAACTTGCATTCAAGAGAACGATCTATTAACATAGTTACAGTATACCTATCATCAAAGAAATTCTTTTTTTTAAGTTTTTCTTCCGGAATCTCTCTAGCATTGAAAATAGTATCAGAAAATATAATATCAGTCATTCGTGTAAGTTTGAATAATATAAAATCATTTTCTTCCTTAGAGAATCCCAAAACATTCCATGCAGACAATCTAAATATAACAAGATATGGTTCTATGTTTTTTTCAGAAATACCTTCTTTTGAATAATAACGAAAAAATAATTCTCTCCTTTCATCTATTGCTTTTCTTATTAATTCAATTTTTTCTTTTAAGCTAGCTTGATGAAATGAAGCTAAGTCAATAATAATGTTGTTAACTGATATAACATCTTCTTGTTTTGGGTTAAGCTTTTCTAAAAGCAAATCAATATTCTTATCTATAAACATACTTTGTATGCTTTTTAATCCAATTAAAATACTTTCAAGTTCATTTTTAGTTAATACACTTTTATCTAATTTGTATTCCTTAACAATTCCTATTCCTCCATCTCCACCTTGAAAAGTTATTATTGGTACTCCAGCTTTACAAATATCTTCAATATCTCTATAAATAGTACGTATCGATACCTCAAATTTTTCAGCCAAATATTTAGCTTTTATTTTCTCATTATTTAAGAGAATTGTTATTATTCCAAGTAATCGATCAACCTTCAATTATAAACAACTCCTTTACATTGAAACGATATTGATTGTGCTAATTTCATTTAAAATTTTGTATAAAGTTGCTTCGTTATACCCAATTGTATATCGATAACCATTTTTTATCGTTCATTAATTATGGATCAATTATAACACAAATTGTAAATATTAAATTATTTCATTTTAAAAAAACATCATAAGTTTATCTCTATATTAGCTAGGACAAGTTTAAGGTGCTCAGTTTTTACACACCTGCATCACTTCTCAATAAATCATGCAATATACAAATTATTATCTTTCTTCATTCTATAGATTAATTTTTATTAATTTTATTTTGTCATAAATACATGGTATGATATATATGTGAGGAATTTCTTTAATATTATAAATTTGTAATAAAAAGAACTATTTAACATAAAAAAAATTCCGAAGTAATTATGGCTCAACACCAAAATATGTTCTTGACAGCTTAAGCTGTCAAGAAATGGTTATTACATTCTAATAAAATTCTTCCTTTGTAGTAGTCTTTATTCCTTGTAAAATAGTGTCTGCGTTGAATT
>JAJXWH010000007.1 GCA_021781745.1 Bacillota bacterium | reverse complement strand
ACAACTCTATTGTCATAAAAATCTTTTCTTAAAATATAGTTTACATGTGTTTTTAATTTTTTTAATTTAATATCTTCTTGTATCAAAAGAAACACCTCTATTTTATATTTTCTTCTAATACTTGCCACATTTTTGTGTTTATAATCAAAAACAACATTTAATTAATACATTTTATAAGGATTTTTTATGATACATACATACATGCTTACATATGTGCTTTTTTTACAACACATATCTACATGTATATACTCGTATTTTAATGAAATTTTTACAATCTGAATTCCTATTATCCATTGATATTACTGACTTTCAAAATTGAATTTTTTTATATTTTCCTAGACATTAAAGAAAGAAAAGAGCCTTATTTAGACTCTTTTCTTACGGGTTTATATTTAGAATTTGTTTTATCATCTGGATTTATATAATCATAATCGCCATTTTCAGTTTTTTTCAATCCCAACGAGGCCATTTGTTTTTTAGTAACTTTTCGTTTATTACTCATAAATATTTCCTCCTGTAATCTAGGATTTATTAATTTTCTAGCACGTATTTAGATAAATTTATTATATACCTTCTCTAAAAGTTTATACCCAATTTAATTTTTCATAAATTTGATTCTAATCAACTTTGTTTTATTAACAAATTTTATTTAAAAATTTATCTTTTATTTATATTTGATTTAGGGCAAATTTATATAATTGTTCTATTCTTTAATCAAACCTTAATATTCATATATTATAATTTACTTGTATGAAAAATTTATTAATCGATAAGGAATGATTTATCTATGAAAATAAAAACTCATCTCAAATTAGCAGAACTGTCACTAATTAAAAATATATCAATAATTCCAGAAGGATTTTCTATGTTTATGTTCAATTTTGGTTTGGTAATGGTGGATCAAAGCTGGCTGGTTAAAACCCATCCCCATTATATGCAAAAATCTCTTGAATATATTAATAAAAAAATAGAAGATCTTTTCTCAATAAAAAAGTTTAATTCCTATTCCTCTATGCAGCTTGGAGTAATTGTTCATTACCTTTGTGATTTCTGCTGTCATTCTCATATTTCCGGCTCAGTTGGCAGTATTTCATTTCATTTAAAATATGAACGTGAATTGCAAAAATATCTCATTAGAAACTTTGATGTTCTTAAAAATGAGCTTGCCTTTAATTCTGATTTTCACTTACCTACAAACAATATTTCTACTCTAAAAAGTGCAGTAAACGACAGATTAGTTAGATATTTTAAAGGAGATGCATCTTATTTTTGGGATATTATACATTGCATAGAAATCAGTTCCTTAGTTTGTTCCTCAATTTTTAATTTCAATTTGAACTTCTCTAATAAAACTGAATATATCAAAAGGCAATTGCAATTATCCAATGTCAAAATATAATTTTTTATAAATATCTACAAATTAAAAATGGAGATGATATAGATATGAAAATTCTAATTACAACAGACGTATTTACTCCTACTGTTAATGGTGTAGTGACATCCGTGATAAATTTATACACTCAGCTTAATGCCAAAGGACATGATGTTAAAATCTTAACTTTATCAAATAGTAAACATTCATTTAAAAAAGAGAATGTTTATTATATAAAATCCTTCGGAATTAAAGTATATGATAATGCCAGAGCAACCCTGCACTTTAATGATGAACTTATAGAAGAAATCCTTGATTGGTCTCCAGATATTATACACTCTCAATGTGAGTTTTTTACTTTTGTGTTTGCAAAAAGAATTTCTAAAGAGCTTAATATCCCTATAGTTCACACTTATCATACTCTATATGAGCATTATACCCACTACTTTACAAGATATAGAAAATTAGGTATAAAGCTAGTATCTACAGCTTCAAAAATACTTTTAAGTAATGTAAGTACAGTTATTGCACCTACTGAAAAAGTCAATGATGTGCTAAAAAATTATGGCATGAAAAATAAGATAGCTATTATTCCTACAGGTATAGATTTAAATAAATTTAAAATCGAATTTTCAACTGCTGAAATACAAGAGTTAAGGAAGACGCTTAGAATAAATAGACACGATAAAGTTTTGATTATAGTAGGAAGACTTGCAAAAGAAAAAAACATTGATGAGTTGTTAAACAATATGCCTAAACTAATATTAACAGATTCAAGAATCAAATTATTAATTGTTGGTGATGGTCCTTATAGAGCACATTTAGAAAACAAAGTGAATGAAATGCATCTCAATAATAATGTTATTTTTACCGGAATGATAAATCCAAAGCATATATATAAATATTATAAATTAGGCCATTTATTCGTAAGCGCTTCAAAAAGTGAAACCCAAGGGCTAACATACTTAGAAGCCTTGGCAAGCAACTTACCACTAGTCTGTAAAAAGGATTCATGTTTAAATAATGTACTAATTAATAATTACAACGGCTTTTCTTATGAAACTTCAAAAGAGTATATTGAAAAAATAGAATTAATATTAAATAATGATAAATTATACTCTGAAATGTCTAAAAATGCATATACTACAGCCGAAAAATATTCAACTGAAAATTTTGGTAAGCAGGTTGAAAATGTTTATTTTAATGAACTATTACAAAGTAATTTATATTCATCAACTTCCTCTGACTATTATATAAAAGAGAATTTAATGGTTAAAAATTAATACCCATATATTTTTAAAGAACTTATTATTAAATTTTTTACCGCGTAAAATAATATATATTGTCATTCTAAAGATGAATTACTTAAAAATAGAATATAGCACAATATATTAATGGAAAAAGAAATCCTTATAGAAATAAGTATTACTTTAAATATAGGCAAGTAAATTCTAACCTTTACTCATAGTTTAATATATATATCCAACATTTATCAGACTTAAGCGTATATCCAAACAAAGAAATTATATAAATGTTTGTGAAGTGGACATTTGAAAATAAGCTGCTAAAAGTGCTTAATGGAGGGTTGTTCCACTTTAGCTTGTCAAACGAATAATTGGAGCAAGCTAAAGTGGATGCAACCCTCCATTTAGTACTTTCAGCGAAATTTTCATAGTCTCAAGGAATAAACATTTATATAATTTCGTTTGATATACACTTAAGTCTAGTTTACATGTTACTATATATAATAAAGTTATATTTTAAATCTATAGCCCGCTCCCCATACAGTTTCGATAAATTTAGGATTACTGCTGTCTTCTTCAATCTTTTCTCTTACTCTATTAATATGTACTGTCACAGTTGCAACATCAGCGTAAGAATCTAACCCCCAAATTCTATCTAGAAGAGTAGTTTTTGAAAATACTATATTAGGATTAGTTGCTAAGAATAATAACAATTCAAATTCCTTATTTGCAAGTTTAACTTCTTTACCATCAACATAGACTCTCCAGGCCTTTGTCAATATCTGTAGCCTACCATAATTGATAGCCCCAAGTTCTAATTCATTATTTTTTTCTACTGATGATAATCTCTCATAACGGGAAAGATGTGCCTTTACTCTAGCAACAAGCTCACTAGGATCAAAAGGCTTAACAATATAATCATCTGCTCCAAGTCCAAGGCCTCTAATTTTATCAATAGATTCTTTTTTTGCTGTAACCATTAAGATAGGTATTTCCTTATTGCTTCTTATCTCTCTACAAAGCTGAAATCCATCTTTACTCGGAAGCATTAAATCTAACAGAATTAAATCAAAATCCTTGTTTAAGGCTAGCTCTAACCCCTTATCTCCATTCCTTGCAATTTCAGTTTCAAAACCATTAATTTCGAGATAATCTTTTTCTAATTCTGCAATAAGTTTATCGTCTTCAATAATTAGAATTTTTTTCATTTTCTTCTCTCCTATTATACCAATTTTAATTAGACCAAAACACTAACCATTCTCAACTTGCTTATCAATTGGTATAGTCATAATAATTGCAAGTCCATTCATATTTTCTGCTTTAATTGTACCACCATGAGCTTTTACTATATATTCAGAAATAGAAAGACCAAGACCACTGCCTTCACTAGGGTTAGTCCTCGCTGCATCTTCTCTATAAAAACTAACAAATAGACGTTCAAGGTTTTCCTCACCAACTCCTGGACCGTCATCTTTGACTATTAAAACAATATTATCTTCATCTTTATTTACTGCTATATTTACATTACCATATTCTTTAATTTTATATTTTGCACTATTTTCAAGAATATTAATTAACACTCTATTTATTTCTTCTATATCAATATTAATTAAAATATTTTCATCGCAATTATTTTCATAAAACAAATTAAGGCCTTTGCCTTTGAATTCCTCTGAAGCACTCCTAAAAAAGCTTTCAAAAAAATCATTGCTATTAACCTTTTCGAAATGGAATGGAAATTTCCCAGTATCTAATTTAGAAAATAAGAACAATTTATCAACCAGCATATCCATATCGCAGGCTTTACCATATATAATATCATGATATTTTTCACGTTTTTCAGGCGTATTAGCGACACCATCCTTTAATCCCTTTACATAACCTTTAATTGTTGTTAAAGGAGTACGTAAATCATGTGATATTCCTGCAACCAATTCTTTTCTATTTTCTTCGTACTTTAGCTGCATTTCAACGGATTCTTTTAACCTAGTTCTCATTTTATCAAAATCAGCACAAACTTTTGCAAATTCATCATTTCCATTATAATTCATTTTAAAATCAAGATTACCTTCTTCAATTTGTCCTGCACCATAACTTAATAACTCCAAAGGTTCTATTAAACTTTTTGCTACCTTAGATGATAATATACCATTAGTGAGTATTATAATAAGCAGAGCTACTATTAGTACAATTCCCATATAGCTGACAAAAAAGGTTCTTACCTCAGTTCTCAAATGCTCCTTATTTGTCACATTGTCTGACTTTATGGCAATTATGCTAATGTTCTTATTGTTCTTTATAAAAGCACTTTTAACTAAGCTAACTGAATTAACTTCAAGGGCTATTGAATCTGATGAGGAAAGAATATCACTTTGAAGCTTAGAAATAGCATCTTTATCTACATCAGTTAAATTTGAAAAAATAGTATCTGAATCCTTTGTAATTAATAGATTATATCCTATATCTTTAAGGGGCTCTTCAATATGTTTATATTCTTCCTCTTTTATATCATAGCTCTTTAAGTTTTTGCTATATGAATTTATAATTTTTTGTGCAAAATAAGTCCCATTATCTTCATCAATAACTTTAACCTTTTTTCCGTAAACCTCTGTAAAGCCTTCAAGTACCCCCCCAGCAATAACTACAATTAGTATAGCTGGAACAACCAACATCAATATATTAGAAATGGCAAGACGTTTTTTTATCATCATGTTAAGATACCCCCTAATCTATCTTATAACCATTCACTTCGTATTTTCTCCTATAGATAATTGGTAAAATCAACTTACCGAAATTAAAAATCTGAGTATCTATATCAAAAACTATTTTCCAGAAAAATTAATATTCCATTTTTTCAAATAATGCATATGCTCCAGAGAAGAAAAGTAAAGAATACCCTGCAAATAATCCTATAATTGTTAAAATTGATTTTAATGGCATTTTTGCACCAATAAAAAGTTTATACCAATTCATATATGAAACAAATATTACTGACGATAGCGATGGAAAAATTACTCCAATTAACATAATTATAATATAAATTAGCACTGAAAGCATTAATGAAGAGGTACTGCTTTTTGATAATTGAGATATTAGTATGGATAAAAAAATCGTTGGTACAATTGGAAATATTGATGCAATATACGCTGTAAAGATCTCTGGAATGTCTATTATTTGTGTGCGCCCAAACACTATTCCCATAATGGAACCTACTATAAATGTTATTACCAAAATGCTGATTGCATAGATTAATATAGATATCATTTTTGAAATTAGAATTTCATTCCTGCTTATAGGCCTTGTTATTATAGCTTTAATCGTTCCATTTTCTTGCTCTGCTGCAAACAAATCTGCAACTGCCATAAAAACAATTAATGGAATTAGCACGGTAGTTAATATTGATAATATATTTAATGGAAGATTTGATAAGGAAATATTAATGTACCCTTGTGTGTAATTACTTATTAGACCCAAGACAATAATTAATACTGCAATAAAAATCAAAAAGCTTCTATACTTACTTCTCTTAAATAATTTTGTACTTTCATTAATTACTCCAACTTTAATTGTATTCATACTTCCTCCCTCCTTGCACCAACCTGCTTTAGAAAATATTTTTCTAAGGTTTCACATTCCTGTAGTGCATTTTCCATAGATGATATATTTAATAATTTACCTTCTTTCATTATTCCAACTTTATTACACATTAATTCTATTTCATGAGCAATATGGCTTGAAACAAGAAATGTTACACCAAGTTTTGCCTGCTTAATTATTATTTCTCTTATCTCCACAGTCCCTTCAATATCTAATCCATTAGTGGGTTCATCTAAAATTACTAATTTAGGATTAGATACTAATGCTAGTGCAAGACCTAAGCGTTGTTTCATTCCGAGTGAAAAGTTTTTAACCTTCTCATTTGCATATTTTATTAATCCAGTTTGTGTAAGAATATCATCTATTCTCGGCCATTTTATTTCTGGATAATAATTTATAGCCAATTTTAAATTTTCCCTCGCTGTTAAGTACTCATATATTGCCGGAGCTTCAATAAGGCATCCAATTTCTCTCGAAATCTTTTCTAATATATCATTTCCTAATATTTTAACACTGCCTTTATCTGCATAAGATAATCCAGTGATTATTTTCATGGTAGTAGTTTTTCCAGAACCATTTGGACCAAGTAAACCAAAAATATCTCCTTCTTCAATTTCAAAGGATATATTTTCAATTCCACGTCCATTTTTATATTTCTTTGTAAGTTCGTTAACTTTAAGTATAGACTCCATGCTAATCCCCCTCTACTTTTAAATTAACTGCCTCAAAAAAACAAATAAAAGATATGCTATACTCATCTAATTTTATATCTTTCTTTTGATTTGCTTTTGAGACAGTTTTAGGCTAGCTGCTCTTGTTATGCTTTGTAAATCTATTTATTACGTTGTACCTTATTATCCATAGTTTGTACTTGCTTACCTGTTGTGTCAATAGTATCTGCTTTTGTTGTATTTATATTACTAATTGCTGTATTTACAGATACTTCGAATTCATGTGAAGTACCATTTTCATCTTCTCCAGTAATTACAACTTTTAAATCATTCTCAGATAGTACATTTCCATCAACTTTTGCATTTAGGCTTAGTGATTTAATATCTACATTCTTTAATGTTGGCATGCTGGTTAACGCTTGTTTTAATTCATCATTTCCAGCTCCACCTTTGTTAATATTATCCTTTTTACTATTTTGTTCTTCTACAGCAGCTGAAATTGCTAATTTCGCAAGTTCAGGAATTTGTGCGCCTTCAAGATTTACACTAATTGTATCTCCATCTACAACAAATTGGTTTTTAACATCCCCAACTAAAGTATCTACAACCATTTCTCCTAATTTTGCTTTACTTGATGAAGTATCAAATTTTCTATTCTCCTTTACAAAATTCCCTTTGCCGTTAGTGTCTCTAGAGTAATAATTATCTCCATCTTTAATTATAGTCTTACCATCTATTCTGCTTGTTTCGTTATCTTTTGTAACATCACCAATTTTAACCTCAGTACTTGAAGAAACATTGCTGCCTTCAAGTTTTTCTACATTAGTTCCAGAAATATCAGTATTTCCATTGTCTTTTACTACAAAAGAAGTTGAAAATGTAGCATTTCCAGTAGTAGCTAATTCTTTTACTGCACTTTTGTATGTTTCATATCCTGTTGCACCACTTGCAGATGCTGATACAGTAACTGCAAGTAACATACAGCCAGTTAAAGCAGTTATCATTATCGTTTTAATCTTCTTACTTTTCATAGTTTACATCTCCTTTTATTTCTTGCTATCAACTAATAGAATGTCATTATAATTAATAGCTTACTTGAATTATAAAAGGCATGTGTAATTATTTTATAAATGATATATAAACAATATATAAACAACGTGAATTCTAAACTTACATGCAATCAACCGAAATTAGAAACATTGTTGCTTCGTTGGGCTATGAAAATTTCGCTGGAAGGTTCTAAATAGGAGGTTGCCCCACTTTAGCATGCTCCCATTATTCAATGTGACAAGCTAAAGCGGAACAACCTCCTATTAATAACCATCAACAGCTCATTTTCAAATGCCAACTGCGCAAAAATGTTTCTAATTTCTAATGTAGATGTGCATCTAAGTCTAGTAGATGTTATATATATATTGCCAAACAATAATATTATAAATGGAAACATGGACTTATGTGGTAACTTACCGAAATAATAAATATTTTATGACCTCAAGGGTCACAATGTTTAGAAAGATATGTATCTATAAATAAGAAAAAGTACTAGATTTTAATTATTGAATTTCTTTTTAAATCTAGTACTTTTTTCTTTATATATTTTAGTGATATTTAAGCATGTGTTCATAATTATGTTATCCTTTGCTTTCGTTTATATTTTAACAACAACCTCTGCGGCGACGTCTTCTGCAGCAGATTCCATAAAAAATTTGTTGTTTTGCTAAGCAATATCCAGCATTTACTCCTAGTTGATATCCCTCAGTAGCCCCCAATTCCCTGCCATCTCTGCATCCAGCATTATAGCCATCATTGTAGCCTTGATTATAACTATCTGCTAATGTATCTTCATAAGCACTATTTCTTCTGCAATTACAGTTAGGTCTAACATTGGCACCAGCTGTACCTCTATACCTAGCTCTACATGCTCTTCTTATATCATCTCTATTTGGCATTTGTTTCTCTCCTTTAAATTAATCATAATATATTCCTGATACTATCTTATGATAATTTTCTCCATTTGCTATCAATTAAATAAAACATAGCTTGAACTTAAGGGTATATGCTAACCGAAATCAGATACATATTTGGTTCCGCAGGGCTAGTGAAAATAAGCTGGAAGTTTCTAAATGGAGGGTTGTACCCATTTCTGCATGCTCCTAATACCAATATTAGGACAAGCAACAAATGGAACACCCCTCCATTAAGAAACTTTAACCAGCTAATTTTCACATGCCTGCTCTACAAATATGTATCTGATTTCTGGTGTAGATGTACGCTTAAGTTCAGTGGATATTTTGTATATTAATAGGATCCTTTAATTATTTATTTACATATTAATGTATTAAGTAAAAGAAAAAGATGCAGTCAACCGCAGACTACATCTTTTTTCTATTTACAAAGGATACTTATGAAGAAAAACTTTTTTACAAGTTTTATTATAATTGATCATTCTTAATAGTAGCTGAATGGATTTTAAAAAATATAGAGATCAAACATATATCATTATACTCAAACAAGAATAATTTGAGATTATATAAGTGTAAATTAGCATTAGTAACCACTGCTACATATGTTAATTTTGGAATGTAATAAAAATTAACATATAGATCATTTTATGTTTTCAAATATATCCTCACCAGACAAATAGGGTACTCTTTTGTTCAGTGTTACATTCAAACCATAGTATTCATGTTATTTTTATGCACGCAAAAATAGCGAGGATTCTCCTCGCTATTCCATGCCTATAAATTCAACCTTCTCTACATTTTTAAGATTGAGTAAGCCCCCTGTTAATGTTTTTATATCCCCATCTACTGTAGAAAGATCTATTGTTATACTTAAGTTTGCATAGCCATTTAGTGGAATTCCTTGATTTATTGTTAGGATATCTCCACCTTTTTCGGCTATATAGTTACTTATATTTGATAAAACGCCCTTTTCATTTTTTAATATTATATTATAAGTGACTTTGCGTCCCTCTGAAGTTTCAGAAAACTCAAATACAAAATCCTTATATTTATAATATACGCTTCTGCTTATTCCTGCTATTTTTACTGCTTCTGTTATTTCTTTTATTTTTCCATCTTTTAATAATTTTTTTGCAAAAAGAACTTTTTCATAAACATCGGGTAAAACCCGCTTATCTATAACCAAGTAATCTCCACTCATTATTTTGTACCTTCTATAATGGTTGCCCCCGCATTATCTAAAGATAACTCTAATATATCCCATTCCAATCCTTTTATTCTCAAGAATTCTTTAAGCTCATTGCTAAAGCGCTCATCATTTTCGTTCATAATCGCCATGATAGTTGGACCTGCTCCACTTAGGTAACAAGCCAATGCGCCTAATTCATAGCTCTTATTATACACCTCTTCAAAACCAGGAATTAATGCACTCCTGTAATTTTGGTGAAAGGCATCTTTACATGCATATCTTATTAATTCGTATTTTCCACTACTAAAACAAGCTACCATAAGAGCTGCCCTTGAAACGTTATAAACTCCATCTTTTAGGGTTATTTCTTTTGGCAGTACACTTCTTGCTTTTTCAGTAGATAATCTAAAATTAGGAATTATAGAAACAAACTTGATTCCACCCTTTACATTTACTTTATCATAGTAAGTCTTGTTTTCATCAACTATTGCAACAACCATGCCCCCAAGTAAGGCTGGTGCAACATTATCTGGATGGCCTTCAATTTCCACGGCCATCTCCAGTAACTCGTCATCTGAAAACTTCTTCCCCAAGATTTCGTTAGCTCCTACTAGTCCCCCAACTATACATGTAGAGCTACTTCCAAGACCTCTAGATACTGGTACATCTTGTTTGATTTCACTTATTTCTAATCCTTTTATAGTATAGCCCGCTTTATCAAAACAATGCTTCATTGCCTGATAAATTATATTATTTTCATTACAAAACTCTTCTGGCATTCCATTAAACTTCAAACCATCTTCTATTTCCCTGAATTCAAAATCATTATATAAATTTAATGCTATTCCTAATGAATCAAATCCAGGCCCCATATTTGCCGAGGTAGCCGGTACTCTAACCTTAACCATATTCATTTCCCCTATGAATTTAAGTAAGATAATAGAGCATCTCTCATCTCGTTCTTATCCCAAACTTCATCATGTAGTACTTTAGCAGTCTCTAAAGTACTTAAACTTGCTGGTATTTTATTATTTGTATTAGTTGATAACTTTTCTAATACTTTAAAATCATCTATTCCTGCTACATCAATATCAAGTGCATTACAAATACTTCTTGGGAATTTGAATGGACTTGCTGTTGAAAGAATTAAAGCTGGTTTGTCGTCTTTTGTTTCTGCCACATATTTCTTTTTAACTACATATGCTACAGCTGTATGAGTATCCATTAAATAGTTATCTTTTTCATACACTTCTTTAATAGCATCATATACTTCTTCCGTAGTTGCAAAATTTCCATAAAATTCTTTTATAAAGTTTTTGATTTTTTCATTAACCTCATAAACACCTTTAGTATTTAGATCTTTCATTAATTCGCTAACTACTGCAGTATCTCTTCCACTTGCTTCAAATAATAATCTTTCAAGATTAGATGAAACAAGTATATCCATTGATGGTGATTCTGTTAAAACAAGTTCTCTCTTCTTATCATATACCCCAGTTTCAAAGAAATCAGTTAAAACTTTATTTTCATTTGATGCACAAATAAATTTATCTATTGGTAATCCCATTTGTTTTGCATAATATCCTGCTAGAATATTACCAAAATTACCTGTTGGAACTACTACATTTATAGAGTCATCTATTTTTATTACTCCTTGATTTACTAAATTGAAATATCCATAAAAATAATACACTATTTGAGGTACAAGTCTTCCAATGTTAATTGAGTTAGCTGATGATAAAATAAAACCTCTTTCAGTTAAATCTGCTCTGAAGTCATTATCCCCAAAGATTTCTTTTACTCCTGTTTGAGCATCATCGAAATTCCCCTTAATTCCAATTACCTTAACATTGTTTCCTTCTTGACTTGACATTTGTCTTTCTTGAATTGCACTAACTCCATTTTTAGGATAATAAACTACAACTTTAAAGCCTTCAACATTTTTAAATCCTTCAAGTGCAGCTTTTCCTGTATCTCCCGACGTTGCTGTAAGAATTGTTATATCTTCTTTAACATCACAGATTTTCTTAGCTCTTCTCATAATTTGTGGTAAAAATAATAGCGCTGCATCTTTAAATGCACATGTTGGCCCATGATATAATTCTAAGAAATTATTTTTAACTTCTACACTAAATCTATTATTGTATGCATCATTAATTGCCCCCATTAATTCTGCATCATCAATATCTGTGAAATACTCATTAATAATTTTGAATGCTAGATTTTCATAGCCAATATGTGTATCTTTCTTTAATTCATCATATACCTTAGGGAATTCATCTGGAACATATAGTCCACCATCTTTTGAAATTCCATTAATTATTGCTTTAGCAGATGCTATATCTTTTTCTAAGCCCCTAGTACTTCTAAATTTCATTTAATCTCACCTCAAAATTGTATTAAATATGAACAACATATTCTTTTGTTATTTACAAAAATAAATATAATTAAACATATTTCATCTGTTATCTATATTATCATGTATTTTCTAGATATACAAGTGTTTTTCTATTAAATACATTATAATTATAATAATTTTTTTACATGTAAATGTTTAAAGGCATAATTTGTATTGCACATTCATTTATCCTTAAATCAGGGCACTCTGGTACAAGAATATCATTACTTCTTAAACACTCTAAAAGAGGAATGCATTTTTCAAAAAACTTTTCAAAAAATTCTTCCTGGCCTGTTTTTCTAAGCAAACTTATTGTATCGCATTCTTCAGTACAAGTTTTAATTACCTTTCCAACTACTTTACAATGACAATTTATATTGTCAAACACACTGTATTGATTATTCATAAAATTATCCTTATTTACAGTTAAGACAACTGTTCCATTACCGCTTTTCATTATTAGATCCACCGTATTGTTGTGGGATAAAATACTTTTTATATATGTTAACATCTTTAAAAGTATCGAAAAATTGATTTTACCTATACAATCCTTAGCTAATGCATCTAAGTATTCTGCTCCAAATATAGTAATTAAGTTTATTAATGTATCAATATATGACATTATCCCTTTGTTAGTTATTGTTCCCTCGATTTCAATTAAATCGCCTGGATATATATTATTATTTTCTATATCATCTTCATTTTTGCGATGTAAATGGTTATTTTCATTAAAATAGTTCATTAAGTTTCCGTTGAGAACAAATGTAGTATAAGTAGTTTTAACCTGTCTTTCTTCTCTTATACATTGCCGAGCATCAATATCATTATCAACATGATGGTTGAAGAAGTTATTACTGGCATCTAATCTATTTTTATCCTTAAAGCCCTTTCTTTCAATTCTTGAAATACTTCCTTGATTAGAGCTTTCAATTCTATCTCCTTGGTGATATCCTGCTGATATTGTTCTATCAAAGGCTTGGGTTTTCGTTATTGTTTCGATAAAACCAGTTAATACAAGTGAAGATAAATTTCTTACTAAATTTTCATCTAAATAGACAAGTACATCAAAAGACTTATTCATAAATCCTCCTTTCAAAAGGATTAAAAGCAAATTAGTTTATTCTTATATATTATTCATATTCATTTCAATATAAAATATTATTTTAATTATATTTTTACTTTAGAAAACGTCATAATATGCTAATAAACTAGAATTTTCCCGCACAAATCTTTTTATTATATAATTTATTGTATAAATTATTGTTAATAAACAAACTCTAGTAGAGTGTTTAGCGTAAAGTTAAGATAAAATTTGTAATTATAGAATATTCAATGTATACCTTAATTCATATATTGATTGTATAATATTCTATTAATTTTATAAGAAAGGAGATAGGCCTAATTAATACAATTTTTATCATTAGGCACATGTTTTAATGAAGAAATTTTTTAAAATGTTTTTTCTGATTTTATTCATTGCAATTGTTATTTTAACTGTAGTATTTCGTAAAAGGATTATGCTATCCTATAGGATAGCTGAAAAATATATTTCTTTAAAAAGTCATGCTTGGACAACACAAGAATTGGATGTAGAAAAATCGTCAAGTTCTATGAATTATAAAGATGTACTTTATAAAAATACTAATGGAGTTCCTCTAACATTAGATATTTATGGTCCTAAAAATAAGGTTTATAAGTCTTCACCCGTAATTCTATATGTCCACGGTGGCAGCTGGGTTTACGGTGATAAAAGCATTCCTGAGGCTTTAAGCCCTATACTAGATACATTTAGAGATCAAGGCTATACAATTATAAGCACTTCATATGAACTTATGAGGAGTAAAGAAAATTTCAACAAACAAATTTCAGATGTAAAGGATACAATAAGATGGATATATAAGAACGAATCTACTTATAATTTTGACACGAATGAGATAGGAGTTTTAGGTGTTTCTTCTGGAGCCCACCTTGCACTTATGGCAAGCTATAGCAATGAAAATGAATTTACAGATGATTTAGCTTTAAGCAAATATTCATCTAAAGTTAAATATTTAATTGATTTTGCTGGCCCAACAGACTTGAACCTTTTGAATACTACAAATTTAAATTACGATTTAACTAAGGTTTTTGCATCAATTTCAAATAAGGAAGATGTAATAAAAAAATATAATCCCATAAACTATGTAAAAAAATCAAATCCTAATACATTGATAATTCATAGTTATTCAGATGATGTTGTTCCATATGAAAGTTCAAAAAAGCTTTATAATAAATGTATTGAAATAGGTGCTAAAGCTGATTTGATTACATTAAACAGCACTGCTCATGATTTATCGAGTATTTCAAATATTGATGTGACATCTCTTTCTGAAGGATTATTAAAATTTGTGATTTTTAACTCTCCTTTATAATGTATGATCAAAAAATGCAACACAAAATCTAAATTTCAGATTATTGTGTTGCATTAAATAGTTTATCTTTATTAATATTGATATCCCTTTATATTTTCACATAATACTATATTTATTTTTTTATCCCCAAGCACCTTTTTATAAGAGCATAAAAATTCATTTAACTCATTATCATTTAAATCTATATTCTTTTCACTAACTAAAAATACCTCTTCATTTTCTAAAAGTATTTTAAGATCATTTTTTTCATTTTTTATAAAATATTCAGACATAGATTTATTAGTTATCCTGCTTTTGTATTTTTCTTGAAAGCTCATAGACTTTTTTATACTTCCATAATCCATCTTTAAATTGCTCATACCAAGCCCCGGAATATTAAATTGACCTTCTAGCATAGCTGGATCTATACCATATCTCTCCAAGAATTTCTTTTGAATACTTATAAGCTTATCTTGTGATATATTATTTTCTTCCATATAAGCAAATATATTCTTCGAAAAGTCTGTCATATTCATCTTTCCTTCAGCTAGTTTATAATACATAGAATAAATATAATCCTCAAATTTATCTATATCTTTATCTTTAACTTTATTCTTTAATTCATTAAAGTCTATAATTTTATCAGACATATTAATCCTCTCCTTTATACTATTATATAATAACAAGTATTTATCTGTTGTAAATTTTTTATTACATTTTAGGCACATGAAAGAAAATAACAAGTCCAAAATGTCATGATTATTTTTCATCAGGCAAGGAAATAGATTGGTCTCATAGCGGGCCTATTAGGGCAATCTGATGACGCAGCATGATGAAAAATAGGCTTGGCAGATGGACTTGTTATTTTTTTGATTGTGCCGTATAAAAAGGTACTAATATATTCGAGAAATTTTAAATTATTTCTCCTGAATTATTTGTTCTTCATAATTCATTCGTTCATTTTTAGAAAATACGCATCCGCAATAATCCTGCCTATAAAGATTATACTTCTTTGAAAGCTCTATGGAACGTTTATATCCTTCCTTCTTCTTAAAGTCTGAGTATAAATATTCTACATTATATTCTTCACTTAACTTTTTACCAATTGCATTTAACTTTTGTGAATTTTTATGAGGACTTATAGATAAAGTTGTAGTAAAATACTCAAAACCTTTGGACTTAGCTATGATAGCAGCTTCTTTAAGTCTTAGTTCATAGCACTTAAAACATCTTTCACCGCCTTCTTTTTCTTTTTCCAATCCCTTTGATATTTCGTAAAAATTTTCTGTATCATATCTTCCCTCAATAAAGTTAATTTCATGTTTAACCTTAAGTTCTGAAATAAGTCCCTTTTGCTCTGCTACTCTCCTAGAGTATTCTTCAACTGGATATATGTTAGGATTATAAAAGAAAATTGTTATACTAAAATATTGAGATAAATATTCTAGTACATAACTGCTGCAAGGAGCACAGCAGCTGTGAAGTAACAAAGATGACACTTTCTCTTCATAAACTAATTTTTCTATTAAGGAATCCAATTCCTTTTGATAATTAATTTTGTTCATTCTTATAGTCATTCCTTTTATAGGTTTATTATTATATATAGATACATAACATATAACTCGGACTTATGCATATAACTCATCGAAATCAAAATCATTCTTTTGCTCCAGTTTCAAAGGAATTTTTATGGGTGATTCTAAGGCTAGAGGTTGTGCCCAAAATGCTAGCCTCAAAGAACAAGCTTTGAACTAGCACATTTGGAACAACTTCTAGCCAAGAATCACAGCCATAAAAATTCCTAATGAAACATTCCGCAAAAAATGATTCTAATTTCTGGTTGGGATATATTTCAAAGCATAAGTACATTTTATATTTGTGATATCTATATAGATACCCAATTTAAGAATTTAACTTATACATTCAATTGATTTGCTAATTTACTTGAGTTAGATTAATGTATATGTCAAGTTCTTGTTTTGGATATCTATAATTGTATTTTATACTAAGAATCAGCTTTTTTCATCTATAACTTATAACTTGTTATTGCTTTCCTTAGCAGCAAATTCTTCAAAGGCCTTAAGAAAAGTATGAATATGGTTTTCTTCATGTTTTACACTTAAGAATAATGCTTCAAATTGCGATGGCGGTATGTTTATACCATTCTTAAGCATATGTTCAAAATATTTATTAAACAGTTCTACATTACATGTTTTTACATCATCATAAGTTCTAACTTCTTTTAAATCTGTAAAGAAAATTGTCATCATTCCTCCAACTCTGTTCATTACTACTGGAAGATTGTATTTTTGTGATATTTTAAGTATTCCC
Source organism: Bacillota bacterium (assembly GCA_021781745.1). GTDB lineage: Bacteria > Bacillota > Clostridia > Clostridiales > Clostridiaceae > Clostridium. The sequence continues at coordinate 119,633 of JAJXWH010000007.1, read as the reverse complement.
TCTTGAAGCATAGTTCCTATCTTTTCAATATGTTCATAATAATCTAGGTTATTTTTGAGTTTAGTTAAGGTTGCTAGTCCTGCTGCCATAACTATAGGATTTCCTGACATAGTTCCAGCCTGATAAACTCCGCCTAGAGGCGCTAATTTTTCCATTATTTCTTTTCTTCCGCCATAAGCACCACATGGAAGTCCTCCACCCATGATCTTCGCATATGTAACTAAATCTGGTTTTACATTAAATAGAGATTGCGCTCCTTTAAATGCTACTCTAAAGCCATTCATTACTTCATCAAAAATTAAAAGTGCACCGTATTCATTACATAGCTCCCGCAGAGTTTCCATAAAATCATCTTCAGCTTTTATTACTCCCATATTTCCAGCTACAGGTTCAATAATAACTCCTGCAATTTCATTGCCATATTTCTTAAACAGCTCTGTAATCTGATTTTTATCGTTATAAATTCCTATTAACGTGTTTTCAATACTTTCATTTGGAACCCCAAGAGAACCTGGAATTCCTCCTGTAATCACACCTGAACCTGCTTCGATTAAAAATCCATCAAAATGTCCATGATAACATCCTGCAAACTTTACTATCCTCTTTCTATTAGTATATCCTCTAGCAAGCTTTACAGCACTCATAGTAGCTTCAGTACCTGAATTAACCATTCTTATCATTTCAACATTGTCTAAATTGGTACACATAAACTTAGCTAAATCAAGTTCAAGTTTAGTAGGAGCACCAAAAGTTAAAGCCTCAGAACTTGTTTTTTGAATAGCACTTACAACAGCTTCATCACAATGTCCAAGGATTAATGGCCCCCAAGCCAGCACAAAGTCTATATATTCATTATCTTCTTCATCTTTAATTATTACACCTTTTCCAGACTTTATAATTGGAGGATTTAAATTTACTCCTCTAAAAGCCCTAACTGGACTATTAACTCCACCAGGCATATACTTTTCTGATTCTCTAAATATATCTATGTTATTCATATTAATTCCTCCTTAGCCCGCATAAAATTTATAAATATTTATCTTTTTAAAATTTTTGCTGCCTCTAAAGCATGATAAGTAATTATCACATCTGCCCCAGCTCTTTTAATAGAGATTAAAGTTTCCATCATTACTCTTTCCTCATCGATTAAGCCTAGCTTTCCTGCCGCCTTAACCATAGCATATTCACCACTTACATTGTAAGCTACAAGGGGAAGATTAAAATTTTCTCTGCAATCTCTAATTATATCTAAATAAGAAAGCGCTGGCTTAACCATTATAAAATCTGCTCCCTCTTCTATATCCATTTGTGTTTCACGAATAGCTTCCATTCTATTTCCAGGATCCATTTGATAAGTTTTTCTATCACCAAATTGTGGTGTAGAATTTGCAGCATCTCTAAATGGTCCGTAAAATGCTGAACAATATTTTGCTGAATAACTCATTATGCTTACATTTTTAAATCCATTTTCATCTAAAGCATTTCTTATGAATCCAATTCTTCCATCCATCATATCAGATGGTGCAATTATATCCGCGCCAGCTTTTGCATGTGATACAGCTATTTTATTTAAATATTCTAATGTTTCATCATTATCTACATATTCATCATGAATTATTCCACAATGTCCATGGGAAGTATATTCGCACATGCAGACATCAGTTATAACAAGTATATTCTTATCTATTTTCTTTATTTCTTTTATAGCCTGCTGAACAATTCCATTATCATTATAGCTTTCTGAGCCACATTCATCTTTATGATTTGGTATTCCAAAAAGAAGCACTCCTGAAATATCGGCTTCTTTTACTTCTTTAATTACCTCATGAAGCTTATCAATTGAATAGTGATAAACTCCTGGTAATGAAGAAATTTCATTTTTTATATTTTCCTCTTCAACAACAAATATAGGATAAATAAAATCCTTTGAATTTAAAGTTGTTTCCCTAACCATATCTCTAACAGCAGAATTGACTCTAAGTCTTCTACCTCTTTTAATCACAACAAACCCCTCCTTATATTCAGTTAACAGTTCACAGTTAACAATTAACAGTTTATGATGAAATTCTTACAGAATTTCTGAAATATTTCTTTTACTCAAATTTAAATAACTAAATCCCAATCTTCTTAAATATTTTTGCACAATGCTTCTATTTCTTTTAAAAATCCTTCTTCTGAATGTTCTTTGCATACTTTCGCTTTTATTCCTAATTTCTCTAATGGTTCATTTGTTTTTGGTCCTATAGCTATAACTTGCTTCTTTTTAATTTCTTCTACCCCTAACATATCAACCATATTTTCAACTGTTGATGGACTTGTAAAGAATACTATATCCACCTCTTCAAAAGATCTTCTATTAACTACAGATCCACAAACCGTATCATAAATATATACTTTATCCACATTTATTCCACTATCACTAAGTTCTTCATAAATATACTTTCTGCTCTTTGCTGAACATGGTAAAAGCAGAGTTTCCTTTTCTTTCAAATGTGGTTTTAATTGGCTTACTAAACCTTCTCCCATAAACTCTTTAGCTTTAATAAAGCATATAATTCCTCTTTGCTTTAAAGCATTAGCTGTTGCAGAACCAATTGCAGATATTTTTGCCTTAATTTTTCTTATATCATACTCTTTTTCAACTAAGTACTCAAAAAAGATTTCTACACTATTTACTGATGTGAATACTATATGATCATAATCTTCTAATTTTCCTATGTAACTTTCTAAATTCTCTGCACTGCTCTTTATTTCTATTGAATTAAAGCTTGTGACTTCTGCTCCTAATTCAACTAATTTATTTTTCAAATTTTCAGATTGTCTTCTTGATCGTGTAATACAAATGTTATTCCCAAACAAAGGCTTATTTTCATACCAGTTTAAGTCTTTACTTAAATTTACAACTTCCCCAACTACAATTATACATGGAGACTGTAAGTTAGCTTCCTTTACTTTTTGCACAATATTCTCTAAAGTTCCTATTACCTTTTTCTGCTTAGCTGAAGTTCCTTTCATTACAACTCCACATGGAACTTCAGGGCTTTTCCCATTCCTTATAAGCTCACTTACTATATTATCTAAATTGCTTAATCCCATCATAAAGACTAGAGTTCCTTCTTCTTCTGCTAAAGCCTTAAAATTCACATTTAAATCCTGTGCAGACTTACCTGTTATAACATGAAAACTTTGAGCAATCTTTCTGTGAGTTATTGGGATACCAGCATAATTTAACACTGCAATTGGAGAGGTTACCCCTGGTATTACCTCAAATTCAATATTTTCATTAACTAAAGCTAATACCTCTTCTCCTCCTCTTCCGAATACATAAGGATCTCCTCCTTTGATTCTTCCTACAATATGCCCTTGTTTTGCAAGACTAACCAAAAGTTCATTAATTTCTTCTTGGGTTTTAGAATGAGCTCCTGGCTCTTTTCCACAATAATAAATTTCGCATTCATTATTTAAATAATTTAGGATATTATTTGAAACCAATCTATCATAAAGGACAGCTGTACATTTTTTTAATACTTTAACTGCTTTTAATGTTAATAATTCTTCGTCTCCTGGACCTGTTCCAATTATATATACTTTACTCATATTTCAATTCTCCTATGTTTCTAATATTTTTCTAGCTAATTTTCTTCCAAGTTCAATATGCTCATTTTTGCTGCCTAAAATATCTTTTTTAACTATTTTTCCACCTACGTCATATATTCCAATCATATATAAATCATTATCTCTAATTTCTGAATAAGCTCCAATGAGACTATGGCAGTCCCCATTTAACATTTTCATAAAACTTCTTTCAGCTTCTACGGTTAATTTAGCATTTGCATCTTCTAATTTTGCAAAATACTTCTTAGCATTACTTGTTTTTAAACATTCAATACCTAATGCACCTTGAGCGACTGCTGGCAAAAATATTTTTGGATCAAAATATTCGCTTATTAGCTTTTCTTCACCTAATCTTTTTAAGCCTGCAGAAGCTAATATAATTCCATCTAAATTTTGAGTTTTCATTTTTTCCAACCTTGTTTGGACATTCCCTCTAATTGAAACTACTTCTAAATCATCTCTTAAAAGTTTTAACTGACATGCTCTTCTAATGCTGCTTGTTCCAATAATAGCTCCTTTTCTAAGTTCCTTAAAGGGTAAGTTATCCTTAGAAATTAGAACATCCCTTATATCTTCTCTTTGAGTTATAGCTGCAATCTCAAATTCATCACTTAACTCGTAGGGTACATCTTTCATACTGTGAACTGCACCATCCGCTCTTTGCTCTAAAAGGGCAACTTCTATATCTTTAACAAATAGTCCTTTACCGCCAATTTTAGCTAAAGAAACATCTAACTTTCTATCTCCTTCTGTAACTATAAGCAGTTTTTCACTATCTATATCAAATTTATCTTTTAAATTTTTTATTATTATTTCTGTTTGAGTTTGTGCCAGCTGGCTTTTTCTTGTTGCTATAATCAAATTATCCATTAATTATTATTACCTCCAAACTTGTTTATGTAAGTTAAATTTATGATTTAAGTAAGTAATCTACGATTTCTTTTGGTAAATGTTCTCTAAGTATAATTTCACTTCTTCCTTCATCAAAAGCTTTTTTAAACACCTCATTATTAGTTAATTCAACTATGTTACTTTTATATTCTGGGATTTCCTTTGCTTTATTTCGAATTATTCCAATAAAATTAATAAAATCATCATATTCTTCTAAGATATCTTTTACTTTATTGGAAAGCAAAGCGGCACCCTTTGGATTACCATGTTTCGTATTTAGTGCAAAGGTTATACTTTCTGTATTTTTCTGAATTGGAACTACTCCCATTCCATCTTTAAAATTTGACGAATCTATGTAAATTTTATAATTTTCATCACAAAACTTTTTTATCTTATTTTTTAAGTTTTCATCATCTATTGCTATAATTATAAGATGTTTATCTTTTAAAAATTCATGGCTAAACTCTCCTTTTATGAGTTTAAGCCTTTCTTTAGAGTTATTTGATAGCTCAATTATTTTTTCATCAAAGTTTTTTGATAAGACTTCTACATAACATTTATTGTTTACAAAATGTCTTGCTTTTATTTCACCAGCTTTTCCACCTCCAATTATTCCTACTCTCAGCTTTTTAGAGATTAGTGAAATATAAGAATATTCTATTCCTCCAGTGAAAATATCTTCTCTATTATCTTTTCCCATTCTTCACCACATCCCTTTAAAGTTTCATCTTTAAGAATTTCAATGGCCCTGTTTATGTAAAAATCTGACGTGCTTTTTATTAATTTATGTGCCAAACCAATATCCTTTTCACTATTACTTTTATGTTCAAAAGTTTGAATCCTATTTTCACTAACTTCATTTCCTAAAGCTTTTAATTTTTTAATAGTAGGTGAAATACTTCTTATTTTAAGCCAATCTTCATATTCTTTAATATATTTAGCCAAAATATATTTATGTTCTTCCATCTTATTTTTTCGAAGCTTCTTATTTTTATCGTCAATACGGCTTATAGTATCAATATTATACACTTCAGTTCTCTCTAAAAGTGCAACTTCCTTTTCAACATCTCTAGGAACTGCTAAATCGTATATGATGAGCTTATTTCCACTTTCACTAATATCTTCTTTTTTTACTACCGGATGAGGCGCTGAGGTACAGCTTATTAAGCATTCAACTTCGTCAATATAACTGTTTTTTTCTTCAAAATTAATTACTCTAACTCTTTCATCATCTATCTCATCTTTAATTTTACTATTTCTAACTACTAAATATACAATTTCGAGTTTATGAGAAAGTAAATATTTCATCGTAAGCTGTCCAACTTCTCCATAACCCAGAAGCATAAATTTAGTGCATCCACGAATAGCAGCTTCATTTGCCACTATAGAGGCTGAAGATACTGGAATTTCAAACAATTTAGCTTCTTTTCTAAATCTTTTTCCACAAGTAATTGCTTCTTGAAATAATCTATGTAATTCTAAGGAAACTGCTTTTATATTTAGTGCTTCTTCGTAAGCATCTTTAACCTGCCCTAAAATTTGATCTTCTCCTAATATTTTAGAATGAAATCCAGAACAAACTTCAAATAAATGCCTGTAAACATCAGTACCTTCAGAAATGAAGATATACTGCTTATACTCATAATTCCAATTGAAAATATAAAAAATCTTTTTTAATAATTCTTCTTTATTAAAAGAAGCATTAAAATAAATTTCTGTTCTATTACATGTAGCTAAAATTACTACCTCTTTTAATTCTTTAAGTAATTCATGGGTATATTCTTTATGTTTTTTAGGTTTAATAATAAACTTCTCCCTAATTTCCAGTGGAGTATTTTTTCTGATACCTATTAAGCCTATCACTATGGTCACCTCAAATGCTCTTCAAATTTATCTTAATAATTATTTAGTATATACTATTATTACACAAAAAGCAGTTATTTCAAAATTAAATATTTACAAAGTATATTTTTTTGATTGTGCCTCATTTCCTGACACATTAGAAGCTTATAATAATCATATAAGATAATTGATTATTATTTACCCCTTATTAACTTATATAAGTCATATAAAATAAATGGCTTAGCCTAAGTATGAGACTAAATATAGCCTTGGACTTAGTTTTTTTTATTTAAATTCTTGGTTTCGATAATTTTCGAATTGTGCTTCGCACTCTTTTCATATGTGAAATGAACCTAATTGTGCTTCGCACTCTTTTCGTATGTGCGCGCTTTTTTCATCGTGAAATGAACTTAATTGCGCTTCGCGCTTTTTTCATATGTGTGTATTATTTAGCATTACTTGGTTATACTCTTAAAAGCAACATTAATTTAAGAGGTGAATATAATTATGCGAATACCAAAACATATAGGTATTATTCCTGATGGCAATAGACGCTGGGCTTTATCTAATTCATTGACTAAAGATAAAGGTTATGATCATGGAATAAATCCAGGACTAGAAGTTTTTAAACTATGCCAAAAGGAAAATGTACAGGAAGTAACCTTTTATGGATTTACTATAGATAATACTAAACGTCCTAGTGATCAAAAAATTGCTTTTACCAAGGCTTGTGTTGATTCCGTTATGCTTCTAACAAAAGAAAACTGTGAAATATTAGTTTTAGGAAATACTGATTCAAATTGCTTCCCTAAAGAATTAATACCCTTTACCACAAGAAAAAAGTTTGGCTCAGGCGGAATTAAAGCAAACTTTTTAATTAATTATGGATGGGAATGGGATTTGAATATATTAAAAAATCATGATCCTTCAAAAAAACATATTCAACCATATATTCATTCCAAAGATATTTCTAGAATAGATCTTATAATTAGATGGGGAGGCCGAAGAAGATTAAGTGGTTTACTACCAGTTCAATCCGTTTATTCTGATTTTTATATTTTAGATAGTTATTGGCCTGATTTTAAACAAGAAGATTTTTATAGCGCATTATCTTGGTATAATGAACAAGATGTAACCTTAGGAGGGTGAAATCAGTTATAAGTTAGAAGTTTAGGAAGAAAAGTCTGCAGACTTTTCCCATTTTTAGAAATCCCTTTTAGGATTTCATCCTTAACTTATCATTTATAACTAATATTATATTTGTTAGTATAAGCATAAATTTCATGGACTTCAATACTTTTATATTCTAAAATAAATTATATTATTAATTAAAATATATTATTGGAGTGAAAATTATGCTTAAAATTATATTAACATACTTCCTAATTATTAATTTCATTGGATTTATTATTATGCTTATAGACAAGCAAAGAGCTATTCATAAAGAATGGAGAATACCTGAAAAAACACTTATAGTAATTTCAATCTTGGGAGGATCTATTGGTATGCTTACTGGCATGTCTACTTTTAGACATAAAACAAAGCATAAGAAGTTTACTGTTGGAGTACCTTTAATACTTCTTATGCAAATTGGCTTAGTAATAATATATTTTGAATACTTGCCTTAATCTGCTTTAGCTTATTTTACATTAATAAACAATAAATTATTTTAGTTAAAGCAAAGGTTAGAGGTTATATACCTCTAACCTTATTAAGTTGAAATACTATATTTTTATAAATTCCAAAGATTTTTATGAGTTACAATTATTCTGCTACTGAATAATTGTAATTACTAGAATTGTTACTGTCCCAAGTGCTTGATTCATTTTTAAAGCACATATTAAGCATATAGCTTCCAGATGGTAATGTAATAGTAGCTGCCCATCTTCCATCAGATTGCTTAGTCATTGTAACATCAGATGGAGTAACCCAGCTATTATATCCCCAGTGTAGAGTCATAGAAGTAGCGCTAGATGCTAAACTTCCATTATAATAAACTGTAACACTTTTTCCAGCAGTTGGACCAGGAGTCACTTGTACTGGAGCAGAACTTGAATACACTGGTAAATGCCAATCTTGGCTGCTATTATTATCCCAGCTACTTCCATTAGTAAAATCAAAATCTAATTTTGTAGCTGAAGAAGGAATTGTTATAGTACCAACCCAGAAGCCAGTTGTTGAATCTTTAGTCATAGTAACATTAGTTGAGCTTGTCCAACCGTTATATCCCCAGTGTAGTGAAACACTGCTAGAACTAGCTAAAGAGCCATTGTAGTATACAGTAAAGCTATTACCTTGTACAAGAGTACTACTATCGTAATCTACTTTATAGCCAGAAGTTGGTGAATAAGTTGTATTAGAATTATTACCTGTATCTGAACCAGTGTTTGTATTTGTACCATCATTATAAAGTACTACGATTGAATTTGCAGGAATAGTTCCAGAAATTGTTCCATTTGACACAGTTAGTGTGCAGCTAGAGCTACCATGATTAGTATAAGTTCCATCTGCCAAATTAGTTGCTGAACTAATAGAAGTGCTTGAACCATCATTTACAATTAAAGTACCAATAGTTCCACGATCTATTAACATAGTTTGATTATTGTTCGTCCATCTTAAATACTCGTTTTGTCCTACCATTGCATTATGAAAATTATTAATTGCCACTATATCTGCATCTTTCCATAAAGAATCACCTTCATTACCGATTGAACTGGTAGGTCTGTCAAAGAATAAAGGAGTTGCATTTGCACGACCAGCAGCAATTGCCCAGCCCAATTTTCTTTGAGTATCCGTTAAACCTTTACTTGTACCATCTTCGTAGGTATCATGAGTTTCAACAAAATCCACAGCCTTGTTGGAATCGATACCAGAATAAGTCGTGCCAATTGAACTTAAATTATTAGAAGTGATTGCACTTCTTAAACCGTAACCAAAATTACTTGCTGTAACATTCATAAATGTTTCATAAGCAGAGACATTGTCTACAGTTCCATCTTGTAAGATTTCACCATAAATAAACAAGTTTGATTTATTGTTTAGATTTCCCAGAACATTGGTCCAATAATTTCCAGCCCATGACTTTCCAGCATCTAATCCTATATTAGTTTCAATATGCTTAGCAGCGTCAAATCGGAACCCATCAGCTCCATCAGTTACACATTGATTTAAAAATGTAATTGCTTTGTTTTGAACTTCGGAATTCTGGGTATTTAAATCTGGCATACCAATTCCTTGTTGTGTGATAGAATATCTGTCACTCCAATTAGTACATTGTCCTAAATTATGATAATAATTAGTATTTTGGAAACTAGAATCAACTGTAGAATCTAGCTGATCAGCATTTCCATTGTTAGCCATATGATTCATTACTACATCCACAATAATTGAAATATTATATTTTTCAGCTTCAGTGCAAAGTGCTTTAAATTCCGCTTCAGTTCCAAGTTGTGCATTACCAACAGATTGATTAGTTGGTTGATATAATAACCACCATTTGCTTGCATCTGTAGATGAATCTTTAGTTCCTTGAACAGGGGAAACCTGAATTGACTTATAACCCGCTGCTGCAATATTAGGTAATTCATTTTTTATATTATTAAAAGACCAATCAAAAGCATGTAGAATAACTCCATCCTTAGTACTTGACGGTAAACTAGTTGTAGTATCAGCATAAGCTGCTGTAGATAAAGTATTTGTAGCTACATTTAATTCTGGAAGCGCAAATACACTTAGATTTAAGATTAGACCAGCTGCCAATAATTTTGATATTAAATTTTTTCTCATTAACATTAATAACACACTCCTATAATTATGATTTTTATTTCAAAACAACCGTTTGCACAATGATAAAAATAACTCTTTAATCTATACAAAATTATAAATATGTTATCCCTCCCTTTTTTATAATTAAAGTGATTTATTTATTGGGAAACAGTTGATTTTTAGCATAATATTATAGTTTGAATAGATAATTTGAATGCATCCATAGATAACTAGAATTCATTGATAGGATAAATAGGACAAATGCTGCTACGAATATTATAAAACTTTACGAATACGTTTTCTTAACCTTTTTAAGCATATTATATCACACATGTAATAATATTCAATATAAAAATGCAAAATAAGTTAAATTTAATCTAATAAGCACGTAAAAAAGTGTGATAGTAAAATTAATAACTACCACACTTGTATATATTTCTTCATTTAAAGTTATTTGTATACAAAAATAACTTTTTAAAGTTTACTGAGATCATAAGGTGTATTTTGATATACACAGTAATTCAACCAATTTCCAAAAACAATACTTGCTGGACCTCTCCATATATATATAGGTCTTTCATTTACATCATCATTTTTAAAATAATTTTTAGGTAAAGCTATATCATTGCCTTTTTCTTTATCTCTTATATATTCATCTTTTAATGTATTTCTATCATATTCCATATGACCAGTTATAAATACATTTCTTCTGTCCTTTGTTGCTACAATAAATACCCCAGCTTCTTCAGACTCAGATAGAATTTCAAGTTCTGAAATTTTTTCTATATCTTCACGTTTAACTTCAGTATGTCTTGAATGCGGTGCATAAAATACATCATCTAATCCCCTTGTAAGATCAGCATTTTCATCATTTACCCAGTGCGAAAATACTCCAAACATTTTTTCTTTTAAATCATATTTAGGTATATTGTAATGATAATATAATCCTGCTTGAGCTCCCCAACAAATGTAAAAAGTTGAAAATACATTTGTTTTGCTCCATTCCATTATTTCAGTGAGCTCTTTCCAATATGTAACATCTTCAAATTCCATCTGCTCAACTGGAGCACCAGTAATTAATAATCCATCAAATTTTTCTTGCTTTATGTCATCAAAATAGCTATAAAATTTATTTAAATGCTCTGATGGCGTATTATGAGATACATAACTCTTAGTTTGAAGCAATGTTATTTCTACTTGTAATGGTGTATTGGATAAATATCTTAATAATTGATTTTCTGTTACAATTTTTTTAGGCATCAAATTAAGAATTGCTATCTTTAACGGTCTAATATCTTGGGTATTAGCTCTTTCGTCATTCATTACGAATATATTTTCATTAGATAACACTTGAAATGCAGGCAATTCTATAGGAATTTTTATTGGCATGCCTAAAGCCCCCCCTCAATTTAAATATTTCTTCTTTGAAATCATTATTTAATTATTTGATTATTTATAACTATAATAATTATTATATCAAAATTCTATGCCTTATCAACATTAGAAACTTAATATAAGTTCCTCAAATTAATTTTTCTTAATATTATTTACATTAATTTGGATATTAAAGGAAATTAATATAAATATATGCTATTCATGCTATTTACATATTCAGAAGTCAGTTGAATGTATTTATGCTATACTTATGAATATATAAACTAAAGGGGGCATATTAATTATGGCAATAAAACAAAATAAAATAATAGCCTTTATTGGTACTTATACTAAAAGTAAAAGTAGAGGGATTTATAAAATCATCTTCAATTCAAGTTCAGAATGTATAGAAGAAATAAATTTAGCTTATGAAATCGAAAATCCTACATATTTATCTATTGATAAAGAAAGACACATTATTTATTCATCTTGTAAAATTGGTGAGAAGGCCGGTGTAGCTTCATTTAAGTATTTGCATGAAGAAAATCATCTTAACTTAATTAACTACATGCTTTTAGAAGAAAAACAACCTTGCCATATAAGCATAAGTAATCATAAACAATTATTGATTTCATCTAACTACCATGAAAATAAGATGCTTGTTTATAATACTTTAGATGGCTTAATATTAAATTCTCCTATGGTTGGAAGTCATTCTGGTTCCAGCATAAACACTTCAAGACAAGAAAAGCCTCATATTCACTGCTCTATCTTTACAGAGGATGAAAAATACATTTTATCAATTGATTTAGGAATTGATAAAATGATAATTTCTACTATAGAAGATAATATGCTTATTCCAAAAGATGATATTAGTTTTTCCTTTCCTCCTGGAAGCGGACCGCGACATATAACTTATTTAAAATCAAATCCCTTTTATTACATATTAAGTGAGTTAACTTCTGAAATTTTTGTTCTTAAATACAATTGTGATGTTAAAGTGCCTTTTGAAAACATTCAAACATTAAGCAGTTTACCTAAAAACTATACTGGTGAAAAATCAGGTGCTGCAATTCGTGTACATAAAAATAATAGGTTTTTATATACTTCTGATAGAGGTAATAATTCCATAAGCTTATTTTTAATTAACACATCTAATGGGAAACTAGACTTCATTGATACATATTCTTGCGAAGGAAATTCTCCAAGAGATTTTCAGTTAGATCCAACAGGTAACTTTTTACTTTGCGCTAATGAGAATTCTGATAATATATCTATATTTTCTATTAACCAAGAAACTGGAATACTATCATTTATTAAATCCGAACATATTCCAACTCCTACCTCCATAGAATTTATTTAATTAACACATAGGATAAGCATTTTTTGTATGCTTATCCTATATAATTATTAAAAAAGTAATTATATAAAACAAATAATTTTTAATATATTGCTATAAAAATTATATTTATTATTAAGTAAATCTTTACTAACTTTGACAATTTTACTCAAAGTAAATTATAATAAAAAAATATATTTTTATGGATTCAATACATATTTAAGGCACAATCAATAAATAACAGTTCTATCCGCCGAGCCTATTTTACATTATAGGATTTTGGGATTCGTTACTTTCTTTAATGTGCCTAAACTAAAGCAAAGGAGGCTATTATTTTGGATAAGGAAAAATTAATAAGTCATATTAAAGCTTCAAATGAAAGCATAAAATGTGATTTAGCTATTAAAAACGTAACTATAATCGATGTTTTTAATAAAGAAAAATTTGTCGATAGCATTGGTATTAAAGACGGTTATATTGTTGGTATTGGTGATTATGATGCATATGAAGTTATTGATGGCACTAACAAATATATTTGCCCTGGACTTATTGATTCTCATTGTCATATTGAATCAAGCTTAGTTACGCCAAGTGAATACTACAAATCAGCTATATTAAATGGAATTACTTCAGCCATTGCAGATCCCCATGAAATTTCAAATGTAATGGGTACAGCTGGTATAAAATTCATGCTCGAATCTTCAAAAAACATTCCTTTTGATATATACTTTATGCTTCCGTCCTGCGTTCCAGGTACTAGCTTTGAAAATTCCGGTGCAGCTTTATTATCTAGCCATTTACTAAATTTCTATAGCAATCCTAAAGTTTTAGGTTTGGCCGAAGTTATGGATTATCCATCAGTATCAAATTGTGAAGAAAATATGATTACCAAGCTTCTAGACGCTATAAATAATAATAAAGTAATTGATGGACATGGTGCGGGTTTTACTTCTAACATGACAAATGTTTATAGAAGCGCAAACATTTTAACTGATCACGAATGTATCAATGCACAAGAAGCTATTGATAAAATTAGACGAGGAATGTATGTTTTAATTAGAGAAGGTACTGTAGCTAAAAACCTAAAGGAATTATTACCTGCAGTAAATGAAAATAACAGTAATAGATTCTGTTTTTGCACAGATGATAAGCATATTGATGACATAGCAGCAAATGGCTCTATTAATAACTCTATAGTCTATGCTATTAATAATGGAATGAGACCTGAAACAGCTATTCAAATGGCAACTATTAATCCTTCTAATTTATATAAACTCAATAATAAAGGAGCAATTGCACCAGGTTATATTGCAGATTTTATATTGTTAAATAACCTAGAAAAATTTGAAATAGATAAGGTTTATAAAGAAGGTACGCTTGTTGTAAGTAATAATACAATTGTTAATTCAACAGCCTATTATACTACAAATTCCATGGAACATTACTTTAATAATTCAATAAATCTTCCACCTTTAAACGAAGATAACTTTAAAATCAATATCAAAAATAAAAATTGTAAAAAACTAAATGTAATTAAAATTATTCCTAACAAGTTAGAAAGTATACATTTAAAACTTAATACTTCCGATATTGATTCATTAAAAAATAATAACCATGATTTTTTTGAATGCTCACTTAAAGATGATTTGATTAAAATTGCTGTTATTGAAAGGCATAAAGCCACTGGTAATATAGGCCTAGGAATATTAAATGGTTTAGGTATCAAAGAAGGTGCAATCGGAACTACAATCGCCCATGATTCTCACAATTTGATACTAGCCGGAACAAACGATAAAGACATGTTATTTGCAGCAAAAGAATTAGAAAATATGCATGGCGGCATAATTATAGTCAAGAATGAAAAAATCTTAGCTCATATAAAGCTTGAAATTGCAGGACTTATGACAAATAGACGATATGATGAAATTAAAGACTATTTAAATAAGCTTCATTCTGCTATTAAGCTCATAGCGCCAACCATTAATTTTAATCCATTCTTGACCTTATCCTTCTTATCACTGCCAGTAATACCAGATTTAAAAATTACCGACAAAGGCTTATTTGACGTAGTCAACTATAAATTTATAGATATTTGCGAGTAGGACTTTACTTACAAGATATCAGTTACACTATTTGAACATTTATATATAGATACACAACATATAACTTAGACTTATGCATATAACTCACCGAAATCAAAATCATTCTTTTGCTCCAGTTTCAAAGGAATTTTTATGGGTGATTCTAAGGCTAGAAGTTGTACCCAAAATGCTAGCCTCAAAGAACAAACTTTGAACTAGCACATTTGGAACAACTTCTAGCCAAGAATCACAGCCATAAAAATTACTAATGAAACATTCCGCAAAAAATGATTCTGATTTCTGGTTGGGATATATTTCAAAGTATAAGTACAATTTATAGTTGTTTTATCTATATAGATACCCAATTTAAGAATTTAACTTATACCTTCAATTAATTTGCTAAATTACTTGAGTTAGATTAATGTATATGTCAAGTTCTTGTTTTGGATATCTATATAGTTAAACAACATGCTAATTTGACTTATGTGGTAGCTTACCGAAATAATAAATATTTTTGTTAAGAAAAACTAACTGTTTTGCGCAGCGTTGCATTGAGAATAGGATTGAAGGATTTCTTCATTAAAAGTTGTCCCATTCTTGCTTGTCCTTAGCCCTTACTTTATTAAGTAATATACAAATATAAAACATTCATTAGACTTAAGCATATATCTAAACAAAAAAATTATATATATGTTTGCGAAGTGGGCATTTGAAAATAAGCTGCTAAAAGTATTTAATGGAGGGTTGTTCCGCTACTGTTTGTCCAAATGTAATTTGGAGCAAAAAGTAGTGGTGCAACCCTCCATTTAGTACTTTCAGCGAAATTTTCATAGCCCCACGGAGTAAACATTTATATAATTTTGTTTGATATATAGCTCAAGTCTAAATTACATGTTATGTATTTACATTACTCTACCTCGTATTTTACTTTGGTAATTACTATTGAAATTTCTTTCATTAAGTTAATTTGTTCTCCTATTCTGCTAACTCTAGGACTTTCAATTATCTTTACAGTAGGCCTTAATGGAAAACCAGGCATAGTTTCTTGTACTATAGCCGTTTCGCCTGTACTAATTTCTACAATTGTTCCCTTTGGAAATGGAATTACTATTCTGCAAAATGTATTAACTATATTATAATCAAACATTGTTCCGGCATTTTACATTAAGTACTCTAAAACATCACTTGGAAACATTGCTCTTTTTTCAGGCAAATCAGTGGATAAGTTATCGTAAGCATTAGCAATACTTACAATGTTACTTAAATCAATAATGTTATCTTTAGTTAATCCATCAGGAAATCCTTTTCCATCAGGTCTTTCATGATGTTGAAGAACTACAATTTTACTTAAGCTATTAATGTTATAGGTATTTGATAAATACTTATAACCAAGACGCGGGTGCTGTTTAATAATTTCTTTTTCCTCATCACTCAGCTTTCCTTGTTTGTCTAAAACTTCCCTTGGGAGCATTGATTTCCCAATATCGTGAATTAATGCTCCTATGCATAAAGCTTCTAATTTCTTTTTAGGAAGTTGAAATGCTATACCCAGTGTAAGAGATATTACAGCAACATTTACACAATGGGAATATAAATAATTATTCATGCTTCTAATATCTACTAGTGCAAGCATTACATCTTTATGATTCAATATATCATCTATTAAACTAACAGCCATTTTACCAATATTATAAAAATAACTCTGTTCCTGCCAGGTATAATCACTTTCTTTGCTTCTTACTGCATTATTTGAATTTAGTCTTCCTATATTTGAAAAGGCCTCTTTTATTGATATAATTGCCTTTTGTCTTAGTTCTGGCTTAATAATATCGTCAATTTCTTCATCACTATACTTATCAACAATGTAAATAGATAAAATATTTATTTGTTTTATTTTAGCAATTGTATTTTCCTTTAAAACCACTCCGGCTCTTAATAAAATTCTACCGTCAACATCATATAATGATTTACCAAGGACTGTATTTGGTCTTACATTTTCAATCGGGACTAACCTCATAGCTTGTATCCCCCCTAAAATCGCTATAGTTTTCCCATTTTCCTATATACGGATTGTATTTACAAAACTTTCCCTTTGAATATTTATTATTTCCTCCTATATTCATTGGTCTGCAATCATTGCATACATATCTATATTCACAATCTTTACAGACATCAATATAATCTTTTGACAATATCCAAAATTCAGGAATTACATAATCACTTAATATATTGCTTAATTTATGTTCTCTTACATTATACTCATTGTTTATAAATCTATTTTGCATAATGCACGGCCCAACATTACCATCACAAGTGATATTTATTTTTCCTTGCCAACAGCTATTTCCTGAATAATTTCTTAATAATTTTTCTTTATTTACCGGCATAAACTTTGCCGAAGTCTTTACCCTATCATGCAATTCATATAACTCTTTTTGAAATATATGCTTTTTAGAAAATCCAATATCTCTTATGATATCAACTTTTCCTATTACCCCTGTTAATTCATATGTATAATTTTGTATGTCAGAAATACCTTTATAATTATATTTCATTATTACTGTATTTGCCTGCACATATATATTAAATTTCCTTAATTTCTATCGACTCAAAATCCAACTTATTTCCTCCCTAAAACTTCCCCAAGTACTCATTACTCTTAAACTTATACGAAATATCTTATATATACTATCGAAAATCAAGTAAATTTCCTTAGTAAAATATCACTATTAAATTAATTTTATTTTACAAATACAATTTTATTTCTCTTCATAATATAAATAAAGATACTACATATTCTCATTTAAAATAAATTTTTCTATTACATTTGCTACTCCATTTTCATCGTTTGAAGTAGTAATAAAGTTTGCTTCTTCTTTAACTTCTGGTGTCGCATTATCCATAGCAACTCCAAGGCCTGCGTATTTTACCATAGATAAATCATTTCCAGCATCTCCACAAGCTATTATTTCTTCTCTCTTTATGCCAAGATATTCTCCAAGTTTTTTCAAACCTAATCCTTTGTCAACTTCCTTGTTTGTAAATTCTAAGAAAAATGGTGCACTTTTAAATACGCTATATTTTTCATATAGTTCACTAGGCAGCTTTTCAATTGCTGGATCTAGTATTTCCTGAGGGTCTATCATCATAACCTTTATAATATCTTCATCATCATCAATTTCATTGAAGTCCTTTATTGTAAAGTCAATTCCATTTAGTGTTGCTTCATATTCAGTATATTGGCTAGTCTTAGGCGCTATTAGTCCTTCACTTGCAGAAAATGCATGAATATTGATATTAAGTTCCTTACTTATATTATATATAATTTTTAAGTCAGAACCTTTTAAAGAAACCTTCGATACTATTTTTTTAGTTTTTGTATTTTGAACCAAGCCTCCATTAAAGCTAAGTACATAATCTTCATCTTTTAATAAATCTAATTCTTCTAAGAATTTAGTTAGACCAGCTAAAGGCCTTCCTGATGCTAATACAATTTTAACGCCCTTTTCTTCTGCTGCTTTTATAGCCTTTTTGTTTCTTGCAGACACTTTTTTATCTGTTGTAAGTAATGTTCCATCCATATCTAGTGCAATTAATTTATACATACTATTCCTCCGTAAATATCACTTATTTTTTCATCTATGTTTATAATAAATTCTAATACTCTAACATGCTAACTTTAATTATAACATGAATTTACTATTCTTAATAACCTCAATTTCAATAATTAATAATAATACGAATATCATTAGATTAAGGTAAATCTCTAAATTTGTAACTAATAATAATTTCTTTTCATATTATGAATTGTATCTAAAACTTATGAGGTAATATTTATGCTTGAATCTTTGTTATTAGTATCCTCTTTATGTATAGATTCCTTTGTAGCAAGCATTGCTTATGGTACTTCTAAAATTAGAATACCACCTTCATCTGTTATTGTAATAAATTTAGTATGTACAAGCACCCTTGCTATTTCTTTGTTTATAGGATCTATTATTAAAAGCCTTCTTCCGAACAACCTTCCTATAATCTTAGGCTTTTTACTTCTAATGTTACTTGGAATATATAGACTGTTTGAATATGTCTTTAAGTCATATATTTCCAAATGCTCAAAATCAGATAAACCATTAACCTTTAAAATTTTTGATTTTCAATTTGTTTTACAAGTGTATGCCGATGAAATAAAAGCTGACTTTGATAAATCTAAATGCTTAAACATTAAAGAATCTGTATATTTGGCTTTAGCACTATCTTTAGACAGTCTTGCTGTTGGATTTGGTTCTAGTTTATGTAATATTAATTATACACAAGTTTTAATTCTTTGTTTTATTGTTGGAATTCTTTGCGTATCACTTGGTGTATTTCTTGGAAGAAAATTCACACAAAAATTAAATCTTGAGTTATCTTGGCTTTCAGGGGCATTACTAATATTATTAGCTATACTTAGATTTATAAAATAAATTTAATATACTACTTACAAGGGAGACTCAAAATCTGCAATTTTGTTAATCGAACTTAAGCGACCACATCAAATATCTATGATTTGATGCTGGTCGCTTACTCTGTGTGCATTCAGCGGATAAATATGAGTTGATTTCTTTTAAATAATGCAATAAATAATTAACAAATTAATTGTTGACTTTATTGCATCAATTTACATTATCTTTTACATTTTTCCATATTTCTGATAATATATTATTATAGTATTTTAATTTAAGTTATTATACTAATTTATGCTAGGCACAATCAAAAAAATAATAAGTCAATCTGCCAAACCTAATTTCTATCATATGCCTTAATTAAGAGTAAGAGGGGTGTTTTATGGAACATATATTAATTGTAGATGATAACGTAACAAATTTAAAATTTGCAGAACAATCATTAAAACCTCATTATAAAGTAACTTTGTTAACTTCTGCTGTCCAAACAATGAAGTTTTTATTAAAAATTACACCAGACTTGATATTACTTGACATTAAAATGCCTGGTATTAATGGATATGAAATCCTCAATACAATCAAATCAATTGACAGATTAAGTAAAATACCCGTAATTTTTTTGACAGCTGTTAATGATACTGAAAGTGAATTAAAGTGCCTTAAACTTGGTGCTGTGGATTTTATTGGAAAGCCCTTTGTACCTGAATTAATGCTAAGTAGAATAAAGATTCATCTTGAACTTGCAAGTTATAGAAAAAATCTAGAAACTCTCGTTAGAGAAAAAACAGAAACAATTGAAAACTTACAAGATAGCATGGTTATTGGTTTAGCAGAATTGGTTGAATGTCGGGATGGCGAAACAGGTGGACATATTAAAAGAACTGCCAAATATCTCGAAATTCTTGTATATGCCATGTCTGAAGCCAGTCTATATTCTGATATTTTAACTGATGAATATATTCGTAATATTATTCGCTCAGCACCGCTTCACGATATAGGAAAGATAGGTATATCAGATAGCATTTTATTAAAACAAGGTAATTATGATGAAGCTGAACGTGATTATATGAAACAGCATACAACTTTAGGTGGTATGGCTCTTCAAAAATTAATAGATGCAACTGACGATGAAAGTTTTTTATACGTAGCTAAAGATATGGCACTTTGTCATCATGAAAAATGGGATGGTACAGGTTATCCATCTGGTCTATCTAAGTATTCTATACCATTATGTGCTAGAATCATGGCAATTGCTGATGTTTACGATGCACTTACATCAGAGAGACCTTATAAAAAGCCATTTACTCATGAAAAGGCTGCAGAAATAATTATAGATGCTGCTGGAACTCATTTTGAACCTTGCATTGTAGACGTATTCAATTCCATAAACAGTACGTTTAGTAAAATATCGCAATTATATAATCAAAAATTGGAGGCTATGGAGTAATGAATGAACGAAATAATATTATTAAGCATTTTATTGCTAAAGAAGCTAAAATTTTAATTGTTGACGATAGTAATGTAACACTAAAAATCGAGAAAGATTTAATGAAAACTTATGGTATGAATATTTCAACGGCAAAAAGTGGTTTAGAATGCATAAATCTTCTTAAGTCCAACAGATATGATATTATATTTATGGATCATGTTATGCCTGAAATAGATGGTATTGAAACAACAAAAAAGATCAGAAAAATGAATGATGAATATTTTAAAAACGTTGTTATAATTGCTCTCACGGCAAATACATCTCCAAATATATGCTCTATGTACATAAAAAATGGATTTAACGATTTTTTAGAAAAGCCAATTGAAATAAGAAAATTGAATAAATTTCTTAGAACTTATCTGCCAAGAAAATATATAGTAGAAACAAACATTACCGAAGATTACACTAAAGAATTTAATAACATAGAAATTCAAGGTGTGGATACAGAAAAAGCTATTCAAAACTGTGGAGGAAACATAAATAACTATCTTTCATTACTTTCAGTAGCTTATTATGATGGCAAAAATAAGATTAATATATTAAGGGATTTTGCAAATAATAATGATATCGAGAACTATACTATAGAAGTTCATGCATTAAAAACTGTCGCGGAAATAATAGGAGATTCAAATCTATCAGCGTTAGCTAAACGTCACGAAAAAGCAGGCACAAGTAATGATATGAAATTTATTTTGGAAAATGTTAATTTTCTTCTAAATTCTTACAATAACCTGCTAAATAACATTAAGTCTGCATTGCCAGAAGAATCTACAAACTCGAGTCCTAAGATCACAAACTATAACGTTGAAGACTTATTTGATTTAATTGGTGACACTGCTAATGCTATAGATAATTTTGATTTAGATTCTGCAAGTGAATCTTTGAATCTTTTATTAAATTATAACTTATCAAATAATCAAATATCATTATTACAAAAAGTTAAATCCTATATGAATGTCTTTGATTATGATAATGCCTATGAACTTATTAGTAATTTTAGATATATTTTATACAATACATTACTTTAGCATTAAATATAAACAAGCACTTTCGTAAGTACTATTGATAAAAATAATTTTAAAATACATTATCAGTTATACTTACAAAAGTGCTTGTTTATATATTTTTCCTAAAAATCTAACTTAATTCTAATATCATCTCTATAAATTTACAAATCTATTAAACTGTTTATCTAATTCATCTAAATTTTCTTCAAGGAATCTATGAAAGGTTTCTTTTTCCAATCTATATGAAAACATTGGGGAATTCATATATATTAAATATTTTTCAGTTACCTGCATTATTTCATCATCTGGTATCTTATAAACATCTCTAAGAATATCAAAAAATGTTCCTCCTGGAAACTGCTTCAATCTTCTTTCAGCTGCAAATATTACACTAGATAATTTATCTCCGCCAAAGACATCTACTTGTTCTTGTATAGATCCATATCCTTTTTTAAGCATATCTATATACTCATTTACGATTGCTTCTTTAGAATTTCCAATATTCTTTCTTGAAATTATATTTTTTAAAACTTCATAGGCTTTCTCTTCTGATATCCAAAATGCATGTTCTAATACATCAGTCATTTTATAAAATGTTTTTCCTTTAATATTAGCTCTTGCTTTGTCTTCAATATATTTCAATAATCTCTCTTCAGTAGCTGTCAACATCTTTATCCACCTCTAAACCTAAATTTTTATTATTTCCTTCAACTTGTCAATATCTATATTATCTTCAAATAGCTTGGATAACTTATCGTATTCATTATCTTTGTACTCATTTACCTTTTCTACAATTATTTCTTCAGATAATTCTATATTGCAATTTTCTTTAAGTGATTTTATAAACACACTAATAAAATCTTCTGAATCAAATATTCCATGTAGATATGTCCCTGCCACCATTTTATCTTTATCACATACCCCTAAAACATTACCATCCGAATCTGTCATAAATGGCAGTGCTTTTTTCCCTATTTTACTTATTCCATTATGAATCTCATAACCACTTATAACCCTTCCTTCTATGGATTTTATTAATTTTAAGTCACACAGTATGTTTCCTTTGGTTTGCTTTGTAACCTTTAATTCATTAAACCTTGTTTTCATATCTAAAAATCCAAAACCATCTTCTTGAGAAATGCTTCCTTCCACGCCAAGCTTATCTAGAATTAAAGTTCCAAGCATTTGATATCCACCGCATATTCCAAATATCGGCACTTCTTTTTCTTTTAATTCTTTTATCTTATCAAACAGTTTATTTTCTTTAATTTCTCTTAAATCCTCAATTGTATTTTTTGTTCCAGGAATTATTAACAGATTTGGATTTTTTAATTCATTTGGCTTTGTAACATATCTAACTGTTACTCCAGGAATTCTTTCTAAGATATTAAAATCCGTAAAGTTTGACATATGTAACAGCCTAATTATAGCAATATCTAAATTTCCTTCTACTTCTTCATTTTTAATTCTCTCAGTAACACTATCCTCATCTTCAATATCAAACTTTTCATAAGGCATTACTCCAAGAACAGGAATATTTATTATATCTTCTAACTGCTTTATAGCAGGTTTAAACAACTCTTTATTTCCTCGAAATTTATTAATTATTACCCCTTTAATTCTATTTCTTTCTGCCTCGGATAATAATTGAATAGTTCCAACAATTGACGCAAAAACTCCGCCTCTATCTATATCAGAAACTAAAATTACTGGAGCATCTGCAAGTTCTGCCATTGACATATTAGATATGTCGCTGTCTTTTAAATTTATCTCTGCACAGCTTCCAGATCCCTCTAGGACAATTATATCATGATCTTTTCTTAATTTATCATATGCCTTCTTTGCTTGGGTTTTCAAATTTTCGTTAAGTTCTTTATATTTATAAGGCTCAATTTTACAATATACCTTGCCATCTACTATTACTTGTGTATAATCGCCGCTAGGTTTTAACAAGATTGGATTCATTATAGCATTTGGTTCTATCTTACAAGCCTCAGCTTGTACTACTTGCGCTCTTCCCATCTCTAATCCATCATTAGTAACATAAGAATTTAATGAGATATTTAAAGCCTTAAAAGGAGCCACGTTTAAACCCTGATTCTTTAAGTACCTACATAGAGCCGTCGCTAAAGTACTTTTCCCGACAGAAGACGCTGTACCTAAAAACATTATACTTTTTTTATCCATTTATTTACTCCTCTCAAAACAAGTTCTAAAACTTGATTATGAATGTTTAAATTTTGATTTTTAATGTTGATTTTACTAAATCAAATTCTAAATTATCGAGGCTGATAGTTTTCTACCACTAGCTGTTTATTACTAAATATCCAAATTCTTCAACTATTTCTTTATTAACTTTATTAAAGTTAACTCCTTTTCTAAATATAGGACCATCAAATACTAATGTATGATATTCTCCATTTTCTCCACTTGGATCACAACCTAAAACTTTAATTTCATCAACTACTTCTTTGGTTAATTCTCTGCCAAGGAATTCTTCTCCTAATGCATTTAAATTCACCTTTTTAATTATTGCTTTAAAACCGTAATCAATAAATTCATTGGTTAGTTTTTCTCTATCTTCCTGCCATAAAGGGAAAAAACCTTTAATTTCTGCTGAGTTACATCTGTCTAAGCACCATTTCTTATGAGCTTCTATATCTATGTCTCCAAATACACAAATTTCAGCTCCTTTTTCTTTTGATTTTTTTAGTGCTTTTTCAAATTCCTCCTCATAGCTTTTATTATCACTACAGTCTATCACCGTTAGGGTAATTTGTAATTCATTGGAGACTTTCTCTAAAATATCCCTCGGTATTTTATGAAAGCAAGAGTCATTTTGATTATCAAAAGTAACTAATAATTCAATAACTTTATAGCCATCTTTAATCATTCTGTATAAAGATAAGGTACTATCTTTACCGCCACTAAATGATACTACAACTTTTTCTTTGCTCATCTTTATCTACCTCATTTATTAATATTATTTAAGTTCAAATCCTTCATTTTTATATTGTTCAAATATATTCCTTATATTCTTAATTATTATACAATTTTCCTTATGAGTTCTCACTGCAATTCTGTAATAATTATTATTTAACCCTTCATAATTACTACAGCTTCTAATTAATATATTATCCTTTAACAGCTCATTTTTCAAATCTATATTAATAAGGGTTTTTAATAAAATAAAGTTAACGCTTGGCTCAAATACTTTTATTTCTTTTATTTGTCTTAACTCATTAAATAAATATTCTTTTTCATCTTTAATAAATTTTAAAGATTCCCTTATATAATTTTCGTCTTTAATTCCAACTTTTGTAGCTATTTCAGCCAAAATATTTATATTCCATGCGGGAGAAAGCTTTTTTATCTTTCCCTTCAAGGATTCATTGCTTGAAATTCCATATCCAATTCTCAAACCTGGAAGTGCAAAAAATTTAGTCAATGATTTTATAACAATTAAATTTTCATACTCATTTACATATGGAATCATTGAAATATCTTCTTCTATAAAATCTAAAAAAGATTCATCAATTAATACCATAACATTATTTTCCTTAGCCTTTAGTACAATCTTCCTCAATAGATCCTTCTGAGTCACAACTCCTGTTGGATTATTAGGATTGCATATAAATATTAAGTCCAAATCACTGCTTATGTATTCTAAAAAATCTTCTTGTATATAAAAATTATTTTCTTCAATTAATTTGTAGTATTTTATATTACCATCTATCGCTCTTGTAGCTTCTTCATATTCGGAAAATGTAGGTGCCAGAATTAATGTATTTTTTGGATTTATACCTTTTACTACATTAAATAAGACTTCAGCAGCTCCATTTCCTAAAATTATATCTTTGCTATTTATATTTTCAAATTCACTTATTCCAGACTTAAGTTCAAAATATGATATATCAGGATATTTCTCAACTTCACTCAAACCGTTAATAATAGCATTTCTCACACTGATAGGCATGCCTAATGGATTAATGTTTGCTGAGAAATCCAAGATTTTATCATATTCCAACTTATTTTCTCTACATATTTCTTTTGCATTTCCGCCATGACCAGAACTTGCCATAAACTTCCTCCATTGATTATTATACAATTATTTTACATTTAAAGTAATACTCTTACTAATGCTTTAAAAAGTATAGCTATTATAAAACCTATAAAAGATGATAAATAGAGTACCTTGGCAGTTCTATTGACATCGTTTATTTTTATCTCTTTAAGTTTATCTCCTATTGTAGGCTTTTCTACCAATTTCCCAAAATAATAATTGGCCCCTCCAAGCTGAACACCTAAAGCTCCAGCTATTGCCGCCTCTGGATGCGCACTATTTGGACTTGAATGATTATATCTATCTCTTTTATATATTTTAAGACTGTTTCTATAATCATAACCTAACATTTTAGCTGATATTATTATTAATATACCTGTTATCCTAGCTGGGATATAGTTAAAAATATCGTCTAATTTAGCCGAAAAAAATCCAAACTCCATATATTTATCATTCTTATAACCAAACATTGAATCCAAAGTATTTACTGCCTTGTATGTAAAAGCCAATGGTGCTCCTAAAATCGCCGCATAAAATAAAGGTGCTATAATTCCGTCTGACATATTTTCAGCTATAGTCTCAACAACTGCTTTAATTATACCTTCTTTACTTAAACTAGCTGTATCTCTCCCTACAATAAACGATAATTGATGCCGTGCACCATCTATATCATCTCTTATTAAAAATTTAATTACCTTATGCCCTTCAACTACTAACCCCTTGCTTGCTAGGCAAAAATAAATTAGTATTCCCTCTATAATAAATCCAAGATAAATATTAGTTCTTTTAGCTATACTTACAATTTCAAAAGTAATCATAAATGTTATAGCAATTGTACAAATCCAAGTTATAAGACCAGCAAATTTCAAATATTTTTTAAATATCTTCCTAAAAATTATTTCTAATCTTTTAGCAAGATACCCAATTCCCCTAACTGGATGAACTGGATTATTGGGATCACCAATTATTAAATCTAAAAGAAAACCTATTAATAATTCAATCATGTAAGCCTCCCTGCCTATTTACTTCATCTATTACAAATTCATTTTTTTCATCTACACGTATAATTAATTCATATCCTTCTCCATTTTTAGGCTGCCATTCATAAAATTTCTTACTATCATCATACAACATTTCTAATATGATTCCTATACTTCCACCATGAATAACTCCAAAAGCTGATTTTATATCTTCTTTAACTAAGTATCTTATTAATTCTATAAAGGTATCTCTTATTCTATTTCTAAATTCAATTCTACTTTCACCCATTGGACATTTTATATTTCCTTCTTTATCATCTATCCAATTTGTATATTCCTTTAAAAACTTTAATTCTTCATAACCTTTTAACTCAAATTCACCAAAATTATATTCAAAAAACTTTTCAAGGATATCATATTTAGCATTTGGACAAAGGATTTCTAATGTTTTATTAGCTCGTTTTGCTCCACTTGTAAAATAATAATCACATTTTTGGAATTTACTTCTTTTTAGTAGTTTTCCTAATTCACAAATCCCATTTTCACTTAAATCAACATCACTTTTTCCACAATATAATTGCTTTTCATTGCAATAAGTTTTTCCATGTCTAATTAAAAACAATTTAATTTCTCTCATCAAATATGCTTAGTTCAAAAATTTTGACCAGCTTGCCACCTTTCTAAAAAACTTTCTTCTTTAATTTTTCTTCTATTCCAAAGAAAATCCTATATACATTTGAGGAACTACCTGATAAAAATTGTAAAGCACGCCCTGTTTCCTCTCTCCAGGCTCTATTTATTTTTTCCATAGGCACAATTCCCGAATTTATTTCATCGCAAATAATTATTTTATCCTTTAATAAATTAATATTGCGTTCTAAAAATTCTAAAGAATTAATATCATTTAAAACACATGCTCTAATAAAAATATGAAGGCCACATATAACTTTTTTATTCAGGTTTAAATTTTGATCTTTACAGAAAAAAATTTCATCATCATTAACGTTAAAATTCTCCTTTACAAATTTTAATTTCCCATTATATGCTCCACCAAAAATCAACTTCACTATGTACCACCTCAAATTATGACATTATTCCTAAAGATAATATTCCTATTACTTCTCCTATGACTAAAGCGAATCCCGCCACGTCTCCTGATATTCCTCCAAATTCTCTTTTACACTTTTCTACTGCCCAGGTTATTCCTAGGATTATTAATCCAATTAGTATCACTCCATATACCTTAATAATAATAAATGATATTACAAGAATTATTATTAAGGAAATACCCATAATAATTAGGTCTATGGTATTAGTTCCTTTTTTAAAATAAGCTCCAAGAGTACTTTCTTTTATAGTAGTTCTACTCAGCAAAAAGTACGCTACAACACTTCTGCTAACTATTGGAATCAATATTAATAAATAAAACTTAATTCCTTTTTCAACAATGGAATATATTCCTCCAAATTGCAAAAAAAATAGCATTAATAAAGATATTACTGCAAATGCCCCTGTTCTTGAATCCTTTAATATTCTAAGTTTTTCTTCCCTATCTCTTCTTGAAAGAATTGCATCACAAACATCCATAAAACCATCTAAATGTAACATACCTGTTACAACAAATGGCACAAGCATAATAACTATACTTTTTAAAATAATCGAGATATTTATGAGGTTCAATAAATAATATACAATCCCCCAAATACCTCCAACTATTATTCCAATTACAGGGTAAAATTTCATCATGTTTTTTACACCATCATCATCCCATTCAACATATGGTGTTGGAAGTATAGTAAACATACTTAATGCCATAATAAATCCTTTATAAAGCTTCCTCATTATTTAAATTTCTCCTTACACTTTAGGTATTTCACATTTCCAAAGCTGCATTCTATAACATTCTCACAAAGCTTTCCTAATTCTATATTTATGCAAGCTAACTCTTTTTTAAAATTCTCAGTAACTTCATCATATACTATTGAGTCATTAAAGATGTAATCACTAACAATTAGAGTATTTTTTGCTCTATTCATTATTTTTTTTAATCCACTTAAAATATCAACTGATGGATTTTTAGTTATGGTATTCTCTATAAACATTTCATTAGTTAAAAGAGAGGTTATGCTATCTATTAATACTGTATCATTAGGGGTTATGGAATCAACTATTTGAGGCAAATTTCTTTGCTGTTCTATTGTTATAAAGTTTAAGCCGTTTCTATTTTCTTTGTGTTTTTTTACTCTTTCTTCATCCTCTTTATCATAAGGCTTCATAGTTGCAATATATATCACCTTATCATTATTTAAAGATAAAGCTATTTTTTCTCCAATTTCTGATTTACCGCTTTTAGATCCACCTATTATTAAATAATTCATAATTATTACTCCAAAATATTTTAAGTACTTTATATTCGAGTGAATATGGAATTATATTTAGTCTATATTTCACTTTGTATATTAGTCATTCGCTTATTTTTCAATACCTATTCTTGAACTTATCCCTTTTTCATAAGGATGTTTTACAGCTTTTATTTCAGATACATAATCTGCAAGTTCAATTAATTTTTCATTTGGGTTTCTACCTGTTAATACAACTTCTAACCCCTTAGGTTTATTTTCAAGAAATTCTATTACTCCATCTAAAGAAATTAAATCTAAATTAGTTGAAGCTATTGCTTCATCTAAAATAAGCAGATCAAAATTTTCATCTTTAGCTTTTTGAGTCACTTCCTTAAATCTTTTTTCATGTTCAGTCTTGGTTGCAATTTGCTCTTCTTCATTCATAAATTTAAAGAACTTTTTTACTGGTGTTCCTTTAAATACAGTAAAATTTTCTCCAAGCTTTTCAATTGATATTAACTCACCTGTATCATTATCTTTTAAAAATTGAGTCAATAATACTTTTTTATCTCGACCTGCTGCTCTCATTCCAAGTCCCATAGCCGCTGTTGTCTTTCCTTTACCATCACCACAATAAATATGAATTAATCCTGTCTCCACAAAATGTCACCCTTTCTTAATCTCTTATTGGGTACATAATTAATTATATATTTTAAGCACTAACTTATTTTCTCCATAATTATATATTTAACCCTTTAAGCTCGTCTAAATAACTATCATTGATTTCAGCTTCTTCAAAAGTTGCCATATTATTCATTACTGCACATGCCGAGCTTATTATTGAGAATGCAAGTGGACATCCGCTGCCTTCACCAAGTCCCATGTCTAAGTTTAATATTGGACTCAAATTTAGTTCCTTCATTGCTGCTTTAAAACCTATTTCTTTTGAATCATGAGAGGTAAACATATAATCTCTGGTTTTTGAATTCAATCTATAGGCTATAAGAGCTGCAACAGCTGATATAAATCCATCAATAACAACTGGGATTTTATAATAAGCTGCCCCTAAAAAGACTCCTGCCATAGCTGCTATATCAAAGCCTCCCACCTTTGAAACCACCTCTATAGGATAATTTTTAGCAGGATTATTAATTTGGATTGCTTGTTTTATAACTTTTTTCTTCTTTTCAAAAGCTTCATCTGTAATTCCTGCGCCTCTTCCAACGACCTCTTCAACTTTTATACCCGTTAATGCTGATAGCACTGCACTGCTCGTCGAGGTATTTCCTATGCCCATTTCTCCAACCCCGAGAATCTCGTAACCTGAGTCTTTTGCCCTCTTAACACATTCAATTCCAATTAGAATAGCTCTTATAGCTTCATCATAACTCATTGCAGGCCCCTTAGCTATATTGTAAGTGGATTTTCTTATTTTCTTATTAATTACTTCTGTATGCTTGAAATCACAATTAATTCCTACATCTACAACCATAAGCTCTGCATTATTTGCTTTTGCAAGTACTGCTACTCCAGTTAATCCTTTTGTAAAATTAATTGTTTGAGCTAAAGTTACAGATTGTGGTGCTGAGGCAACTCCTTCTTCCACAACTCCATTGTCCGAACACATTATTATAATCATTCTTTTATCTATATTATTTTTTATCTTTCCTGTAATTCCAGATAATTTTATTGATATTTCTTCTAATTTACCTAAGCTTTTTAGTGGTTTTGCTAGTGATGTCATTCTTTTGTCTGCTTGGTCTATTATATCTTTATTAACATCCTCTATTGCTCTAATAATATCATTTAATTTTTCCAAATCAGTATGCATTTTTTTGCCCCCAATGTGTCTATTATTCTAATATTCTTTTGTTAAATATACCATAAAACCTTAATAAATGACTATATAAAATTTATTTTCCTTGGTTAAAATAACTCATTTCACACTCATTATCTAGAAGCTGAAGATTTTGCTCTTGAATAAGGCTAATTAATAATTCTGAATAAATTTCTTCTCCCTTTTCATTTTCAACTGTGCTATAGCCTGCCTTTTCAATAGCCTTTGCCTGCTCTATGTATTGGGTAGCTTGAAAAACTCCATTTTGCTTATACCTTTTATTTTTTTTAAGAAACTCTCCATAATCTTTTATGGATTCTTCATTATTACTATATACTCGGAAATAATCTTGAATCTTTTTATTATAATATTCTGAAGTACTCAGCTTAATTTTCTTGCCGCTCCAGCTTGAATCTGCCTTTATTCCAAATAAGTTATTAGCTTTTACGCTCAAGTCTGATTTTCCCCAACCACTTTCTAGTATTGCCTGGGAAATAGTTATGGAAGGAAGAACACCATACTTATTATATATTTCAACAGCCTGAGGATATAATTGCTGAATAAACTGCTGTTTAGATTCATTTTTTAAATTATTTTTTTCAACCCCTGTGTACTTTAAATCATCTAAATATTTATGAACTCTTTCTTTTTGCTTTTCATCAAAAGACAACTTATCCATTACACTTTCTAAATCTACAAGCTTATAATCGTTATCTCTAACTTTAGTGCTTGTACTATTTTTTTCTAAAAACATGTTGGCTAATTCACTTAAACTATTATTATTAGCCTTAGAAAAATCATTTTTATATCTAACTCCATCAATAGCAGCCATGTACTGCCAATCTACTTGAAGCTTTCCAATACTTGCATTATCTGCTGCTTGTATATAAAGTTTTGTATCTAATCCTTGAAGGTTTATATTTTTATATTTTGTATCATCGACTATTTTATAAATTTCCATGCCAGCGCATCCAATAATGATTAAAACCATCACACTAATGATGATTTTCCTAATGCTCCTTCTTCGCTTTCTCATATTCATATCATTACTCCTCTTCACTACAAATAATCAACAAAAAAAGTGTTAAAGTAAATTATTTTTCAGCCTTATCCTAAAACCACTAAAAAATACTACTTTTCCACTTAAATTATACAATGCAAATATAACAATCAGGCTTATATTTTTCTTAAGGTTTTATTAAATATATTTTGAATACTAAATAATATAGAAAGTATATTTATGGATATCACCTAACCAGAGAGAAAGGGTATTCTTTTGCGCAGTGTTGCATTGAGAATATAGCTATAGGTATTTCTTCAGTATAAGTTGTACCATTCTTGCTTGTCCTGAGCTTGCCTCAGGAACATGCAGAAATGGTACAACTTGTGCTGTTAGAAATCCATAGCTATATTCTCTAGCAACCGAGCAATAGAATACCCTTTCTTTCGGCTAGTTGTACCATAAATATTACTTCGCTGGTTCCCATTTGCAGCGAACTGGTGATATAATTGCATTTTCTTTTTTTAGTTCTTTAAATGCATTATCAATTTCCTTACGATCTAATCCAGATAATTTTTCAACTTCACCTGCACTTACTGGTTTTCCTGCTTCTTTCATAACTTCTAAAACTTTTTCTTTAACGCTCATTACTTTAACTCCCTTCAATTAGAATAATTTTCTTTATTTTGATTATATTTTATTAATATTATTTAATCAATAATTATTTTCATATAAAATTAATTATCGTCTCTAAATAATGCCTTTCATGAACACAAAATTCTTCACGTTTTAATTCAAATTTGTACTTTTTATCTAAAGAAAAGGCTATTATATCATTAGAATTCCCTAAAGCATATCTTTTAAACTCATGCAATGATATCTTAACCATCTTTTCTACTTCATCGCCAAGAATAAATTTAGGATTCTTAATATTATATAAATATAAATGACATAATTCATTATTATGAAAATTGCTCAACCGTCTTTCTTCTCTGATATTACCTATATATTTTAGCTTTTTAGTATCAATTTCTAATCCAATCTCTTCTGTCACTTCACGCTTTACGGCATTTTCAATATCTTCTCCAATATCAATATGACCTGCAGCCGAAATATCATATAATCCTGGAAAATCTTTTTTCTTATATGATCTTTGCTGAAAATAAATCCACTTCTCATTACATGAATCATCTACAATCCAGCAATGTACTACTTGATGTAGTAATCCTTTTGAATGGATTTCAGAACGTGTTGATATACCAGCATAATTTAATTTATCATCATAAAAAGACAGCATTTCATCATTTTCCATATAAATACTCCTTATAATTAAAGTATATTTAAATTAGATTATATTCTTTTACTATGTACTTTACTAAGTTTTCTTCATCGCTAAACTCTAGATCATATTTAAATAGTGCCTTTTCTAGTACAATTAATTTAATTTTACATTCCTGCACTGCCCTTAGTTTTTCCAGAACCCCGCCTTCTTTACCGCTATCTTTAGTTAAAATTGCTTTAATGTTATATTGATAAATAAAAGCTTTTTCTAGTTCATAAGATATTGGGCCTTGAAGTGCTATAATATCCTTAATATTAATTCCTTCCTCAACTATTTTAGATAACACCTTTGGCATGGGCAAAATTCTATGTATAACCCTATATTTAAAATCCAAATTTAAAAATTTAGAAACATTATTTCCACCAGTTGTGTTTAAAATATTCCCATCTATATTCTTAATAAGTTCAATAGCCTCATCATAATTTTGAACTCTAAGTATATCTTCATCTTTAATATTCTCTAATGAACCTTTTCTTTCATATCTTATATACTTAATTTTTAATTCCTCTGTACACTCTACAGCAGTCCTCGTAACTTCCTGTGCATATGGATGTGATGCATCAATCAAAACATTAATTTGGTTTAAATTTAGCCAGTTTAACATTTCAGCTTTACCTAAAGGCTTTGTATTTAAAACTTTTATATTAAACTCTTCAAGTAGCTTTCCACCATAACTTGTTGCTGTTGAAACTGCAATATCATTAGTATATTTACTAATTAATTCTAAAATTTTTCTTCCTTCAGAAGTTCCTAATATAAATCCAATCATGTTTACCTCTTATTTTCATATCCTCTTGGTGTAATAAATTTATCGCCTTTATAATAACTTTTTGAATTTCCTATAATTACAATTGACATCATATCAACTATTTCAGGATCAAAATCGCTAATCGTAAACAAGCTATAGCTTTGACCATCTCTAAGAGCATGTCTAACTACCGCTACAGGCGTATTATCTTTTCTAAACTTTTTAATTATATCAATACATTCTTTTAAATAATCTGGTCTCCCTTTACTTTTAGGATTGTACAATGATATTACAAAATCCCCTTCTGCTGCCAGCCTTACTCTCTTTTTTATATCTTCATAAGGAGTCATTAAATCACTTAAACTAATATTACAGTTATCATGCATAAGCGGAGCTCCAATTATAGAACCTGCTGCACTGCTTGCAGTTATTCCTGGGATTATTTCAACATCTTCATCTTTTCTAAGCTCAAGAATTAAGCCAGCCATTCCATAAATTCCGGCATCTCCAGTACTTATTAGGGCAACATTTTTATCTTTGCATAAACTTAATGCTTCTCTGCATCTATCCTCTTCACCCTTCATTCCTGTTGAATACAATTCTTTACCTTTTACTAACTCCTTTATCATTTCAATATACTTTGTATATCCCACAATAACATCACTATCTTCAATTGCCTGTAAGGCTCTTAAACTCATATTTTCTATACTTCCTGGTCCAATTCCTATAACTCTTAGTTTTCCCATTATAAATCAGCCTCTTTCACTTTATTTTTATCCTTCGAATAAAATCAGATATATTTCTATCCAATATTTTTATCTAATATTTCTTTTAAGAATCTTGGAAATAAATATATTGGAACTGTAACTATCTTACCATCAATTCCACCATAAGTGTCCCCTTTACAGTAAATTGCTTTATTTATTTTACCATCATTTAATGCTCTAGTTATACTTTTACCCGAATTGCTTCCAGCTTTTACTTCAATGCCATAAAGTTCTTTATTAAATTTATTTAAATATACAAAATCAATTTCTCCACCTTTATAAGTTGAAAAGCTAGGATACCTTAGTTTATCATAATTCATGCAATTAAATATAAAATGCTCACAAATTAAACCATTAAGTTCTCCTTGAGTTATTTTTAATTTGTCAGATAAAGTTCTAAATAATCCCAAATCATTAAAGTACATACGTTGATTGCTCTTAAAATTATTATAATCAAGTTCTATGACCTTATTACAAAATTTAATTATACCTGATTTAAAAATCCAATTTAATGCACTATTAACGCTTGCCTTACCTATATTACTAGAATAATCTTTATATAAACTATTTTTTAATTCTTCACTTAAGGAATCTTCCTTTAATCCTTCTTTTTCATTGAGCATAATATTAGTCATAGTAACAAAACTTTGTTGTAATACTTCTAAATTCATTATACTATCGGAGATATAACTAAATGATTCCTCACGAAATCTGTTTAATATATCTTCAATTGTAGATTCTATTTTATCTAAATTTCCATTTAGGTATTCTAGAATTGCTCTTGGATATCCACCAATTCTTATATATTCATTAAATTTGTCTGAAATTGAATTATAATCAGATATATTTGATTTTCCATAAAAATCAAGTGAATTATATAAATTTCTTAGATTAAAAATTCCTAAAAATTCTTCAAATGATATAGGATTCATAGTTATATCAACCATATCCCCCATTGAAATCCAAAAACGCTTGTCTCCGAGTATTCTACCTAGATAACTACCTGTTATTATAAAGTTTGTTTTTACATCTCTAGCAAATTGCCTTATCATACTGAATATTTCAGGGCTTTCTTGAATTTCATCTATTATAACTAAACATTCAGAAGAGTCTTCAAATTTACGAGAGAATCTTTTGAAAAGTTCATCTATTCGGTTAATTTCACTTCTTTCTAATATTTCGTTAATTAATTCATTATTTATGTTTTCACGTATTCTTAATAATATTTCTAAGTCATCAGATGTTAAGTCTATATAAATTATTTTATTAGAATCATAATTATATTTAGCAAATTTCTTTATGGCATAAGTTTTTCCTACTTGCCTAGTACCTTGAATATATAAAACTTTATCTAGACTATCATTTTCTTTCCAATGTTTCATTTCTTCATAAATATCTCTATTTATATCTATAGTTCTATTCATATCTGCCATTTTCATACCTCCACATTTATATCATATTTATATTATACATTAGAAGTAAATTAAATTCATAAATGATTAGGTATAATTTATTTCATATTTAACTAATTCCATAGTCTTTTCTTTTGAAAATATTAATATTATAGTTACTTGTACGGTAATTCATTTGTGGTATCGCTAACAAAACAGATAAAACTCATGTTAAAAGAGTCAGTACCACTCAGTATCATGTAGTATTTAAGGTACAAAAAGGGCATACATTATCTTGCATACCCCAAATCAAATTAACTTTATTCATTAATAAATTTTTTTCTAACATCTTCTAAGTTTACAGTTTTTAACGAATCAGTAACTTCGATACCTGTTACTATTGTATTATCTTTTACAATAAGATACGTTCCGCTATTAGGTATATTAAATTCAACATTAACAACACCTTTTTTCCCATTAAAATTAGTTATCACATTATCGTTATCACCATTTAATATAGTAAATTTATCGTCAGCTTCATCAAATGCACTTAAATCTATGGATAGATTTGTTTTTATTCCTTTTTGCAATACTATAACAAGAGGCTCAAACTCATAACCAGTTCCCTTTATATTCAAAGTCTGACTATCTCCAGAAATATTTGCTTTTTTAATTAACCTATCAGTAGAAACCTTGCTTAAATCATTACCATATATACTTGGGGTTTGTGCTGCGGCTGAACCTGCTGCTCCACCTTTACAACAGCTCATTCCGCTGCTTGGTGCTGGAATTGATGAATCTGCTTTTGATGTATCTACTGAATCAAGATTATCTGTAACTTTAATTACGCCTCTTATCATCCCCATCCAACAGCTAAAATTTATATCTCCATCTTTTGGTGTAAATTCTATTGTATTCTCACCAGATTTCAAAGTTTTTTGTATATTTAGAGATGGAACTACTACAGCATTATTACAAGAATTTATTTGGCTTCCTGTAATTATCCATTTAACAGGTATACCTTTTTGAACATAAAAAGCATTAGGAGTATAACCATTATTATCTGCAGTCATCTTAATTATTTGAACTCCATTTTCTATAGTTGCTTTACCTATATTTGCTTGAGACGCGCTAGCTTGAGTACCTGATAGATTTTGTACTAAAGTGCTGGCATTAGGCACTCCAATACCTGCTAGAGCCAGACCTCTATTTCCCATTATTAAACCTAGTATTACAACTAATACTCCACTAAATTTCAATAGTTGCTTTGTATACCCTTTGCTTAGTAAACCTGATATTGCTCCAAATGCTAACATTAAAGGAACTGTTCCTAAAGAAAATAGAAACATTGATACAGCACCATTTATAGCACTACCAGTCCCTAATGCATAAAGCTGCATGGTTTGTAATGGTCCACAAGGCATCAATCCATTTAATATTCCAACTAGAAAAGGTGCCTTAGGTTTATTTTTTATGTTACAAGAAGACCATGGCAGTTTAATATTGAACTTTCTAAATAAAGAGAAACCGATCATATTTAAACCCATTATTACCATAAATATTCCTGCAAAAATTTGAAGTCCTGCTTTCACATTTAGCGATAAAGATAATACTGAACCCAAAGCTCCTACAATTCCACCTATAATTGTGTAGGACGTTACTCTTCCAGCATTATATAAAATTGATGGCATTAAATTTTTTAGCTTACTTTGATTTTCAATTAATATACTATTTTTAGATAAACTTTGAGTGAGCATTATTCCACCACACATGCCTACACAATGGATAGAAGTAAGCATACCAACTACAAATAGTACCACATAAGATGCATTATTTAGCTTAGCGCTCATATCAAAACCTGTAGTAGAATTACCAAGAAGTAAAACAGCTGCAACTATTACTAAAAAGCCTGCAAACTTTATGCTGCTTGAACCTTTAGTACTATAACCAGCTTTATTTATAGCCTCATTAAGTTGTATTCTAGTACAAAGTTCACTATCATATTCAACAATTACTTGCTGAGCACTATAGCTTGCCATTGCATTTACAACTCCATTAACTTTCTTTAATGCTTTTTCCACCCTGCTCTCACAGGAAGTACATGTCATATCATATACTTTGATAATCTCTCTATTAATACTCATATTCCCCTCCACTAAATCATTGTATTTCATTTTATTAATAAGTTTTAATTAATTATAATAAAAAATTATGTAGATTTTATGAGGATGTTATGTAATTTCATTATTTTTGCTAATGGATACAATAAATGTAGTTCCTTTATTCTCCTTACTATCTACATCTATGGTTGCTGAGTGCAGAGTTAATATTTTCTTAACAAGTGTTAGGCCAATTCCACTACCTTCAATTTTCTGCCTGCTTTTATCTCCTCTATACATCCGTTCAAAAACATAAGGTAAATCTTCCTTTTTAATACCAATACCATTATCTCTAATTTTAATAATAACAAAATTTATATCACCACTTATATCAATCCATACAGTTCCATTAATATTAGTAAATTTTATTCCATTGGATATGAGATTTATGAATACTTGTTTTAATTTATCATAATCACCTAAAACCACAAATTCCCTGTCATCTTCTTTATTCATTATTAATTGAATGTTTTTTTCATTAGCTGCAATTGAAAAATCACTAATTACAGTTGAAATAAGCTCCCCTATATTAACTAATCCTAAATTAAGAACTATTTCATCTGATTCTATTTGTTTTAATGCATTCAAATTGTTTAAAAGCTTTCCAAATCTTATTACTTCATCATTTAAGTTATTGAGTTTTTCAGTAGTTACAGG
Organism: Bacillota bacterium; assembly: GCA_021781745.1. Classification (GTDB taxonomy): domain Bacteria; phylum Bacillota; class Clostridia; order Clostridiales; family Clostridiaceae; genus Clostridium. The sequence goes on along the minus strand of JAJXWH010000007.1, from coordinate 80,502 downwards.
AATTATGCCATCTATCATAGCTTCTAGATTATTCTGAAGCACATTTAAAGGAGTTCTTATTTCGTGAGAAATATCTGAAATAAGCCTTTTTCGGAGTAGGTCCTGACTATTTAGCTTATCTCCCAAAGAATTTATGCTCTCTGTTAAATTTCTAATTTCCTCAATATTGCTCTGTATATTTGATTTTGAAGTATAATTTCCTCTTGATAAACTTACTGAAGTCTTTGCAACTGCTTTTATAGGTTCTGAAAATTGTTTTGATAGAACCAAACTTATTCCTATTACTATTGCTAAAGTTAATATACCGCTAAATACTATACTCTTATTAATCTGTGTCTTAAAGCTTATATCTTCCTGGGATAGTAATACAGGTGAATATTGGCCCACTATAATATAGCCTACAGTTTTGTCATTAACATTTATATCAAAAGTATTAGTAGTATAGACTCCAGTTTCTTCTGTTCCACTTGCAGTCATATAATTTTTATATTTTATATCTTCATGATTCATCTCCCAAACAACTTTTTTATTTTCATCTAAAAGTGATAAACAATAGTTGCTCATATAGGCCTCATGCATCATTTCTTCCCCTGAAGTACTATTCCATCCACCATCATTTTTGTATACTTGTTGAAAGTATTCTACTAATCTTGTATTTCTCTGAGTTTGAATATTTTCCATATATTTATTAAAAGTATTTGTTATAGTTATATTTATTATTAAAGCAGATAGCAGTACAGATACAACAACACAAAATATTATAATTATGCTTAATCGCTTTCTAATACTCTGCTTCATACTTCTTCACCAAATTTATAACCAATTTTTGTAACTGTAATAATATATCTAGGAGATTTGCTATCTTCTTCAATTTTCTTTCGTAAATTTTTAATATGAACATCTATAATTCTATCCGAACCTTCAAAGTCAATACCAAAAGCCCTTTCTATTATAGCTTCTCTTGAAAATACTTTTCCTTTATTTGAAGCTAAAATATATAATATATCAAACTCATTAGGGGTTAAGCTTATTTCTTCTCCATTTAATTTAACTAATCTCTTATCACTGTCAATTATCAATTTATCTTTATCAAAAGAAAGTACATTATCATTATTTTCACCTATTCTTCTAAATAAGGCGTTTACTCTTGCAGTAAGCTCTCGTGGACTTAATGGTTTTGTTAAATACTCATCTGCCCCAATATTTAAACCTTCAATTTTATCACTTAATGTGCTCTTGGCAGTCAGCATAAATATATATACATCTGATATTTTTCTAAGAATTTTACAAACCTCCTCTCCTTCAATATCCGGAAGCATTAGGTCCAAAATTACAAGGTCAATTTTTTCTTTTCGAAAAATTTCAATTCCATCTAATCCATTTTCAGTTGAATAAACTCCGTATCCTTCTTTTTCTAAATATGCTTTTAAAATTTCTGATACACTTTGTTCATCTTCAATTATTAAAATATTACTCATATTATTAACCTCTTTAATATTTTTATTTTATATATTCTATAATACAAAATATTTGTAAAGATTTTATGAAGAATTATATATAAATACTTCTAATGCCATTTAAATTTTATCGATATCCCTATTAAATTCTATTGTTAAAGTTTCTATTGAATATATGATGAGCCTATTAAAAGATTCTTTATTCACATAGAAAAATAAAGTTTTTGAGTGGTGTAGCATTTGGGTATATTTTGAAATTTTTATTAATAAAATTTACAAAACCATGTATTTATGGAGGTTATCGAATGCTAGAAAGTATCAAAAAAGCATTAGAAGGTGCCCTTAGCAAAGGAATCTATGATTTAATTAATTATTTATTCTTTTTTGTACTTGGTGGAATTTCTGGGCTGGTAAGTCATTCTATTTCCGTTAATAACAAATATTTGATACCTTATGCAATCATAATAACTATTACTTCCACTGCTTCAGTTACTTTGCTAGCATTAGTAATATACAAAAAGGTTAGTCCTCTTCATAATTTCTATTTAGATACAGATTTTGATTATATATTTCTAGAAAAAAAACTCACATATGAATATAACAATCCAGAGGACATAACTTATACAAAGAAATATAGAATTCTCTTACGTAAAAGTACTGATAGATTTCATGATAAGTATAATTGGACCGGTGGTAATACTCCTATTATTACAAGTTCAGATCCACATCATAAAATTTTTCCGACAACAAGAAGAGATTCCTACCAGCAATTTGAAGTCTGTTTCGGTAAAAAGTTTAAAAAAGGAGAGATAATCGACCTAACCCTTATTTTTAAATTAACTGATAAAGACATGAAAGCTACACCTTCTTTTTCAACAACAATAGTTGAGCCTACAAGGAAACTCACATTAGCAATCAAAATCAATAAAGAATATAGAACTGCTTCAGTGATTTATGAGAAATTTCCTTCCACAGATAGCCGCTTAGCATTAGAAACAAAGGAATATAATTTCCCAGATAATAGTGAAATCGAAGTAGTAATTGATAATCCTAAAATGTTATTAGTTTATTCGTTAAATTGGGAAAATCCAAAATCTGAAAATAACTAAATTTTTGTTATAAGTAGCAACATACTGGTCAATACTATATTATGAACAAAGGTTTATTTTAAATCCAAGAAACAAAGGGTGAAGTTTTATGCATGATTAGAAATTTTACGAATAAAAAGAATAGCCAATTGATGGTTATTCTTTTAATTTTTCATAAATTTTAACTTCTAGTTGTAAATTTTTTATCTAAGTAAAAATTTAGATGTTTATATTTCTATAGATGTTTAAGTTCTTATTTCTTAATATTACCATATGAATAATGATGGCTTTCCTTTGTAATTAATGAAATAATCTACATACTTTGAAGAAGTGCGCAATAAAAAAGTATTACATAATTCATTTACTTTTGAATAATGTTATATCCCAATTTTCTATTAAATTTTCAGATATAAATAAGCAAAATTTGTTACTTATTGTTTCCATATTCCATATATATGCGGTAAGCAGAAAATCCTAAAGATTCATAAAACTTTACTGCACCCTCATAAAATGCAAAAACATCTAGTTCTAGTTTATCAAATCCTTTTTCTATAGATTCTTTCTTAATAAATTCAAACATTTCTGTTGCTACTTTTTGTCTTCTATACTTTTCATCAACTCCAAATTCTAATATGTGATAATATCGCCTCGCCTGTGTATATGGGGATATCGGCTTATTGATATATTCAACGCTTGCAAATCCACAGATAATGTTGTCTATTACTGCCACAATCACATCAGAATCTTCACTTCCCCATAACCCATAAATCATATCTTGAAATTCTGCCGAAAATTCATCTCGACACATATCAGGACGAGCTTTAGCGTGTATATCAAACACCTGTTTTCTTAATTCATTAACTTTTACCAGTTCTTCTTTTTTTCCATATCTAATCATAAACTCTACTCCTATCCCTCCCATAAATCACCATTTATACTTTAGCTAATTATATCATAAATTGTAAATATTATATTACTCAGTTTTTTAAGAACATAATCTATATTAATTACTATGTCAAATCTACAAATTATTCATCACTTTCCAGATAAACAGTTTATTTCGGAAATTCGTGTCCTATCCATAATTTTACCTCTTGATCATCTTTAAGAAACTGCATCATATTTTGAAATGATTTTTGTCCAAGTATCGTATTTGAACCTGAAGGACCAACACCTTTTTCAATACTTAAACTGATGCAACATGCATCACCAGCTATAAGAATTGGATGTTCTTTTGTATTAACTAAATAAGAAAAGTAAACTTTTTTCTTAAATCACTAGCCTGAAATTTGAATATTTAATTTAGAATTTCACATAATAAAATTATTCATATTTGTTGTTTTTATTAATATCTCAAGGTGGTTATACAATGAAAAAATTTATAATATTATTCTCAATTTCAATATTTTTGTTATTTAGTCTGACACAATACACATTTGCTGCTAACATTTTTAAAGAAGGTGTTTATAAAGCAGCTGATTTTAATTTTTCGCCAGACAATACCTATAGTGTTCAAAATGTATCACCGAAAAATAGTGTTTATATACTTCTTTTTGATGAAAATCAACTTCAACTTCAATCTATACGATTAGGCCCACAATCTGGAAAATATAATTTATTACCTCTTAAACCTGACTACAGAATCGCGATAGTTGGTAATGGGGATGTATTTATTGATTAAAAGTAACATTTATATTGCTAATTGGGAAGGTGGTTTTATATTATGAAAAAAAATATTGCAGTAACATTAATTTTAGTATGTTTATTCTTTAATTCTCTTGCATTAATTCCCACATTTGCAGTAACTGCATTTAAGGAAGGTGTTTATCAATTGTCTAACCTCAATGTTACGCCAAAAAATCGTTATACTATTCAAAATATATCACCTGATAATAGTGTTTATATAGCACTTTTTGATGAAGACCAACGTCAAATACAATCTATTCATTTACCACCTAAATCAGGAAACTATAACTTAATTCCTCTTGAACCTAGTTATAGAATTGTAATTATTGGAAAAGGCGAAGTAATTATTGCTTAAAAGACACTTTATCGTGTCATTTTGTTTATGCACTACTTCTACATATTAAACAGATTATATGATAAGTTACATTTTATTAATAACACACTTAATAACCTAAATAACGTGTTCTAGCAATGATTTTACTTTTATATCAGTATCTGTTTCCGAAGAGGGTGTATTAACAATTAATTTCAAGTTAGAATTATCTGAAACGTCAAAACTAATGAATTCAAAAAAAAGTTCACCTACAATTGGATGTTTTAGCTTTTTGTATGTTTCACTATTTCCCTGCACATCATGTCGAGTCCACCATAAATTAAATTCATCACTTTCTCTTTTAAGATCTTCAATGATTTTAGCAAGCCAGGGATCTTCAATGTAGTGTCCAATTGTTGATCGAAATCTTGCCAGCATTCCTTGTGCATGAGATTCCCAGTCTATAAATAATTTCTTATAATCATCATATGTAAACATCATCTTAATCATATTTCTCTTACTCACATCTATTTTACTAAAATCAGCAAATACAGCACTTGCAGCTTTATTCCATGCAATAATGTTCCATCTCGTATCCATAATAAAGGACGGACTCAGTAATAAATTATCCAACACATGTTGCAGCATCTCACTAACAGATTCTTGGTATGAAGGAATATCTGTTGGAAGAGCTTGTCTTGCCAAAGTATATAGATGAATTCGTTCTTGTTTATTAAGCATTAGTACCCTAGACAGGCTTTCCAGTACCTCTGCCGATACTTGTATAGCGCGTCCTTGTTCAAGCCAAGTGTACCAAGTTAATCCTATACCTGCAATATGTGCCACTTCTTCCCGTCTAAGACCTGGTGTACGGCGACGTCTTAACCCTTCAGAAATTCCTAATTGAGATGGTGAGATTTTGGCTCTTCGGGTTTTCAAAAAATCTCCTAGTTCTTTATATCGCTGTTTCTCCATATTCAAACTTCCTTCTTATCCTATTATTATTTATACCAGTATAAATACGCTCCTATATCATCATAAAACTTTATATTATATTTATAACATATTCTAATCCTATAAAATATACAAATGGAGGGTAATTATTCATGAAAATACTATTTTTAAATGGTTCACCTAGAAAAAACGGATATACTATTGGTGCAATGAAGTGTATTGAAAAAGAAATTGACTCAAAGCATACAGTTGAATGGATTCACTCTTATGATTTGAGTGTAAAGCCATGTATAAGCTGTTTACAGTGCAGACCAAATAAAAGCTGCATTCTTCCTAAAGATGATGGACATAATGTATGGCATAAAATTCGATCTGCTGATGCTATAGTTATTGGTAGTCCTACCTACTTTGGGAACATATCAGGCCCATTAAAAATTCTTATTGATAGAAATCTCACTGCCTTTGAGGAAATAGCAGCGAGTGGTTTAGAAATGCCTATTCCATTACACAAAGGGAAAAAGGCTATTATGGTTACAGCGTGCAATTCGCCTTTTCCAATTAGTCAACTCCCAACCCAAAGTAAAGGTACTCTGCAAGCAATAGAAATAGTACTTAAAGCTGGTGGATATAATATTCTTGGAAGTATAACTATAGATGGAGCTGCTTCTAAAAATGAAATACCTCTAGAAATTGAAGAACAAGCGAAAACACTTGGAGTTAATTTGCAAAAATAATGCATTATAACATAATTATTAACTGTTAGACCGCCTGACGTGATCATGCTGGGCACACCACCATAAGAAATAGCCGACTTATTGTCGGCCATTTCTTATATAAAGTATTTATCTATTAGAATTCTTAAGTCCTCTTATTAGAAGATTGACAACAGATTTTATGTTTTGTTTTCGGTTAGGATCTTCGAACGAGTTTGGATGAATAAAAACGCTGGTTGCAAGATATAGTGCTCTTGCCTCTTGATAAGGAGATTCTGTAAAAAATATACCTTCTGTAATTCCTTGTACTATAACCTTCTCAATACAATTAATTCCTTCTTCTTTGCCCTTTTCTATTACTTCCATTGAGCTTTGAGCTAGTTTTATGTAATTTGCAAACATTTCTGGATCATTTATGGCACTGTTATGTTTAGCTTCCACAAAGTTTTCGAGTAAATTGCTAAGTTTAACATCTGCAGGACTATCTCCATTTAATATTTGATTTGATGAAGCATGCAAATGTGTAAGCCATCGTTCGGTAACAGCATTCCATAAGGCTGTTTTTCCATTGTAATATCTATAAATAGCAGCGTGGCTTACGTTTAATGATTTTGCCACGTCAGTGATATTAGCTTTATCTGGTCCGAAACGGCGAATGACTTCTTCTGTTGCATTAAGGATCATTTCTTTATCTAACGATATTTTATCCAATTTATCACCGCTTTCTTATTTTTATTTTCAATTATACCATTTTTGACTTTATGTTTCAAATTACATCAATTGTAACTAATTAAATTTTAATCTAATGTAGCTGTTAGTATGCTTTTTAATGAAATATGTTAAAAAGCGACTGCAATTTTAGCTATCCCATTCTTACATTAAGTATTATTCATCGGGATTTTTAAGACCTCTTAATTGAAGATCAACTTGATAATAAGTTACATATAAAATCACTTGTAACTTGTAAAGCAGAGTGATATAATTCATATGTAAGTTACATACTTTATAAATTGTAACTTATAACTTTGTAAGTATAATCAACTTGAAAGGTGGAGTTTAATATGCGTATTTTTGTTACAGGTGCTACAGGATTTATAGGTTCTGAAATTGTCAAAGAGCTTATTGGCGCAGGGCATGAGGTAATAGGTCTTGCTAGGTCGGATGCATCAGCTGCATCGCTTGCTGCTGCTGGAGCTACAGCACATCGTGGATCTTTGGAGGATCTAGAGAGCCTTTGCAGTGGTGCTTCCTCATCTGACGGTGTAATTCATGCAGCCTTTGATCATGACAATTTTATTGCAAATTTTGCAGCTTGCTGTGAGACTGATCGTCGTGCTATCGATACACTCGGCACTGCACTTGCTGGATCTAATAAACCATTAGTAGTTACATTTGGGACTGCAGGCATCAAACCTGGCTACGTCGTTACAGAAGATGATAAAGCTAGTTCGAGCTTAACCGCAGGTCCTCGAGCTGCTTCAGAAACGTTGGCACTTTCGCTAGCATCTAAAGATGTGCGTGTGTCAGTAGTGCGCCCTGCTCCAATAGTATATGGTGATGGTGAACGATATGGCTTGGTTACTATACTTATTGAAATAGCTCGCAGTAAAGGCTTCTCTGCTTATGTAGGCGATGGTTCTAACCGCTGGCCAGCCGTTAACAGACTTGATGCTGCTCATCTTTACAGACTAGCACTGGAACAAGCACCAGCTGGTTCAATATTTCATGCAGTAGCAAATGAAGGGGTGCCTATGAGAGAAATTGCAGAAGCTATCGGCCGTCGTCTTAACCTGCCAGTTAAATCTATATCCCCAGAAGAAGCAGTTAATCATTTCGGTCCTCTAGGACAGTCTGTCGCTACAGACATTCCAGCATCCAATGCTTTAACTCAAGAAAGACTTGGATGGCAGCCTAGGCATTTCGCACTAATTCAGGATATTGATAGGGCTTAGTACTTTACAATCGGATTATCTTTTGTTTCAAAATTATGGAGTATTAGCGATAGAAATTCCCCAAAAAAGCAGATTACCTTTACTTTAAAATGGTAATCTGCCTCTTAATATCTTAATATTCTATGATTTTTTATTAAATAAGTCTTTTCTCTATTTATTTAATAACCATTCACTCATCTCTTTTGCTTCTGACAAAACTTCTGAACGTTCTAATAACTCTTTTGGTTCACGCAAACCTCCCGTAAGCAGGATTTTGTATTCACCAAAACCTAAAACTTCAAGACTTTTACCAGTTAAGTCAAAATAGTTCTTGAATTGTGTTATATCGCCTCCGCCAAATGTAGATACAAATAACACCTTTTTATTAGGAGAAAGGTAGCTTGAATAATCTTCTTTCATATAAGCAACGAGTCTATCAATAATAATTTTCAAGTGTGCAGACATTTGATAAATATATATAGGTGTAGCAAAGATTTTACCCTCACATGTTGGTTTGCCTGAAGGTACGAGAAGAAGAACAATTGGGCTTAGACGAGAGGAAGTTTCTTTTCTTTCTGAAGTTGGGCTAACTTGGTATATATGGCTTGAACAAGGACGTCCCATAACCATATCTTCACAAGTCCTCGAAAGTTTAGCCAGAATTTTAATGCTTGATAAAAAGGAAACTATGCATCTTTACAACCTTGCGAGGTTAACACCTCCAACGGAAATAGCCACCTATGATAATACTGTTAATCCAATGCTTAAGCATGTGATAGACAACATAGAGTTTTCTCCAGCAACTATACTTGATCAACGCTACAATATTATTGCATGGAATAGAGCTTCTGAAAAACTTCTTTATGATTATAGTAAACTTGATACTTCTAAACGTAACATGTTAAGAATCATTTGAACTTTGAGTATACCAGCTATATGGTTTTATCAGATAGAAATTTAAAACTGACTATTCTTACAGCATTTCCCGGTTCAGATACTGAAAAAAAGATAAAACAATTTCTAATAGGTTAAACCACGTGGAATGTACTCTTGATGTTAGATCGTTAAAGATACTAGATACATATTTGGTACATATACTCTTTCAAACACTTCCATATTTATCTTGATATTTCAACTCAGTTTTCTTTGCAAATTTACCTTTAAACAACACGAAAGCCCACTGAAATGAATGGGCTTTCTATTTCATTAATATTATAATTTCTGTATGTATTCTGATAGAAAATTTACCGCAGATGTTTTAAAATCTCCCAAATAACCAAGCTTGTGTACCTTTTAATATAATGCTTTTGCAAATTGCAACTACAATGCTCCCATATCTCTAGCTACATAAATAGAAGGATATTTCGGTTGAAAATTCAATTCGGTTTTAATCTTTCTTGTATCTGCTACCATATCCCATTGATTAAAACTAGGCCATCCACCATCAGGAATTGCCTGCTCTGGTTCCCCTTGTAATTGAAATAATTCACCTACAGTAATAGGGTTATCGTCAGCAACATTATAAATGCGACCTCCAATACCTGGTGTATTAACAGCAAGCAGTAATGCTTGACTAACATCGTCGTGATGTACTATAGATTGTTGCTTTGAAGGATTCCACTTACTAATGAAAGGCAAAATTTCTTCAATGTGTGGATCACTATCACCATAAACAAACGCTAGTCTCATAATACGAATATCTAACCCTTGCTCACGATGTAATTTTAGCAAAGCTTCTTCTGCAGCAATTTTTGTTTTGGGATATATCAGTTTAGCTGGCACAAGAATATCATCTTCTCTGCATGGTCTGTTTACATTCATATCGCGGTATACATTGTTAGTGCTTGTAAAAATAAATCTTGTTACGCCTGCATCTAGAGCTGCTTTAGCTAATGCAATGGTTGCATCTTGATTCAATGCCTGAGCTGCTTCTTCACTAATACCACCTCTAAATTGGGCAGCTATATGTACCACAGCATCAACACCTCGTATGGCTTCAGTGAGATTATCATTATCCAAAAGGTCACCCAATACCACTTCTGCCCCCTGTTCTTTCAACGCAAGTGCTCTCTCAGCACTTCTTACAAGAATACGGACAGCATGACCTTTCTTAAGTACATAAGGTACAAAACGACTTCCGACCTTTCCTGTTGCCCCTGTTACAAATATCTTCATAAATTAATTCACTCCAATCTAAATAGTTTTGTTTGTTAATTACTTTTATGTTATATTGCTAATATATCATGGTTAAAATACTTCAACCATATTGTAATTATCCTACGATTGAGAGTAGTAGGATATGAGGAGGAAGATAAATGAAAGAAATTACAATGCAGCACTCCATAGGTGAATTTTTGCGTGTAGCTAGAGAGCGTCTTACACCAGAACAGGTTGGATTACCATCACATGGACGACGCCGTACACCAGGACTTCGTCGAGAAGAGGTGGCTCAACTTGCCAATGTCGGTGTTTCTTGGTATACATCTATAGAACAAGGGAAAGACGTACGCCCTTCTCATCAAATATTGGAAAGCTTGGCTAATGCCTTAAGATTATCTGATGATGAACGCCGATATCTTTTTTTATTATCTAAATCTGATGAAATGGAAGAATCAGAAATTTATAAAGAAATTAGTACAGGATTAGAAAGAACTGTTTTCGCGTTGGAACCTCATCCTGCGTATATAATGGATAAATATTGGGATGTACTATTATGGAATCGTGCCTCAGAAATTTTGTTTCGATTCCCTTCATATTCTGCCAGCATAAATCCAAAACCGAACATATTGCATCAATTTTTAATTGATCCATTCAAAAAAGAAATCAACTCAGATTGGGAAGAACGTGCTAAAATCATGATAGCGAGATTTAGGGCAGATTGTGCTAGACATCCTCAAGATTCAAGATTACACGACATGATTGAAAAGTTTAAGCAAGAAAGTGAATTTTTCAGAAAATGGTGGCCTCGTTATGAAGTTAAAACTGTTACTGACTGTCATAAATTATGGAATCATCCTCGAATTGGAGAATTGGAGTTTGAACATGTGAATTTACAGCTTTCAAATTATCCTGATTTGAAAGTAATGATTTATACTGCCTCACCTTCTACAGCAGAAAAGCTTAAACAAGAATTATATTCATGTTCAGCTAAATAGATAATACCTATTAATTGGCAGTTTAATCATTAAGGAATACTTTAATACTATTATGGAATAAGGTTATCTTAACAAATACCCTCATAACTCTGCCTATTTAAACATATTATGATTTAAAAATAAAATAAGAAAACTGAAAGCAAAACATAGAGTCGGTTGTGGATCTTCTGATAGGAGAACTTAAAAATCCAAATAATTATTTTATATAAAAAAGGACCGTCAATAAGCCGGCCCTTTTTAACATTGTCACCTGAATCTAAGTAATACAAGAATCATATAAAGTTATAAATCAATGTAATTTATATATTTTATTTTTCTACATCATGCCAAGTTACCTGTAGTGGGTTTCTATCTACTAAACGTCTATAAGTATATTTCGGATAACCCACCATCAGTCCTCCTGTAACATGCATATTTTCTGGCAAATTCAAGATATCAAGCAATGGTTTATATCCAGATTCAGCACAGGCGTTAAAAAATCCAGTAATGCATGTCCCAAGCCCCATTGAAGCCGCATAAAGTTCCGCATAAGCCAATGAAAAGTGAGTATTGTCCTTACCAACTGGTAAAGAATTTTTGTCAACCATTGGAATCACTAGACAAGGAGCATCACGTAATACAACATCCGCGCCATTCTGACGATAGTTGGCTATGTGGGCTTTAAATGGCGCTTCATATGGTGATCCGGCATAAGGTGGAGATTTCAATGCCTCTTCCAACCAATCAATTGCAACTGCTGTAATGCTACGTAATGTATCAGCGTCATCAATTACATGGTAAGAAACACCTTGTGAGTTTCCACTTGTCGGAGCAAATCTTGCTATGTCTAAAAGCTGTTTAATCTTTTCCCTAGGAACAGACTTGCTTTTAAATTCTCTAACCGAGCGTCTGCTGCGAAGAAATATAGCCGCTGTATCTTCATCAATAACTGGCATTTTTTCTAGTGGCATTTGATTAGCTAAAGGTGTTTTCACATTGTCAATTGCTGCTGATTTACAAATAGCTATGCAGTGACCACATGCGATACAAAATTGACTTACGACCTTCGGTCCTTGTTCATCCATGCCTATAACACCTGTTGGGCAGACTTTGGCACAACTTCCGCACTTAGTACATTTTGTCGAATCAACCTTTATTAAATCCATAATATCTTTTTTCATAGTATCTTTCCCCCTAGTATGATAATACAATTTACATTACAAATTACATTTTTAAATACTTGTAACCTATAACACAAATTATATCATACCATTTTATCAATTACAAGTTATAAAAAATGTAACTAATCATGAATTTATTTTAGTGAATAATTAAAATCAGACCGCTGTTTTAGTAGATTGATTTTGCGTAAAGCTCTACTCCCTAAATGAAAATATGGGGTGTGTTTATACTATGATTTGTATATTTCACCATATCTCTTCTTAATTTGTGTTTACAAGGCTCCCATATCTTTAGCCGCATAATTGGGATATATCAGTTTTGCTGGCATAAAAATATCGTCTTCTTTACATGGTCTGTTTATATTCATATCGCGATATACATTACCAGTGCTAGTAAAAACAAATCTTGTGACATCTGACTCTAAAGCTGCGTTAGCTAGCACAATAGTTGCATCGAGATTTACTACCCGAGCTACTTCTTCACTAATACCACCTCGAAATTGGGCAGCTATGTGCGCCACATCATCAACACTGGTATTGCTTTGGTGAGATTTTCATTATTTAAAAGATCACCCTCAACCACTTCTGCTCCCTGTTCTTTCAATTATTTTTATGTTATATTACTAAATATCAGGGTTAAACCCATTCAACAAAATTGTGATTATTATATGATTGAGAGCGAAAGGAGTTACTTTCAAAATGATGAAAGAGTTAGATGAATATTCAGTTCCATCAACGTCTATTAACGCCGATGAGACGCTTGAAGAAGAAACACTACGGCTGGCACGCCTTATCTATGCACAAACTCCACATGACGGCACCTTTAGTCAGAGTATCCATGGTTTGCATATCAATCGCTATTCAAGAATTGAAACGGATATTATGAAAACCTTCTACTTGCCTTCCTTATTAATCGTTGCACAAGGCGCAAAGGCCGTTACTTTAGGGAATGAAATCTACGAGGTCGGCAGGTCAAGTATACTCATGTTCCCCGTTGCTCTGCCGGTTGCTCTCCAAACCACACAGGCCAGCTCTTCTGAGCCGTTTCTTAGTGTCGGCTTGGAACTCGACCCACAAAGAATCTCCGAGTTAGTCATGAAAGTGTATCCACAGGGTCTGCCTCCGATTCGTCAGCGGAGCACGGGTTACGTCGCAAACACCGATTTTGACATTATCAATGCAGTCAGGCGGCTAGTGAAGTGCCTACAAAATCCCTCTGACACCAAATTGCTTGCCCCTCTCGTGTTGGATGAGATTTTGATACGAGTTCTTCGCAGCTCCATCGGTGTTCATGTTGCTGAAATGGGTTTTGCAGATTCGGGTGTGCAACGGGTTGTGAAGGCAATTTCTTGGCTCCGCGACAATTTCTCTGATCAGATTAAGATTGCAGACTTGGCCCAACTGGTACATATGAGCGAGTCATCATTTCACGAGCATTTTAAATCAGTTACTTCGATGAGTCCACTGCAATACCAAAAAGCGCTGCGCCTTCATGAAGCTAGGCGTCTTATGCTCTCCGGTTCAATGGATGCTGCCACTGCATGTCAGCTAGTGGGTTATGTGAGCGATTCCCAATTTAGCAGAGATTACAGTCGCTTTTTCGGAAGACCACCAAGGAGAGATATCTCCAATTTGCGTCAACAAAAGTAACTATTAGACTAACCAAGCCGCGTGGAATTATTCCAAAAGCTTTCATCTTACAAGTTCATAGATGTTTTCGCAGGATTAGGCAAGAATTAACGTGAAACAGGCAAATCTTTTAATAAAATGCAAAGTATAATAAATTCATAAAATAACTACTTAATTGTTTTAGGGAAATAAAAGTTTATTAAATATAAATAAAATTAATAGCGAGGTATATGCAAATGAATAAAACAATTTTTTACTTTTCTGCAACAGGGAACAGCCTGCAAACCGCCCTTGATATCGCTGATGCTTTGGGTAACACTGATGTGGTATCAATCTCCAAAGTCGGAATAAATTATAATTGCAACAGCGAGGTAATTGGTTTTGTTTTTCCTGTTTATGCATGGGGACTGCCTAATATGGTATATGATTTCATAACAAGCAGTAACTTTAATAAAAATGCCTATTTCTTTTCAGTGGTCACCTGCGGGGGAGCTATCGGTACATGTCTTACAGATGTTGACAATATACTAAAAGAAAAAGGCGCATATTTACATTACGGCTCTAAACTTCCTATTTTGTCAAACTATATATTTATGGTCGATATAAATAGCGATAAAGTGGGCAAGCTGCTCGCAAAAGCCGAGGATAAACTTGATGTCATCATTCAAGATATTAAAATCAGAAAAGAGTGTAGAATAAAAGGCAGTTTGGGTCTTCTTAGAAAGATGCATAATAAAGCTTCTGCTAATTTTAAGTCTACAGATAAAGATTATAGCGTATCAAAGAGTTGCACAAAGTGTGGCATTTGTGTTTCGGTTTGTCCAGCAAAAAATATTGAGATTATAGATGAAAAAGTAACATTCAAGCACAATTGCGAAAAATGCCTAGCTTGTATTCATTGGTGCCCGCAAAAGGCCATTAATTACAAAAACAAAACTCAAAACAAACAAAGGTACCATAATCCTAAAGTAAAATTATCTCAATTGACATAACTACTAATAAGAGGCTTATTTATATGTAGAATGAACAGCATTGATTGCAAAGCTGACTACCTAAAATAGCAGTAAACTAAGAGATTTATGTTAATTTTAAATATAGCATAAATTTCTTTATTTTACTGCTCAGTTTTGCAATCTATCCTAGAACAAAGTCTCTAAAAGCACCTATTTCAGTTACTGCTTTTATAGCATTTTTGTTTTGCAAAAGTGCTTCTTCTCCCATCATACTACTTGATACGAAGAATAGATTTCCTAAATGTCCTGTGGCCCCTATAATCACTAACAGTTATAAATTACAAATTATAATTAATCAAAACAGTTATGATACATTGCTTCTTTTTTCATATCTTTTCTCATTTAAATTTTCGTTCAAGTAAATATGCGTATATGCTAATCATATACACCTATTGTTTTCTAACCTATAAAATACTATACAACTTCTTACTCTCAGGTAAGATGAATAAATTCCAGCTAAAAATATTATAAATAATGTACAATTTAGTATTATTCACATATTATGATACTCAAAACATTTATATATACAAACAATTCCAGGCATAATAAAAAAGATAGCCGCAACAACTCGTCCAACTTTATCAAAAACGAAAGGATCATTTGAAGCTTTATTGTTATTTTTCATGAATTTTGATGTTATCACAAATTCAGAAAACTTGAAACATACAAAACCTAAAAACCATAACGGTAAAATCTTCATTGTTACTAAAGTTACATACGAGAGAATTATGTACAACAAATCAGCAAAAAAATCAAGTTTAGCACCTGTAATTGAAACTGAATTTGTTTTTCTCGCAATTCTACCATCTCTGTATATTTGAATTATTTATAAGCACATTCTAACACATAAATGTGTTAATTTTATGGCGATAAACTTTTTACTACTTAAATTACTATAACTAAGCATTGAATTTTAGAATAAGAGATAATCTTATGAAAAAAGTCCATACTAATAGAAGTATGAACTTTTTTATCTTTGATATTACTTTCCTAATAATTCATCAACTAATGCTCTATTATTTTCTACACAATGGCCGCAGCCCGTTCCTACTTCAGTAACCTCTTGAACTTCTTCAAATGATTTTGCACCATTAGCAATTGCATTCTTTATGTCTTGTACTTTAACATTTTTGCATCCGCATATTACTTTATCATTATCCATTATATATTCTCCTTTAACTGTTTTTAAATTTAAATATGAAATCTTTTAACACTTATTAGTTTTAACACTTGCATCTTTATTATGTATACTTTTTAGCTCATCATCTTGCTAATAATTGTTTATTACTTTCTACACAATGTCCACAACCAGTACCTACTTTAGTAATTGCTTGTACTTCTTCAAATGATTTAGCTCCATTTTTAATTGCATTATTTATATCTTGTACTGTAACTTTAAAGCATCCACATACTATTGCATTTTCTTCTATTTTATTTGCTAATATTAATTTATTAATTAGTGCTTTATTACCTTCAACACAGCGACCACAGCCAGTGCCTACTTTTGTGATAGCTTGCACTTCTTCAAATGATTTTGCACCATTTTTAACTGCATTTTTCAAATCTTGCTCTGTTATTTTAAAACATCCACAAACAATTTTATTGTCCTCTACTTTAACTTCTTCCTTAATTCCAAATAATTTTGATAATATTGATTTAATCATCCTTCGTAACTCTCCTCATTATTTTTTATTTATATGAAAGGCTTTTTTGTAATCACCTTCATTAACTATTTTTTAGAGTTTTTATTTTCATTAATGTTTTTTATATACTTAAGTATTCTAATTTAATTGACCCAGCCAGTTCTGGATTTTGCTTTGAAACATTCATTAGGTACATAAGTACATTGCCTGGATACTCTATCTTATCTTTTAATTGTGTGTATTCTAGAGATCTTCTTGTTAGCGCTACAACACAATTTTCACTATGATTTTCATTGCAGTCTTTACATAGCTTACAAATATTTGCGATTCCTCTAGCTATTATTTTATCCTCATAGTATTTTAAATCATCCTTTGGAATTAAATTTTCTCCATCCTCTATAGCTTTTATAGCTTTATCCTTAATATTTTCTACTACATATTTTGCGAATCCAATATTACATTTTCTATAATTGCAATTATCTGAACCTTTCTGGCAACAATCATCGCATATTTCCTTCATATCATTCACCAAATTACTTAAATAATCCAATTAAACTCTTCCTTTCTAATCTCAAAACATATTTTCCAAATAAAATTAAACAATCATTACTAACTAGTTAATTACTAATTAGTACTATCGATTTAAAAATTAAGGTGTAAGCTATACACCTGATAATTTCTTTAACATATTTATTAAAATCTTCTTCTCTTCAACACTTAAAGCACTAAAAATTTCACTTAAATTATCTACATGCTTAGGGAAGAGTTCACTTATAAGCTTTCTTCCTTTTTCAGAGATACTTATTAAACTTGCACGTCTATCCTTAGGATCAGGACGTCTTTCGATTAAATTATCCTTAGCTAGGTTATCTATAACAACAGTCATATTCCCACCAGTTGAAAGAGTTTTTTCTAATATTTCACTGACTCTTAAGTCTCCTTTATGATACAGTACTTCAAGCACCCCAAATTGTGAAAATGTTAATCCTCCTTCTTTGATAATTTTAAGTTCTCTTTTATTAACACTTTGTATACATCGGCTTAATGCTATAATAGCTTTTAAATTTAAATCGTTTAATTCTCCATAAGTAATTTTATTCTTATCCATGGGTATAATAATATTACTAATTAGTAATATTGTCAAGGGGCTCATATTAAAATAGTTTTCAGATAACAAAAACCACATAAAAACCGCATTGATTTTATCCAATGCGGATAGTAATATTTAAAATTACCACTTATTGCTTTTTTAAATTTCTAACATCTTCTTAATACTTTAAGTGCCTCGGCAACCTTTCTAGCAAAATCTAGAGGCTCGTCTATAGATTCGAAATGGATATACATAAGTTTTGGTTCTTCAAATAACCAATGGTTATGAAGTGCTGTAATTAGAATTCCATTTTTCCTTAGGATAGATATAAATGGATTAATTTCTTCAGGTAATATTACAGTTTCACCCAAATTTAATGTTTTCCCATGACTATCCATTGATTCAAAAGAAAATAATGCTGCTAAAACTAGTGGGGATTGAGTTTCTCTTCCTCATATTTTCTTAAACTAAAAAAGCCATCTAAAATTTAAATATTTTAAGACAGCTTTTTTAACTTATAAATTCTGTATGTTAAATTACATCTTTATTCTATTATCTATAGTATCGTACTACACTTCATGAAGACACTTATTAGTAGGACTTTCAATCCAGATTCCCTCATAATTATATCTTGAACCATGACAAGGACAGTCCCAAGTTAAATCATCAGCATTCCATTTAAGTTCGCAGCCTAAATGAGCACACTTTGTTGATACTGTATATACTTTACCTTCATTATCCTTATAGACCCCAGCCTTTTGACCTTTGTACTCTATAATGCCTCCATGACCATTTTTAATGCTACTAAGATTTTCCTCGGGAATATTTATCCTCTCTGCAATAAAGTTTTTTGCAGTTATAACAAGGTCCTTTGCAGCATTTTTCATTGATGCTGACATATCAAACCTTCTTGGTGAGAATATTTCAGAGAAGTCATTTTCATTTCCAAGAATCATATCATTTATTATCATTGCTGCAACCATTGAAGTTGTCATTCCCCATTTTTTAAATCCTGTTTCAACATAAATATTAGGTGTTTTAGATGAGTAGTGACCTATGTAAGGGATATTATCTAAAGTCATACAATCTTGAGTTGACCAATGATATTTTTCTGTTGCGTTTGGATAAAATTCTTTAGAAGCTTTTCTTAATTCTTCGTATGCCCCACCTTCTTCATTTTCTCCAGTTCTTCTTACTGCACCACTAAATAATAATAAATTTTTATAATTTCTAAATGAATAACCTGTTTTATCAATACCTTTATACATTCCATTTACATCCTGTGCATTTTCTAACGCTATAACATACGCTCTCTCTTGATGCATTCTCATAAAATAATATCCTGGAGTATTTAAAAATGGATAATGTGATGCAACAACTATTTTGTTTGCTTTAATTTTCATATCATTCTTTGTAACTACAGTATTATCTTCAGTAATATCAAGAGCCACTGTATTTTCATAAATAGTTAATTGTTCAGAAATTGGTCTTAAGAATTTTAGCGGATTAAACTGAGCTTGATTCTTAAATTTCAATGCCTTTTTAGTTTCTGCAGGGATACTTACTTCATCTACCAACTCTGCTTCAATTCCCAATCTTTTTACTGCATCATATTCATCTTCAAGATCTTTAATGTTATCTAAAGTATACAAGTATGCATCTTTATACTCAAAATCACAATCGATTTTTTCTGCATCAATTATTTCCTTGTATCTCTTTATTGCAAGTTCATTTGCTCTCGCATATTGTCTTGCACCTTCTTCACCAAATTCCTTAATGATACTATCATAAATTAAGTCATGTTGAGATGTTATTTTAGCAGTTGTATTTTTTGTAACTCCGCCTGCTATACTTCTAGCATCAATTACAACAACATCTCTCCCACTTTTATTCAGCATATATGCTGTGAGCAATCCTGCCATTCCAGCCCCTATTATAAGAACGTCACATTGGATATCTTGATTTAAAGTTTCTCTTTTTCTAAAATTAACCTCGGAACTCCATACACTTTCCATGTAAATCACCTCATGCTTAGTATTCCATTTTTTTAGATACTATACACAGATTTCTATTAGTTCCTACAATTAATTTCAAAATCAAAGTATTTTTATAATAAAAAAGACTGCCAATTATTTATATCAGCAGTCCGTTTGAAATCTATTTTAAATTTTGCATTTCAGTTAATAATTTATCTAATTCTCCTGCTGCGGATGTTATTGTATTTGTATCTATTGGATTAGCTTTTGCAGATGATTGTATTGCTCCCATAGGTACTTCAATTTTTTCATAAAGATCAGGATTTTTTTGTTTTACCATATCTTCACTAGTACTCCAGTATTTTTCTAATCTTTCAGCATATTTTGTTACTTTTTCTGCATTAATAGGTGATGTAAATTTATTAATTTTAGCTAAAGCTGTTTTCATGTCTTGTGGAGCAGATGAAAAAGCAATAGATTTTTGTAATTGATCTAATGTCTTATCTAACTCATCAATTGCAGCAGTTAATGTTTTTGTATCTAGAGGTTTCACTTTTACGTCTGCTTGAATAACTCCTAATGGAGATTCAACTTCTTCATAAAGATTTTTATAGTTATCCTTTATTCCATCTTCAAATGAACTCCAGTTTTCTTCAAGTTTATCTGAAATCTCTATAGCCTTATCTTCTTTCTTATTATTTAAATCCGTATTCATCTCTTTTAATGTATCTCTCATATTTTCAAGCCCAGTTGCTGTTGCATCATTTTCTTGTAATTTAACTAATTCCGCATCCAATTTATCAATTGATTCATTTAAAACCTTTGTATCTAGCGGTTTAACCTTAGATGCTGCTTCGATGACTTCTAATGGATCTTCAATCTTAACATATAAATCCAAATACTTGTCCTTTAAATCATCTTCAAATTTATCCTCAAATTCCTTCCAAGAATCTTCTAACTTTGTACCACCTTCACTAACTTTGTCTTCCTCGTTATTAGAAACTTGAGTTTTCATATCTTTAAGAATATTTCTCATATTGTTACTTGCATCGTTCATAGTAAATGCTTTTGTCTCTTGGGATGTAGTTTGTGCTGTATTCTCAGCTGGCTTAGCCTGCTCAGTTTTTTGCACTCCACAACCTGCTACTGTAATTGCTGTTCCTAATACTGCTGCTAATAATAAATTTCTTACTGATTTCATAAATAAATCCCCCTGCTGATTTCTTTTTCATGTTTTTCTTTAGTTCCTTAACTTCTTTTTAATTTATTATGTAATGTCACTACTACTGCCATAACAACTAATAATACTTGAGGTACTACTCCCTGCCATGTTGGATATACTGCCAGTGCAGATATTGTAGGCAGCGAATCACTAGATGTAGCTGATAATATTCCAGCTAGTTGAAGTCCATTAATTCCCATACCAGTAAACTTTAATCCTAAATAAAAAACTAAAAGACTAGATACAAGGAAAAATGGTTTCATTGGTATACGTAAACCAATCTTTAGCATTAATACAGCTATAATTATAAGTATCGCAAAGCCTAACGCTATTCCCAAAAATAAATCAGTTAATTTAATTGAAGATGCCATTCCAATATAGAATAGAACAACTTCAGTTCCTTCTCTAAATACTGCTAAAAATGCTAAGAATCCTAAAGAGAACAAGCTACCATTAGCTAATGATTTATAACTTTTGTCCTGTATACTGTGATTACGTGAAGATACTTCCGATTTACTATGTAACCAATAACTTACGTAAATAAGCATTACAGCTGCAAATACGCCTGTCCAACCTGATATTAAGAAATTATTATTTCCAAAAGTACCTGATGTAAATAGAAGTTTGACTAAAACAGCTAGTACAATACTTACTATACTTCCAATTAATACTCCACCATATATCCATGTTTTCTTATCTTCTTGGTCTGATTTCTTTAGAAAACCTAGTAAAGCAATTACAACTAAAAGTGCTTCTAATCCTTCTCGAAGTATAATTGTAATTACGTCTATTATACCGTATGATGTATTTCCATCTAATAAAGATAAGTATCCATGCATTCTATCAATAACTTTTACAGCCTTGTCCTTTTGAATAGGATCTACTGTAAGATAAGCTTTTGCGCTAACCATATCCCTTTCAGCATCGTCATATACAGTCTTTGATTTTGTTAAAACTACGCCTTCCACATCAAGCCAAGATGAACTAAAAGTATCCATTGTTTTAACTGCTTCAGCATCATTTCCACTTTCAATTTGACTCTTTGCTTTCTCTAAAAGAGCAACTAAATCCTTTATAGTTGCGGCTTCCCCTTTAGTTTTTGTTTCTTGACTATCACTTTTTCCATCTATAAATGCTTTATTAGTTTTTTCTAAATCCTCTAAAGCACTTATAACTTTATCTTTTTGCACTGGGTCTTGGGAAAATAAAAATTTAACCATTCCCATTTTGCCTTCAATATCTCCATAAGCTTGTTTCGATTGTTCCTTTACTCCATCTTCGAGTTCAATCCAAGCTTGATTATATTCCTCATAAAAATCTTTTCCTTTAGAAAAATCATCTGCTTTTACAGCTTCAAGTGATTTTTCAATGAACTCATTGCTTTTAGACAAATCTGCCTTCGCATCTGCTGCTAATACTTTAATTGCAAACATGGGTAACATCAAAAATACTACCAATAATAATGTAAATAACTTACGCAACAATTATCACTCCTTCTCTTTTGTAATTTTATTTTTTAGTATATATAAAATATTTCCTAATGAAATATAGGACAATCTTTTATAAATTTTTATTTTCCTTAAGATTAAAAAAGGTATTTATATAAGAATAAAATTCACTCCAGTACTATTGATATACCTTCTCAATTAAATCTGATTATCATTATAGATTATATCAAAAAATAATGCAAGATGTTTATAAAATAAATGTATTAAGTAACATATAATTTATATTATTAAACTAAAGTTGAAATAAATAAAATCACCAGCCGCTATGTGTTAAGCTAAGTGATTTTATTATGAATATAATACTTTCTGTAAGATTTCTTTAGTAGTTATTATCTTTTGGCATCCTTGTAGGATCTTCTACTAGAGTTGTGAGATAGTAATGTGAACTATATGTTATATACATAGAAAATTCAATATAAATAAGTGCATATGCTAATCATATACACGTATTCTTCTCTAGCTTATAAAATACTTACACTAATCTATTAGTATTCGCAATCACACTCTTCAACTTTCCTAAATATTTTTAATAAACGTAGATAGTGATTTGCTTCACGTAAAGTATGGTCACCTAGTAATGGTACTATTATGGACTTGATTTTACACTCTACTAATCCCTGAGTACCTTGTGCTTTAAATTTCCTTATTGCTTCTGTTGCTTTTAAACTATCATCTGTGACCCTAGAAATTGGTATTGATTTATCCATAGCTTCTCTTGCTTCTCGTGTTAACATATCGAACTGATGTCCAAAATTATTTGCAGTATTTATTAATTCATCTTCAGTTGGATCTAGTAATCCTCGTATAAATTTTGAATGTTCAGCCATAATTCTGTTCCAGAAAGCTTCTTGTTCATAAGCCTCTCTCTCTAGGTCAATCTCTTCGCAATTTTGTAACCTTTGAACTAACGTAAAATAAAACTTTGCTTCTCTCATAATATGATCGATAAGTAAAGGATAATTTACTGTGAATACTTTGCATGATAAAACATCTGATAATAATCTAGCTTTAAATCTTATTAAACCTGCTGTCAATTCTAATGCTCTATTGTTAATTGCAAATACTTTTTTCTCAAGGGCCTCATGATTATGCCTGCTAAAAGGATTATTTACTAATTCGGCTTCTACTTTAGTGAGATTAGTCGCAATTTTCACTCCTGTAAAATATGCTGATGCTTTTTCAGCTTCAAGAGTAAAAGGGGTTACCACTTCACCAGATTGTAGCACATCACCGCTTACAACACCTTCAGAAATAGTAATTACATCACATAAAAGATTATCAAAGCCAATTCTAAAAGCATCTGCTTCATCTACATAATTTGAATTCTTTGGTGTAAAACCTATTTCCAGGAAAAATGAATGCTCCTTCATAATTCTTGCAAAGAAAAGATGTAATTCTAATGATTGTCGTATAAATTTACTACTAGATAACACGTTAATTTCTCCCATACAATAATTCAATATCAATTCCATTATATTAGTTTTCCCGCTAACCGTTACTCTCTTATCATACTGTTGAAAGTAAAAACTGTTTGGACATAATAAATTTAACTATAATAAATCAGAAAATAGTTTTAATAAAGTAAGTGTTAAAATATATTCAAAAATGATCTTTATACTATAAATAGAGCTATGGTAACTTTCCATAACTCTATTATAAACTGCTATTAATTAGGTTTTACATTAATTATTATTTAATTTAATATTAAGCTCTTTTCTTTATTTCTTCTTCACTTTCCATTTCAGATGGCTCATCTATCTTATTTAATGCTATATCACACACTTGATCAAAATATGCAAACTTTACTCCAAAGATATAGATGAGTGCTCCCATAAGAGCTAAGTATAAAACTAAATATACTGGTCCTAAAAATGCTACCGGAACTGCATTATATAAAGTCAATGTTCCAAAGAACATGAATACTACACCTGCTACCCACTTTATATATCCTTCTGGTATATGCCTGCATATCCATGCTCCACCTAAAATACCTATACCATCTGCAATAAGCATTCCACCTGTTGTTCCCATTAAAATGAGAAGTGGCTGCTGATTTTCTGCTGCTATGGTTATTGTCATAAGCTGAGTCTTATCACCCATTTCTGCTATAAAAAATGCAATAGCCACTGTGACAATTGGACCAAATTTCACTTTTTTGTTTTCCTCATCGTCTAATTTATCTCCACGAATTGTCCAAAGGCCAAAGGCTAAAAAAGAAATTGCTGCTATTATTTTTACAAGATTCATAGGAATTAAGGAGCTTAAATAACTTCCAACTGCAACTGCTAATGCGTGATTTAAAATAGTTGCAATTAAAACCCCAATCAATACCTGTTTAGCCTTGTATTTGCCTGCCATTGCCATTGCTAGAAGCTGAGTTTTATCCCCCATTTCTGCAACTACCACTAGTAATAATGCCTTGATAAATGATGCCATTTTAATACCTCCATTTATATTAATTATTAATTTAACTAACTGCTTTAGCGTTTTTTTATAAAAAATAAAGACCCTCAGCACAATAAAGCATCTTCTTATAAATCTTTCTTGATAAATCATCAAAAAAAAGATTTATAACAAACACTAATATTGCGCTAAAAGTCTCACTTAACTAAAAATTAGTTACAATAAAGCCAGACCCAAGGTCAGTATGTTGACTTTATCACCTTTTTAAAGGCAGTTACTCCCTCTTAACTTTAAATCAAATTTTCACTAATTAATTTTACAGCAGATTCCATTCACTGTCAATAAATCCAAAATCCAAACCTTCAAGCATTTTAGGTTTATTTAATGTGCATGTCTATGATGAATATCTGGTAAATGTGGGTGGGTATGCTCTATGGAATTATGCGTATGTAAATGCGAATGATACCCTTTTACTATCTCTTGTTTGTCATTATGTTCGTGGTCATGATGCCCATCATTATGATTATGTCTATGATCATGCTCCATACTTTCATGTATATGTTTATGTGCATGCTCTTCCTTTAATAAAAGTACCGCTCCAATAATCATAATAGGTAAAGATACAAAAAATACTTTGCTTGGAATATCACCTAGTAAGATAATGGATAAAATAGAACCAATAAATGGGGCTGTTGCAAATAATGCACTAGTTCTCGCACTTCCTAAATCCCTCATAGCAAATACGAATAATACAATACTTAAACCATAACAGAAAAATCCAATTATCATGGCGGCTATTATAACTTTCAAATCCGGGATTTGATTTTTTAATACTATAGATAAAATAAGCGAAAATAAGCCTGATACTATTCCCTTGATTGTAACAATTAAGAATGGATTTTTAGAGGAAATATTTCTGGTAAAATTATTATCAATTCCCCAGCATAAACAAGCCATTATAATTCCTAGGGCCCCTATTGAAAATCCCCATTGATTTGTAAAATCCCATGATAAAACAATGCTAGCAAGTGTAATTAATACTATAGCCCCCAAAATTTGTTTTCCTACATTTTCTTTAAAAAATACTATTGCAATTATTGTTGTGGCAACACCTTCAAAATTTAACAACAATGAAGCAGTTGAAGCAGGTGTTATTTTAAGACTACTTAATAAAATAATAGGAGCTATAATGCCTCCAGAGATAATTGCACCAAATAACCAGATAAAATCTCTTTTATTTAAAGATGCTTCATTTATGACCTGCTTTTTGATTGTCAAATTTACAATTTGAAAAATTACCAAACCTAACCCACTACCAAGATATAAAAACGAAGCAAGAGGGACAGGTTGAATTTCTCCCAAAAGCATCTTTGTAATAGGAGCACTTGCTCCAAATAAGATTGATGCTAATAATGCCATTATAATTGGATAAAATCTCAATTTATTCATTATCATTTTTCCTTTCATTTATAAATTTAATTATATTTATTTTACCATAATCTCCAAGTACAATAAAATTCTTATCTTCTTTATTTATAATAAAAAATATGTATAACTGTCTTTAGCAACTGCCATTTTATCTTCAAGTTTTAAATTTCCAAAGAATTTCGAGAGCATCCCCAAACTAAATAATTCAATTGCTGCATAAAAAGTATATGTTATTTTCTAAACTATATGAGAACTTTAATTCATTAAGTACCTTTGGTGATGATTATAAAATACTTCTTAAGACTGCTAGTGAAGTTAATACTTGTATCCAATACACCAAAATAATATAGAGGTGACTAATTGCTAGCTACCTCTATATTATTTCTATTATTTAATTTACTTAATTCCATAATGTATAGATGCAATTCCAAATGTTAAAGACTCATACTCTGCATCCTTAAACCCAATCTCACTAAACTTTTCTTTAAGCTGCTTTTTGTTCATAAAATTATTCACGGAATCTCTAAGATAATAATATGCTTTTTTATCTCCCGTACCTATTGATCCTACTGTTGGTAAAACATGATTGAAATATACATTATATATATTTTTAAAAATTGGTATATTAGGTTTTGATAGTTCTAAGCATACTACTTTTCCACCAGGCTTTAGAACTTTATACATTTCTGACAAAGCTTTACCTTTATCTTGAATATTTCTTAACCCAAAAGCAATAGTAATGCAGTCAAAAGTATTTTCCTCAAAGGGTAATTCTAATATACTTCCTTTAATTAATTTATATTTATAATCCCTTAATGATTGATTAAGTCTTTCAGCTCCTACATTAAGCATTTCTTGGCTAAAGTCTACACCAATAACTGGAGTATTTTTTCCTACTGCTTTACATTCATAATTTATCATTTGTCCTGTACCGCAACATAAGTCTAGAACCTTCTGTCCTTCTTTAATATTACATATTTTTATTGCTTTTCTTCTCCATAATCTATCAATATTTAAAGTTAAAATTGAATTTAACATATCATATCTTTTTGCAATAACCGAAAAAATCTTTTCTACATCATTTGCATTCGCTTCTGCCATATTAAATCACCTCGCATTTTTAATTAAACCTATAAAAATTAGTTAGTATTCTTTCTATATTATTATTTTATCTATAATCTTCTACGTATTACATTAATGGAAATAACACAAAAACTGTAAAATCCCAAATTGCATGAGATATTATTATTGGAATAAGACTTTTTTCTTTCTTATAAATCCATCCCCAATAAATACCGCACACTAAAGCCGCTATAACAAGCATAAAATTAAAAGTAATTATATGAACACCTGCGTATAATAAAGTTGAAAATATATATCCTTTGTTTTCTCCAAATTTCTTTACGAGATTATTTTGAATGAAGCCACGCCAATATATTTCTTCCCCTGGTCCTATTATGAATAATAATAACACACCAATAAATAATGAATTTCCTTGTGCCCTGTTACTATAAACTGATGATATTTGTGCATCCTTAAAGGGAAATAAATATCCAGAAAGTATATTTCCAGCATAAAAAACAAAGTATAATATTATGGCTGAAATAATTCCAATTAATATATGTCTTAACTTTATACTTCTAAATGATATTTTGTTTCTTTCCGAAAATAGTGCTATTGCTGCTAACAATAATATGGATAACGCCATTTCAATCCAAAAATTAAATGGTTTAACCACGAATATTATAAACCATAATATTGTAGCTATGATTAATGAAGAAATTATTACCTTATTATTACTTTCCTGCTTCTCCAAAGCTTTACCGCCTTTCTATAAACTATAAGATAAAAGAATAGATAACATTAAAAGAATTCCAAATTGACCTTGAAGCTTACCACTTTCTTTATCAAGTTCTGAAATGTGATCACAGGAATCTTCGGCAATTCTTAATTTATTAATATTTTTAATGGCAGCTGGTACTGTTAATAAACAAATTAAACTTAGATAAGGAATATATTTAAAAATAATCATTACGATAAGAGAAATATATGAAAGTATAATTAGGCTTAAATATACTATTTCTGCATTCCTATAACCTATACTTATTGACAGCGTCTTAATACCAGCTTTCTTATCATGTTTTATATCTCTAATATCATTAGCATGTAATATTGCAGTTGTAAGAAGTGCCGTCGGGATTGATATTACTAACGACTGCATGGTAAATTTCTGCACCTGCAAGTAATACCCTCCAAATGTCATTAATGGTCCAAAAATTATAAACACTAAAGGTGCACCTAACCCTCTATATTTGAGCATTAATGGCTTTCCTGTATAAAAATATCCACATAAAGCGCCAACAGCCCCTAAAATAAAAATTATCATTCCTACATTGTAAGCTAAAAATAAACCAATTAAACATCCTAAAATTAATAAAAACATCCCACTTAGATAAACTTCTTTAAGATTTAACAATCCTTCAACTACTACTCCACTTGAACTATAGGATTCTTTTGTATCAACCTTATTAATAAAATCATCATGATCATTTAATAAATTAACTGAAGCCTGCAGAAAAACAATTGCGACGATTGAAAGTATAAAATATCCAAGATTAAAATTAGGCTCTTTTAATGCCAATATTCCTCCAAGGACAACTGGAATTACTGAAGCCGTTAAGGAAAAAGGCCTCGTAGCCCTAATAAATAGCTTAATTTTTTCAACTGTCATTTTCTTTTAGTCACCTCTGCCATCTAATCTTTCTGTATTAGTATTAATTTATTCCTTATTATAAAATGTAAAAATAATATTATAGCTTATCTAAAACCATTTTAGATAAGCTATAAAAGATTATTACATACGCATTGCCATAGGTAATGAGAATAACATTATATTAACTACTGCAAGTAATATTAAAAGAACAGTATATACTATTGTTATACTTATCTTTTTTGATTCATAATTATTCTTGGAAATTCTGTAAACAGTATATATTGAACCAAGAGTACCAATGCCTATTAATAAAAATTGAAATACTTGAATTGTTGGATCATCAAGAATAGCTGTAGATGTATTCTGCACTTGAACTCCGAATAATTCTATAAATGTATAAAATACAGATTTTCCTTCTGCTAACAAGTGGAATAGGTTATGAGCTATATGAGCAGCCATATCTAATGGTATAATTGCATATCCATACTTGGTGAAGTTTTCTTTTAATGAAGCTTTATTGAATATCTTTGCAACTAATCCTGTTATAGATAATAGCGCTAATGGTATAGCCATAGCTATAATAAATGTTATAGTAAAGGTGATTGCATAATTATCTGTTCCAACTGTATTTTCAAGCCATGCGAGTATTCCATCCCATATGTTCAGCATTGTAATATTTTGAACAAATACTATTCCCATGATTACAACTGCTAAAAATGCCGCATCAAATCTCGGCTTTCTTATAAACCATAATTCTTTAGTAGGTGGACGCAATGATATATTAATTGAATTGTTAGGACAATTCTTTACACAGTTTCCACAGAAATTACATTCTGCATTATCTTCCATTGTTTTTGGAAATTCAAACATGGGACATCCTTCTGCTCTTTCAGTTCCTTTGTAGCAATGTGCTGCTGTACATTTAGCACATATCTCTTTTGTTCCACGTAATTGTAACATACCTGCTCTAGAATAATTTCCAGATAACCCTCCTAAGAAACAAAGGTATCTGCACCATGTTCTGCGTTCCCAAAATGCACCTGAGAATATTACTCCAATTGTAATAAGTAAAAGTAATGTTCCTGAACCTCTTGGGGATTCAACAACTCCAAAAACATGATCACTCCATGTAATCGCTAAAAACATTGCGTCTATTAGCCATACTCCGTATTTTTTTAAAAATTTAGGTACCGGTTGTTTACTTCCTACAAATTTTTGAACTAAATCACTTAATGCACCAAATGGACATATAGTACACCAAAATCTACCTGTTAAAAATAATAGTATAGGAAGAATAGGCCACCACAATACCCATGTTCCTGCTGTACCAAAATTATCAGCAGCATCAGTAGGTCCAGTCAGCAATTCAAATACGATAAACGTAAATACTAATCCTACAAATAATTGAAATATTCCTGGATACCACTTACTTTTTATAAAATTCTTAATGATTTTATTATCTAATAAATTTGTTTCCGTTTGTGCTTGTGATGACTTTGTTTCATCACGAGTTTCCCTTTCTAAATTTGACATTAAACCGTCACCTCTATTCTTTGTCTCTATTTATTGATTTGTTTCTTTTTTACTGCGGCTACTATAATTATTACTGCTACTATTCCTATAAATCCACCTATAACAACCCAATTTGGACCTGCACTAACTACGTCAACATCAAATTTTATATCCTTCTTTTCTCCATTTACCATAACATTGGCTGTAACGACCCATTTACCTTTATCAGTAAAATTTATAGTACTCATGTATTGGCCTTGTCCACTACTTTCTAATGTTGCTTCAATTGGCTTTGAATTATCCATATTCATGCCACCCATGTCGGAACTCTTGTCCATTTCTGCACTAATTTTAACATTGGCATTATCAATTTCTTTATTATTACTATCATGTAATGTAACCATCACATCATTCTTACCAGTTTTTACTTTATTATCTTTATTAAAAGTTAACTCTGCGTTTATACCATTTGAACTTTTTTGTGTTCCTTGTCCCATATCCATGTCTCCCATACCAGCCGCAAAAGCTGCTGTTGAAAGACCTAATGTAAGAACTAAACCTAATATTGCACCTCTAATTGTTTTCTTTTTCATTGTTTATTAAACTCCCTTCATTTTCATGTCTAAAGACCTGATTTCATGTTAAATTATATTTAAATTTTTTTATGCTATATTTATCTTCTACCATATTTCTTTTTCCAAAAAGATATAATTAGTTGATCAATACCTATTTTATATGCATTAGCTCCAGCTGCCATTAAGATTATAGCTGCAGTGTATAAAATTGGATTAGTACTTGTTGTACCTGCTAACATGTAATTTAAGTTCATAAGAGCACCACCAAGCAAACCTGCTATTGTGAAGGCTCCAAGTATTAAGCTAATGCCTACAAGAAGTTCTCCATACGGAACTAGATAAGTAAATATTTTAGCATTTGGAAGCGCAACATTTTCTATAAATCTTGCATACCACCATTGCACTGATGGATGTTCTCCAGTAGCTTGAGCTAGTCCCCCCTTTAAAAATCCTGTTATAGCTGTACCGGATTCACTACCTACCCATTTTGGATCTTTAAGTTTTTCCATTGCTGGAACTATCCATTGATATCCTAACCATACACGTAGAACAGTCCATACAGGAACTAAATACTTATTATTGAAAATTTTCATTTTTTATCGACTCCTTCTAATTTTCAAAACTTTATTTAAGCTTTTTTTCTTTCAGGATTTGAAGCTTCAAGTACATAATTTAAAAGACTTATAAGACCCTGTTTATAAATTGATGATTCCAAATTCTCAATAGCTTCATTGGCTTTTGAAGCAAACTCTTTAGCATTTTCAATAGTTATATTATTCCTTATTGCATTAGGGTCACCATCTATGCAGTCGTCTATAATTTGATATACCATTCCGAAATCTAAACCAAAACTCTCTAAAGCTAAAATATCTTCTTCTCTTGCTTCAACTACTTTTGCTCCCAGCTTACAACAAGCACTCATAAACGCTGCTGTTTTTCCTTCTATTATATTTAGATAATCCTGCTTTGAAACTTCATTTACTTGAGCCTGCTCAATTTCAGCAATACACATCTTTTCAATAACCTGTGTAATTATTTGTTCTGCATCTTTCGTTGGCAAGCCTAATAAAATAGAAAATGCTTTAGCATAAAAAGTGTCTCCAGCTAGAACTGCTACTTTTCTTCCATATATATTATTTAATGTTTTTTGCCCACGACGAATTAAATCATTGTCGATTATATCATCGTGTACTAAACTGGCACTATGAATAAGTTCAACTGCTACACATAAATTAATTATTTGTTCTCTTTGATCTATAGTCATATAAGGCTTTATAGCTTTAGCAGAAAGTATAATTAACGTAGGACGAAGATATTTTCCAGGAGACTTAAAAAAATAATCAAATATCTCTTTTGCAGAACTTGTATTTAAATTTTGGTGCATATCTTTCAAAATCGTCTCTACTTCATAAAGTTCCTTATTTACTGAATTTTTAGCTTCTATAAAACTTAACATGACATCACCACCTCTCTAAATCATTTAATATTTAGGTATACTTATTAACTAAGTATTTTTTAATATTTGGGTTACTACTCTTGATAAAGTATACAAATAATATGTGTAGATATTATGAAGATAATCATAATTTTTTAAATATTTCTCTTATTAATTAGATTTAAATGACAATAATTTAAATTTTGTGAGTTCTAGTAATTCAACAATGCATTAAATATTCTAAATAGACAATTAGCTGAAGGCGAAATAAGTGAAAATGAATACTTAACAATGAGATCCTTATTAAAATAATTAAAAATACATCTAAAAATATAAAAGAGACTTGATAATTTAAATTACCAAATCTCTTTTATTTATGCATTATTTTCATATTTATCTATCTTAGATAATTAACCTTGTACAGAATAAAATATAAAAACAGATACTGCTATTAAAACAATTAAATATAATATTGAAGTCGCTAATTTTAATTTATTCTCTTCTACATTAATATTATCGTTTCCTGCAGTTCTTTTTGATAAAAATTTATAAATGAGTAATCCAATAATGACTAAAATAAAACTTAATAAATGTGAAATTGAAAATGGACCCCATATAACTGGATTTATTCTGAAGAATTCAACAATACCTCTTATTATTGCAAAAGCAATTAAATAAATTACAAACAACTCGCCTTCAAACTTTTTCTTATAACTTCTTCTCCATAGAACTATGAATAATATGTAATCTAAAATAAATTCATATACTTGTGCTGGATGAAGTATTTGTCCATTATAGTTAATTCCCCATAACATTATATTGGTCATTGGTTTACCAAATACATCACAACCTACCCTGCCTATCCCTTGAGCTAATGCTATTCCAATAACAGCAATATCTGCAAGTTTTAAAAATGATATCTTACACTTAATTGAATATATGTATCCTGCAGCTACAGCTGAAACAATTCCTCCATGTATGGATAATCCGCCTTCATTTATTTTGAATATTTCTCCGGGATTACTAAAATAAAATGATGGATTATAAAAAAGAATATAAAATAATCTGGCTCCTAATACACCTGATATAACAACTATAAAAATTAAATTAAACATTATATCTTCATTTATTCCTCTTTTTTCTCCCTGCTTAATTGCAAATGCCCCACTTGTAATTGCAGCTATTGCTATCATTAAACCAAAAAAGTATATATGTATTGGACCAAAGCTAAAAAGTTCCTTCATATGTTAACTTCCTTTCATGTATACAAAATTATTTAGTGCACTTTTTCTTAGACTTACCGTCTTTATTACAACAACATCCACCTGAAGTATTTTTTATTACTTTGTGATAAAGAATATGTGCAACAAATAAAACTAATACAATCGTTATTATAATTTCAACTGACATTACGACACCTCCAAATACATTATTCTAAACATATAACCTAATAAATTTCACCCAACAATTTTAATTACTATTAGCTTAATTAGATAATAATTATAACAATAAAATATGTAGAACATATGAAGATTACCAATAAAAATTCGTGTAAAAAAAATACCGCAATTTATACGGTATTCTTTAATAAGGTTCATTAAAATATAATTTCTATTTACTATTAAATTTATTCTCACTTCAGTATCAGTTACCTGTAGCTTATTCCATTTGGTTCACCTTCAACTTTTGTTGTCTTAATAACCTTATCTGTACTATTATCGATAACACTTACTGTTCCATCATACATATTAGTAACATAAACATATTTATTATCAGGGCTGACTACTACTCCGTGAGCTCCTTTTCCAGTTTCTATTGTTGCTACTACTTTCTTAGTTGATATATCTATCTTTGAAACAGTATTGGATGGTGCGTCTTCAGTACCTTGGTTTGCTACGAATGCATATTTATCATCGGGTTCAATGTAAACTTGAGCAGGCCCTTTACCTACAGCTACTTTCTCAACTTTATCTGTAGATAAATCAATTATAGCAAGAGAATTTTCACCATTTACAGTAGAAACCAAAGTCTTGCCATCACTTGTTATTCCAGTTGCAACAGGAGTTTTACCTACTGTAATTTTTCTAACTTCTTTATTGTTATTTATATCAACCACGCTTATAGTATCTTCACCCATATTTGCTACATAAGCATATTTACTATCTTTTGAGATACGGAATCCATGTGGACCTTTGCCTACTGCAATAGTATTAACTATATTATAGTTTTTGGCGTCAATTACAGATACATTATTATCTTCATTATTAGTTACAAGTACGAATTTCCCGTCCTCTGTGAATACTATATGAGCTGGGTGTTTGCCTACTTCAACTTTTTTAATAAGTTTTCCTGTATCTGTATCATAAAACACTGCAAAACCATTCATGTTCATATTCATACCCATATTTTTATCTTCAGATTGATTTTCAGTCATTTTCGCTGCTAATGTATAAGCAACCACTTTTCCATCTGGTGAAACCTGTACATTATGAGGAGCTCCATCAGCTTCTTTAATTGTATCTACAACTTCATTAGTCGTAGCATCTACTTTAGAAACACTACCACTTTCATTAGCAGTATAGTAAAAATGAGTTTTCTCCTCTGTATTACTTTGAGTCTGATTTTGGTTTGGGGGGTGGTCTGCAGATTTATTGCCTTTTGTAGTATTACTACAACCTATAAGTAATACTGTTATTATTGTGAAAGCTGTTATAATTTTTATATATTTTCTTCTCATTATGTTCATCCTTTCACATGCGTAGTTTTTGTCTTTATTATAAAAGTTTATTATGTAGGAAATATGAAGAAAATAAATTTCTTAATAATAATTATCAACTATATATCTTATTATCTTTGAAATTAAACTTTGTTCCTTATTGAGAATAATTTATATTAATATAGTATATTTTCTTCTAAAGTTACAAAAATATGCTTCGTAATTAAACACTTAAAGGACATGCAATAACTTGCATGTCCCAAATATAAAGAATACTATTATTTTATATCTTAAATTTTTGTACTAAAGTATTAAGCTCCTCGGATAATCCAGCTTGTCTTTGAGCAGAATTCGCAACTTCTTGAGTTGCAATAGTTGTTTCATCTACACTATTTAATATTCCTTCTGAACTTTCCGCTGATTGTTGAGCAGTAGCAGATACAGTTTCTATAGCTGTACTAGTTTGCTCTATAGAATGAAGTATTTGGGTTGTAGCATTTGCAACTTCTTTTGACATAATTCTTATAAATACTGCATCTTCTTCATATTTAAAAGCAGTTTCCAAAAATAACTCATAATCTGGATTTACATTATTATCAATAAACTCTAGTATTTCTTGAGTGTTGCCAGAAAGTTTTTGAAAAGCGTTATTTACTTGAGTTATTATATTTTGTATGTTTGAAACATTTTCTGCAGACTGTTCTGCAAGCTTTCTTATTTCATCTGCTACTACAGCAAATCCTTTTCCCATTTCTCCAGCTCTTGCGGATTCAATAGCAGCATTTAATGCTAAAAGATTTGTCTGAGATGCAATATTGGAAATGGAATCAGCCATTACTATAATTTCATCAACAACTTTACCTTCTTCTATTGCCTTTAATATATTTTCTTGTTTTTCTTTATATATTTTCTTAGAAATATCTATTGATTTTAATCCTTTATCTTTTATTTTTGAGGCACGTATCTGAATTTCATTAGAAGCTTGATCACAATCCTTTGCCTTATTTGATAATTCAATAGAATTTGAAGTTATTTCCTCAATTGATGCATTTACTTCTTGTGATATTGCACTTAATTCTTCAGTACCAGCTGATATTTCCTTTGTTGCATCATTAATGTTATTCATTTTTGTAGAAATACCCTCTATGGTAGCATAAATTTTTTCACTCGAATCATTTATGTTGCTTGAGTTTGAGAGTATTGTTGATATGAGCTTTTGAATGTTTTCAGCTGCTTTATTTAAAGCATTAGATATTTTTCCTATTTCATCATTTGATGAAAAGTCTATTCTTTTGGTTAAGTCACCACTTCCTATAGCATTTGCAAATACTAAAACTTTATTTATTTGTTTTGATATTAATGTTGATATCAAAATTCCAAGTAATATTGCAAAGATAAAACCAAATATAGCTATTCCCATCATTAAATTAAATGAATTCTTAAACATTAAATTATTAGCATTATTTGCATTTTCAGCTTCTTTTACATTTGAATCAATTATTTTATTAATACTATCAAAAGTTTTATCTCTCGCCTCTGTTACCATTTGAAATGCTATTTGAGCTTCATCATATTTATTAGCATCAATTAAAGTCATAAAGTCTTTACGTGACATCATATATTCTTCGTGAAGCTTTATGAAATTTTCTAATAAATCTTTTTCTTCTCCTGTTTCACCTGCATTTTTAAATTCTTCTGATATTTTCATATCTTCATCTGTTAATTTTTCTATTTCATTTTCAATTCCCTGTTTCGAGGCTGCATCTTTTGTTGTTAAAAGCGATAATAAATCTGAATGTATCTGTAAAAAGTTTGCCTTTAACTCTTCAATTGTTTTCAAATGTATTAAGTTATCTTCATACATAGAAGTTGAATTTGAATTTATTTTTTTTATTTCTGATATTCCTCTAAATCCAATAATTCCCACAAGAAAAGAAATTAGTAAAAAGCAAAATATAAGTTTTTGTGCAAGTTTTAAATTATTAAATATTTTCATATTGTTCCTCCCCAGTTTATATGTTATCTCTTAATAGAATAAGCATATCTCTTTGTTTTCTAAAACTAATCGCAAAATATTAACTTTTAACAATTCAAATAATACCATTCTATTATGAAGAACTTATGAAGATTATTCCAATCTCTATTAATATATCCAATTCCTAAACTCAAAATTTAATGATGTTATAATATAATAGATTTTCACAAAGATTTAAATGGTAAAGAACTATCTTTAAGTGATTTAAAAGATAAGAAAGTATTTCTCAACTTTTGGGCTACTTGGTGTCCTCCATGTAAAGCTGAAATGCCTGAGATAGAAAAATTATATCAATGATATTTTTATAATCTATTTCGACTTGCAAATTTAATGATATTCCATATAGTACTACTAATTTTGTATTTCATTAATTAAAGTATAATATCAAAATAAAAAGCTCAAGTTTATCTTTTATAAATACTTGAGCTTTTTACATGCATTTTCATTCTACATATTGGTCATCTTTCTACATTCGTCAGCACATCTATGACATTCTGTAGCACATTGTTCACAGTGATTATCTGCAAACATTTGACATTCTGATGCACATTTGTCACAAACAGTAGCGCACAATTGACAATGTTCTTTTATAAATTGACCTTCCATTGCCATAAGTGAAGCTGACATTTGGCACATTTGTGCGCATTCAACAAGCATACTAATACAATTTTTTCTTGCAGCAACATCTTGTTCATTTAAACATGCTTTAAAGCATTCATAACATGCTTGCGCACACCTATTGCATTCATCAATACATGTTTGATATTTGTTTTGTGTCATTATTGCAGTACTCATTTAATTTTCCTCCTAAATAATAATTTATATATTTAATATCATTAACTATTATTTGTAAGTGAATATTTATTATACTGACAATAAAATACTAGTAACTATTAATTTTCCATTTCCTTCGCTTTCTTAATTGCATTATAAGCATTTACAAGACCATATCCTGATTCTTCATTTACATCAAAAATGTGAAGATATTATGTAGACTTATTTTACAAGCGTCTTCCATATATAAACTTGTAAAAAAGGAAGTCAATAGTAACATATGATACTAATTAACTTCTTTTTTTATTTCTCAAGAAAAATAATTTTGTTAGACTATTGCTCTATTTTATTTTGGTTCTCATTTACTTCTTTCTTTCCGCTGCAGCAGCTTCCATTCTTACTACCCTTAAACATCATCCCTATCATAAGGACCATCATTATTGGACATATGAAAGGAGCTATTCCACCTATTGCTACTTTAAATCCTGTTCCAATATTTATAAAAGAAAGTGCTCCTACAATTATAAAAGGTAATGCGCAGCAAAGTACCATCATTAACATGTGCTTCATTGGATTGTGTTTTTTATTTTCTCCATTTTTATTATTTCCATGACAATTCATAATAAATTCCTCCTTGTATTTTCATTATATTGAATGTTCAAGTTTAGCTACTTTCCCACTTAAAATTGATCTATTTACAATATCTTTAATCTCATCTTTTGATATATTTTCATCTTTATAAGTTATTTTTATTTTTTTTGATTCTAAATCAACATGAATTTCTTCCAAACCTTCAACTGAACTTAGAGTTTTCACTACAGTCATTAAGCATCTATGACAGAGCATATTTCTCTGTTTAAAACTTAAATTATAACTTTTCAATATTACTCCCTCCTTATGTATACATTTTAAATAAAAAATATAAAGATTTGATGAAGATAATTGCAGAAAAAAAATAATTCTTAAGTCATAGTATGAACATTTAATCTTCAGGGTATGAGGAATGATTCACCATTCCATGTTCATTGAGTTCAGTTCCAAGCATTATCTATGAATCTGCCTTAGATGTATCTACAGAATCAAGATTATCTGTTACTTTAATTACTCCTCTTATCATTCCCATCCAGCAGCTAAAGTCTATATTCTCATCCTTTGGTGTAAATTCTATTACATTTTCTCCTGACTTTAAATCTTTATTTATATTTAAAGCTGGAAATACCACTCCATTATTACACGAATTAAGTTGATTTCCTTCAAATATTAACTTAACAGGAATATTTTTTTGAACATAAATAGCATCAGGGGTATATCCATTGTTATCTGCTGTTATTCTTATGACTTGACCCCCATTTTCAATAGATGCTTTAGTTATATTTACTTGAGAGGCATTAGCTTCATTTTCGGATAAGTTTTGTTTCAATTTTTCACCCATATCAAAACCTGACATAAAATTACTAAGTAATAGAATAGCGGCACCTATAACAAGTAATCTTAAATATTTTTTATTATATGAACATCTAGCATTATATACTGCTTTACTAACTTTTCTTCTAATATTCATGCTCATCACCCCTATTATCATAATTTTTTATTTCAAAAATTCATCTCAATCAAAAGTCCTTCTAATATAATAAAGTATAATAAAAAGTTATGAAGATTCTATGTGGATTTGATATGAAATTTATGTCAAAATCAAAAAGAAGGTATTGCACAATCAATTTGTAAGCAATTGTGCAATAGCCTTCGATAGCACTTATTTAATATATTTTTTGGCATTGTTTTAAAATGTTGTTTACATTGCACTTAGCTTAAGCTGAATCTAAAAGTTTTATCTATTCCTTAAGAATTAATGCTTTACTTGAATCTCTTTAAGGCGTAAAAGGGGGATATATCATTTATAGAATAAGCTACATTAGTGTAAACTTTCCTCCAATATCTTCTTTCTTCATTGATAAAGTTAATCTCCCTATTGTTATCCATTTCTTAATCACCTATTTACTTTTATATTTAGCTAATTCAGCATCTAAATCAACTTCGTCTAATTTCTTAAATTCACTATCAAAATTATCTAACTCTCTTAATTCACCTAATCCTTGGGCAAGAGATTCTTTTTTTTCAATTTTTCTTTCAATACTATCAATTTGAATCGAATTACTTTTAGTTTGTACATTTGCAAGGACTTCATTAACCTTTTGGGAAGCTTCAGCATTTGCAAATCTTGCAGCAGCTTCATCTCTATAATTTCTAGTTTTTGTTATTTCTTCTTCTAAAGCACGAAGATTTTCTTTTAGAGTATCAGCTTGAGCCTTAGCATTGTCATAACTTGCTTGTAAAGAAGAAATCTTTTTATCTGTTTCAACTTTTTTAGCTAAAGCTCTTTTAGCTAAGTCTTCATTTCCTTTACTTAAAGCTAGTTTTACTTTTTGATCAAAATCTTCAGATTCTTTTTTAGAAACATCTAATTTCTTTTCAATCTCATGAACATTACCTAAAATTTGAGCTGAACTTAATTTAGCTTTATTTAATTGTTCATCCATATCTCTTAATTTTTGATCTAATAATTCAATTGGATTTTCCATTTCATCTAATGTATCATTTACCTTTGCTTTAATCATATTTGACATTCTTGAAAAAATCCCCATGTTAATACCTCCAAATTTTTTTATTTTCTTTTATTATTTAAATATTTTTTTATTAGTATAATAGCTAGTACAAATATCCCTGCTAAAACTAAAGTATTAGTTAATAAGCTTGAAATTGAACCGAAATAAAACGGTCTGTAAAAATATCCGCCACTCCAGCCAAAAAACGGCCAGAATGAACTTTTGCTAGGACCAGTATTATATGTTTGGGTATTGCTGTCTTTATTATTTGTATTGGTAGAAGCTGAGGAATCAGCAGTTTTATTTTTATCAGTTGTAGAATATGATCCGCTGCTAAATCCTTTTGAACCTTCATTACTTGAAGAGGAACTATCACTACTGCTTGAAAAACTACCAGATTTAAATCCTTCTCCACTCTTTGAACTAGTTGAGGATTTACTTGATGAACTTGAGCTGCCAAAAGATCCAGAGCTAAATCCACTACTTGATTTTGAACTGCTAGAACTATATTTACTGCTACTAAAACTTGATTTAGCATAAGCTATTGTGCTGGTTGATGTATTTATACCTATAAATGATAGAGCATCTAAGGGTAAACTTGAAAATGTAAATAAAAATGTTAAAAGTATAGTTAACATATATTTCCTGTTAATCTTATTAATAGTAATACCCCCTCAGTTAATGATAGTTATTTCTATCATTTTTAGTTATATTTAAAGTTATATTTCATTTATGCTTCAAATTGCTACATTGCTTCTTATTTCTTACATAACAATCTTCCCTGTTTATCAAAATGTTATTTTATTTATAATATACTTTATAACTGTGAAGATATTATGAAGATTTGTCCTTTTAAAATAATAATTTTCTTTCTAAAAATAAACTCTAACTATTAGCTGCATTTTAATAGTTAGAGTTTAAATTTCGATACTAATTAATAATTGTTTTAATTACTATCATTGTTTTTATTTATACGTACAGTAAATATAGTTCCTTTATTTTCCTTACTTTCTACATCTATTGTTGCAGAATGTAAAGTTAATATTTTCTTTACAAGAGTAAGTCCAATTCCACTTCCTTCAATCTTTTGCCTGCTTTTATCGCCTCGGTACATTCTTTCAAAAATATAAGGTAAATCTTCTTTCTTTATACCAATACCATTATCCTTGATTTCAATAATAACTGAGTTTATATCTGTACTAATATTAATCCATACGGTTCCATTTATATTGTTAAATTTAATTGCATTAGATATAAGATTTATAAATACTTGTTTCAACTTATCATAATCGCCTAGTACAATAAAATCCTTACCTTCTTCTTTATTCATAA
Source organism: Bacillota bacterium (assembly GCA_021781745.1). Taxonomy (GTDB): domain Bacteria; phylum Bacillota; class Clostridia; order Clostridiales; family Clostridiaceae; genus Clostridium. Next base: position 38,438 of record JAJXWH010000007.1, on the reverse strand, counting down.
CTAACTTCATATTTTTTTCATCAGCTGCTATGTAAAAATCATCAATTACATTTGAAAGAAGCTCACCTATATTAACTAGTCCTAATTTAAGAATTATTTCATCTGATTCTATTTGCTTTAATGCATTTAAATTATTTAAGAGTTTACCAAATCTTATTACTTCATCATTTAAATTATTAAGCTTATCAGTCGTTACAGGTATAATTCCATCTATCATTGCTTCTAAATTATTCTGAAGTATATTTAACGGAGTTCTTATTTCATGGGAAATGTCTGAAATAAGTCTTTTTCGGAGTAAATCCTGACTATTTAATTTCTCTCCTAAATCATTTATACTCTCAGTTAAATTTCTAATTTCTTCGATATTACTTTTTATATTTGATCTAGAATTATAATTTCCCCTTGATAAACTTACAGAAGTTTTTGAAACTTCTTTTATAGGTTCGGAAAATTGCTTTGATAAAATTAAACTTATCACCGCTAATATTGCTAAAGTTAACACACCGCTATATACAATACTCTTATTGATTTGTGTCTTGAAATTTATGTCTTCTTTTGAAAGTAATACAGGTGAATATTGGCCTACCAGAATATATCCTACAGTTTTATTATTTACATTTATATCAAAAGTATTGGTAGTGTAAACTCCTGTTTCTTCCATGCCATTTATCGTAATATGATTTTTTTCTCTTATATCTTCATGATTCATTTCCCATACAACTTTTTTATTTTCATCTAAAAGAGTTAAGCAGTAATTACTCATATATGCTTCATGCATCATCTCTTCCCCTGAAGTTGAATTCCATCCGCCGTCACTTTTATAAACTTGTTGAAAATATTCTACTAGCCTTTCATTCCTTTGAGTTTGTATATTCTCCATATACTTATTAAATGTATCAGTTATAGTTTTATTTATAATTAAAGCTGATAATAGTACAGCAACTACAGCACAAAATATTATAATAAGACTTAATCTTCCTCTAATACTTTGCTTCATAGTTCATCACCAAATTTATAACCTATTTTTGTAACGGTAACTATGTATCTTGGTGATTTGGTATCTTCTTCAATTTTCTTGCGTAAATTTTTAATATGAACATCTATACTTCTATCTGAACCATCAAAATCAATTCCAAAAGCTCTTTCTATTATTGCTTCCCTTGTAAATACTTTTCCTTTGTTTAAAGCTAAAACATATAGTATATCAAATTCATTTGGAGTTAAGCTTACTTCTTCTCCGTTTAATTTGACTAATCTCTTATCAATATCAATTAATAATTTGCTATCATTAAAAGAAAGTATATTTTCTTTACTTCCTCCAACTCTTCTAAATAATGCATTTACGCGGGCAGTAAGTTCCCTTGGGCTTAAAGGTTTTGTTAAGTACTCATCCGCACCAATATTTAACCCTTCTATTTTATCACCCAATGTGCTTTTAGCAGTTAACATAAAAATATATACATCTGATATTTTTCTAAGTATTTTGCAAACTTCCTCACCTTCTATGTCCGGCAACATTAAATCTAAAATCACAAGATCAATTTTTACTTTTCTAAAAATTTCAATTCCATCTAATCCATTTTCAGTGGAATACACCCCGTATCCTTCTTTTTCTAAATATGCCTTTACAACATCCGACACGCTTTTTTCATCTTCAATTATTAGAATATTACTCATAATATTAACCTCTTAAACTTTTCATATTTTATTATACTTTCGTATATTTAACATTTTAACATAAACTTATGAAGTTTATATGTAGATAATAAACAATCAAGATTTAATAAGACCCCTGTGTTTTGAACACAAGGGTTTGTAGTCATGAGACACTTCTATAGAGAATGCCACAGCAATATTTCTTTTTAGCAAATATACGAAATTATCTCTAAACAAAGTACCCATTTTATACTGTATTACATCAAAAATACTTTAGAAATTTCTAAAACCACATTTATTACTTGAGTAGGATAAATTCCCAGAACAACAAGCGCTATCATTGATATAGTTAATGATAATTTGGTACCTATAGAAACTGGAATTGATTCAAGTTTTTCAGCACTTTCTCCAAAATACATGACCTTAACAACTTTAAGATAATAGTATACTGATACAACACTCATACCAATACTTAAAAATGCCAACAATAGTTGTCCCTTTTCTATTATAGATAAGAACAAGTAGAACTTACCAATGAATCCAGCTAGCGGCGGAATTCCTGCTAAAGAAAGTAAAGATATAAGCATAACAGCTGCTAAAAATGGTGATCTTTTAGCTAAATAAGCATAATCTTTGATTTCATCGCTGCCTGTTGCTTTTGAAACTGCAATTACAACACCAAAAGCTCCCATATTAGCAAATAGATAAAAGAAACTATAAAGTAAAATTGATGCTACACCAAGGCTTGAGTTTGCAATAATCCCCAGTAAGAAATACCCTGCTTGGGAAATGCTTGAGTAAGCAAGCAATCTTTTAATATTAGTCTGAGGAATAGCTACAAAATTTCCGAGTACTAAGGTTATAACAGATAAAACAACAATTAGTTCAATCCAGTAGGCTGAAATAGATGGCATACCTGTCATGAATAATCTTAGTAAAACCGCTAAACCTGCTGTTTTAGATGCTACTGCTAAAAATACAGTAATTGAAGTAGGTGCTCCTTCGTAAATATCCGGAGCCCACATATGAAAAGGAACAATAGCAATTTTAAAAGCAAAACCTGCAATTAAAAATATCATGCCTAGTATTTCTAATGGTGCAATGCTTCCTGTTCCTAATACTTCCGCTATTTCTTTGATAACTGTAGTTTGTGTTATCCCATATATTAAACTTAATCCATATAAGAAAATTGCTGATGACATTGCACCTAAAATAATGTACTTTAAACTTGCTTCTTTTGACTTTGCATCACCCTTATAAGCAATTAGAACACAAAAAGATATGGTCATTAACTCTAATCCTACGTATATGGTAATAAGTTCTCCTGATGATACCATAACCATCATCCCTAAAAGCGCTGAGACAATTAAAGCGTAAAACTCTCCTTGTTTAGAAACTAAATGATCTTTAGAAATTAATACTGTTAAAATTGCAGCTATTAAAAATAACTGCTTAAAAAAAGTGCTAAAGGAATCATTAATATAAGCTCCATTAAGTAAAGTTTGTGTCTGACCTCCATTAAACAAAGAAATTACTAAAATCATTAAAAGACATATACCTGTAAACAAACCCAGCTTTTCTTTATATTTTGGCGACGATAAACTTGCAATCAAAAGTATAAGACATAAAGCTGCAGTTAAAAGTTCAACTATATAACCCATAATTAAAATCCTCCCATAATCATTCCTATGTCTGATATCTTACCCATAAGTGACATTGCTCCACTGTGAATAAGATCTATTAGCGGTGATGGGAATAAACCAAAAAATATTAATACACTCGAAAGCATCACTATAGGTATCATGTCCACCCCTTTTGCATCTTCTAAATGATCCCATTCCTTTTTCCTTGGGCCAAGGAAGGTGCTTTGAACTACCTTCAATATATAAGCGGCAGTAATAACAATTCCTAGAATAGCCATTATTGAAATAGCTTTAAAAGGTATTATTGAAAACAATTTTCTTGGCTCATCATGAGATCCTAAAAATATTAGAAATTCAGCAACAAAATTGTTTAGCCCTGGAAGCCCCAATGATGCAAAACCAGCAATTATGAAACCAATGGCTACTCTTGGCATTTGATGTATTAAGCCGCCAAACTTTGAAATTTCTCTTGTATGAGCCTGATGATATATATTTCCTATTAGCGTAAAGAATAATGCAGTCATAATACCATGAGCAAACATCTGAGCTACAGCTCCATCTATTCCTTCAAAGTTTAATGAAGCAATTCCAAGTAAAACATAACCCATATGACTTACACTAGAATAACCAATTACAAATTTTAAATCCTTTTGAGCCATAGCAACCATAGCTCCATATACTATATTAGCTATTGATAGCACTGCAATTAAAGGAACCCAATATTTTGCGCCTTCTGGAAACAGAAATACTCCGGCACGGATAATTCCATAACCACCAAGCTTCATTAAAACTCCAGCGTGAAGCATACTTACAGCTGTTGGTGCAGCCACGTGTCCATCTGGAGACCATGTATGAAAAGGCCACATAGGCACTAATATACCAAAACCTATTAGCATTAAGAAAAAAGCAAACTTTTGAAAGCTCTCGCTATATTCAATCGTACTAAGAGTTTGTATATCAAAGCTTCTTATTCCTAAATTACTTGCATATACAAAGGTTGCAATAATTCCAATTAGAATAAATGCACTACCTACTAATAAGTAAAGAGTTAACTTCATTGCAGCATAATTTTTTCTTGTACTTCCCCAAACTCCAATTAGTATATACATTGGAATAACAGCTATTTCAAAGAATAAGTAAAAGAAAAATAAATCTCTTGAAATAAATACTCCAAAAACACCTGCAACTAATAGAAGTAGAAATATGAAAAATTCTTTGATTCTTTTTTCCATTTTCCATGATGAAAAAACACCTGCAAAAATAACAATAGCAGTGAGTAATACTAAGGGTATGCTTAAACCATCCGCTCCTACAGAATAATTAATTCCTAAGGCAGGTATCCAAGAATAGGTTTCTTGAAATTGAAGTCCACCTATTGACTTGTTGTAAGTTACAAACGCTATAATTGAAAGTAACAATGAAATAAACGTAACAATTGCTGCTGTAACTTTTATTTCCTTTTCCTTAGTTGCTGGAAATAGAAGTATTATAATAATACCCAAAATGGGCGCTAATAATATTGACGTTAATATCGGAAATTGCATCTATATCCCTCCTAAAATCGGTGCTGTGAGCCAAAGAATTATTAAAGCAATTGCAATGAAAAAAATCAATGCATAGTTTTGTACCCGTCCTGAATGAATAAGTCTAAGTTTAGCTCCCATTCTGCTTATCAAAGAAGTAGTATTATCAAAAATTCCGTCAACTATCTTACGGTCACACCAATTAAAAAGATAAGAAATATTTAAAATTACTTTTTCATATACCCAGTGATAAAGTTCATTTAAATAATACTGATTAAAAAGAAATTGATGTATTGGCCTAAACTGCATACTTAGAGCTTCACTTGATATGACTTTTTTACCATAGATAAGCCATCCGAGTATTATTCCTCCAGATGCCGCTGCTACTGATTCGCCCATAACCATTAAATTTGCTTCAGGAATTTGCGATGTTTGAAAGTATATATATGAAGCAAATGTTTCATTTATAAAACCATAAAACACTGAAAAAACTGATAATATAATTAATGGTACAGTCATACACCAAGGAGTTTTATGGATAGAATGTTTTTCTCTTTCCTCTCCGAAGAAAACTATAAAAACTAAACGAGCCATATAAAATGCTGTTAAAAACGCTGTAATTAAACCTAAGTAATATAAGAATGTGTATCCATGTTCATACGTTACAGTTAAAATTTCATCTTTACTAAAAAAACCTGATAGAGGTGGAATTCCAGCTAATGATAAAGAAGCAATTATAAAAGTTAAACTTACAAGCTTCATCTTTTTAATTAAGCCGCCCATTTTAAAAATATCCTGTACGCCAATAGCATGAATAATGCTGCCAGCACCTAAAAATAGTAAAGCTTTAAAGAATGCATGACTTGTAAGATGAAATACTCCAGAAGTAAATCCACCTACTCCCATTGCCATAACCATGTAGCCTAACTGACTCATAGTTGAAAAAGCCAATATTCTTTTTAAATCTCTTTGTACTAAAGCAATGGTTCCTGCCATAAACGCAGTTATTCCTCCAATGTAAGCAATTACTAAGCTTACTTCATGTAATGAAGAAAATAATATATAACCACGTGCTAAAAGATATACACCTGCTGCAACCATGGTAGCAGCATGAATTAAAGCACTTACTGGTGTTGGTCCTTCCATAGCATCTGGAAGCCAAACATGAAGTGGAAATTGAGCTGACTTTGCTACTGGACCTGCAAAAATCAATAATGCTATGATAGTTAAATACACAACATCCTGATAAGTCGGAATATTAGCAGCAAGTTCTCTAAAGTTAAAAGTTCCAAAAGCCATGAAAAGGCAAAGCATTCCGACTAAAAATCCAAAATCTCCAACTCTGTTGGCTACAAATGCTTTCTTATTAGCTTTGACAGCTGAAGGCCTATCATAGTAAAAACCAATTAAGAGATAAGAACATAACCCAACGAGTTCCCAGAAAAAGAACATTTGAAAATAGTTATTAGAAATTACGAGTCCGAGCATTGAGCTGCTAAACAAAGATAAATTTGCAAAAAATCTAGAAAAACCTTGTTCTCCTTTCATATATCCTAAAGAATAAATTTCAACCAACAAACCTATAAAAGTTACAATCAAAAGCATAATTGCTGTAAGTGGATCAATTAACACTCCAGCTTCAATCTTAATTGGAACTGATAGCCAGGAAACAGCATATTCAATAGGCTGATTAATACTAACCTTTGAAGTAACAACTTCATAAAAAACACCTAAAGAAAATATAAAAGAAAGAACCATTCCGCCCATTGCAATTGCTGAACTAATACCTTTAGATTTTTTTGTAATAAACCCAATAATTAAAAATGCAATTGCAGGAAATATGGGAATTATCCACGCTAAATCTATAAATCTCATCATAACACCTACCATTTCAAAATATTGAAGTCTTCTACATTAGATGTAGTATGACTGCGGTAAATATTTAAAATAATAGCTAGACCTACAGCAATTTCAGCTGCTGCAACAACAATAACAAATATAGCAAAAAGGTGTCCTTTAACCTTTTCTGGTGCTAAAAATCTATTAAAAGCTACTAAATTAATATTGACTGCATTCATCATAAGTTCTACTGACATTAATACACTGATAACATTTCTTTTAGCGATAGCTCCGTAAAGACCAATACAAAACAAGGCTGCTGCGAGTATTAAATAACCTTCTAAACCAACCATTTAATTTTTCACTCCTTTAGCTAAAATAATAGCTCCTACTAATGCTATTAATAAAAGTAATGCAGAAACTTCAAAGGGAATCATATAATTTCCAAAGAATCCATCTGCAATAGCACTAATGGTATTTTCTATATTTAAATTCTTATAAGTAAAGTTACTACGTAAAATTAAACGTGTAATAATCCCAAAGAATCCTAAACAAAATGCCAAACCTGTCCATCTTAGTTTATTAAATGGATTACTGTTTTTCATATCACTTTTGCGAGTAAGCATTATTGCAAACACAATTAAGATTGAAATAGCTCCAGCATAAATTAAAATCTGAGCTAATGCTAGAAAATCAGCTTCAAGTAAGATGAAAACTACTGCTATACCTATAAAGGTTAAAATCATTGATAAAGCACTATGGATAATATTTTTAGAATGAACGACACCTATAGCAAAAGCTATAATTAATAACGCTATAGGCCAAAAAACAAAAGCTGGTATCACTTCTATTCCTCCTTACTATTAAATAGAGTTAATTTAGTTTCTGCCCTACTATAAGCACTTAATTCAAAATCTGAAGTAACCTGCAAAGCCTTACTTGGGCAGCTTTCAACGCAGAGACCACAAAAAAGACAATATTCTAATTCCATCTCATAGTTACTTAAATGCTTTTTCTTATTTTCATCTTTATAACTTTCAACATTAATAACTCTATTGGGGCAACTCAAAGCACAAATATTACATGAAATACATTTTTCTGAATCCAGTTTAAAAGAACAACGAGAACGCACAGGAAGCTTTGGATGTTCTTCTGGATACTGCTGAGTAATATTTTTTTCAAATAAATGTCCAAGCGTTACCCTAAGACCATTAATTAATCCTTTACCAAACATTTAATTCACCTCTTAACTAATTAACTGAAATATTTTAATACCTATTCCTGTGAATAGAATGTTAATTAAAGAAATAGGAATAAGATATTTCCAATTTAAAGACATCATATGATCTAACCTAAATCTAGGGAAAGTCCAACGAACTAACATAAGCAGTAACACTATTACGTAAGTTTTTAAGATAAACCAAATCCAAGAAGGTAATATTGGTCCACTAGCTCCGCCCAAAAATAAAGTAGCTGTTAGGGCTGAAACAGCAAACATATTAGTATACTCAGCAAGATAAAAAAGCGCATATCTCATTCCGCTATATTCTGTAAAGGGACCAGCTACTATTTCCTGCTCTCCTTCAGCTAAGTCAAAAGGAGCTCTATTTAACTCTGCTGTTGCAGCAATGAGATAAATAATAAATGCAACAGGTTGCAAAAAAATGAACCAAATCTTATTTTGCGCTGTAATAATTTCTGTTAAATTTAAAGAACCACTTATCATAACTACTCCAAGAAGGGAAAAAATCATAGGTATCTCATAACTTATCATTTGCGCAACTACTCTCATTCCACCTAAAAGGGAGTACTTATTATTAGATCCCCACCCTGCCATTAATATAGGTATTGAAGAAACTCCAGATATAGCTAAAAAATAAAGCAATCCCAAATTTAAATTTACAGCAACCATATTTTTTCCAAAAGGTAACACAGCATATATTAGTAAAGCAGGAACCATAACTAACAATGATGCCATTACAAAAACTAATTTATCTGTTTTTTCTGGAATAATATCTTCCTTACCTAGAAGCTTAACAACGTCAGCTACACTTTGAAATATACCTTGTGGGCCAAATCTATTAGGTCCAGGACGTTGTTGCAGATAGCCACAAAATTTTCTTTCTAAATAAATCAAAAACATAGCATTTAATAAAACAAAAGCTATAATCCCAATAAAATATACTAAACTCATAATAATGCTTACCAAAGCATTTGGTATTCCTAATGCTAAAGTTAAGCCTTTAACCCAATTAGATATATTTAAAAATATATTCTCCATTACTACCTCCTAAGTTATCGGTCAATCTCGCCTAGTATAGGATCAAGTGATGCAAGCGTTGCAACTGCATCCTGAATAGTACTTCCCTTAGCCATTTCAGGAAAGGCACCTATATTAATAAAAGATGGCCCATGAATGTGAATTCTGCAAGGTTTGTCCGATCCATCGCTTACTAGATAATAACCTAAAGCGCCTTTAGAACCTTCAATTTGATGATAAATATCTCCTTTGGGCGGTTTTATAAGCCTTGGAACTTTAGCTAAAACTGGTCCGTCTTCAATTTGTTCTAGCGACTGTTTAATTATTTTTATACTTTCTTCCATTTCTCCAATACGCATTATCCATCTTTCGTAGCAGTCACCATCTTTTCCGACAATTACTTTAAAATTAAAACGATCATAAATGCCGTAATGTATGTCACGCCTTAAATCCAAATCAATTCCAGAAGCCCTGAGGTTTGGACCCGTTAAACCGTAGTCTAAAGCTTTTTCTCCACTAATTACTCCAACACCTTTGGTTCTAGCTTCAAAAATTTCATTACCAGTAATGATGCGCTCATATTCTACAAAACTCTTATCCATATCATCAAAAAACTTTCTTAGGCTTGGAATAAACTCTTCGGGTAAATCGTAGCTTACTCCACCGATACGCATATAATTTGTTGTCATTCTAGACCCACAAACCATCTCGAATAGATCTAAAACTTTTTCTCTATCTCTAAAGAAATACATCCACGGGGTATGTCCATTTAAATCAAGAGCCATACTTCCTAAAAAGACTTGATGACTTGCTATTCTCTGCAATTCAGCCATTATTATACGAAGATATTCTGCTCTTTCTGGAACTTCAATCCCAGCAAGCTTCTCTATAGTTTGAACATATCCTAATTCGTTTAACATTCCTGATAAATAATCTAATCTATCCGTATAAGGTATAAATTGAGTATAAGTTCTAGATTCGGCTAACTTCTCCATACCCCTATGCAAGTAACCTATAACATTTTCAACATCAACAATATGCTCTCCATCTAAAGTAAAAATTGCTCTATATACACCATGAGTACTAGGATGCTGAGGTCCAAAATTTAAAGTCATTTCTTCTGTATGTAAATCTTTATTATGTTCTGCCATTAAACTTTCTCCTTTCTACCTTCGCTTTTCAACCTTAAAATCTTTTCGTAACGGATGTCCTACAAAATCATCAGGACACAATATTCTTTTTAAATCCGGATGTCCAATAAAATTGATCCCGAATAAATCATAAACTTCTCTTTCCTGAACATTTGCTACAAGCCAATATTCAGTTAATGATTGAATTTCAAGCTTTTCATTAAGTTTTACCTTAATTCTAATCAGCTCGTGAGTAGTTAAGGACATAAAATGATAAACGCAGCTTAATACATCCTCTTCAATAGCTGTTAAATCAACTAAAAAATTAAAACCATAATCTTTTATTTTTTTTATAACCTCCATAAAAATATCTAATTCTATATAAATAGCAATTTGAGTATTTTCTATAATTTCAATACCTTTCTTATATTCTGCTTTTAATTCTAAAATCAGATTTTCACACGCCTTACTCATTTATTCCCGCCTCTTTCGGATGAATTATTTTTTCTTTTAATGTTAGAAGACCATGAATTAATGCTTCCGGACGTGGAGGACAGCCTGGAATATAAACATCTACAGGTAAAAATGTATCTGCGCCAGGTACAACACTATAAGAGTCTACAAAAGGTCCCCCACTAGTAGCGCAGCTTCCCATAGCAATTACCCATTTAGGTTCAGGCATTTGATCATATATCTTTTTAACTATAGGCGCCATTTTTTCAGTAACTGTTCCTGCAACTATCATTAAATCAGCTTGCCTTGGTGAAGCACGGAAAACTTCATATCCAAAACGTGCAATATCATAACGAGCACCTCCAGCGGCCATCATTTCAATAGCACAGCATGCCAACCCAAAGGTTAAAGGCCAAAAAGAATGAGCACGGCAAAAATTTAATGCATCATCTAATTTTGTTAAAACAATGTTTTTTTCTATTTGTTCTTGAATATATTTATCTTGATTAAAATTCACTTCCACTCTAATGCCCCCTTTTTCCACGCATACCATAAACCAATGATTAAAATACCAACAAAAATAACCATCTCAAAAAGTGCGAATAATCCTAATGATTTAAATTTCACTGCCCACGGTAATAAAAATACGGTTTCTACATCAAAGAGTAGAAATACTAAACCGTACATAAAGTAACTAACCTTAAATCTAATCCAGGTTGGTCCATTTGTTTCAACTCCACACTCATAAGTAGATAATTTTTCCTTACTTGGCTTCTTAGGTCTTACAAAAGAAGCTGTTAGCAAAACAATCATTCCAAAAATAAATGAAGCTATAAGAAAAATTCCAATAATCAAATAATCTTGTATCATTTTATCTCCTTTCACCTTAACTCTATAAGCAAAAATATTATTTTTATACTTTTTTGCTATAGGTATATCATTTAGAAGTTATTAATAATTTTATATCTGCTCACATATTAGCAAGTTTTTATGTAGTTATTATGTAGAAATCCTATATGTTAACACTTAAATTTAATTTATTTTCTTAAGTCAATAAAAAAGTCATGTAAAAGAAGAATTACCTATACTCCTTTTACATGACTACAATTTATTGTTATTTATGATCTTAATGTACTTTTTATTCTATTATATTCATCTTCACTTATTTCTCCGCGAGCAAATCTTTCATTTAATATATTTAAAGAGTTATCTCCAACCTTGCAAACTTTTAGCTTATTACTTTCCTCTTGATTGAAAATTAAATACATAACAGCTGCAGTTAAAATTATAGGTATAATCATCATTCCAGACCATCCTCCCATCATACTATATCCATATCCCATCATATCTAATCATCCTTTCATTCTCATATTATTATTCTTCATTTGTTTCACTTCTCTTAAATTTGATTATATTAATTCCCTATCATGCTCATCATTCCTCTATCATTAGATGATGATTTAACCTCACCATTTTGTACATTCATCATTTGTCCATTAAATTTATTAGAACCTGCATTATTTTTATCTGCCGCATATGCAAATGATATAGCGCCTACAGTTAATATACCTGTCAATGCTAGAATAATAATCTTCTTTTTCATTGTATATCACTCCTTTAATTGTCTTCTCTTTATACGCTTATTTTACTATTCAATTATGGAGAAATTATGAAGATGATATATTTATAATAAAACTTTTTAATTATATACAATAAAAGGTTCAAGTGATATATTGTTTATAACACTTGAACCTTTTGCATATTCATAAAATTTTTATTATTTCAAATCAAATAGGATTTAAATCTTAACACTACACACATAATAATTTTTTACATTATGATTGCTATTAGTAGCCCAATGATTACACCTAAATGATATTTTAATCCAATCTGACCTATAAGTCCCATGCTTCTACCTTTTGTATGAGCACTTTTTTCGTAGGATAAAAAGTTACGAATCGATTTATAAGGATATACTAAAGCCAAAGGTACTAATACAACAATAGAATAAATGTGTATTAACACTAAACAAATTGTTAATACAAATAACATTATTACATTAATAATCCATAACTTTTCCGCATTTTTTTTGCCTATAATAATAGGTAACGTTTTTCTACCTGCTTCCCTATCCTCTTCGATATCACTTAAGTTATTAGTTAACAGTATAGTACCAATAAATAATGCTGTAGGAATTGCTACTAAAATTGTATTTAAATTAATTATTCCTGATTGAATATAAATCACTGTACTTGTTATACCAATTCCCATAGTAACGCCAGATATAATCTCTCCAAATGGGGTATATGAAATAGGCAAAGGACCAAATGCATATAAAATTGAAATAAGACCGCCTATTACAGCAACTAGTAAACTGTAATAACTTGTTTGCCTAGCTAAAAAAATACCAATCATAAGGGCAATAAACTGGTATAATACTATTATAAATAATACTTGTTTAGATGTGGTTTCACCACTAACTAGAGCTTTTTCATCTGTGCTCTTATTACTGTCTGCTCCACGTTTATAGTCAAAATAGTCATTAATCATATTAGTAGCGCTTTGAATCAATATCATAGCAATTGCTAATAATATAAGGTACAAGATATTTAACTTCCCAAAAGCATATTTTGAATAAACTGACCCTAAAATTACAGGAACTAATCCTGCAACAAGGGTTTTTATATCCATAAGTTTTATTATTGTTTTAAACCCCATTGTTCTCTTCTCCTCATCAAGACATTTAATCTTTTTATTTTATATTTAATAATACAAAATATTTGTAAAGATTTTATGAAGATATTTGACTAAAATCTATTGTACCATTACCTCTTCATTTATTAGCTTCTTCATCACCCGAGTTATTTTTTTGTGGCATGTTGTAAACTTACAGTCACTTATTACACGTAATAAAAAAAATTAGGTTGCACTATTTACCTAATTTTTTATAAAAATTTATTTAAATATCTTTAATCTTAGCTAATGCTCCATAGACTTCCAACAATATAATAGATAAACTTAACCACACCATTCCAAACTCAAAACCTGCTGCAACATCACTAGGATATTGTAGGTTTAAATAGACAGCACTTAATCCGATAAGAAAACAAATACTTAAATATGTTCCTATTATTATTGAGCTAATCAGTGCTTTTTTACTCTTTTTTAACATCATATATACAAAAAAGCCATATACTATGACAGACATTAAAACTTCACTACTTGGAAAAGTATATATATTCCCTGGCGGTCCTAATCTATGAAATACATTTTTTAATATTATATCTAACAATTTTCCGCCTAGAGAAGATATAAGTAAAAACTGTATTTCTCGTGCTTTATTAATACTTTTTAGAAATATCCAAATTCCCGTAATTATTACTACCATTGATAAAATATAGATGTTTGACATACTATTAAATATTTTCATAGAATTGTTCCATCTTTCATCAAAAATACGTCCTACTATATACTTTCCTATTTCATCAAATTCTCCAAACTCATTTGCTATATAGTCTTGAATAATACCTATTATAAGAGCAGAAAATATTAATAACAATGCTGCTATTCCTGCAATTAATATTTTTATTTCTCCAAAAGAATGAAATATCTTTAAACTATTTTTCAATATGCTTATAACCCACTCTTGAATCCTTTGCTTATAATTTCTATAAATATATACAATCACTATAATCATAGCAATTATTACACTTATAATTACTAAATACCTTTTTAGCAAACTATGATACTTTTCCCAATTAGCACCAAGAACAGTTCCTAATGAGATAAAAGTAGTGGTCCATATGAAGGCGCCTACATACGCACTAACTGCAAATTTTTTATATGATATCTTTGTCATGCCAGAGAAATACCCTGTAATGTGTCTTATTCCCGGAATAAAATATGCCATTAACAACAACTTATTACCATATTCTTGAAACCACTTTGAAGTCTTATCTATTCTTTTCTTATCCAAATGAATATAGTGGCCATGTTTCTCGAAAAAACTTGTTCCCAATACTTTTCCAATAAAATAGGATATAGTAATACCAGTTATTGTTCCAACACTAGCTACTATAATGCTAATAGACCAGCTCATTTTATTAGTATAAATAATATATCCACAGTAAGTCATAAGAGGCTCCCCAGGCAAAGGAAATGCTATTAGTTCTAACAATAAGCTTACAAAAAGCACTACATATCCATAATGATTAAATAAATCTATTATAAAATTCAATATACTCACTTCCATAAAATTTATTAGTACATAATTATATTATAAATTTAATTACTTACATTGTATGCCAATGTAATATTCGTTACAAGATAAATATTTTAATGAATATAAAAATTTTTCTTAATAAAATTTAGGATTGGATACGCTACATACATATAAAAATAGGCCGAATATTGGAATTACAGCCCAATATGCAGCCTTTTCTACAAAGTATTCATTAAATAAAATCTATCATTATCCTTTTATATGACTAGCGTTTACTATTATCTTTTTAATAATCAAAAAATTTCACCTGTTTTACTAGACTACCTCATTAGTTGGTCCTTTGAATAAAAGGTAAATTGCATATATTCCTGCTATACCTACTATCCCACAGATTACTCTATCTACCCATGAAAATGCTACAGGTGCAGAACCAAAAACAACTCCTATAAAATCATCTCCAAAAAAGCCTATTATCCCTAATCTTATAGCAGCTGCAACAACTAATACCCACGTAACTGTTCTCATTACAATTCACTTCCTTTTAATATATAAATTTTATTATTCCTAAATTTAAATATAAAATACTATATTTTCACCAGAAACTTTTCAAACTTTTCTATTTATACCTTTTACCTAATTAAATTTATAATTATGCCTTTAGGAATCTTAGATTCATTACGTTAGATATCATACCAGTAATTTCCTATGTATAATAATTATAAGATACTTAACAAAATCTCCGAACAAGTTAACACATATGTTTAAAATTAAAGAACTTTGATATAATAACCTATTTTATCAAAGTTCCTTAGCCTTATTTGGAAATACTTGTTTTCTTAATTGCAAAAACTGATCAAACTAACCTGTTCTACTATTAAAATCTCTTGTTATTTCTAATCAGTTATTTTATCCGTACTAACTGTTATAAATTTCAAGTGTAAATTTTCCTTGTCATCTTCTTCATTTATTTTATTATAATCTAATTCTTTTATAATTTTATTTTTTGCATATGCACCTAACTCACCAGTATTATCATATTTCATATTCTCTGTTGTTCCATGTTCCATATAATCCGCCATCTCATGATTCATGTGACACATCATTCCATAATCCATGTTTTCCTTCATTTCATCGTTCATATGACACATCATTCCGTGATCCATGTGCCCTTTCATTTCATCATACATATGATGCATCATTCCGTGATCCATGTGCCCTTCCATTTCATCATACATATGATACATGTGATCCTTCATTTCATCGTCCATATGACACATCATTCCTTGATCCATGTGCCCCTCCATTTCATCATACATATGATACATGTGACCCTTCATTTCATCGTCCATATGACATATCATTCCTTGATCCATGTGCCCCTCCATTTTATCATCCATATGGTGCATCATTCCGTGATCCATTTGATCCTTCATTTCATCGCACATGTGACACATCATTCCATGGTCCATGTTATCCTTCATTTCATGGCCCATCTGACACATCATTCCATGATCCATGTTATCCTTCATTTCATGGCCCATCTGATACATCATTCCTTGATCCATGTGCCCTTTCATTTCATCGTCCATATGGTGCATCATTCCTTGATCCATGTGCCCCTCCATTTTATCATCCATATGACACATCATTCCTTGATCCATGTGCCCTTTCATTTCATCGTCCATATGATCCATAATTCCATGACCCATGTGCCCCTCCATTTTATCATCCATATGGTGCATCATTCCTTGATCCATTTGATCTTTCATTTCATCGTCCATATGACACATCATTCCTTGACCCATGTGCCCTTTCATTTCATTGTCCATATGATCCATCATTCCATGCTCAATGTGTTCCTTCATTTCATGGTCCATCTGATACATCATTTCATGATCCATGTGTCCCTTCATTTCATGGCCAATAGAAAGAAACGTTTCTATCGTTACTTGTGCTTCATAGCTGATAATCTCTGTATTACCAAGAATAAATCCATGCATAAATGGAGGTTTAGGCATGTCCTTATGTGGTAAAGGCTTAATTGATTTAATATATCTTTCTACTACTGCTGGTATTTTATCTCTTTCAACCAATAATGGCGGCGTATGTTTGCCCATATGTGCAAATAATGCGCCTGCTATAATTTCCATAGGATTATTGAGGTCTCCAAATGTAAATGCATGACCTCCTCTATAATTTCTCCCCCATCCAAATTCAGTTTTACCATCTTTGAATATTGCAAAATTGACTGCTATATCGTAAGGGGTGTTTCCATCTATTCTAGTCAGATTTTTAACACTATCCATATTACATAAATACTTTTCAACTTCTTTTGATATAGTTCTAGCTGATCCAATAATATAAATATTAATGCCATTCATTTTTTTAATTGTATCTAAAGTACATTGAGGAATTCTTTTTTTCTGAACAAATAAAATTGGATCCCCATGATGCGCAGCCCAATATCCTGCGGTAATTCCTTCTGAATAATCTTCCCCTGAAACTATAAGAACGTTTTTGAACTCTTTTCTTACATTGGGTATTATACATGCTGTTTCGTAATGGCTGCAGCCTGCCATATGATGTGTTTTAAATCCACAACTATTAAGCTCTGAAGATACATTTTTCGTAATGTTTCCAACTAAAATTACATGTATACCTTTATACCCTTTTGGTGATAGTCTTTGAATTTCCTTTAAGGTTTCCTTGCTTAATCTTTTTCCATCCGTAAACAAAAGAGCTGCATTAATTGGAAAATGAACTAAAGAGGTTGCTGCTATTCCATGAAAAACATCATTTTTATTCACCAAAATTACAGCATTAGGCTTCATATTACTAAAACCCATTTTAGATATTTTTATAGCTGTTTCTAATGCATTATTTTCACAAATCCTTGTGGTATTCAATGTAATTGGACAATTTTCTAAACTATAATTCATTATTTTCCTCCAAAAACTTTTACAGTTAATATAATATGAATAAATAATGTATTTTGATATAAGGCAAAATCAAGAAAATAAAAAATCGCTATCATTTGGTAGCGATTTTGAGTTCAATTTATTATTTAATTTTTTATATTAAGGCATAGAGTAAAGTTAATAATTCTACATATTTAACATATGTCTACATTCACTAGCACATTGACGACATGTATCTGCACATGTTTTGCAATGTTGATCATCAAATGTACTACATTCTTTTGCACAACTTTCACAAATTGCTGCACACACAGTACATATTTCTCTAATATGTCCGCTGCCTCTTGACATAAAACAAACTGCAGTAGAACATATTTCAGCGCAATCTTGAAGAGTTTTTATACAATACATTCTATCTCTAACATTACTTTCTTGTAAACATAGATTTATACATTCTTGGCAGAATTGCATGCACTGACTGCACATATCAATGCATGACTGCATTGGATTTCCTTCAGATATAAGTGAGTTCGAACGTCTAGTCATAGTAGTTTCCATTTTTATTTCCTCCTTTAATATTTACATTACAAAATATATTTTTTTCTAATCATTATAAAAATATACTTTGCAACTCCTGTTTAAGTTACCCATAAATGAAAAAATACAGGCATATAGCCTGCATTTTTGCATTTATTATTTTTCTAATTGTTTTACTTTTTTAATCGCATTATAGGCATCGATAAGCCCATATCCTGTTTGCACATCTTTTCCTTTTGACATAATATCCTTTGTGGTACTATCTAAAACCTCTTCTATTTTACTTGGAGATAAGTTAGGATCTTCTGCCTTTACCATAGCCGCAATTCCTGTTACGACTGGTGCCGCCATACTTGTTCCATCCCACGCTTCATACCCTCCTGGAACTGTACTTAATATTTGAACTCCTGGTGCAGAAACTTTTATACACTTTCCATAATCAGAGAAGTAAGCTTTTTTATAATTATAATCCATTGCAGCTACTGTAAATGCTCCATCACTTGCTGGACTAACACTATCACTGCTTGAATCATCATTACCTGCAGCAGCTACTACAAAAGCTCCCTTATTCTTAGCATAATTTATCGCCGCAGAAATCTCTTTACTCTTTTCATTTGTTCCAAAACTCAAATTAATTACATCTGCCCCATTATCTGCTGCATATTTAATGCCTCTAACAATTGTATCTACATCTCCCTCTCCATTTGCATCAAGGACTTTTATAGGGATTATTTTCACATCTAAAGTTCCTGTAATTCCAGCTATACCAATACCATTATCTGCACTTGCAGCTATTATTCCTGATACATGAGTACCATGGCCATTATCATCCATTATATTAAAATTATTGTCTACAAAGTTATATCCCTTATTTGTTAGCACTCTATTTTTTAAATCTGGATGTGTATAATCTACACCTGTATCTAGAACCGCAACTTTTATTTCTCTTTTTTGTTTTATTAAAGGCCATGCCTTATCTGCTTCTGTGTAACTAATATCCCACTCATATCTATATCCAGGATCATTTAAAGCAAGATTAGTATTTTCTTTTATATCTCCCAACTGAAAATCTTTTTTTACAGGAGTTTTTTGTATTGGTTTTATTATTTTTATACTTTTAGGTCCTCTAACTATTTGAATTCCTTCTACGTTACGAATCTCATTTAAAATATATTGTTCTAATTCACTAGGAGCTATTTCATCGTTTTCCCCATCAGTTCTTCTAACAATTATAATTCCTTTCAATTTACTTAGAAGGTTATCAAAATTAGAATTTCTTAGCGACTTTACATAACTACCTACGTTATTAAGCTTATCACTTATAGTACTTTTGTCAGATGAAAAAGTAAAAATATAACCTAATGCGAATACTACTGATACTACTGTTATAAATTTAATAAACTTTCCCGCCATAAAAACCTCCTACATCCTACAATTTAATATTAACATTTGTAATTATGGTCAATAATCCCATTTTAAAACTTAATTTAAGTATTTACTAATTAATAATACAATATAATTGTGAAGATTATGTGAAGATTTTTTATTGATTATTTAAAATTTTAAATAATCATAAAAATTAGGTACATATGTCTCTCCCTCATTTAACCGTAAAGGTTTTAAACACATGCACCTAATTTCTTTGTTTGACTATAAGCTTAAAGCTAAATATGAAAGGTATAACATAATTATTCAACAGTAAAATCTTCAGATTTAAAATTGCTATAAAATCTTCCTGATTTTGCTGTAAATTTCAAAACACAATAATCTGGATCATCTACTCCTAATGGATAATACATTGTATCGCCATCACGCCAAATCATCTTTTTGGTTTCCTTATCTTCTAAAACTTCCATTGTTCCTTTTAACATTACACCTCTAAAAAACCTCTTATCGCAAAAGTAAATGCAGGCTTTTGGATTTTCTCTATATTGCCTTACTCTCATTGAAGAAGTATTCGTTGTAAAATATAAAATTTTTATCCCTTCCCTTTTTCTAGGTGGTAACATGGCTTTATTATTAGGAAAACCATCTTCATCTACAGAGCTAATAAAAGCTACACTTTGTTTATCAATTAAATTCCCTACAGTTTCAACTGGATTTCTCATTGCACACACCCCTTTTTAAGTACATCTGTAGGATAACACACTTTCTAATATTTGCATATTACCCACTTTTTTGTAGGTATCTAATAATCCTAAAGTTAACTAATTTTTATTATTTTGTGCAGCTATTATAAATCTGTGTTCAAAGGTTTCAAAATATCCTCTTTCAGATATTTCATTTTGTAATTCACAAAGTTCACAAAAGTTATTTTCAACTGTGAACCCTGGAAACTCCCATTGAATTATCTTAGCAAAATATACTATAGCTCCTACATCGTAAAATCTTAAGTAAGGATAATATTCATCTTCATATATCACATTAAAACTATTATTTTTTAACTCTTCTGATACATTACATAATATATTTTCATTGAATTCACCTTTAAAATCCTTAATCAATTTATTTGAAAGAACTTGATTATTTTTTCCACCTACTTGTTGTGTTATAAACAAACCATTTGGCTTCAAAATTCGTTTTACTTCCTGCACATTAAAAACTGAATGACGATTTATTACAATATCAAATGAGTTATCATCAAAAGGTAACTTATCATCTTCATATACTTGGCATACAGCTATACCTAAAGGCATCAATCTATCTTTGCATAATTTTAGATTTGGTTCATATGATTCTGTAACTGAAGTATTTTCATAAGGATGATTTAGAGATAATAAAAATTCTCCTCCACCTGTGCCCATATCCAACAATTTATAATCTGCCTTTAAATATTTTTCTATAAGTTCTTTATAGTCCCAAGGTAATTTTTCATTTTCCCATCTATTATTAAGATTCGAAAAGTTCCATCCTGCAAAGCTCATTTGCTCTTCTTTTTTCCATATGCTTTTTAATTCATCATAATTCATAACTTTACTCCTTCACTTAATTTAAGTATATTATGAAAAGTAGTACAGTTAACTGATAACATATTACTCAATCTTGGTACAATCTGCTATCAGATTATTTTAACTGTACCAAGAATTTAATTCGACTTGTCCTCATAAATGAGTTCACATCCTCTCATAAGAAAAACATATATTACATTATTCAACTAAAACTAAAGTAACATTATTAACTTAGTACTATAGCTTGGAAACACAAGAATCCATCACTATATCCCTTTAATGTATTTTCTTCTTTTGCAATATATACAGGATTCTCTCCATATACAGGATGTGAATACTTTACTTCTATTTCATTTGCATTTGTAGCTTGACAGAGTTCTTTTAATATAAATAATCCCTGAACTACAGGATTTTCTGTTAAATGAATTGAATTTGTATCACCAGTAGTATGACTAAAATCCGCAATTTCTTCCTTTGAAAAATTAAGCCATAAGTCTCCTTGATTTTCTAATATCTCTGGCTTTTTTCCTTCCTTTACTTCTACGTTCATCATCAAATAAACTGTCAATTTCTCAATAATTTGTGTTCCATTATACCCTGAACACTCAATTATACAAAGTTTCTTACTATTCTTTATTATTTCATTTTTAAAGCTTTCATCACTTGTACTTTCACTAAATCTTTGATATTTTACCTTAGCAATAAAGGCTCCTTCATAAAAGAAATCTTCCCCTGTAGCAAATGCTGTGAACAATTTTATCATCTTCATGCTCCTTATAATACCAATTTAATTAATTCTCTATAACTAAGTAATATAATTATAACATAATTTACCACCAATTGTAATTTCTACACTATACTCTTCATTCCCGCTCAATATATAAACAGTTTTTACTAGACTTTTATGTGAATATCTTCACCAGAAATCATAAATATTTTTTGGAGAAAACATTTGAAAATGAGATGCTAAAGGTTCTTAAGCAGAGAACCCAAATCTATGATTTGGGGTGAGTCGCTTACTCAGCGAACGAATGTGAGTCGAGTTTCCTATATTGTTGTTCCACTTTAGCTTGTCACGCTGAAAGCGGGAGCATGCTAAAGTGGGTAAAACCTGCAACTTAGAACCTTCAGCGATATTTTCATAGTTTTTCGGAACAAAAATATTTATGATTTCGGTAAGCTACCGCATAAATCTAGTTCACATTCTGTTTATCTATAATTGACTTTGTAACGTAAAACTGTTTTCAACTTTGATTGTTCTACCTTTCTGGCATCAGAAATATATATTTCCCTATGAGGCATCGATACTCTTTCAAGATTATTTTGGTCACAGAATTCTTTCATCTTTTGAAAGCTCCTTGGCTCATCATCATAAGAACCATTATGCATCATCTGAACACATAACCCGTCCTCTATGCTGCTAAAGATAACACTTTCTAATAAAGGATGTGGCTTTTTCTTTTTAACAATTTCAATTGCTTTCATAGCAATTTCTTCTGTTACAAAATCTGGCTGTCTAATCATAATTGTATAAATAAATTCGTTTTTATCTATATTATTCTTTCCTTTTCCTTCTTCACTAATATCCCATACACCTTCTAAAGGAAAAACTGCATAATCAAAATATCCTTCTGGTATCACTCCGCTTTTAGGCATCATCTTTACTGCATAAGAAAGAGAATATAGAACACCCACCTCTTCTGAAAAATGCTCATGGTTTGGATTTCCTTTTCCTTTAATCATAAAAAATTTAAATTCTGGAATTGGAATTATTTCTACCTCACTCTTCGGCATATAATATTCTTTTGCATGCTTTTTCCATTCATATTTCATAAAACTTCACTCCTATCCTATTCAAAATATACTATACTGAATATGACAACAGTAAGTCATATTAACTTTTTCGGCATATAAAAAAATACCAAATCCAAAATACCATAATTATTTTTTGCTTCTTCCTTATTTAAAAACAACATATTGCCCTTCATATTCAGCAAAAATAGTCTTCTCGTCCTTAATATAAACCTTAAGATTCAATCTACTTTTTTTATGCCTAGCATATGCTTCAATGAATTCTTTTTTAGTTTCTTCATTGCATAATTCACATTCTGCAATAAAATCTTCTCTTATTGGCGCTAAATAATTAATATTGCTTTTTTTAATTACTATATGAACATCTGGATCTATTTCCTTGATATTTATAAATGTCATGGCCCATCCGCAAATCGTCATTAAAGTATTTATGCTTCCACCAAATGCAGTTTGCTTATGATTAATATTTGGTTCTAGTTTAGCTAATATCCTAACCTTTGATGGAGTGAATTCTAAAACACTTACCCCCATAGCTTTGGTAATTGGAATCTTATCATGTATAAATTCCTCAAATTCATTTTTATTCATTATTACCATCCTCCCAAAATCGCTTTGAATTAAAATTAATAATATATCTTAACATCTAAACAAATTTCTCATTTAATAAGGTAGTTATTCTCTTGATCATAAACTTATTATCATCAATAGCTTCAAACAGCCATATTATTTCATCTTTACTCAACTCAAATTTTGTTTCTAATACATCTAACATATTATTGTCTTCGTATTCCTTTATAAGCATCCTGCCAACGCATTTTATATTTTCGAACAACTGTAATTCTAAGTAGATTACTTCTCTAGAATCTATTTCATTACTTACTTTATGAATAAAGCTATGGATGTCATCAAAATTAAAATCTCTATTTTCTAGTCCTTCTAATTCCTTTAGCCATCTATTATAATCTTCTATAGCACTTTCATAATTATCTATTTTAAAAGCTTGTAACAATTTTATTGTTTTTTCATAATCACATACATCTAGATAAACCTCTGATTCCTTAATTCCTATAGTTCGTGAAATTTGAATTGATGGTAATAATACGCATTTAATAAACGAATATAACTTTTCCTTAGATGTGAAGCACACCCAATCTCTCACTCCATCTTTATTTTGCTTATTTATCATTGAATATTTTAAGATAATACCATCTATTGTAAGGTCAATTTCCTCTTCTCCTTCAATCCATTTTTCCCAATAACTAATTAAATCTTCACTCATTTTGTATTCCCCTTTAACTAAAACCACAAATTTAAAAATAAAAATGCATTACGAATATAATACTATTCCCTTCTTTTTTTGCACATAAAACTTATACTATCTTTTTCAAAACCAAATTTTTCATATAGTTTATGAGCATCCTCAGTAATTAATAGTCCTAATAAAGATTTAGAACTATTATCATCACATATTTCTTTTATTAGCTTTTTACCTAATCCTCTTTTTTGGAATTTCTCATCTATAATAACATCACAAATATAGAAATTAGTAACAAAGTCTGTTATAACTCTTGCAAAACCTACTTGTACATTTTCACAATATACTCCATAACAAACTGAGTTTTCTATTGATTTTATGATAGTTTCCCTATCTCTTTTGTTAGCCCAATAAGTCATTTTTAATAATTCACATATTCTATCTATCTGTAATAGATTTTTATCTTTGCTTATTATGCATTCATTTGTATCCATTGTATTTCCTCCTGTACCAATTAACTATAATTAATTTGACAATTCACTCCTAAAATTGATAACATTTAATATATTATAGGGCAATTGCTACAAGAATACAATTAAAGATATTTGTACTAATTATTTATTTAATATTAACTAAAAATTTTAAAGGAGTACTTATGAAAAATCTAAAACAATATTTATTTGTATCATTCATTCTAATTTTTTTATCATTCATAATGTTTTTTGTTCATTACTTAATATTTGGTCAATTAGAAAATACTATTTATTATTCTTTAATGAGCTTATGTTTTATTCCCATAAACATACTTGCAGTAACACTTGTATTTGAAAAGCTTGTTGAAAGACGCGCTAAACTTGAACGCTTAAGTAAATTGAACATGCTAGTGGGATTATTTTTTAGTGATATTGGCATTACTCTTTTGCACATAATAGTTGCTGGTGATGAAAAAATTCAATCATTAAATTTAGATTTCAGTGATTTAAAATCATCAGAAGACAAGCTAAAACTTCATGATCATAATATAAAATTCGAAAAAATTGATTACCCAAAGCTTGAAAAACTTGTTATAGAAAACAGAGATATTTTATCTAATCTTATAAGTAATGAGAATATTTTAGAACATGAAACCTTTGCAGATTTACTTATGTCTTTAATGCATTTAAGAGATGAAATTATATTCTTACAATACAAGGAATTAACTGACGATGACAGCATTCATATTAAGGGTGATATTTGCAGAGTATACAAAACCCTAACTGCGCAATGGATAAATTATCTTTGCCATTTAAAACAATTTTATCCTTATCAATATAGCGGTGCAATTAAATTTAATCCTTTTACACTTAATAAATAAAGCTGAAGCAGGGAATTCAATTTCCCCGCTTCAACTTTATTTATTTTATAATATAATGTTAATCTCCTCTCCACATTTTTCACACTTACTTTCCTTTAAATAAACTTCTGTGGAATACCCATTTCTCTCAATCAGCAATTCGTTGCAGTTATCACAATAAGTATTGTTATCTACCCCTTGAACATTACCTACATATACATGTTTTAAATATTTCTTTGCTTCATTTTGAGCAGCTGTTATTTTTTCCACCTGGGTTGCAGCATTTTCCATCTTATATCGTGGGAAATATCTGCTTAAATGAAGAGGTATATCTTCACTGACACTGGCTATAAATTCTGCAATTTGTCTTGCTTCCTCCAATGAATCATTTTCCTCGCTTACAAGTAATGTTGTTATTTCCACATGACAATGAGGATTGCATTTTTTTATAGTTTCAAGGACTGGTTCTAATTTTGCACCGCAAATATTACTATAATACCTATTTGTATATCCTTTTAAATCAATATTCATAGCATCAACATAAGGAAGAAGCTTCATAAGCGGTTCTTCATTAATATAACCATTAGTAACAACTACAACACTGGTTTCAGTAGTATTTTCTTTTATATTTTTAGCTGCATCATACATATATTCATACCACATAAAAGGCTCATTATAAGTAAATGCGACACCAACATTATTTTCTATTGAGGGAATAATCTCTATTAGTTTCTCTACATTTATGTATTGTGTCTCTGGTTTACCTTGGGATATTTCATGATTTTGACAGAAACTACAAGTCATATTACAGCCAAAGCTTCCAATGGATAAAATATCTTTTGATGGCTTAAAATGATACAAAGGCTTCTTTTCAATAGGGTCAACTCCCATTGATGTCACTTCTCCATAATTAATTGCAGTAGGCATATTGTCCTTTACAGTTCTAACTCTACATATACCAAATTTATCTTCATCAATTATGCAATTATGCGGACAAACTCTACATCTAATTTTATCTTTATATTCTTCATAAAATGGTATTTTTGCATCCAACAATTTCACCTTCTTTAAATATCGCTTCATTAATATATTTTACCCTTTACACTAATTAATATTTACAACATACTATGTTATCCCGCATATAATGTATGAAAAGCATAGTAGCTCATCCTGAATATAAATGCTTGGGTTAATTGAATTTTCTTTTCCAAAAATAGTTTTACTTAATTTATTTTAGGAGGTGAAAACTATGCAAGTAATTTATTTGTTTGTTATTGCAATTCTTAATAGTATAGATAATATTGGTGTAGGAGTAGCATACAGTGTTGCAGGAGTAAAAGTTAAGCTGGCTAAAAATTTATTAATAGCATCTCTTGCTTTTTTAGTCTCTTTTTTGGCATCATTATTTGGACAATTTATATCTTATTATCTTAGTGATACTGAGTGCTCAATTATAAGTATGCTGCTATTGGTCATCATGGGTATAAGAATGATATACACATCATTTTCTGATAAAAATAATATTGAAGCAAATAAAAATAATGTTAAGGAACTAGGATTTAAAGAAGCTTTTTCTATTGGTATTGCCCTAGCTCTTGATGATATAAGTAGTTCAGTTAGTTCTGCATTAGTAGGTTATAGTGCATTTATGGTTTCCTTACCTTATTTTATAATTAGTTTAGGAATATTTTTTTCTGGTAATTACGCATTAAAATTTATTACTAAACTAAACGTAGGAAAAAAACCTACAATTTTAGCTGGAATACTAATGATTATAATAGGTATATGCCAAATCTTTGACTAGCATTACTATAAAAGGGAGCATCCCTGATGCTCCCTTAATAATATGCTATTCTAATCAATCTACAACAAATGTTCCTTCGATAAAATTAGTTGGATTAAATACGTGTTCTATTTTTGGTAATGAAATTCCTAAAGTTTCTTTAAGAACATCTTCTACAGTTTCTACCGGAATTATAGTTAGTTCTTGCTTAACTTCATCTGGGACATCTTTAAGATCAATTACGTTATCTTTTGGAATCAATACTTTTGTTATTTCAGCTCTTTGTGCTGCTAATAACTTTTCCTTTAATCCACCTATTGGTAGAACTGCTCCCCTTAAAGTAATTTCTCCTGTCATTGCTAATTTAGAATCAACCTTTATGCCTGTAACAAGAGATGCTAGTGCTGTGAATAAAGTAATTCCAGCTGATGGACCATCCTTAGGAACAGATCCTGAAGGAACGTGAATATGAATATCTCTTTCTTTAAAGTTAACTGCATTTATTGGCAATCTTGATTTTAATAAGCTTAATGAAATCTTTGCTGATTCTTGCATTACATCTCCAAGTTGACCAGTTAAAGTAACTTGTCCATTTCCTTGCATACCAGTTGCTTCAATAAAAAGTATCTCTCCTCCTACAGGTGTCCAAGCTAATCCTGTTACTACACCTGGAGCATTGTCATTTTGAGCTTTATCATGACTGGAAACTTTTCTTCCAAGAATGTCATCTAAATCATCTGCTGTAACCTTAAACGGTAACTCAGCCTCCTTATTAGAAACAATCTTTTCTGATGCAACTCTCGCAATTGCTGCTAATTGCTTTTTAAGTCCTCTTACACCTGCTTCTAAAGTATATTCACTTACAATTCTTCTTAAAGCTTCATCTTCAACTACAACTTGACTGCTATCTAATCCATGTTCTTCAATAATAGATGGTATTAAATGATTTTTACCAATATGGAATTTTTCATTAATAGTATAACTTGAAATTTGAATTACTTCCATTCTATCTAATAGAGGTCTAGGAATTGTATCTAAAGAGTTTGCTGTAGCTATAAAGAATACATCTGATAAATCATAAGGTAAATCTAAATAGTGATCAGTGAATGTGTCATTTTGTTCTGGATCTAGTACTTCTAGTAATGCACTAGCTGGATCACCATTATAGCCTGCCATTAGCTTGTCTACTTCATCTAAAATCATTACTGGGTTTGTCTCACCAGCTTTTTTAATAGTTTGTATAATTCTTCCTGGCATTGCTCCTACATAAGTTCTTCTATGGCCTCTAATTTCAGCTTCATCTCTTACTCCACCAAGACTTAATCTTATATATTTCCTTCCAAGAGCTTCAGCAATGCTTCTACCCAAACTTGTCTTTCCTGTTCCCGGAGGACCAACTAATAATAAAATTGAACCTTTTTTATTTTTCTTAAGCTGCATTACTGCTAAATGTTGAATTATTCTATCTTTTACCTTTTCAAGACCATAATGATCATCATTTAAAATGCGCCTTGCTTCTTCTAAATCAATTAATTTAGGCTCACTCTTTTTCCAAGGAAGCTGAACTAGTAAATCCAAGTAATTTCTTATAACATTATATTCTGAACTATTTGGGCTTTGGCTTTCTAGCTTTTCTAATTCTTCTAAAGCTGCCTCCTTTATTTCACTTGGCATTTGAGCTTCTTCAATTTTATTTAAATAATCTTTTTCTTTTTTAGCTCCACTGCCTTTTCCTTCATTTAATTCGCTTTGAATAGCTTTTAATTGCTCTCTTAATACTGATTCCCTATAATTTTTATTAGCTTTCTCACTAAATTTTTGTGCCAATTCAAATTGTAACTTTAAAGCTTCTTTTTGCTTTAATAAATAATCCATGAATTTAAGTCCTCTATTTTTTAGTGATTGAGTCTCTAATAATTCATATTTTTCTTCATTTGAAAGTGGCATAAAGTGTGTTAAATATCCTATAAGCTTATTTAAGTTCTTTTGATTTTCTATTGTTTTCATAAAATCTCCTGAACCTCTAAAGTTTTCACTGATTTCATGAGTAACCTTTCTAATATAAGCTACCATTTCTTCTTGGCTTTTTTCTTCAACATCAATAATATCAGGTGCAAATTCGAATTCTACATTAATAGAATTTTCTTCAATATGAAATGCCTTAACTTCAATTCTATCTAGTACTTTAATTTTTATTTGGTATCCCTTTTCTGTTTTTTCCATCTCATTTACTTGAAATGAAACTCCAACTTTATGAAAATCGTCTTCCTTTAACTGACTTTGACCAAACCCCTGCTTTAGAGGTAAAGCAATATTTGTTTCTTCCCCGCCTAAATGTTCAACTTCTTTTTCACTAAACCTATTTAATTTTAATGTGTGAATCATTCCTGGTAATAATACAATATCATAAATTGGAATTACTACGCCTTTATTTAAGTTAGTCATTTTAATCATCCTTTCTTTTTGGTAATTTTATAAACGAATGCTCATTTAACTATCTGGCTAATTGTAGCGAGATACACTTTGTAATCATTGATTCACAAAATTCTCTCGCTTTAATTAAATTCTTTTAATTACAGTAGTAAAGCATCCTGTATAATTTCAATTAATTCTTTAAGTAACTCAGCTTTTTTAGCTTCTTCTATACATTGATTTATTGCAATTGATTTTACCGGGAAAAAAAGTATTGCTTTTAAATTATCATTTTGAAAATCTTTAAAAACTTTTTTTTCTTTCATTTTATCAAAAAAACCATTTAGATTGTTGATACCTTTTTTTGCTAAACATTGATTTGATAAAGCTGGACAATTTGAAAATTGATCTACAAAGTGAAAAATTTCATTATGCTCTTTAATATATATATAATATTCTTTAACTAGCATTTCAATTAATTGCTGTCCATCCATATAATCAGTGAGTTTATTAAGAACATAATCAAAAATTTCTTCGCTATACTCAAGATATATATCCTGTAACATAACCTCTTTATTTTCATAATAAATATAAACTGTAGCTGGAGAAACTCCTGCTTCTTTTGCGATTTTAGAAATGGAAGTACCGTGAAAACCTTCCTTAAGTATCAGCTTAATTACAGCTTCTTTTATACTTTTTTCTTTTTCATCATCTTTCCTTCTCAATTTAAACACCTCTATTATATTTCTATAATAAACGAACATTCTTTTATTGTCAATAGGTGTTTAACTTTTTTGCATATTAAAGTCTAAATATGTTAATATATTCTTTTTTCTAATCCTCTTTATATCTTATAACCTCAAATCTTTCAATATTATAATTCTCATCAAAATCAATATCGCCTTTATCACAAGCAATTTGCAACTGTTCTTCTACAGTATTTACTCCTTCAAGATCAGGTAATAATAAACCACGCCTCCTACCAGAAGATACAATGACTCCGTATCTTTTAGGATCTAAATCTTCTTTGCTGCATGACTCAGAATCCATAAGCAAATCTACGGATATATCAATATCATTCATTTCATCTTCAGAGACTTCTGGAAATCTTGGATCGTTCATAGCTGCTTCTATGGAATTTCTAATTATTTCTTCACCTACACTGTTAGTTGTTGGTGCTATTGTCCCTATGCATCCTCTAAGATGACCAAATTTCTTTAAGGATACAAAAACCCCATGTCTTTCACTTAAAAGTTCTTCTGGTAAATTGGACGTATCTTCTAAACTTTTTCCGTGAGAGAAATAATAGTTTAAATTTTCTCTTGCTAACTTTACATAAGGATTGTTGCTATTTAATTTTTTTTCAAGTTTCTCTTCTTTATTTCTTATCAATTCCTCCAAATAATCCTTGGGAGTTTCTTGTTTTTTTAATTTCATTACTCCATATCCAACACCAAAGGTTCCCTCATAAGATAAGAGTTCTCCCTTTATTTCTTTTCCTTCCATTGAGCCTAGAAGTATGTACACAGAGTTTAATCCACATTGACCTGCTTCCTCAACCATAGTCTTATTCATATTAAAAGATTTAATAACATCACCTTTTTCAAGATTATTTAAAAGCTCGCGATCAAATTTTTCTCCATATGGTGAATATGAGTATGGGCCTTCCTCCTTAAGCTTATGGGACAAATCCCCGCTTGCTATTACTATAGCTTTTCTATTTAATTCCTCTGCGGCTTTTTTTATTTCCATACCGAACTTATATAAATTAATATCTCCTATCATGGAATATGTAATATGAACTAGCTTATACTCATTGTAATACTTATTAATAAAATATAGTGGAACTATAGTTCCATGGTCTAATTCATAGCTAACATTATATCTACGTAATAGTTCAGAATTTACTAAAACCGATGGAATTCCTTCTAAGTGGCAGGCTGTGCCTAATTTAATATTAAATTCTTTATCAATTGGAATATCCATTTTTATATTTGCGCATCTAAATTGACTCAAATCTCCTGAAATTGTTTCTTCATCAGATATGGCAATTGCATCAGAAAACATTGTAGCGTGAGGTGTTATAATAATTATTGTATCAGGTTTCAGATCTGCTACTTCTCTCCCAATTTTATTGCATGCTAAACTTGTTTCTTCTATCTTTTTCTCTTCACCCTTACCGATATCAGGAATGACAATTGGCGGATGAGGCATTAAGTAATATCCTAATATATTTTCCATTTCTTTACCTCTCAATGAAACTTATTCTATATCTTTAGATTTTAAGTTATTCCTAACCTTTTCTAAGTAGTTCTTCTGCTCTACTATATTTTCTTCGAAATTTTCCACCGCATGTTTAGTAAAATTCCCTACACTCATCATTTCGCGATATTTATCACCATTATTTCTTCTACTCATAATAAATCCTCCTTTGTAACCATACATATATACTTTTTATTTTATTATAATTGTGTCATAACACTATTATTTCTAAAAACAAACTATTTTATTATAAATAATGTATTCTTATGATTTACTATTCTTCTATTCTTCATTTTTTCGCCATTAGTATTTTCAACCATTTCTCCTCTAACATGGAGATTTTGAATAGTTGTAGTCAAATCACTTCCAAGACTATTAATGCTTTTTCTTTTATCATAAGGTTTATTTTTCATAACTTTAATGCTCCTCACTATTTTATATTATATTAGCTATCTATTATATTATATTATTTTATATTTCTTTAAAATTAGAACTGGAAAATTTCAACTATGCATATATTCAAAAATAAGTTGACTTTTTTTTTCATAGTGCTATGATAAATATTATTTTACAGATTAAAGTACCATTTCTACTTTAATTTAACAATTAAGTTTTATAATGTAGTTGAAGCAATAAATATAAATAATAATTACAATAATATATTAACTAAATTAAAATAAATTAATATGATTATAATAAATGTAAAGGAAGGCTAAATATGAAATCAACTATGAAACAAAATAATTTTACAAAACTTAGTTTGGCTGGAATTATTGTAACACTCGGAGTTGTCTATGGCGACATTGGAACTTCACCGCTTTATGTAATGAAGTCGATTGTCCAAGGAAATGGTGGTTTGAACAACATATCAGAAAATTTTATTCTAGGTTCTTTGTCACTAATTTTTTGGACAATAACAATTTTAACTACTATAAAATATGTTCTAATAACTTTAAAGGCAGATAATAAAGGTGAAGGTGGGATCTTCTCTCTTTTTACTTTAGTTCGTAACCGTGCAAAATGGCTGATTATCCCAGCTATGATTGGTGGATCCGCATTACTTGCAGATGGAATGCTTACTCCTGCTGTAACTGTAACCTCAGCAATTGAAGGGTTAAAACTAATTCCAAGCTTTAATATTCTTTTTGGTATGAATCAGGATATTATTATTACAATTGTCATAATAATACTAAGTCTTCTATTTTTTATTCAACATTTTGGTACTGACTTAATTGGAAGAATGTTTGGTCCAATAATGCTTATTTGGTTTTCCTCATTAGCAATCTTCGGAATAATTGGACTAGCTCACAATTTAACATTACTCCGTGCATTATCTCCATATTATGCAATTAACATTCTTTTAAGTAGTGATAATAAATTAGGATTCTTTATTCTTGGAAGCGTATTTTTAGCAACAACAGGCGCTGAAGCTCTTTATTCTGACCTTGGTCATGTTGGCAAATATAATATTTATTGCTCTTGGCCATTCGTAAAGGTATGTTTATTATTAAATTATTTTGGTCAAGGTGCTTGGGTATTATCTTCTAAGAATAATCCTTTATTTCTTAGTATAGAAGATCTAAATCCATTTTTTCAAATGATTCCACACACTTTTTTGATTTTTAGTATAATTATATCGACTCTGGCTGCAATTATTGCTTCTCAAGCTTTAATTTCAGGTTCTTTCACACTAATTTCTGAAGCAATTAAGCTTAACTTATTTCCTAGATTACATATTAAGTATCCATCTCATTCTAAAGGGCAGCTCTATATTCCAGCAATTAATAAACTTTTATGGATAATTTGTATAGGAATTGTTATTTATTTTCAAAACTCTGAGCATATGGAAGCCGCCTATGGTTTATCAATTACAGTTACCATGTTAATGACTACTATTCTTCTATTTAATTATTTATTAAAACAAAAAACTTCATTTTTTGCTGCTTTAATTATGCTTATTTTCTTTATAACATTCGAATTTTCTTTCTTTATTGCAAACATTGTTAAATTTATGCATGGAGGATTTATTGCTGCTTTAATTGCTTTAGCAATTTTTTCAGTTATGTATGTTTGGATTAAAAGTTACTACATTAAAATGCGTTTAATAAATAACGTTCCTATCGAAGATTATAAGGAAATATTAAACCAATTGAGAAAGGATCCAGATCGTCCTAAATATACAACAAATCTTGTATGTTTGACTAGTTCTAGTAAACCAAAGCAAATTGAAAGAAAAATTATGTATTCTATATTAGATAAAAGACCAAAAAAAGCAGATGTATACTGGTTTGTTAATATTGACGTTACCGATGAACCTTATGTTGCTGAATATACTGTAGATACTTTCGGAACCTCATACATTGTAAAAGTTCAAATAAAGCTTGGATTTAGAGTACCACAAAAATTAAATGTATTTTTACGCCAAATATCAACTGAGTTAGTAGAAAGCGGTGAAATAGAACATCAAGCTAGAAACTACACAATTATTCCAGATAGAAAAGTTGGTGATTTCCGTTTCATCCTAATCCAAGAACAATTATCATATGAAACAGAATTGAATTTTTGGGAAGAATTTATTCTTAAGTGTAAATTCTTTATAAAAAGATATACTGTATCTCCAACAAGATGGTTTGGTCTTGAAAATAGTGACGTTGATGTTGAAAATGTTCCGTTATTTATAGGACACCAAAATCATGCGGTTTTAAAAAGAACTGAAAAATAATTTTATTAATAGCAATTCTTATTTTCTACTACCTTTGAGATTGTGATAGAAAAATTAAATAATTTTATGATGACATAGGTCAAACTTTTTAAATTATAATTTAAAATATATCTCAACTAGAAATGAGTCATCTACTTTTGTGAAGTGTTTCATTAGGAATTTTGATGGTAATGGTTCTTAGAATCATCCATCAAAATTCCTTAGAAACTGGAACAAAAGTATATGACTCATTTCGGTGAAATATATTTAAAATCTATTTTATGCTCCTAAACCAACTGTTTCTTTTTCTTCTCTGCCAAACAGTTTCTTAAAGCATGATATAGCAACCATGAAACCAAGTCCAATTAATAAAATTGCAAATATTAGTTGTAATCCATCAGTTAGTAACACAAAATTGTTTGTTATAAATAATTTCTTAAATATATTAATAACGGCCTGTACCAATGCTGTAAAAGTTACACATAGCATTACAATCATAGGTATCCAGAGCATTACACCTTTTCTATTTGTTGTCTTTAAAAATACAGCAAGGGCAATGAGAACTAATGCAGATAATAATTGATTTGCTGCTCCAAATAATGGCCAAACATTATTATATCCGCCAAGTGATAATATTAACCCCAAAACAAGAGTTATTACTGTAGCAAAATATTTATTTGTCATTAACTTAGTAAATGGTGACATTTTATTTTTACTGTCCATGGTATCATCCATAAAAAATTCTTGGAATGACATACGTCCAATACGTGCAACAGAATCAAGAGTAGTTAATGCTAATGCTGAAACACACATTGTCATTATGCAAACAGCCGCATATTGAGGAATTCCAAGAAGACTTAAAAAGCCTGCAACATTTCCTGCAAATATTTGGAATGGTGTTCCTTTAGGCAGTACTCCTCCTTTAGCGGCATAACCAGCTACAACAAGAGCAACTATTCCAAGTAATGATTCAACCATCATTGCTCCATATCCAATTGGTAGCATGTCCTTTTCATTTTTCACTTGTTTAGATGACGTTTCCGATGAAACCAAACTGTGGAATCCTGATACTGCTCCACAAGCTATAGTAATGAATAATGTTGGGAATAAAAATTTACCATCAACTTCAACTCCAGAAAATGCTGGTAAATTCATAGACGGATTTGCAACTAAAATCCCAAGAACCGCACCAATAATCATAGCAATGAGTAAAAATGCGCTTAAATAATCTCTTGGCTGCATTAAAATCCACATAGGTAAAATTGCTGCAAAGAATATGTAAATATATACTACAGCAAGCCACCCACTTTTACCTAAATATATTGGGCAAGCAATTCCAAGAACCAGCATACCAATTAAAAGAACAATACCTATTGCAAATTGAAGCTTTTGACTTGGCTTTTTATAGCGGATAAATAGACCAAAGATTATAGCTACTATAATAAATAGCATAGATATAGATGCAGCTGCTGCATTAGGTGAATTTAGAACTCCATCAGCAGTATAACCGTTAAATGTGCTTGCAACTATATCTGAAAAAGCTGCAAGTACTAATAGTGAAAATATCCATGCAAATAAGAAAAATAGCTTTCTACCTGCCTTACCAATATACTTTTCAATAATAGCGCCAATAGATTTTCCTTCATTCTTAACTGAAGCATATAATGCTCCAAAATCATGGACAGCTCCAAAAAATACTCCTCCAACAAGTATCCATAACAATACCGGTACCCATCCAAACATAGCCGCGATAATAGGTCCCGTTACTGGTCCAGCTCCAGCAATTGATGAAAACTGGTGAGAAAATACAACTCCCATTGGAGTGGGAATAAAATCTTCACCATCTTCTTTTGTGTAAGCTGGTGTTTGTGCCTTAGAGTCAATTCCCCAAGTTTTAGCAAGCCATCTTCCATAAATAAGATAAGCTCCGCCTAAAACTATCATGGAAATTCCGATCATTAGTAATCCATTCATTTTTTACATCTCCCAATACAAAATAATAATAACATCAATGACATAAATAAATAATTCATACTTTATTTAACATTTACGTCATCTTTTATAATTACACCCATATAGTAGCACCAGATTATTGATTTGTCAATTTTTTAACATTAAATGAATCATTTTAATATACTTTTACAAAACTAATTATTAAATTATTATTGTTATTTTATACAAAATGCAAAATTAAAAATTATGTATATTAATAAATTTTAATTTAAAGTAATTATTAAAATAATACTTGCCAACACTACTGTTGCATAAATAAAATTAATAAAAATCAATAGAAAAGTTATAGAATAAATACCATAAATTACTTGTACAAAAAAACATCCTCCTGTGGTTTGATTGAAGTAGCTAACCAACAATCAAAAGGAGGATGTTATATGATTAATAATGATATCACAAATTTTGAATATTTAATAGACCTTTTATCAGAAGAAGATATTGTTAAAATAGCTGAAAAATACAAGGGGGATGAATATGCAAAGTCATTTTTTACAAAGAATCACCTTAAGTTATTTATGTTTTCTGAAATAAAGGCACTTAACTCCTTACACGACATGGAATCAGCAATGAAACATGATGAAAATTTGAATAAAATTGTGCCAGAAGTTTCTTGTTCGACCATTTCAAGAAATGATAGCGAAAGAAATCCAGAGATTTTTGTTGAGATATTTAAATTAGCAGTAGAAAAATTGTTATTAATGCCAAATCAATTTTCATATGGAAATAATAAAGATTTTGGAACTATAAAAATACTTGATTCATCAACAGTAACAGTATCATTAAAACTGTTTCCGTGGGCAGATTATAAATCTGGAATTGGCGGAATCAAAATGCATACATTATTTGATTTGGTACATTTAGCACCAGAAGAAGTGAAATTTACCGAAGCAGAAGTGCATGACGTTAATGTTTTAAGTGAAATGGTTAGAGATTCAGGGGTTACTTATTTATATGATAGAGCTTATGTTAAATATAAAGAAGCTGATAAACAAACATTAGATGGAATATACTTTATTTCAAGATTGAAATCAAATGCAATTATTACAGTAATTGAAGAAAATACGCTCCCTGAAGGAAGTACGGTATTAGAAGATAAAATAGTTGTACTGGGAAGTGGTAAAACTAAAATGAATACTAAAGTTCGTATAATACTTGTGATGGATGAAAGAACACAAAAAACATTTTATATTGTTACCAATAGATTTGATTTAACTGCTGATGAAATAAGTGAGTTGTATAAATTACGTTGGAAAATTGAGCTTTTCTTTAAATTTATAAAAGGACATATGAAGATAAAACATTTTTATGGAAATAGCTACAACGCAGTAAAGACACAGCTATTCATTGCAATGACAACCTATTGTCTTTTAATGATCTTCAAGTTAAAAAACAATTTAAACTGTACTCTTTTAGAATTATTAAGATCTGTAAGGCATGCTCCTTGGGGGTTCTTCAAGGATTTGATAAAATCATTGAAGAGAAATGTACAAGTTAAGAAAAGAAAAATAAGAGAAAAAGTTGATTGGAATAACGAATATGAAATTGTGTTAAATGAATATTTTATTTCTGATCCATGGTATGATCTTCATAAAATACTTATATAACCAAACTTATATGGAATATTCGTCCACTTTATAAGGTGGCATTTTTTTGATTTTTTTAATTACCATATTAAAGAAAATAATCCATTGAAATTTATGTTCGTATTTAATATATAACCATTGCATGAAAATATTCT
>JAJXWH010000103.1 GCA_021781745.1 Bacillota bacterium | reverse complement strand
ATTGGACAAGTCAAGTCACATTTAGATGCATTAAATTTGGACAAGGGTACGCTTAAAAAGCTTTGTTACTTTATACAATAGGCTTACCCCTTGGGATATTAGCAGTTAGTAATTAAAATTTATATAGAAACACAAACGCTGATATTAACCATTTAGAAACAAGAGTACGCAAGAAAATAGAAAAATTTAGGGAACGACTGGGAAATAACATAAAAATAACTGTATAGATGGAACGCCGTATGATGGGAAACTATCACGTACGGTGTGAACCGGGGGAAAGGCTACTCTGACTGCCCCTTTGGTGGTAAAAGCGGTAGCTCACCTATCGGTATTTAGTTTATTAGTAACAAGCAAATTCTGAGTACATTTAGAATATAGTACAAAAAACATTGCTAATTAGAGAAAAAAATTTAATAAGCTACGTATATATAAATGATAAATGAAATGGTAGTAAGTTATAGGAGGATAATTTCATAGATTATAAATCTAATCTAATTGATTTGGAATGAATATCTTAATTATGAAAAGTATAATAAATGAAATGGAGAGATAAATGTGTATATAAAAGAAACACTTTGCTTATGGTGTGATTTGTTAGGGTACGGAAAACCTTTTATTGATTCTGGATGGAACTTACATGACAAACGAGTAATTCAAAATATTAATAGAATAAATAATTTGAAAGTGGTGTTTCAAAATGCTAATAGCTTCCCATTTGAGAAAACACTTATAATGAATGATGGTTTTATAAGAAATATGGATATAGTTCATATTAAGGATGGAATGCAACAAAACTATTTATACTGGTTCAATTGTATTTTAGATAACTTTTATACATTAAACCGCGTTGATAAGCAATATGATTTTCCAGGAGCAAGGGGAGTTCTAACATACGGCCATAGGTTTGACTATATGAATAATCAACTTACACTTGCAGATATAATGCAAACATCAAAAGAAAATATACCTAAATATGAAAAGAATATTCTTGTGTATTCACCAAAAGAGTTTCAAATGAACACTGCTTTTTCAAAGGCATATATTATGGAAAGTGCAGGATCAGAGGCAGGAATTGTTGGTTCGAATTTATATATAGATATTGATTTTCTTGAAAGATTGAAAAAAATAATTGAAGCGGGAGAATGTACATATTATTTATTAACAGATGATGATGCTACAAGAATGAGAAAAGAAGGATACGATGTTGATGATATGGGTAGGCAGATAGTGTATCTTAGTACTGAAACTTTTCAGGAAGACGAATTTATCATATGGCAAGTTAATCAAAAGACTTGTGGTAAAGAAAAAGTTCTTTTTAAGTTATGGATGGATAATAAATATATTGAATTTAACGATAAAGGAATTGATACAAAGTTGTTTAAGTTAGTAAAGTATAAGCCATTTAATGAGGATGAATGTATTATTGAATTTGGATAATAACTTATTTTATAAAATATATAACTGAAGAATTATTTATGCTAGATTCTAAAGTTCATAAACCTAGGTAGGTTACGTTTATAATGGAAGTTAGAAATTGGAGGTATTATTATGCTTGGAATATTAACTGATATAGCATTCGGGTTAAGTATAAATTTAGCTAGCAACTTAGCTTGGGATAAAAAGATACAACGTGACGATATGATGTCGATAGAAAAAATAAGATTACAAATGAGTGAATTCAATAGAAAGTATGATAATACTGAACTGGATACAAACGCATTTGATTCATTCATGAAATCTTCAGATATAATGGGAAAAATATATACGAGAATTTTTGAATCATATAAAATTGAAAGCGAGGAAATGTTTGAATTTAAGAGAAAAATTTCAAAATATGCAGTTGATGAGGTAAATAAGCATTATAAACAATATTCAAGATGTATTAAGAATGAAGATATTTTCTTTGAATATTTTTGTGACTTGGTTGATTCATTGCTTAAAATAAGAGAAAATTTACTAACATTATCATCTTCAGCTCAGACAGGAATTATTACTGAGCGAATAGACATAGCGAGGCATGAGATTAAAGAGGAAATAGAAATTACCAAGCAAGAATTAACAGAGGAAATTAAAGCTCAGTTTGCTCAGATGAAAGAAGATAATGTGTTTGCTGAAGATAGAATTAAAGATATTAAAACATTAGTGAGTCTCTATAAATTTTCTGAAGCTAATGAAGAAATATCTGAAATTCTTGAAGCACAGCAATTTTTAAGTAATTCCCAAAAAGAGCTAATTTACTATCAAAGAGCTAGAATAATTATAAATGCAGGAAAGTACAGTAAGTTAGAAGATATTTTAGATAAAATTGGACGAATTAATAAAAATTCAAAATATATAACGGAAATTAATTTTTATATTGCTTGTCATAAAAAAGATACAATATTGTTTGAAGAGACAGTTGTAAATTTTAAAAAATATAAATATTCATTAGAACAAATTGAAATAAAAAGAGCTAATTTTGAAATGCAAATAGATAATCTAGATAAAGTATTAAATATAATAACTACAGAAGGTGAAATAAAACTAGAATTGCAAGAATTTGCTGAAGCTCATTATTATTATGGTATCTGCCTAATGAAGTTAGAAGACTTTGAGAAGGCATATATTGAATTTTCTAAGGCTTTTGAACTCAGTGAGAACATTATTCATAAGTATAACGTTTTAATTGCTAAATATCATATTTTATATAATGATATTAAATTAAGAATTTCTAGGCCAAAAGAATATTTAGAAAATGTGATAAATACAATTAATGAATTTAAGAATATAAAATATATAATAGAGTTTTTTTCAGATGAACAAGCTACTTATTATTGGATGTGCCTGATAAATCTTATGTTAGTAGTTGATCCTAAAGAAGCTTTAGATGAAATTGAAATAATCGACAGTAAGCTTAATGAATATGAGCTGATTAAAACCATTAAAGCAGATGTCTATTTTAAAAATTTTATGGATAATGATGCTAAAAATATTTT
This sequence comes from Bacillota bacterium, assembly GCA_021781745.1. Lineage (GTDB taxonomy): Bacteria > Bacillota > Clostridia > Clostridiales > Clostridiaceae > Clostridium. The sequence goes on along the minus strand of JAJXWH010000103.1, from coordinate 7,365 downwards.
AGAGGATATTTGGGACCTTATTCCTATAAATACAATTTATCTTTTTACTATCTATGAAAAAGAAAATAATTGGAATGGTATATTAGATAAGTATGAACAATTATCTCAACCTGAATTTAGCAAAAATCATGCTATTTTAATGTTAGTTATTAAAGCTAAAAGTGAAACTAGTGGTTACGAGACCATCCGTAATGAAATTTTAAAGTTATCGCAAATTTATGATTCTAAAGTAATGTTTATTAGAGATTCAATAAAATTGGTATTAGAGAATAAAGATGAAGAAGCTTTAATTAAAATATTAAATAATATAAATTTAAAAAAGAATTGTATGAATGATTATGAATTAGAATCTATTGGGAGGATATTGAATGAATATTCTAGATTTGAAGAATCTAGGAATTTAATAGAAGGAAGTATTGAGAAGAGTGAAACTTTACTAAATATTTATATTGAAACTTTTGAGAAAAGTGATAAAACACCGGAAGTAATAAGAACTGTATACAAAAAAATAAAATTACTCTATAACAAGGGTTACAGGTATAAAGCTTTGTTGAGGTTTAAAGTTAATCTTGAATTCATACAAGGCATATATAGAAAAGTAATCCAAACTCTTGAAATATATAAAGATATTTATGGTATGGATGATTATTATGCATATTACTATGTGGCGTCAAATATCGAGAAAAATGAATACGATGGACTTGATAAAGAAGTTGAGATTTTGTTGAACACAGATAAAACATCTTTACACCAACTTGTTGCTGTATTAAAAGCCAGACAAGGCGTCTGGGATGTAGCTCAAAGGATAGCATTAAGTGCTTTATATCATTCGCATGATAACCTAGGAAAAGAAATATTATTTAATTATATAGGGATGTATTTCTCAAATATTGATAAAAATAAAAATAGTATTGAATTAGAAGATGTAGTTTATAACTCTGTAGTTACAATAAAATCAAAAGATAAATTAAGAAATATTGCTATCCATATTGATAAAACTATTATTACTAAATCAGGTGAAATTAAATTTGGATGTGAAAATTATGATTCTGATTCTTATATTTCTCTTATATTAACTACTGTAGGAAAAAAAGGAGAAAGTGTAATAATCAACGATGACGAGTATGAAATAGTGAATATTATTGATTTATTTGCTTACTTTCATAATTTTTGTCTATCTAAGTTAGAATCCGATTATCCTAAGCACGATTATTTTATTAAATGTTCAGCGCCTACACCTAAAGAGGCTATTGTAGAAATGACGAAAGTAATGGAATTAGTTACTGAAGATAGGTATAAGCACCTTAATATGTATAATTTTGGGGTAAAATGTGGTTTACCGATCTCATATTTATCTGGAAAGAATATTGAGAGATATTCAGAAACGATTATGTCTCTTCTTAGTCATAAGGATCAACATTTATATGCTGGAGAAGTTTCTGTTTACAAGGATACAGAGTACGTCATTTCTTTAAGCTCTATTATAATGCTAGCTGCATTTGGAATTTTAGATAAATTAGAACAGATTTCTGATAAATGCGTGATAACTAATGAGGTAGAGAAAAGTATTAGAGAAGGAATAAAGGAATCTCAAAAACATGCCAAAATAGATTCAGGAGTTGCAAGTTTGAGCGAAAATGGAGAGTTAAGTTCTTACTTTTACACCGAGGATGATAAGAAAAGTAGGAAGGTTTATTGGACCAATATTTTACAAGCTATATCTAAAATTAGACATGTGGAAATTTCCATTGAAGATAATGAAATATATGAAGTTTTTGCTAAATACCTTCTTGATGAGGATATTTCATCTGTAGAACTAAGTAGGAAATTTAATAATGTACTGGTATGTGATGATTTGTTCATTAGAAGTTTACATCATGGAGCCACAGGTACAACTAAGACAACAAATATAATAGGGCTTCTTATTTCAGAAAATTTAGTTACTTATGAAGAATTGATTAACGTTGTATCCAAACTTACGAAAAGCAAATATCTCTATCCTCTAAATGCTTCTTTAATATATCAGATTTTGTTATGGATAACATCAATTCAGGAAAACGAAAAGAGAAATTTCTATTTTGATGAGCTTAAAGAAATCTATAAAAATATTTTAGATAATATTTCTTTTCCATATTATAGAGGCATTCATGAAGAATTTATTATGATGGGTCAAAGATTGAAAATTCCAATGGCATTGATTTATGAACTGGTTAGAGAACCTTTTAAATTAAAGCCTTTTGATGAATTCGTGAGAGAAAAAAGTCACGAGATTCTATGTAGTATGTCTATAATAAATGATACTGATATATCTAGAAGTAATACTTTAGATAATAAAAATAAGTAATCATTACTATACGAATAACGTAATCTTTGGCAACTGTTATGGATTCAAATAAATATAATAAAAGTTAATTGGATCAAAATAATTTATATAAAAACATATTTGCAATAATTGCAATTCCTAGAATTCATATACCAATTAGGCTAATAGTGGAAAGCAAGTAACTAAGCAATTACCCTTTATGAAAAAAATGGGGGATGGGAAATTCTACCAAGCAGATATTTCACAATATATGGGAGATGAGGTTGTGAAGAAAAAGATACTTTTAATAACACCTGAAAATCAGGAAATAAATAGATTTAGAAAAAGTCAATTTAACAATTTTATTCAGATTACTATGCCATACCTAGCAGCTTTTATAGATGAAAATAAATATGAAATAACTTTAGTAGACGAATATAACCAAAGGGTTCCTTTTGAAGAAGAATTTGATCTAGTTGCAATAACTATAAATACATCAAATGCTACGCATTGTTATAACATCTCCAAAAAATTTAAAAATAAAAATACTAAAGTTGTTATGGGTGGACCTCATGCAACATTATTACCCGAAGAGGTAAAGAAACATTGTGATTATATAATGGTTGGAGAAGGCGAAATTATATGGCCAGAATTCTTAGATGACTATTATGAGGATAAAGCGAAATCAGAATATATTTGCAAAGAAGTACCTAATCTTAAAAATATGCCAATAGCAAGAAGAGATCTAATCTATAAGAGATATTTTACAAAAGGAGCTGTTATTTCTTCAAGAGGATGCCCTTATAAATGTAGTTATTGTAATTTAAAGCAAATTTATTGTGAACCATTTAGGACTAGACCTATTAAAGAAGTTATTTCTGAAATAAACACTATAAAAAGTAAGTTCTTTGTATTTTGGGATGATAATTTTTTTGGAGATATAAATTTTGCAAAAGAATTGCTGATAGAATTGAAAAAAAATAATAAAAAGTGGGCAGCACAAGTAACATTAGAGAGATGCAAAGATGAAGAATTATTAAAATTAGCTAAAGAGGCTGGTTGTGTATACCTTTTTGTCGGAATAGAATCTTTTTCTCAGGATAGTTTAGGAAGTGTAAACAAAGGGATAAATGACGTAAATAAATATAATAGTATAATAGATAAAATCCATAATAGTGGCATTTGTGTACAAGCAGGAATAATATTTGGATTTGATACAGATAAAAAGGATGTATTCAAGAAAACACTAGATGCTTGTAATGAGCTAGGGATAGATGGGGCTACTGTAAGTATATTGACGCCTTTACCTAAAACACCAGTATACTCGCAGCTAAAAGAAGAAAATAGATTAATTATAGGGGATTGGAGCTATTACAATGGAAAAACTAGAGTGGCTTTTGTTCCTAAAAATATGAGCAGAGAAGAACTGTTTGAAGGTTATATGTGGTTTAGGAGGGAGTTTTACTCTTTTAAATCAATTTATAAGAGAATGAGAAAATCTAAAACAAATATAATCTATAACTTAATTGTAAATTTGGGATACAAGATAAGCCTTAATGGTACAAAAAGTAAGTTTGAGTATTGGGAATAATTCTTGTAAAATAACTGTTTTGCAATAATTACAAATTTTATTTGAAAACAACGCTTAAAGGAGCCCGATGAATCATTCATATAGTATTAATAATTTGAGAGATGATGATATGGAAAAATACTTTCATTTTGATGGAAATAAATCACTACAAAAACTTGAAGGGCTAGATTTAGGCGGAACAAATTTTGATTCACATTTAGTTCTGATTTTTCATGAATTAAAGAAAGAAGCAATTGGTATTGTAGGAGATAAAGACATTTTTAATTTTCAGGGATATAAATTTATTTTACAATCTAAATACAAAATACAATGCTTTTTAAGTATAATAGCAATTTATTTTTGCAACGGTAGTAAAGTATGGAATTCATCTATGCTTTTTGAATAATCAGGAATTATAAAGGGTATTGGGTTATTTTGAGTAGTTAGTTTAGAAATAATTCAGAAGGAGATATTGTATGGGAAAGTCACTAGGGTTTCATGTTTATACAACAAAATATATAGGTGGGAAAGAAGATATAAAATATATTCTGAAAAATTTAGATGTGTTACCTAAAAAGTATATGCCTACTAAATATGAAATAAATAATTATAGAAATTTATTTTCTATAGATAATCTAGATGATATTTTAGAAAAATCATCGAATAGAAATTTTTATTCAGTTAATTTAAGTGTGTACAAAATAAAAAGAATATTTGAAATGGCAGTCTCATTTAAAAGAAAACCATTACCTAACTATGATGTGGGCCCTAATAGAATATTTCATAGAATTTCATTCTACATTGATGACGGAATAGGATGTATAAATAGAGATAAAGAATTTAATATTTTGAGAAGTTTATGGATAAATTACTGTGAAGTTTTTGAGGCTATATATGGACAGTGTATTTTATATGCCCCATACCAAAATAGTAATAATTACCTAGGGTGGGGACATGGAATTTGTATAAGTAGATTACATTGGCAGAATTATTTTGGTAAACCATTTGCTAAGGTCTTTGATTATGACAAGGATGTTATCAGAAATAATTGTGTAATAGAAAAATGCCAATCTGGTGCAACTATACTTACACTTAAAGCCAACCCAACAGATATTACACTTCGCACTGATATTGAGCGCCAAGTTATTAATTCATTAGGTAATGAATATTTCTGGAATGAAAATGATAATAGGTTAAACCCAAAAATTGAATATAAATTAATTGAATTAATACATGAGGTTATGTATGATCCAATAGAAATACAAATATGAAGGCATGATTTTATGACTGAAATTATGCTTGTGGATAGAATAAAAGAAAAATAGAATTATAAAATTTAATGTTTTTATGTAGAATTAAACTTCATATTATTGAATTTTTAGCAATTTATAAAGAAAAAAATTGAAGACATGTGGAGAAAAAGAAAAAGGAATGGATTGTGCTTAAAAGTATAAAATAATTTTTTATAAAATTTTTTGTTAAATTTCATTTTTAACCATATATCCTTTATAGATAATTTATTTAGAGGAATCTAGTGTAGATAGGAGTGTGTTAAAAATGAGAGAAAGAAAATGTGTAAAAATTAATGTGAATATGTATGATGATACTAAATTTAAAATAATTGACAGAATGGAAAAAAGAGATCTTATTAATTATGTTTGGATGAGACTTGTGGCTTTAGCAGGTAAGGTCAATTTAGAAGGAGAGTTATTTCTATCTAGAAATATACCATATACTGTAGAGACCTTGGCTGTGGAATTCAACAGAGAGGTAGCAGAAATAGAACTAGCTATAAAAACTTTTATAGATCTAGAAATGGTTGAAGTCGCCCAAAATAAAATTTATAAAGTGAAAAATTTCACAAAGCATCAGAATATTAAAACAAGCCCAAAAGCTCAAAATCAGGATGATGCAAAAGAGTTTGAAAATAACAAAGAGAAGATAACTAGAAACCAAATAGTTAACGATTCAAACAAAAATATAGGTGAAAATGTAGACAAAATATTAGAAAGCAGTGACTCTAAAAGCGAAACTATTGTAACTGAAAATAATGAAAAAGAAAAGCTATATGAAGGCTGCGACAATACAATTAGTGAAAATAAAGTTATTGATATAAATACAACAAATACAAATAATGCAGCTACTCAAAATTTTAATTTGATTACAGAAAAGCTCAAAAATGAAGGTGATTCACCCGGTGATATATTAGCACCATTAAGCAATAAAGAGGTGAAAAATAAAAGTAAGCCTAGGAAAAAAGAAATTATTAATGAAATTAGTGTTACTGATGAAAATGAAGAGATAATTGGATTTAGTGAAGGAGCTCCGACAATAGGTAAAAATGATAAGGTGCTTTATGCTTTTAGTTTTTAATTTGAATAATGTAAACATTGATCAAAAGAGAAAAGAATTAAGGAAAGAGGATTAAATAGTTATGAAGATTTACTAGAGTTTGGTAAAGTAAATGTAAATTATAGAAAATAGAGTGTTTTATAGATTTGGAGGATTTTGATGAGTTATAGTAATGATAGAAATGAACTTAACAGTATACTCCTTAATATTAAAGGAGAAGAAATTTTATCTTATGAAGATAAAATATTAGAACTAGTACCAGAACTTATAATATGTAATAAATGTGAACATGAGCATAGAGCGCATAAATATAATGTTTATATTCATATTCTTCATGTAGTTGCAGGAGTAGAAAATGATTTAACTCTTAAGCTTGCAGCTTTATTCCATGATATTGGAAAGCCTTATGTTAAGAAAAAGGTAAATGATAAGACAAGCTATTTTGGACATCAGGAGGTTAGCAATACAATCTCTAAGCTAGTGTTAAGTAGACTTGGGTATAAGGAAAGTATAATAAAGGATGTATGTACTTTAATAAAAATTCATGACGATAAAATTGAAACTAATATTGATGCAATAAAATCAGCTTTAAATAGCATTGGGAAAGAAAATTTTGAAAGATTACTAAATTTGCAGACAAGCGATCTTTTAGCACATGCAGATGGATATGCAGAAATAATGCTTCCTAAGCTAAATAAGGTTAAAGAATTGTATTTTCAGGAATTTGATAGAGATGAAGACTGTTAACCTGACTTACGGACAGTTTTTTGTATTAAGTATGATTATTTTCTAAGTAATTCATATATTTCATTATAATTACAATGGTTATTGATGAAATAAAAACCTTAATCTCATATACATTTATAAATATGAAATTTATTCAATTAAAAATAGGTATACGTATCATTTGAATTTTCAAAGGTTTTATTTTACAATTAATACAATTATATATCGTAGAGTACAAAATCAAACCTAAGCTTGTACTTCTTAGCAGAAGAGTCATAGCATCTATTAAACCATTTCATACCAGAAGTAAATAAGCTATATATTCTAACAATTTTGTTGTGTATCTTTTTTGTGGCACCTATAATTTTACTCTTTTTATTCTTGGAGCAGTCTGCTCCAAGCACTATCATCCATG
>JAJXWH010000041.1 GCA_021781745.1 Bacillota bacterium | reverse complement strand
GATGGCTGCAAATTTTTATACATTTGTCAAGTATTTTATTCAAAAAAATTGGGGGAATCAAGAAAAAATCAAATTAGTAAAATAGAGTAATCACAGACTCTATAGAGTTTCCGTGAGAACTCTATTATAAGGAGGGTGCTATATTAGTTAGCTATAAAGGGCAAAGGGTATTAATTGCGAATAAAAATCAAATTGATATAGTAAGACTATCAAAAGCAACAGCCGCAACAAAATACTATAGAAAAGGCAACCTTATAGATATAGACGGAATGTATAATATTAGATTAGAAGATAAGAATTACATTTTAGAAACTCCAAAAGAAAAATATTTATTGAAAGTAACAAGTTCTAAAAATGTATCCACTGGGTATGATATAATAAACCTTGAGAATAGAGTTAATAATAAGATATTTATAATAAATGGAAATGTAATATAAATTATTAAGGGGAATACTTAATTCTTATAAACAGTAATTCAGTATACGAGAGGAAAATTAAATTGATTAATTACGAAGTTTATGAACAAGAAATTGAAAAAGGTAAAGTGCAAAAAGGATATATATTTTGCGGTTTGGACGAGGAACTTATTAAGGATGGAATAAATTTAATTGTAAAAAGGGAAATACAAGAAGAATTTAAAGAACTTAATTTGATTAGAATAGATGGAATGAATACTAGTTTTGATGATATTATGAATGCGTGTGAGACAATGCCTTTTATGGGAGAAAAGAAAGTGGTAATTGTCTACAGAGCGAACTTTCTGCAAGAGAAAAGCGATTCAACAGGAACCAGAATATATAATGATATTAAGGATTATGTTTTGAACTTGTCAGCATACACGATATTAATAATGTATTATTTGTTTAATGACAAACGGGATAGGCCCAATAAGAACAAGAAATTGAATACATTAGGAAAAACTTTACCAATAGTGTATTGTGATAAGCTCAAAAAGGACAAATACCAAAAAAAGGTTTCTGATATATTTAAGGAGAAGGGGAAACAAATTGGCAGAGTTGAGTTAACATACTTTTGTGAAAAAGTTCCTAATAATTTTGATATTATAAAAAGAGAAGCTGATAAACTAGTATCATATTGCCATGGCAGGGAAATAAAAAAAGATGATATTGATTTGTTGATTTTAAATTCAAATGAAGATGATATTTTTGATTTGGTAGAATTAATTGCAATTAAGAAAATTGATAAAGCTATTGATATAATGAAGGAAATTTTATATAAATCAGATCAGCATATGCTTATAATCAGTGCAATTCAGAAACATTTTTTAAGATTATATGAAATTAAATGTAAATTAGCTATAGGAAAAAAAGTAGAAGATTTTATCTCGGAATACAGACTGCCTCAATTTGTGTGCGAAAAATTAATAAGTCAAACTCATAGATTTACAGAAAAACAATTAGGAGAACTGGTTAAACTTTGTGTAAAAACGGAGACAAAGTTAAAATCTACAGGAATAGATAAAACTATGGAAATGGAATTTCTTCTTATAAATACGCTTACAGTCAAAAAATAATATATACAGATATAAAAATAACCCATCTAGTTTAGATGGGTTTTAAGATTATGCCATAGCATTTAACTTAGCAGCTAATCTTGATTTCTTTCTAGCAGCCATATTTTTATGAACAACTCCCTTAGTAGTAGCCATATCTAATGACTTAACAACTGATGGAAATAAAGCTTTAGCTTCTTCATTATTCTTAGCTTCTACAGCAGCTTCAAACTTCTTTATAGTAGTCTTTAAAGCAGATTTAACCATTCTGTTCTTTAAAGTCTTAGTTTCAGTAACTTTAATTCTCTTCTTTGCTGATTTAATATTTGCCATTCTTAATTCACCCCCTTAAATTTTTATAGGGTCTCTGCAGTTTTTGGGGAAATCTGCGTACGAGTTCATATTCAACAAACCTTATTATAGCATCAGAAGTTATGTAATTCAAGTATTAAATTTAAAGAAAAAGGAAAAATAATACTGATTAAATTTAGAATGAGGTGTTGTTATGATAAATGTTAGAACAGATCTAGTACTCGAAGCAAGAGAACTTTATAAAGAAAAACATAGGGATGAGGTGGATATAGATGGAATTGAAGTTATAGAGGAAAGTGAAAATGATATTAAAGTAACTACTGTGAAAGTAAAAAATGAAGGAGGTGCAAAAAAAATTGGAAAACCAAAAGGAAACTATATAACCATAGATATACCTGATTTTACACCTTATGATGGAGAAACTATGGATAGAGTTTCTCAGGTGCTGTCAGAAGTTTTAGGACGGTTAGTTAATATTAATGTTGAAAAAAGTATATTAATTGTTGGCCTTGGAAACTGGCAAGTGACTCCAGATGCGTTAGGTCCTAAGGTGGCAGAAAAAATAATGGTTACAAGACATCTGCAGACTGTAATGCCTGAGGTTATAGATGATTCTATTAGACCAGTTTGTTCCATAGCTCCAGGAGTTTTGGGGATAACAGGAATTGAAACTGTGGAAATAATAAAAGGTGTTGTGGAAAAAATTAAACCGGATTTAGTAATATGCATAGATGCTTTAGCAGCAAGGAGAATCGAAAGAGTAAATACAACAATTCAAATTGGAGATACTGGAATTTCACCAGGTGCTGGAGTTGGAAATAACAGAAAGCAGATAAATGAAGAAACTTTAGGAGTTAAGGTTATTGCCATAGGAGTTCCAACTGTTGTAGATGCGATTACAATTGCTAATGATACAATAGATTTAGTGTTAGATTCATTAATAAGTAATTCATCTAGTGGAAAGGATTTTTATAAAATGTTAAAGTCACTTGATAAAGGTGAAAAGGAAAGACTCATTAAAGAAGTAATGTCATCAAAAAATAGTATAGATATGATAGTTACACCAAAAGATGTTGACTTAATTATTAACTCATTATCCAAGATAGTGGCTAACGGTATAAATAAGGCAGTACAGCCTAATATGGATATGGATGAAATTAATAAATTTTTAGGATGAGTAATAACTTTGAACAATATATATAAAATTAAAGCTGTTTTAAAATAGTTATTTATTTTAAGGCAGCTTTTTTAACGAAGAGGAGAGCAAAGAAATTATTCTTAAAACTCAGTAATATCAATGCTCGTGAGATTGTTAAATGGTGAAAAATGAATAATTAATGATGAATGATTAAGGAGGAAAAGCCTTTGGCTTTTCAAGAATAAAATATTTAAGAAATTACGAAGTAAAAAGTGAGAATCGAAATTTTATATTTCGTTCTTCGAACTTTCTCTTTGAGCTTTAACCTTAATCATTCATTATTAATCATTAGTTATTAATTAATTGGCAAATATCAATTAAAACGTGGCCAAATCACATTCATTCTTTATGATTGTGAATCTAATATTAATGCGTAGACACAATGAAAATTAAATTAGAATAATTATGTAAATTCATTAATATAATATAAGGAGTACAAGGGGGGATTAAGGTGACATATATGAGCAGAGGAGGAAAAAAAGGTGACATTAGAAAGAGAATAAATATAGGACCCAATATTAATATAGGCTTAATAATACTCATTGTATTTATAAGTATTCTATTTATAAGATTGGGCAATGTTTTAAATAATAATAAGGAAAGAGGAGCTTTTGCTTATGTGCAACTTTTAAATTTAGGAATGCCTATTATTGAGTCTCAAGTCTATGATGAAGGAACTTATGCTGAAAATAAGATTTCCCTAAAAAATGTGTGCCTTCAGGTCTTAGGGTTAAATAATCTTAGTTATAAGGGAATAATAGAGAATGAGATTAGTTTATTTAATGCTGGAGAGAATGGCAGTGGAAATAAATCAACTTTTTCATTTAACCCATTTCAGATAAGCGATGATAGTATTCAAAAGTTATCAGTAAATAATGATAGTAAAAATACAAAAATTTATGATCCAAGCTTAAAGAAAGAAATTAATAAATCAAAACCAGAAGTATTAATATATCATAGTCATACGACAGAAAACTATAATGCATCAGAGCCAGATAGCTTAAATGAAGATACTAATGTAGTTGGAGTTGGAGATGTACTAGCCAACGAACTTGAAGAAAACTATGGAATTTCAGTAATACATGATAAAACTAATCACTGTATATCATATAATGATAGCTATACAAGATCTGGAGAAACTGTTGACAAGTATTTAAAACAATATGGGGATTTTAAAATGATAATAGATCTGCATAGGGATTCAGTAGAAGATAAGGCGGCTACAACAACAGAAGTTGATGGTATGAGTGCATCTAAAATAATGTTTGTTAATGCTGAAAATAGTACGCGATATGCTAAAAATAAAGAACTTACAGAGAAAGTATTTAATAAGACAGCTGAATTATTTCCAACATTACCAATAAAAATTTTAACTTACCACAGAGGAAAAAATGCATTTAACCAGAGTAAGAGCGATGGATGTTTACTTTTTGAAATTGGTTCAAACACTAACACTCCAGAGGAATCAAAGGTTACTGCAGAATGCATGGCTAGAGTAATAGCGGAAATTTTAAATAGATAGGCAGAAAGAGAAGGCACCCTGTATAACAGATTGCTTTCTCTTTTTGTTCTGAGATGTAGTGAATAGTACCTTTTTAAAGTGGGAAGAATACAAATAAAAATTTATAAAACTTGAAGAGGTGTTCATAGATTGAAGGTAAATTTTAAAGGTTATGTATTAAAAAAAGTTTTGCCAACCCTTTTACTGCTAAGCTGTATTTTAGTTGGAGTAATTAAAATTGATATTATAAATACGAAGGCATTATCCCCTCTTGGTAATACTAGTAAGAATTATAAACTTGTAAGCGAAGAGTTTGGAGAAGATTTCTCAAATTTTATCAAGGATAATTCATTTTTAAAAATTTACAAGGAATCTGATAAGGATATATTGGTTAGATTAGGTAATGAAGAATTTAAAATAAGTAGTGAATCAATTTATATAAAAAAGATGCAGGAAATATTTGAAAACATAAAATTTTAGAATTGATAACTATATAAACTTAGATAAGGCTTAAAGTTTTAATAGCCATTTTAAATATATATATGTTATAATTTAGCTGATTTAATTATAACGGGGGTGAAAGGACTGTTTTTGCTCAATAAAAACAGTTATGCATATGAAAAGTGAAAGACAAAAACATATCAGAAATTTTTCAATAGTAGCACATATTGATCATGGTAAGTCAACCCTTGCGGATAGATTGCTTGAAACTACAGGAACCTTAACTAAAAGGGAAATGGAAGAACAAGTTCTAGATAATATGGAGATAGAAAAAGAAAGAGGAATTACAATAAAGTCTCAAGCAGCGAGGCTTGTATATAGAAGAGAAAATGGTGAAGAATATATTCTTAATTTAATTGATACTCCAGGGCATGTAGATTTTAATTATGAAGTTTCAAGAAGTTTAGCGGCTTGTGAAGGTGCAATATTAGTAGTTGATGCAACTCAAGGGATTCAAGCTCAAACTTTAGCTAACTGCTATTTAGCTTTAGATAATGATTTGGAAATTGCGCCAGTAATAAATAAAATTGATTTGCCTTCTGCAAGACCAGATGAGGTTAAAAAAGAAATTGAAGATGTAATAGGAATTGATGCTGAAGAGGCACCTGCTATATCAGCTAAAACAGGACTTAATATAGGAGATGTTTTAGAATGTATTGTTAAAACCATACCATCACCAGATGGAGATGAAGAAGCTCCATTAAAAGCATTAATTTTTGACTCTTACTACGATAGCTATAAAGGTGTTGTATGTATAGTTAGAGTAATGGATGGAAGAGTAAAAATTGGAACAAAAATAAAATTAATGGCTACTAACAAGATTTATGAAGTTACTGAAGTTGGAGTATTTACTCCAGGAGTACTTCCAATTAGCGAGTTAAGTGCTGGTGATGTTGGATATATAACGGCATCAATTAAAAATGTTAGAGATGCTAGAGTTGGAGATACTATAACTGATGCAAGCAATCCAACAGATAAGGCTCTTCCAGGTTATAAACCTGCTATACCGATGGTTTATTCAGGAATATATCCAGTTGATGGAGCAAAGTACGATGAGCTTAGGGAAGCGCTAGAAAAACTGCAAATAAATGATGCAGCACTAAGCTTTGAGCCTGAAACATCAATTGCATTAGGTTTTGGTTTTAGATGCGGTTTTTTAGGTTTACTGCATATGGAAATAATTCAAGAGAGAGTTGAAAGAGAATTTAATTTAGACATAATAACTACAGCACCATCAGTTATTTATAAAGTAATAAAAACAGATGGGGAAGTGCTGGAAATAACAAATCCAACTAATCTTCCGCCTCAAACAGAAGTAGATTATATGGAAGAACCAGTAGTTAAAGCATCAATAATTACTCCAAAAGATTATGTTGGAGCAGTTATGGAATTATGTCAAGATAGAAGAGGAACATATATTGATATTCAATACATAGAAGAAACTAGAGCGGTTGTAAACTATGATATTCCTTTAAATGAAATAATATACGATTTCTTTGATACGTTAAAGTCTAGGACTAGAGGCTATGCATCATTAGATTACGAGTTTAAAGGATATACTAGAACTAAGCTAGTTAAGTTAGACATTTTATTAAATGGGGATGTAGTTGACGCATTATCAATGATAGTTCCAGATGAAAGAGCTTACCATAAAGGTAGAGGCATAGCAGAAAAGCTAAAGGAAATAATTCCAAGACAGTTATTTGAAATTCCAATTCAAGCTGCAGTTGGATCTAAGATTATTGCTAGAGAAACTGTAAAAGCTATGAGAAAAGATGTCTTAGCTAAATGTTATGGTGGAGATATTTCAAGGAAGAAGAAATTGCTTGAAAAGCAAAAGGAAGGAAAGAAGAGAATGAGACAGGTTGGATCAGTTGAAGTTCCACAAGAAGCATTTATGGCAGTACTAAAAGTAGACTAGATAATAAATATATTAACTTGATTATTTTCAATAAGCGCAGAATTCTAAAAATCACAATATTAGAAATATATATTTAGAAAATATATTATTTTTAGGGAATTATTTGTATAATATAAATTAAGTATTATATAATAAATTAGTATTTGAAGAAATCTGGGAGGGGTTTTATGTTTTTAAATGAGTTAAATAAAACTGAAGGAATTGCATTTATGCAATTAGTTAAGAGTATTGCAAATTCAGATAATACTTTTGCACAAGAAGAAAAAAATCTTTTTTATGATTATCTAGAAGAATTGAATTTACAGGAAAATGAAATACCAGACTGTTTGGACTTAAATTCTATATATGTAACATTAAAAGATTCTTCTGAAAGAAAAAGAAATATCATTTATTTTGAATTGATAGGTCTTGCGCTTATTGATGGAGAATATGATGAAAAAGAAGTAAGTCTTTTAGAGGAAATAGGAGAAAATTTAGAAATAAAACGCAGTAAAAGAATAGCTTTTGCTAATTATTTCTACAACTTTGTTGATGTTTATAGTTTCTCTGTTGTAGATGCAGAAAGTAAAATTGATTTATTAAAAGAACAAGCAGAGAAATTATTAGCATAAATATATGTAGAATAATTTAAATAAGGTAGTATTAAATTGAAAGAGAATAGTTATTCTCTTTCTTTTATATTTGATTAAAATTGAATAATATAAAGTAAGGCATGCTTTTGGAGAAGATTATTACTTTAATTTTACTAGTGACCTGTGGACATGTAGAGAAGTTTAAAGTATCAGAAACAAATGTATGCTTTTAATTTAAATTGTAGCTTGTTATGAAAATGTCCTATAAGTATTTGGTATAAAGTACTTATAGGACATAGAGACTAGGAGGAAAATTTATTGAAAGACATATCTTTATATATACATATTCCGTTTTGTAAACAAAAATGCCTTTATTGTGATTTTCCATCATATTCAGGAAAAGAAAATCTAATGGATGAATATATAGATGCATTAGAAAAGGAAATATTACAAAAAACACAAAGTTATAAAATTAATAGCATATTTATTGGTGGAGGAACACCATCTTATTTAGATTTTTCTAATTTAGAAAGGTTATTAAATACTATAAACAGTTTAAGTTTGAAAGAAAATTTAGAATTTACAGTAGAATGCAATCCAGGAACACTAAATAAACAAAATCTTAGTATTATGAAAAGATATAATGTAAATAGGATTAGTATGGGGTTGCAGTCAACAAAAAATTCTATTTTGAAAGAAATCGGAAGAATACATAGTTATGAAGATTTTGAAAGCAATTATCTATTAGCTAGAAGCATGGGATTTGATAACATAAATGCTGATTTGATGTTTGGATTGCCCAATCAAACTATTGATGATTGGAGCAAGTCCTTAGAATATATAGCAAATCTTAAGTTAGATCATATTTCAGCCTATAGTTTAATACTTGAAGAGAGTACAGGTTTTTATGAACTATATGAACAAGGAAAGTTAAAATTACCAGAGGAAGAGAATGAAAGGGAAATGTATTTAATCACAAAAGAAATTTTGAATAAATATGGATATCATCAATACGAAATTTCCAATTTTGCACGAGAGGGGAAGGAATGCTTTCATAATAAAGTGTATTGGAAATGTGATGAATATTTAGGTTTAGGTGTTTCGGCTAGTTCATTTATTAATAATAAAAGAATTAAAAATATTGATAAAATTGAAGATTACATAAGAAAAATGGAGAGTAATGAAGATATAATTCAAGAAAGTTATGAAAATAATATGGGCGATAACATGGAGGAATTTGTCTTTATGGGACTTAGGATGACTGATGGTATAGAAGTTAACAGATTTAAAGAAAGATTTAATAAAGATATATATGAAGTTTATGGAGATATAATTGAAAAAAATATAAACAAAGAATTATTAAGCTACAATTCGGGAAAACTATTTCTAACGCAAAAAGGAGTTGAATTATCAAATTATGTAATGAGCGATTTTATTTTAGGATAAAAAGTTCTGGGAAAAGCTAGTTAGGCATTGCTATGGAAATATGTAACGTCTAAAAATAAATTATATAGGAAATAAGAGTAAATAGCAGTAATAAAGAGATAATTCAATAAAATTCATTTATTATTAACTATACATAGCTATAATAAAAATAAATAGAATTGACAAAAAACATCATAAATAATATATTAAAAACATAGTCATTAGCACTCGAGGTTAATGAGTGCTAACAAAAAGAGGTGAGGTTATGAGTATTGATGACAGAAAAATAAAGATACTTCAAGCTATTATCAATGACTATATTCGTACAGGAGATCCAGTTGGGTCAAGAACTATTGCTAAAAACTATAATTTGGGTATTGGGTCTGCAACTATAAGGAATGAAATGGCTGACCTTGAAGATATGGGATACTTAGAACAACCTCATGCTTCTGCAGGAAGAATTCCTTCCAGTAAGGGATATAGATTATATGTTGACCAACTTATGGATAATCAGAGGCTAACAGTCGAAGAGGATCTAAAAATTAAACAATATATAATTGACTCTGCAATGCTTGAAGTAGACAAAATAGTAAAGCAAACTAGTGCCTTATTATCAGAACTTACTAAATTAACTTGTGTAATCGAAACACCTTCAGTTAAAAAGAGTTTTATTAAATCAATCCAACTTATTAAGGTAGATGATTATAATTTGGTTTCAGTTTTCTTAACAGATACTGGTCTTATAAAAAATCATATTATGAAGTTAAATAATGGAGTTCCAGAAGTAGAAACTTTAAATCGCATAAATCTAGTTATTAATAATAGGCTGGTAAATCTGTCTATTCAAGAAATAAATTTAGAGGTGATTAATAACCTGAAAAACGATTTAGGGCAATATGAAGAAATATTCAATGCAATTTTACCTATTTTATATGAAACATTGAACTTCGCTGATTCTACTGAAGTATTTATGGAAGGAACAACAAATATTTTTAACTATCCTGAATATAACGATATTGATAAGGCTAAAGAAATGTTATCTCTTCTTAATGATAAGGAAGCTATAATGGATTTATTTAATCCGAGGGATAATATTACAGTTAGTATAGGTGATGAAAATTACAAACCACAAGTTAAAGATTGTAGCATAATTTCTGCTGAATATTCTTTTAAAGATAGACCAATTGGAAAAATAGGATTAATTGGGCCTAGAAGAATTAATTATTCAAAGGTAATAGCAATAATGGCTGAAGTTATAAAAGAGCTTAATAATATATTAAGTAATCAAAAATAAAAGTTGATTTGAAGAGAAGAGGTGTGCTTTAGATATATGGAGGATAATAAAGATATGAAAAATGAAGAGATGAAAAACGAAGAAATTAAAGACGAAACAATAGTCGAAGAAAATGAAAATGATAATGCATCGGAAAATAACGATGCGAGTGAAGATGCTTCTGAAAATAAAGAAGCTGCAGAGGAAGATATAGAAGATTTAGCAAAAAACCAAGAAGAGGAAAATAAAAAATTGAGAGAAGAATTAGATGCTACAAAAGACAGACTTTTAAGAGTGACGGCTGAATATGATAACTACAGAAAAAGAACTATTAAAGAAAAAGAGGGAATATACAGTGATGCATATATTGATGTGTTAAAAGAAATTATTCCAATTATTGATAATTTAGAGAGAGCTATTGCAGCTGATGGAAGCTTAGAAGATTTGAAAAAAGGAATCGAGATGACAATTAAAGGCTGTCAAGATTCATTTGCAAAACTTGGTGTTGAAGAAATAGATGCCACAGGTGAATTTGATCCTAACCTTCATAATGCGGTAATGCATATTGAAGATGAAAGCTTGGGTAAAAATGTAATAGCTGAAGTTTTCCAAAAAGGATATAAAAAAGATGACAAAATAATAAGACATACAATGGTTAAAGTTGCTAATTAAAATAAATTATTTAATTAATATATAACTAATAATATAAATTTATTTATTGAAAATTTCAAATTAAAATAAACTAATAAAGTTTTAGGAGGAAAATATCATGGCAAAGATTATAGGAATTGATTTAGGAACTACAAATTCATGTGTAGCAGTTATGGAAGGTGGAGAACCAGCTGTTATAGCAAACTCAGAGGGTGCTAGAACTACTCCTTCAGTAGTATCATTCCAAGCAAATGGAGAAAGATTAGTTGGGCAAGTTGCTAAAAGACAAGCGATTACTAATCCAGATAAAACAGTTATTTCAATAAAAAGACATATGGGAACTGGATATAAAGTTGATATAGATGGAAAACAATATTCACCACAAGAAATTTCTGCTATGATTCTTCAAAAGATAAAAGCAGATGCGGAAAGCTATTTAGGAGAAACAGTAACGCAAGCAGTTATTACTGTACCAGCTTACTTTAATGACAGCCAAAGACAAGCAACTAAAGATGCTGGTAAGATTGCAGGTCTTGAAGTATTAAGAATAATAAACGAACCAACAGCAGCATCATTAGCTTATGGCTTAGATAAAACAGATTCAGCTCACAAAATCTTAGTGTACGATTTAGGTGGCGGTACTTTCGACGTATCTATTCTAGATTTAGGAGATGGAGTATTCGAAGTATTATCAACTAATGGTGATACAAAGCTTGGTGGAGATGACTTCGATGAAAAGATAATGAAATACATTGCAAATGAATTCAAGGCTTCAAATGGTATTGATTTAATGCAAGATAAAATGGCAGTTCAAAGATTAAAAGAAGCTGCTGAAAAAGCTAAAATTGAATTATCAGCATCACAACAAACAAACATAAACTTACCATTTATTACTGCTGATGCAACAGGTCCAAAGCATATAGATTTAACATTAAGCAGAGCTAAATTTAATGAAATCACTCATGACCTAGTTGAAAGAAGTATTGAACCTATGAGAAAGGCATTAGCTGATGCTAAACTTTCATTAAATGATATAGATAAAATAATCCTAGTTGGTGGATCAACAAGAATTCCAGCAGTAGTAGAAGCTGTTAAGAACTTTACAGGAAAAGAACCATCTAAGGGAGTTAACCCAGATGAATGTGTTGCAGTTGGTGCAGCTATTCAAGCAGGTGTATTAACTGGAGAAGTTAAAGATGTAGTATTACTTGACGTTACTCCATTAACACTTGGAATCGAAACAGCAGGTGGAATAGCTACTCCATTAATTGAAAGAAATACAACTATTCCAACAAAGAAGAGTCAAGTATTCTCAACAGCAGCAGATAACCAAACATCAGTTGAAATTAATGTAGTTCAAGGTGAAAGACAAATGGCTATGGATAACAAGTCACTTGGACAATTCACATTATCAGGTATAGCTCCAGCACCAAGAGGAATTCCTCAAATCGAAGTAACATTTGATATAGATGCTAACGGTATTGTTAAGGTATCAGCATTAGATAAAGGAACTGGTAAGGAAGCAAACATCACAATCACTGCTTCAACTAACTTAAGTGATGATGAAGTAGATAAGGCTGTAAAAGAAGCAGAAAAATTTGCTGAAGAAGATAAGAAGAGAAAAGAAAAAGTTGAAGCTTTAAATAATGCAGATCAAACAATCTATCAAATAGAAAAGACATTAAATGAAGTTGGGGATAAGGCTACTGAAGATGAAAAAGCAGCTGTAAGAGCTAAGATTGAAGATTTAAAGAAAGTTAAAGATGGGGAAGATGTTGAAGCTATCAAGGCTGCAATTGAAGCAGTGAACCAATCATTTTATCCAATAGCTACAAAGATGTATCAACAAGCTGGCAGTGCTGAAGGTGGAGCAGGTTTTGATCCAAATGCAGCAGGTGGGGAACAAAGTGCGCCACATGATGACAATGTAGTAGATGCGGATTTCAAGGTAGATGAAGATAAATAAGGATAATAAATTAGTTGTACTAAACTACAGTTATCTAATATAATAGGATAGGGAAGGCAAGCTCGTCTTCCCTTTTCTACAGTAAATAAAACTAGGTGGTGAAAACAAATGGCAAGTAAAGACTACTATGAATTGCTTGGACTCCAAAAGGGTGCAAGTGATGATGAGATAAAAAGAGCCTTTAGAAAACTAGCTGTAAAATATCATCCAGATAGAAACCAAGGAAATGAGGAAGCTGAGGAGAAGTTTAAAGAAATAAATGAAGCTTATCAAGTGCTTTCAGATCCTGAGAAAAAAGCTAAATATGATCAGTTTGGATCAGCTGCTTTTGATGGTAGCGGCGGCTTTGGAGGCGGTGGTTTCGGCGGTTTTGATGGATTTGATATGGGAGGCTTCGGAGATATTTTTGAATCCTTCTTTGGTGGTGGAGCATCAAGTTCTAGAAGAAGGAATGGCCCTGTAAGAGGAAATGATATTGAATATACAATAACATTAACCTTTGAAGAAGCTGTTTTCGGAGTTGAGAAAGAAATTTCTGTTACAAGAAGTGAAAATTGTGAGCATTGTAGTGGAAGTGGTGCTGAACCAGGAACTAGCGCAAAGACGTGTCCGACTTGTGGTGGAGCAGGTCAAGTAAGAGTACAAAGACAAACCCCTCTAGGAAGTTTTGTTTCAACTTCTACATGTGATACTTGTAGAGGAACTGGAAAGATTATTGAAAAACCATGTTCAGAATGCCGAGGAAAAGGTAATGTTAGAAAAACAAGAAAGATAAAAGTTAACATACCAGCAGGTGTAGATACAGGAAATGTAATGCCACTAAGAGGACAAGGTGAACATGGATTAAGGGGTGGAAGTCCTGGAGACTTATATGTAAGAATTAATGTTACTCCATCAAAAGTGTTCACAAGAAAAGGAAATGATGTATATATAGATGCACATGTTTCTATGGCTAAAGCTGCCTTAGGTACAGAAATTACTGTAGCTACAGTGGATGGTAATGTTAAATATACAGTTCCACCAGGTACGCAATCAGGAACTATGTTTAGATTAAAAGGCAAGGGAATACAAAGAGTTAATTCAAGCGGAAAAGGAGATCAATACGTAAAAGTTATTGTTGATATTCCAAAGACATTAAATAAAGAACAAAAAGAAGCTTTATATGAACTTATGAGAGCATCAGGTGAAGAATTTGAAGATGGAAACGCACCTGCTCCTAAGAAAAAACTTTTTGGTAAAAATAAATAAGAAATTTTTGGAACTATTTAAATATGCTAAATCTTACGCATTATTTAAATAGTTTCTTTTCTTATTTTTATGAATAAATATGACGAAAATTCACCGATAAATCCTATAGCTATAGTCTTGTTTGCAATTATAGGGTATAATATATAAAAACAAATTATTTTAGGAGGAAAACAAGTGAAGGATTTGAAAGAAAAATTATTAGCTGAAATAGAAGAGTTCAGAGAATTAGGAAATAAATTTTTATCTGGTGAAGTATCTATTATGGATTTTAAAAAAGTTTCCGGGGGAATGGGAGTATATTCAGAACGTAATAAAAAAGAATTTATGATAAGACTTAGAATTCCTTCTGGAATTAGTAGTTTAGAAAATATGAATTGGTTATGTGATATAGCGGATAAATACGAGTTAGATAAATTTCATTTAACTACAAGGGAAGCAGTACAATATCATAACTTAACAATAGATCAAGTTTGCGGAATAATGAAAGACGGTATAGATAATGATATATATTCAAGAGGGGGAGGCGGAAACTTTCCTAGAAATGTGGCTATGTCTCCATTAACAGGAGTTGATAAAGAAGAAGCATTTGATGTAACACCATATGCTCTAGCTGTAAATAAACATTTTTTAAGCAAAATAACATCATATAAATTTCCAAGAAAGTTTAAAGTATCTTTTTCAAGCAGCGACTCAGACCATGGTCACTGTAATGTTGCGGATTTAGGATTTTTAGCAACTATTAAAGAAAATGAGAAATATTTTAGAGTTTTTTTGGGAGGCGGAATTGGAAGAAATCCTCAAGTTGCAGCTGAATATGATGAGCTTATAAAACCAAGTGATGTATTATATCATGTAGAAGCTATGACAAATCTATTTATAAAAGAAGGAAACTATGAGGACAGAAATAAAGCTCGTATAAGATATATATTAGAGAGAATGGGCAAAGAGAAATTCATAGAAACATATAAAGAACATTTAAAAGACGTTGTAGATAAGAATAGTGGATTAGATTTAATAGTAGAAACTAAAAAAATTACTAAAGAAGGTAAGGAAATAGAATTAACGCATTCAAGATTATATTCACAAAAACAAAAAGGATTATACAGCGTATATTTCCACCCAATAGGCGGACAAATTTCTGTTAAGACATTAAGAGAAATCTTAGATAAAGTAAAATCAGTAGAAGATTTAGAAATAAGACTTACAATGACAGAAGGGTTATACTTTAGAAACTTAAACGGTGATGAAGCTAAAGAACTTTTAGATATAACACAAAATATTGGAGGAGAAACAGCTTTAGCGCAAAGTGTATCATGTATTGGAGTGCCAATATGCCAAGTTGGAATTTTAGAGAGTCAAAAAATGCTAAATGATATAATCAATTATTTCGCAGAGAAAGGCTATAATAAAGATATACTTCCAAGAGTCCATATATCTGGATGCGGAAATTCTTGCGCAGTTCATGAAATTGTTGGTATTGGCTTTACAGGAAAGCGTAAAAAAGTTAGAGATACTGTTGAAGATGTATTTGAATTACATATTAACGGAGCCTTTGAAACAGGAAGTGCAAGACTTGGAAAGATATATGGTGATTTACTTGCTCGTGAAATACCAGAATTTTTATATGAGTTATCATTGTATATAGAAAATAAAAATGTGGATTTCTATGATTTCGTACAAAATAATGAGGATGAATTATTACAAATAGTAAATAAGTATAATAAATAATACCAGAGAAATTCTAGTTAATATAGCACATTTCCATAAGGTTGGAAGTGTGCTATATTTGTAGGAATAGACTGTTAATTATTAACTTACCTATAACACTATTTAGGTGTGTAATATTTTTCGTATAATATACAGGAATAATAAAAAGCAATTATAGCAACGAAAATTTGAATTACTATTAGAGTGATATCTGAAAGATATTCGCTAAGTATCAACAATAATTTGGCAAATAAAGCTGAAAATATAATTGTTCCAATCACTGGATAAAATCTAAATAGCGGTATATTTAAGGATATTAAATATACGCAGTGTATTATGATTGGATAAATAATTGCCATGGAAAACATAAAAATCATAAAAGGGCCGCTTAAAACTATGTTTGAGTTTCCGAAGAATTTTTCAATGTTCATTCCTAAAAATGCTATTCCATATCCTATTGAAAAAATTAAAATATTTGAAATTAATCTTGCTATTAAGGTTTTTGCAAAGAGTACAGGCCTACTTTTTTCTAATAATGCGTAAGGTTGTCTTAATTCAAATATTAACGATAGTGTTGGATACATACAGGTAAAGAAAAAAGCTATTATTATTATTGCTAAACCAGAAAATCTAATAAATATGTCATAGGGTTCATTAAATTTATATTTTGGAATGATAGTTAAAATTAGTAGAAAAGAAAATATAACAAGAAAGAACCATTTTGATATATTGAATTCTTTTAATAACTCCCATTTTAAAATTTTAATCATTATTAATCGCCTCCAAGTAATAATCTTCTATAGACTGATTGTATTTTTCTCTAATTTCATCAGCTGAAAACAAAATAATTCCAGCTTTTTTTAAAATGAGCACTTCATCAAAAATTGATTGTAAGTCAAGTAAAAGATGAGTAGCTATGAGCATAGTTGAATTTTCTGGAATATATGAAAGCAGTGTTTTAATAATATCTTTCTTTATCTTTGGATCTAAGCCGCCAAGGGGCTCATCTAATATATACAGTGAAGCTTTTCTGGAGAGATTTAGCATTAAACAAACTCGCTCCTTATTTCCTTTTGATAAATTCTTAATTTTTAAATTTAAATCTAGACTAAATTGTTCACATAGTCCATGTGCTGTATCAACATCAAAACTGGTAAAAAAGTCTTTATAATAGGAGATAGTATCTTTAACCCTCATCCAATTAAATAAATTATACGGTTCAAGTAAAAATGAGATTTTTTCCTTTTGTTTATAAGATAATTCAACTCCATCTATTAAGATTGAACCACTATCTGCGCTTTGTAATCCTGCTAGAATCTGAAGCAAGGTTGTTTTACCAACTCCATTTTCACCTAATAATCCGATAACTTTTCCTTTGGAAATAGTAAAGGATAAATCATTAAATATGCACTTTTTTCCAAAAGATTTGCTTAAGTTTTGGACTTGTAAGCAATTACTCATTTTCAAGCTCCTCCTTTAATATTTTTATGATATCTATATTTGCTAAACCCATATTTCTCATTTTAGTTATAAAGTCTTTAGTTATTGTTCCGATCATATGTTCCTCCAACAAATATCTGCTTCCTTCTAATACAAAACTTCCGACGCCCTTACGAGCCAGAATAATTCCATCTTGTTCTAATTGCTGCATAGCTCTTTGAATTGTTAAATTTGTGACTGAATATGTTGAAGAGAGCTCGCGTATGGATGGAAGCTTATCTCCATCATTTAAGGCACCTCTTATAATTTGTTCCTTAATATCGTTACAAATTTGGATGTAAATTGGAACGTTATCTTGAAATATTGCGTCCACCTCCTTGATACTGTAATACTTAAGTGTTACAGTTGTAGTTTATCAAATAGAGGATGTATTGTAAAGAGTTGGATGTTGAGAAATAAAAAATTGCAATATAAATTTTTATAGGTATAATTATTATGAATGATAAATGATGGAGTGAATTAACATGAGAATGAGAAAAAAGCCATGGGCGAGACCTGAACTTGAAGCCAGTGATTTTTTTGTTATAAATCCCAAAGAACATAAAAGTAAGTGGAAAGAGTTTTTTGGAAATAATAAGCCTATATACTTAGAGCTTGGATGCGGGAAAGGTACATTTATAGCTGTACATGGTTCTGAACATCCAGAAATAAATTACATAGCTATTGATATAAAAGATGAAGTTTTAGGTTTGGCTAAAAGGAATATTGAAAAAGCATATGAAGAAAACAACATGCCTACAGATAATATAAAGTTAATGGCTCATGAAATTGGCCTTATTAACGAAATGTTAGGTGAAGAAGATTTAGTACATAGAATATACATAAATTTTTGTAATCCTTGGCCAAAGAAAAAACATAAAAAGAGAAGATTAACTCATACAAATCAATTGGAACAATATAGATTGTTTTTAAAAGATGAAGGAGAAATTTATTTTAAAACAGATGATGATGAATTATTTGAAGAATCACTTGAATATTTTAAAGAAGCTAAGTTTACAATTAAGTATATAACCTATGATCTTCACAATAGTGGTTTTGAAGGTAATGTGGAAACAGAACATGAAAAAATGTTTACCGCTGAGGGAATAAAAACAAAGTTTTTAATTGCAGTAAAAGGTTAAAGTAATTTTGAAAACAATTGATTAAATTATAACTTGAATTTATAATTACAAGAACTTAAGAACTTAAGAACTTAAGAACTTAAGAACTTAAGAACTTAAGAACTTAAGAACTTAAGAACTTAAAAAGAAAAATGTAAAAAATTTTAAGAGTTGTTGTAGTGTTCAGAGGATACAGTAATCATAATGAAAAATCTTAATATAAGGATTAGTAGACTTTGAGATAGAAAGGATGAAAAACATGGATGGAATATGGATAGAAGTTAGTGTTATAACAAAAAGTGAGGCTCTAGAGCCTATATCAGGAATATTTTATGGATTAGGCTGCCCTAATGTTGCTATTGAGGATCCGGAAGATTTACTATCAAGAGATCAAGGACCATTGACGTGGGACTTTGCTGATATAAATATCTTAGAGCATAAAGGAAATGCAGCTGTAGTTAAAGCTTATTTTTCGCAAGATGATAAAGTTGATGAAATTGTTGAGCAAGTTAAAGAAAAGCTTTTAGAAATTAAAGAATTTGGAATAGACATTGGTGAAGGAAAAGTAGCAGCAAAAAAAATGCATGAAGAAGACTGGGCTAATAACTGGAAGCAATACTATAAGCCAGTTAAAATAACAGATAAAATAGTTATAAAACCAATTTGGGAAGAATACGAGATAAAAGATGGGGAGATAATAATAGAATTAGATCCAGGTATGGCTTTTGGAACAGGGACTCATGAAACAACTAGAATGTGTATAAAAGCCTTAGACAAGTATGTAAAGCCGAATACAACTGTATTTGATGTTGGATGCGGATCTGGAATACTTGCTATAGCAGCTGCAAAACTTGGCGCTAAACATGTGGTTGGCGTAGACTTAGATCCAGTTGCAGTTGATTCATCTAAAGAAAATATTGGTTTTAACAATTTAAATAATATTGAAGTATTAGAAGGAAATTTATTAGATGTAGTTGAAGGAAAAGCTGATATTGTTGTTGCAAACATAATAGCAGAAATCATCTGCATATTAACTGAAGATGTAAAAAAAGCTTTAAACGAAGGTGGCCTATTTATAACTTCTGGTATAATCCATGACAGAGTAGACATGGTAAAAGATAAATTTGCAGAATGCGGCTTTGAAGTTATTGAAATAAATAAAGATGGAGAATGGAATTGCATAGTTGCAAAAGCTATTAATAAATAATTGTAAATTAAAAGCATTTAACTCATACAAGGTTTATAAAAGCGGGAAAATAGAAGATGAATAATGAATGATGAATAATTAAGGAAAAAAAGCTTATAGCTTTTTGATTATTATATTGTATCGACATTGCCGAGCAATGTCTACCTCAACTGTTAACTGTAAACTGTAAACTGTAAACTGATTAAAGGGGTGGTGTTTGTATGCATAAGTTTTTTACTGAACCTCATAATATTAATGAAACTGAAGGTAGAATATTCGGAGATGATGTAAAACATATTTATAAAGTCTTAAGGCTATCTGAGGGTGAAGAAGTAATATTAAATAATTGCCAGGGAATAGAGTATTTAGGTGAAATTGAAGCTATAACGAAAAATGAGGTTATAGTTAAAATAATTAAGAAATTAGATATAAATAATGAAAGTAAAGTTAAAATTCATCTTTTCCAAGGATTGCCCAAAGGTCAAAAGATGGATTTAATAGTACAAAAGGGAACAGAACTTGGAGTATTTGAATTTATTCCTACAATAACAGCTAGAGTAGATGTTAAGCTTAAGGGAGAATTTAAAAAGCTTGATAGATTAAATAGAATTGCTTTAGAGGCATGTAAGCAATCAAAAAGAAGTATAATTCCTCAGGTTAAAGAGGTTATTGATTTTAATGAAGCAATAAATGAACTGAAAAAAATGGATTTAATTATAGTTCCTTATGAGAATGCAGAAGATTTTGGAATCAAAACTCTTATAAAGAAGTTGGATAAAGATAATATAAATTTAAATACTATAAATGAAGTGGGAATTTTTATAGGGCCTGAAGGTGGATTTGAAGAATCTGAAATTGACAGTTTGAAAGAACAGGGGGCCTATATTGTTACTCTTGGAAATAGAATATTACGTACGGAAACAGCTGGATTTACAAGTGCAGCGTTAATTCAGTATGAATTAGGAGATTTAGGAGGAAAGCTATTGTAATGGGAGAAAACCAAGTGAAGATAGTTAGAGTAGATAATGATAAGACTAAACTTAAAAAATTATCTAATAAAGAGCCTGAGAAAAATACAGAAGGAAAAAGTCTAGTGGCATTTGCAACTTTAGGATGTAGAGTAAATCATTATGAGACAGAAGCAATGGCAGAAAAGTTCATAAGAGAAGGTTATGAAGTTACTGATTTTAATAATTTTGCCGATGTATATGTTATAAATACTTGTTCAGTAACTAATATGAGCGATAAAAAATCAAGACAAATAATAAGTAGAGCACGAAGAGCAAATAAAAATGCAATAATTGCTGCTGTTGGATGTTACTCACAAGTAGCACCAGAAGAGGTATCTAATATAGAAGGTGTGGATGTTGTACTTGGGACCAGAAATAAAGGTGACATTGTTTACTATGTAAATAAAGCAAAAGATGAGCAGAAGCCACAATTAATGGTTGGAGAAGTTTTAAAGAATAAACAATTCGAAGAACTAAATATAGAAGAATATCAAGATAAGACTAGAGCATTTTTAAAAATACAAGATGGATGCAACAGATTTTGTGCATATTGCCTGATACCATATACAAGAGGGACAACTTGCTCAAAGGATCCTCAAAAGGTATTGGATGAAATAAAGAAGTTAAGTGAACATGGATTTAAGGAAATAATATTATCTGGAATTCATACAGCTTCTTACGGCGTAGATTTGGAAGGAAATATAACCTTAATCACCTTATTAGAAGAAATAGAAAAAATGGATGGAATTGAAAGAGTTAGAATAGGCTCAATTGAACCTAGTTTCTTTACCGATGAAGTTATAGAGAAAATGAGAAAGATGAAAAAACTATGCCCACAATTTCATTTATCCCTTCAAAGCGGCTGTGATGCAACCTTAAAAAGAATGAATAGAAGATATACGGCTAAAGAATATGAAGATGCGGTCAATAGGATAAGGGAGAATCTAAAGGATGCATCTATAACTACGGATGTAATTGTTGGTTTTCCGGGGGAAACTGATGAAGAATTTAATGAGACTTACAAATACCTAAAGAAACTTAAGTTAACTAAAACTCACATATTTAAATTTAGCCCAAGGAAAGGCACTAAAGCTGCTGATATGCCTAATCAGGTAGATGGGGTTGTTAAAGATAAAAGAAGCAAGGCTTTAATTGAGCTTAATGCAAAAAATGAAGGCGATTTTAGTAAGTCTTTAATTGGAAGAGAATTAGATGTGTTAGTTGAACAAGAGGTTTCTAATAAGCCAGGAGTATTTGAAGGATATACAAGAAATTATGTAAAAGTTGAAATTCAGAGTGGAAATGAAAATATGGTAGGTAAAATAATTCTTTGCAGAATTGAAGAAGCAAGTGGAGATTATGTTATTGGAAAAATAATATAAATTTGATACAATGGAAAAAGATTAAAGTATTTCTATATTGTTAATACTAACTTTTAACAGAAGAAATATTGAGATAACTGTAAACTGTTAATTGTTAACTGTTAACTGAATAAAAGGGGGTGAATTTATGGACGATTGTATTTTTTGCAAGATTGTTAAGGGAGAAATTCCAAGTAAAAAGGTATATGAAGATGATAAAGTTTATGCTTTTTATGATATAAATCCAGAAGCTCCAGTTCATTTTTTAGTAATACCAAAGGAACACATTGAAAGTGCTAATGCTTTAAATGATAATAATGTGGATGTTGTTGCACATATATTTAAGGTTATTAATAAATTAGTAGTAGAACTTAATATTAATGAGACTGGCTATAGAATTGTAAATAATTGTGGAGAAGATGGTGGGCAGACAGTGAAACATATCCATTTTCATGTGGTTGGAGGGAAAAAATTACAAATGAAGTTAGGCTAAGAATTAAGATGATTTTTAGTCAGAATTCAATGGAGATTTTTTCTTAATTTCTTGACATTGTTTATTTAAATATTGTATAATATAGCATGTGTTATTAAGCCCATAGCTGAGTTAATTTAAGCTAGCGGAGGGAGGGATAGTAAATGTCAGAAATTAAAGTTGGAGAAAACGAAACACTTGAAAGTGCGTTAAGAAGATTTAAGAGAAAATGTGCTAGAGCTGGGGTTCTTTCGGAAGTTAGGAAGAGAGAACATTACGAAAAGCCAAGCGTTAAGAAAAAGAAAAAGTCAGAAGCTGCTAGAAAGAGAAAGTTTAAATAGTGATATTTGCTTTTGAAAGAAGGTTCAATTATGTCAATAATTAAAGATAGATTACAAGATGATTGGAAAGCTGCTTTAAAGACAAAAGATAAATTTACGGCTAACGTAATTAGTACTGCTAAGTCTGCTGTATTATTAGTTGAAAAAACTGATAATAGAAAGCTTGAAGATGATGAAGTTATTAGTATATTAGCTAAAGAAGTCAAGCAAAGAAGAGAATCTATGCTTGAATTTAAAAAAGGAAATAGGCAAGATTTAGTAGATCAGTGTAAAGCTGAAATAGAGATTTTGTTAAAATACCTTCCTCAGCAATTAGGTGAAGAAGAGATAAAACAAATAGTAAAAGAATCAGCTGAAGAAGTGGGTGCAGATAGCATTAAAGATATGGGAAAAGTTATGTCAGCTGTTAAACCTAAAGTATTAGGGAAAGCTGATGGTAAACTTGTAAGTCAAATTGTTAAAGAATATTTAAATAATAAATAATAAAAGAACTCAAGGTAATCTTGAGTTCTTTTATTTTGGAATATATTATTTAAATAAATTTAAAAAAGGCATTAAATTTCTAAAGCCATCATAAATTACAATGAAGAAGTTTATGTGGGAGGAAATTATGGAAGAGAAATTTCAAAAAGGAAAAGAAAAAATTCTTAGTAAATTAGATTTTCCAAGTGATATTTCATTAGATTTGCCTAAAATAATAGTAGTGGGAAATAGGGAAATAACAATTGAAAATCATAGAGGCATTATATTCTTTGAAACTAATATGGTTAAAATAAATTCCAGAATTGGAAGCATAGTAATACAAGGAGAGGAATTTGAAATACTTTTTATTGCTGAAACAAGTATTACAATAAGTGGAATTTTTAAAGGTATTTCATATGAGAGGTAAAGATGATATTTGATAGTCTAAAATCAGGACAAGTAACCATAGAAGTTAATGCATTGATGCCAGAAAATATATTAAATGTTCTTTGGAACAATGAAATTTATACTTGCAATATTATTAAGATTAATTTAACTACGATTAGGTTAACAATACATTATAAAGATTATGAGAAAACAGTAAGTTTAATTAGAAAACATAAAGGAAAAGTAAAAATAGTCAATACTAGAGGTTTTATAGTTTTACTTATTAAATTAAAGAGAAGAGTTTCTTTAGTGATAGGTGCTGTCTTATTTTTTGCCGTCATATATGGATTATCGAACTATATATGGGCAATAGATATACAAACCCAAAGAAACTTAAGTCCATTTGAAATTAGACAACAACTTACTGCTATTGGAATTAAGCCTGGAATAAGTAAAGCGCAAATAAATGTATATGATATAGAAAAGAAGATGGAGAATTTAAATGATCAAATAATGTGGATTAGGGTTAGAATTGAGGGCTCAACTCTAAAACTTGTCATTAAGGAAAAAGTAAATCCGCCGTCTACAGAAAAAACATTATATAACCAGGTAGTAGCTAAAATGGATGGAGAAGTAAAAAGAGTATATACTAATTCTGGTAATCCAGCTGTAGTACCAGGTGACATAGTAAAAAAAGGTGATGATTTAATATTGCCTATTCAAGGAAGAGAAGGATTTGAGAGAGAAGTAAAGCCAAGCGGAACGGTTATAGCAAATACTTTTTATGAAAAATTTATGGAAGTGCAGATAAGTGGAGAAAAACTTGAAAGAACAGGAAGAAAAAACAGCGATATTTATTTAAGTTTTTTTGGAAAGAAAATTTACTTGAAAAAAGCTATAAATGGGTTTAATAATTATGATAAAATAGAAGAAAAGAATGGATTTTTTAACAAGATAACATATTTTGAGAAAAAAGGTAAACCTGTAAATTTAGATAAAGATACTACAGTTAAGGAGTCAACGCAAAAATTAGAAGATTCATTAAAAAAGACACTCAATAACGATGCTAAGATTATTGATAAAAAAGTTATAGTAGAAGATATAAATGATGGAAAAATATTAATTAAGGTTATTTTTACCGTAGAACAAGATATTGCAAGAAACATATCATGAAGTAACTTGGCAGTTATTTTTAATGCCTAATTACTCTATTATAAGATGAAAAGGTGAATAGCATGAATTTAAAGAAAAATAATAAATGGAAAGATAATAGAATTCAAAGAGTTATATTATTTGCTCTTGTATTTATTATTGGTTATCTATTACTTGTTACTGCAATAACTCCTAAACAGTATAACTTAAAAGAAGGGGATATACCTAGGGCAGATATAAAAGCACCAAGAGACATAGTAGATGAAAAAGCTACTAAGGAAAAAGAAGATCAGGCTATTGAAAAAGTAGGCAAACAGTATACATTAAAACCAGAAGTAAAAAAACAGGCTGAAGACAATCTAAAAAGTTTATTTGATAAGCTTGTATCAATAAATGATGCCAGCCCAGGAGCATTCCCAAAAGAAAGTGATAAAATAGCAGAATTAAAGAAATTAACAATATTTCAGTTAACTGATGAACAATACAGTGTACTGGTGAATATTCCTAAGGATAATTTAGGGATCTTAGAAACAAAAACATTAGATATTATTGATGGCATATATGAAAAAAATATAAATGAAAATGATGAAACATCTATTAAGGAAGCAAAAGATACTGTAGGAACTAAAATAGATGATTTAAATTTAGGAACAGAAATAACCAATGTGTTAAAGCCAGTAATTCAGATGCTAGTTAATCCTAATATGTTTTATGACGCAGAAAAGACAGAAGAAAAAATACAAGAAGCTCAAAAAAGCATTTCAAAGGTGATAATAAAGCAAAATCAAACAATAGTAAAAGAAGGAGAACCGGTTACTAAGGATCAGTTAGATATTTTGTCAGATTTAGGTATGCTGGATAATGAAAATGCGACAGTAAATTTATATGTATATGTTGCACTTGCAGTTTTTCTAGGAATAATTTTATTCCTTCAGTATATTTATATAAAAATAAATTATATTGATATATTTAAAAATACTAAAAAGCTTATTTTAATAAGCGTTATTAATTTAATTTCGTTAATATTTGGCAGAACAATTGGAATTATGTCTCCATTTTTAATTCCCTTTGCTTGTGCTCCCATGATGCTTACATTGTTAGTAAACTACAAAATATCATTTGTCCTTAGCGCTTTAAATATAATACTTATAAGTGCATTAAATGGCTTTGATATTCAAATTATTATATTGGGAATAGTAAGTTCAATATTAGGGGCTACCTTACTCAAAAAGATGCAGCAAAGAAATGAATTGTTGTATTCAACTTTATATATAGCTGCTTCAAGTGCAATATTTACTCTATCCACGGGAATATTAATATCAAGTAATCTTATGGATGTCTTATTAAAAGGTGGAATAACAGCAATAGGCGGACTTTTATCAGGAGTATTTGCTTTGGGAATTTTACCATTTTTGGAAGGTACATTTAATGAAGTTACAACATTGAAATTATTAGAATTATCAAATCCTAATAATCCTCTTCTAAAAAGATTATTAATGGATGCACCTGGGACATATCATCATAGCATGCTTGTTGCAAATCTTGCTGAAATGGCAGCAGAAGAAGTAGGTGCTAATTCTGTAGTTACTAGGATAGGATCATATTTTCATGATATTGGTAAAATAGAAAGACCTTATTTCTTTGGAGAAAATCAGATGGGGGGAGATAATCCTCATAATAATATACCAGCTAATTTGAGCACAATGATAATAAAATCCCATGTAAAAGATGGTCTTGAATTAGCTAGAAAACATAAGCTTCCAAAGATAATACAAGATATTATAGTAGAACATCACGGGAAAACCTTGGTTAAGTACTTTTATTATATTGCAAAAAATAATGCTAAAGATCCAAATGAAATAAGAGAAGAAGATTATATGTATGAAGGACCTATACCAAGTACAAAGGAAGCAGCAATAGTAATGCTTGCAGATAGTGTGGAAGCAGCTGTAAGGTCAATTAAAGATTTAAATAAAGATAAAATTAGTGAAATGGTTAATTGTATAATGGATGATAAATTATCATCAGGTCAACTTAATAACTGCAATTTAACTTTAAAAGATATAGAAAAAATTAGAATATGTTTTTTAAGTGCATTAAATGGAATATACCATCAAAGAATAGAATATCCAAAAGAAAAAATTAAAGAATTGAATAATCAAAATAAGGAAATTGAAACTAAGGAGTAATTGTAGATGATTTATGTAGATAACAGGCAAAATAAACTTGAAATAAAAGATGAATTTGTTGAAGAATTAACAAAGGTAATAGAATTTGCTTTAAAGGAAGAAGAGGTTAACATAGAGTGTGAAGTTTCATTGGTATTTGTAGATAACAATGAAATTAAGGAAATTAATAATAGTACAAGAAGAATAAATAAAGAAACTGACGTGTTATCATTCCCAATGTTAGAATACGAAAATAAGAAAGTATTTAAGGAAATGTATAAGGGCTATGAATTTTCGCAAAGTGATTTTGACGGAGATGAACTTGTACTGGGGGACATAGTATTATCTTTAGAGAGAGCATTAGAACAAAGCAAAGAATATAATCATTCGTATGAAAGAGAGGCAGCGTATTTAGTTGTGCATTCAGTTCTGCATT
The DNA here is from genome assembly GCA_021781745.1 of Bacillota bacterium. Lineage (GTDB taxonomy): Bacteria > Bacillota > Clostridia > Clostridiales > Clostridiaceae > Clostridium. The sequence goes on along the minus strand of JAJXWH010000041.1, from coordinate 19,284 downwards.
TATTAGGATATGATCATATGGAAGAAGCTGATAAAAAAGTTATGAGGAGCAGAGAAGAAGAGATTCTAGAGAAACTTAACATAACTAGATAAAAAATATTTTGGAAAGCATAAATTTTTTATAAGCTTAAAAGGTAGTGAAATTTGTGAAAGATGAATGATGAATAGTGAATAATGAATAATTTTGGAAAAAAAGCTTACAGCTTTTTGATTATATTATTGTATTGACATTGCGTAGCAATGTCTACCTAAATTCTTAATTATTCATCATTAATCATTCATCCAAAAAGTAAAGTAGGGGTAAGCAATGAAAATGAAGAAAACTTTAGAGAGCTTTAATAATGCCATAACAGGGATTGTAGATACAGTAAGAACGGAAAGAAATATGAAAATACATTTGATTGCAGCTTTAGTAGTATTGGTAGCAAGTTTTTTCTTTGATGTTACAAAATATGAATTTCTCATTTTGGCAGTTACAATAGCAATGGTCATAGCTGCTGAATTAGTAAATACAGCTATAGAAGCCACAATTGATATGACAACTAATTATTATCATCCGCTGGCTAAGATAGCAAAAAATGCAGCAGCAGGAGCTGTTTTGATTACCGCTATAAATGCATTACTTGTTGGGTATATTATATTTTGGGATAAGTTAACTAAGATTTCATTTAGCTTAATTAATAAAGTCAAAAATTCAGAACCTTATACTATTCTTATTGTGCTAGTAATAGTATGTATAGTAACAATTATTGCAAAGGCTATATTTGGAGAGGGAACTCCATTAAAAGGTGGAATGCCTAGTGGTCATAGCGCTCTGGGATTTTCTATAGCAACTGCAATATCATTAATTACTGAGGAACCAATTTGTATATTGCTTAGCTTTTTACTAGCATTTATTACTGCGCAAAGTAGAGTTGATTCTGAAGTACATAGTATTTTTGAAGTTATTGTTGGAGCTATTTTCGGGATTTTATTAACTTTATTCATTTTCACTTTATTTAGGCTTTAATTAATCATTTGATAATAAAATTATTATTTTGAGGGGAAAATATTAAAAGAAAAAACTAATTAGTTAAAATATTAATAGGGAATCTTATGGTGCATTGTCAATTAACTTATAAATAGAGTATACTATTTGTACAGTAGTATAACATTAGTCAAGCTTCTAAAAAAGAGAAGCTTATTTTTGAGGAGGAAAAAATGTTTAAATCAGGATTTGTTTCAATAGTTGGAAGACCTAATGTAGGAAAATCAACTTTGTTAAATTACATAATGGGAGAAAAGTTATCTATAGTTTCTAATAAACCGCAAACTACAAGAAACAATATTCAAACAATATTAACAGGTGATGATTATCAAATGATATTTGTTGATACGCCTGGTATACATAAACCTAAACATAAATTAGGAGAGTACATGGTAAATTCAGCAAAAGAATCAACCAAGGATGTTGATTTAGTATTATTTTTAACAAATCCCGACGATGAGATAGGAAGAGGAGACAAATTTATATTAGAATCATTAAGAGATAAGAAATGCCCTATATTTCTTGTATTGAATAAAGTCGATGAAAATACACAAGATAGGGTGGCTAAAACTTTAGAAATGTATTCTAAGGAATTTGAGTTTGCTGAAATGATACCTATTTCAGCAATTAAGGGTAAAAATGTTGATAGATTAGTGGAACTTATGAAGAAAGCCATGCCGGAAGGGCCTAAATATTATCCTGATGATATGATTACAGATGTTCAAGAAAAATTTGTAGTTTCCGAAATAATTAGGGAAAAAGCATTAAGAACATTAAGAGATGAAGTGCCTCATGGTATAGCGGTAGATATAATTCAAATGAAACAAAATGAAATAGGAACATATCATATAGAAGTAGATTTAATATGCGAAAAGGATTCCCACAAAGGTATAATAATAGGTAAGAATGGGCAGACGCTTAAAAGAATTGGGGAAAATTCAAGATATGAATTAGAAAAATTTTTAAGAAGTAAGGTTAATTTAAAAATATGGGTTAAAGTCAGAAAAGAGTGGAGAGACAATCAACTGTTATTAAAAGAATTAGGGTACAAGACAAAGAAATAAATCAATGAAAATTTCAATTGATGAATGATGAAGAATGAATGAAGAAATTACTACGTAATTTCTCGGATTTTATTCGTAATCATTAATTATTCATCCTTAATTTTTAATTATTTTGTGGGAGATGGTTAGTCTGTCGATTTTTGAAACCAAAGCTGTAATTATTAAGACACAGGATTTTAAAGAAAATGATAAATTAGTTTGGTTTTATACTGAAAAATTAGGAAAGATCACGGCGGTGGTTAGGGGGGCAAAGAAAAGTAAAAGTAAGTTTTTAGCATTAACTTTACCTCTATGTTATGGAGAATATATGGTATATAAGGGGAAAAATTTATATACTCTTCAAGAAGGAAAGATAATAAATTCTTTTCAAGGACTTTTAGATAATTTGCATAAACTTACTTATTCATCATATTTATGCGAACTTATTGATATTGCTTGTGCTGATAATGAAGTAAATACTGGGCTTTTTAAAGATTTAGTTACGACATTATATTTATTAAATACAAATGCATTAGATTATGAACTGCTGATAAGAGCTTTTGAATTAAGATTGCTAAAGGCAACAGGATATAGTTTAATATTAGACAATTGTAGCATCTGCAGAAAAAAGATATCCACATCAAATTATATAAGTTTATCCTATTATGGAGGTATATGTAATGAATGTCCAAAAGAGCATGGAATGTTCATATCAAAAGGTACATATAATGCTTTAAGATTTTTGATGAATATGGATATTGATAAATTATATAGATTAAACTTAAATAACGAAATAAAGGAAGAGTTAGAAAAAGTAATTACTTTTTTAATATCAAATAATTATGCAAAAAAACCTAAAAGTTTAGAGATGTTAAAATTTATTAAGGAGTGATGATTTATGGAAAATGTAACATTGGAAAAAGTTGATATGATACGTGAGAGAACAGGTGTAAGCTATGAAAAAGCTAAAGAAGCCTTAGAAAAAAGTGAAGGAGATGTATTAGAAGCTTTAATATACATTGAAAAGGCTGAAGGAACACAAAATAATGAAAATGAAGCTTTTGATGATGACAGTAAAACACCAATTTCTATAGAGGAATTAAAGGCGTGGTTTAAACAAACAATAGAAAAGGGTAATGTAACGCGAATAAAGATAAAGAAGGACGATACTGAATTAATAGATATTCCTGTTAATGCAGGGATTGCAGCAGGAGTTGTGGCTATTATTATTCCACCAATACTTGCAGCTGGTGTTATTGCGGCTATAGCAACACAAATTACTATTGAAATAACAAAAGAAGATGGATCAGTAGAAGTAATAAATAAGTATGTTTCTGAAGTTGCAAGTAATGTTAAGAATGCAGCAAGTGATTTTGCTGATATTATTAAAAGTAAAGTTAGTGAAATAAAGCATGATTATGAAAGCAATAAAAAGGACAGCGACTCAAATCAAAAAGTATATTCAGGATCTGAAACAGTTTATAGTTATACTGTTAACTTTGATGAAGAAAAAGAAAATTCAGAAAATTAAAGGATATTAAGAGAAAAATAAAGAAAAATAGATTTAAAAAGTATATAAAATTAGTATTCAAGAAATATTTGGTGAATTTATTTGATTTTTCTGAAAATTAACTCTAGTCAAACAATAATTACATGATATAATTAGAGTGTGATAAAAATTAATGAAGATTAACTAAATATTTCTTGAATTTATAGAAAGAGGGATAAGATTGAAATTATCACCTAGGCAAGAAGAAATAGTATGCTTAGTTAAAGAAAATGCGCCAATAACAAGTGAGGCGCTTGCTGAGAAGATTGGAGTGACTAGAGCTGCTCTTAGAGCAGATTTAGCAGTACTCACAATGATAGGAACCTTAGATGCTAGGCCAAAAGTTGGATATGTATATACAGGAAAATCTTCTAATAAATTAGTTTATCAACAAATAAGTAAAATTAAAGTGTCTGAAATAATGTCTAAACCAGTGACTGTAAGCGAAGATACAATGGTATATGATGCAATCGTATTCTTGTTTTTAAATGATGTTGGGACATTATTTATAGAAAACAATGGAGTATTAACAGGTGCTGTTTCAAGAAAAGATTTTCTTAAAATTTCTATAGGGGGGACCGATATTCATAAGGTTCCAGTTGGCGTAATCATGACTAGAATGCCAAATATTATTTGTGCAAACGAAAACGATAATGCCTATGATTTAGCTAAGAAAATAATTGAACATGAAATCGACAGTATTCCAGTTGTTGACATAATAAAAAGGTCTGATGGTAAGGATCAAATGAAAATAATAGGCAAAGTCTCTAAGACTAATATAACAAAATTATTTGTTAGACTTGGAGAAAGTGAGAATTAATTATTTGGGTAACTACGAGGTCTTTAGGTATATGAAAGTATGCTAGGATAGGCATCGATAGTAAATATATTGAGAAAAATACAAGAAAAGAGGGAGTATTGAGATGTCAAATAAGTATGTATATCTTTTTAGTGAAGGAAATGCTTCAATGAGAAATCTTCTTGGAGGAAAAGGTGCTAATTTAGCAGAAATGACTAGCTTAGGAATTCCAGTACCAAATGGTTTTATTGTTACAACAGAAGCTTGTAATAAGTATTACGAAGATGGTAGAAAAATTTCTGACGAAATAATATGTCAAATTTATGATAATTTAGCTAAACTTGAAGAATCCACAGGGAAGAAATTTGGAGATAACGCAAATCCTTTACTAGTTTCAGTAAGATCTGGAGCAAGAGTTTCAATGCCAGGAATGATGGATACCATTTTAAATCTTGGATTAAATGATGAAGCAGTAGAAGCTATGGCAGAGCTAACAGGTAATTCTAGATTTGCATATGATTCATACAGAAGATTTATTCAAATGTTCTCTGATGTTGTTATGGGTATTGAAAAGAGATTATTTGAAAATAAAATCGATGAACTTAAAGAAAAGAAAGGTGTTGAATTTGATACAGATTTAACAGCTGATGATTTAAAAGAATTAGTTTCTGAGTTTAAAGCTCTTTATAAAAAGGAAAAAGGTGAAGACTTCCCAAGTGATCCAAAAGTTCAATTAATAGAATCTATAACAGCTGTTTTTAGATCGTGGGATAATCCAAGAGCTATAGTATATAGAAGATTAAATGATATTCCAGGAGAATGGGGTACAGCTGTAAATGTACAACAAATGGTATTTGGAAATAAAGGAGAAACATCAGGAACTGGAGTTGTATTTTCAAGAAATCCAGCTAATGGTGAAAAAGCGATTTATGGTGAATACTTAATGAACGCACAAGGTGAAGATGTTGTTGCTGGAATTAGAACACCACTTCCAATATCAAAATTAAAGGAACAAGATCCTAAGATTTATGAGGAATTTGAAAATATAGTTGATAAGTTAGAATCTCACTATAAAGATATGCAAGATATGGAAATAACTATAGAAGAAGGTAAGTTATATTTCTTACAAACTAGAAATGGTAAAAGAACAGCTCAAGCTGCCTTAAAGATTGCTGTTGATTTAGTTGAAGAAGGAATGCTTACTAAGGAAGAAGCGATTTTAAAGGTTGAACCAAAACAATTAGATACATTACTACACCCAGCATTCTATACTGAAGATTTAAAGAGTGCCACACCAATAGCTAAGGGGTTACCAGCATCTCCAGGAGCTGCATGTGGTAAAATTGCTTTTACAGCTGATGAGGCTAAAGATAGAGTAGCACTTGGTGAAGATGTAGTTCTTGTAAGACTTGAAACTTCTCCAGAGGATATTGAAGGTATGATAGCTGCTCAAGGAATTCTAACAGTAAGAGGTGGTATGACTTCTCATGCTGCTGTTGTTGCTAGAGGAATGGGAACTTGCTGTGTAGCAGGATGTGGAACTATTAAAGTTGATGAAGAAAAGAGAACTGTAGAAGTTAACGGAAAAGTGTATACTAGCGAAGACTATATTTCAATTGATGGTACTTCTGGTAATGTATATGGAGAAAAGATAAAGACTGTTACACCAGAGATTTCAGGTCATTTTGCAACATTCATGGGATGGGCTGACGAAATAAGAAAATTAAAAGTTAGAGCTAATGCAGATAGTCCAAGAGATGCAAAGCAAGCTGTTGAATTTGGTGCAGAAGGAATAGGGCTTTGTAGAACAGAGCATATGTTCTTTGCAGAGGATAGAATTATGGCTGTAAGACAAATGATCACATCTAAGGATGTAGAGCAAAGAAGAGTAGCTTTAGACAAGATATTACCAATGCAAAAATCAGACTTTATAGGTATTTATGAAGCAATGGAAGGAAGAGCTGTTACAATAAGATTATTAGATCCACCTTTACATGAGTTCTTACCAACTGCTGATCAAGATATTAAAGATTTAGCAAGAGAAATGGGCATAACTTATGAAGAACTTAAAGCTACAGTTCAAGAGTTGCATGAATTTAATCCTATGATGGGTCACAGAGGCTGCCGTCTCGCAGTATCTTACCCAGAGATTGCTGAAATGCAAGCAAGAGCTATTATCGAAGCTGCTATAGAAGTTAATAAGGATAAAGGCTATAATATAGTACCAGAAATAATGATTCCATTAGTTGGAGAAATCAAGGAATTAAAATATGTTAAAGATGTAATTGTAGCTACAGTTGAAGCAGTTATGAAGGAAAAAGGTGTAACTTTAGGATATAAAGTTGGAACAATGATAGAAATTCCAAGAGCAGCTTTAACAGCTGATGCAATAGCAAAAGAAGCAGAATTCTTCTCTTTTGGTACAAATGACCTAACTCAAATGACATTTGGATTCTCAAGAGATGATGCAGCTAAATTCTTATCAGCTTACTATGAAAAGAAAATATATGAACAAGATCCATTTGCTAAATTAGATCAAACTGGTGTAGGTTCATTAGTTAAGATAGCAGCAGAAAAAGGAAAAGCAACTCGTCCTGACATTCATCTAGGAATTTGTGGAGAACATGGTGGAGATCCATCATCAATTGAATTCTGCCATAACATAGGTCTTAACTATGTATCATGTTCACCATTTAGAGTGCCTCTTGCAAGACTTGCGGCAGCACAAGCACAAGTAAAACAACCAAGATAAATCGAATAAATAATGTAATTTTAATCTGAAAGCTTGATATAATAGGCTATTGAATAAGAATTATAATGCTATAAAAGGATAGAGTATAGTGACTTAATTTTATTAATAATTTTAAGTCACTATACTCTATTTCTTATTAAATTAATTTTTAAGTAATACCTTATGTGATTAATTCATTTTTTTGAAAGGGATGAAATAAAGTCATCTATCATAGATTCAAAGCTCTCATCTAAAGTTACTTCATTATTATGAAAATATCCAAATGAATATAATGAGACAAAACCATGCAAAAGACTTCTTAAAGTTCGGCTCTTATGTACCAAACGGATTTCATCCTTAATGTAAAACTCTAAAATCTGACGAATGATACGAGTAGTTCCTTTTGCCAAATTAAATAACTCTGAGTTTTCAGTACTTGGAATACTCACAAAAAGCCTATAAGCGGTCGTATTTTCAAAAGCAAACTCTTTATAAACCTTAGCATATTCTTTTATGGCCTCATCGCCACTCTTACCAATTAGCCTCTGCATTAATTTTTGATTCAATTCATTTAAAAGATATACTGTCATTTCAATTTTAAGACTATCCATATTGGTAAAATGATTATATAAAGAAGGATATTTTATATTTAATTTTTCAGCAATTTTTTGGAAGGTAAGTTGATTAAGACCAATTTCATCTGCCAAAGAAAAAGAAACTTGAATAATTTTTTCTTTGGTTAAATTTCTTTTTTGCATTTGATTTTCACTCCTATAATCTTACGGTATAACAGTAGTTTAACATTACAAAACATATTTATCAAATTATAGTTATAAGTAATAAACTATATTTTGTAGTTTACAAATTATAAAATATAGTTTATAATTAATCTTGGGATAAGGAAAAATTTAATTAAGAAAAAATGCACAACTTGCTATTGTTTTGTTTACTAATATTACTATTGCGCAATATTTTGTTGAGAGTGGCGCAATCTAATTGAATAATTATTATGAAAAGATTTTATTACATATTAATTTATACAAAAGAGAGGAGTATATTCATGGAAATGTGGAAGAAAAATTTAATAGTATGTTGGTTTGGAATATTTGTGGCTGCTATAGGAATGAGTCAGATTGCCCCAGTATTACCACTTTACATACAACATCTTGGAGTTCAAGATACAGCAACAATTACAAAAATTTCAGGAATTGCCTTTGGGATCACGTTTATAATTTCTGCTATTTTTTCACCAATTTGGGGGAGTGCAGCTGATAAATATGGACGAAAACCAATGATACTTAGAGCAAGTCTTGGTATGGCAATAACTATAGGCTGCATGGGCTTTGCACCAAACGTGTATATACTCATAGGCTTAAGGTTACTTCAAGGTGTAATTACTGGCTACAGTACAGCCTGCACGGCACTTATTGCAACTCAAACTAGTAAGGAACATGCCGGATATGCGTTAGGTACACTATCGACAGCAAGTATTGCGGGTTCTTTACTTGGCCCAACAGTTGGTGGTTTTATAGATGAGATATTAGGATTACAAAGTGTATTTTTCATAACAGGGGCTTTGCTTTTAATTTCATTTGTTACAACACTTATATTTGTAAAAGAATCCTTTGTTAGAGAAGAGAAAAAGATACTTACTATTAAAGAAGTTTGGAGTACTGTTCCACAAAAAAGCCTAACTGTTACGATGTTTTTAACTTTCTTTATATTATCTGTAGCATTGTATTCTGTCGAACCAATTGTAACTATATATGTTAAACAGTTATCTAATAATAGTTCACATATTGCACTTCTAGCGGGACTTACATTTTCAGCTTCTGGTCTTGCAAATATAATTGCTGCTCCAAGGCTTGGAAAACTTTCAGATAAGATAGGAGCTCATAAAGTAATATTGGTATGCCTTATAGGTGCAGTAATCATTTTTATACCACAAGCTTTTGTACAAAATACTTGGCAGTTAATGGGACTTAGATTTTTATTAGGATTAGCATCTGCAGGGCTTAATCCATCTGTTAATATCATATTAAAAAAGATAACTCCATCTTCTCTTACTGGCAGGGTATTTGGGTTTAACATGTCAGCAGGATATTTAGGAGTATTTGGAGGAGCGGTTCTAGGCGGACAGATTGCAGGATTCTTAGGAATGCAATATGTATTTTTTATTACAAGTGCATTGTTACTTGTAAATGCAATTTGGGTCTACTTTAAGGTTTATAAAAAACTCAATTTAAATGAATAATATTATTAGATTGTTGGATGACTAACTTTTATAACAACGTATTAAACATTTTTTATTTAACAAATAATTAATTCTATAAAAAATATAATTAAAAAGGAGAAATGAATATGGAAAATCTGAAATTAAATGAAAATGAATGTATCAATGCAGAAAAAAGTGCTCTTGTACTTATAGACTTACAAAGCGGAATTACAGCTAGGGAAATTCAACCTGCGCCTTATACAAGTAAAGAGATTATTCAAAATGCAAGTAAATTAGTTAATGCGTTTAGTGAGAAAGGAGCATTTATAGTTCTTGTAAGAGTTTCTACTATAGATGGTAAAGATATGGTTAGACCAAAAACTGATTCAAAAGCTGTTGGAATGAAATATCCAGAAGGTTGGGATAACCTAGTACCTGAAATAGCTGACACTAAGAATGCTCATATTATTACAAAGAGACAATGGGGAGCTTTTTATGGTACTGATCTAGATTTACAGTTAAGACGTAGAGGAATTGACACTATTATATTAGGTGGAATTTCTACTAACATTGGTGTAGATACTACAGCAAGAGAAGCATATCAACACGGTTATAATCAAATTTTTGCAGAAGATGCTATGACTGCAGTAACAAAAGAAGAACATGATTATGTCTGCAAATACATTTTTCCTAGGATTGGTAGAATTAGAACTACAAAAGAAATAGTTTCATCGTTGAAATAGAATAAAGATAAATAAAATAGAAACCACAATATTAATAAAGAGTGGAGAGTTGAGATGAAAATTAAATGGTTTGGCCAATCATGTTTTATGATAACCTCTAAAAGTGGAATAAAAGTATTAACAGATCCCTATAAGAAAATGCTTGGTTATGAATTGCCTGAAATGGAAGCTGATATAGTATCTACAAGTCACAATCATAAGGACCATAATAATATAGATATAGTCAAGAGTAGTTTTGTACACATAAATGAGCTAGGTCATTTTTCAAAACATGGAGTAGAAATAAACGGTGTACAAACATTTCATGATAAAAGCTCTGGATCAAAGAAGGGGAAAAATACTATATATAAATTCAATATTGATGATACAAGCATTTGTCATTGCGGTGACCTTGGACATATTCTAAACCCCAATCAGATAGAGGAAATAGGAAATGTAGACATATTACTTCTCCCTGTTGGTGGTTTAGCTACAATTAATGCATTTGATGCTGTTCAAGTGATGAAGCAGTTAAATCCAACAATTGTTATACCTATGCACTACAGGACAAAAGCACTAGGGCTAGCAGGTTATATATTTGGTAAGGTTGATAAATTCATTTCAGCCTCAGGACTAAAAGCAAAAGAGTATGAAGAACTTGAATTAAGCAAAGCAAATATTAAAGATTATTCAGGGATTGTTGTTCTTAAATATGATTAGAATTTGCTTTTAATAAAGACTCCTTGTATTCAAGGAGTCTTTATTTTAGCAATAAATTAGTATTAAATCTTTCTTGCACTTCAGTTATTATACTTATTGCAAACTCATATTGGAAATCTGTCTTTGAGATTGCATTAGATAATAAAGTTAGGAAGGCAGACTTATTGCACTTGTTAATGTTTTTATAATAATCTCTTGATATTCTCCAATATTTTTGAGGGAAACAAATATATGATACAATGTATCTTAAGTCTGATTGAGTTAATGGAGATATTTTATGGTAACTTTCTAAAACAGATAAAGCCAATTGAATATTCCATTTAGTATTATCTCTTTTGAGTAGTCTACGCATAAAATATGCCAAATCTTTTGAACAATAATCTATTTTGCATTTATCAAAATCAATTATCCAAGGATCTAAGTCGTGTGGAAAAATTAAATTTTTATTTACATAATCACCGTGGCATAGAGATTTACTTAAATTATTAGTTTCAATCTTATTAGCAATATCGAGAGAGAGTTTAGCAAGTTGTAAATTAGTATCAAAGTGTAAAATAAATTGCCTTGAAAAAGTGTCCTTATATTTAAACGCTTCATTTGATGCGTGAAGTAAATCTTGAAAATGTTTTAATGTTGATATGTAATAATCATCAAAACCTTTTTTTAATGAACTACCCACAATGGGATGAAAATTGCGAGAGATATTATGAATAGTAGCCAGTTTCTCTGCTGAGATTATAACGTGATTTAAATTATCAAAACTGCATTTATCGCCTTCTATCCAAGGGGTTAAAATAAAAAGCATGTTTTGATAGGAAACAAAGCGGTTGTTATCAATTGTAGGTAAAAGTTTGGGAACCCTAATACTATGCCTATAAAGCCACTCAGTTGCTGAATACACATATAGCAGATCCTCAATGCTGTAATAAACTTTTTTTAAGCAATAACTTTTTTCTTTAAAGTCAATTCTATATACAGCTCTCTGTTTTTCTGTATCTTTAAATTTAATTATGGAGATTTTAGCATTTTGTAAATTATAATAAGGCAAAACATTTTCCTTAATTATTTCAGGGGATAGATTAGATTCCTCTAAAGATAAAATTTCTGTACTCATAAACACACTCCTTTATAAAGTGATTGTATATTATAATAATTAAAGTTTTTTACTCTAAATACATTTAGTCAAACTCATTGTCATAAAAATTAAAGAATAATTATTATTTTGTTTTGGGAGAGTAAGCTTTGTTTTTCATGTTTGATAACGTTGAAGTAATTAGAATACAATAAAATTCCTTATAATTAAATAATATTAAAGTAATTTTATTAATATACTTAAAGAGTTTTATAAAAGTTTAAATTTTTATTTAATATAGATATTATTTTTATATTATTTGCAAATAATAAATATAGCCAATAAATAGAGGAATATAATGATAAAGATAGAATACATAAAAAGAGGTGAGAATATATGAGTGTGAGAGAAAAAATTCAAAATTTTGAAAGCTTGACATTGATAAAGGAAGCAGCTTTTTCGAAAAATTCTCTGGGAAGGAAAGTCGAGGAAGAAGATGATGAGATTAGAACATGTTATATGCTTGATAGAGATAGAATTATCCAAAGTAAATCCTTTAGGCGCCTTAAACATAAAACCCAGGTCTATATCAAAACTTTTGGAGATCACTACAGAACAAGACTAACTCATACCTTAGAAGTATCACAAGTTGCTCGAAATATTGGTGTAGGAATTGGATTAAATGAAAATTTAATTGAAGCAATTGCATTAGGTCATGATTTAGGTCACGTAGCTTTTGCACATAATGGAGAAGAAGTGTTAAATGAATATTTAAAAGATGGTTTTCGTCACAATGAACAAAGTGTGAGGGTTGTAACTAAGCTTGAAAACAATGGATTAGGACTAAATTTAACAGAAGAAGTTATTAACGGAATTTTAAATCATAGTGGACTTGGAACTATAAAAGATATAATTACTTTAGAAGGAATTGTAGTTAAATTTAGTGACAAAATGGCGTATCTAAATCATGATATTGATGATTCTATACGTGCGGGTTTATTAAGCAAAGAGGAAATACCTAAAGAAATTGTTAAAGTTCTAGGTGATAATTCTACTCAAAGATTGAATATATTAATTAAAGATTTTGTAAAAACTTCTAATGATAATCTTAATAATGGAATTAGAAAAGTAGGGTTAAGTGAGGAAATCAATGAAGCAATGGTTGAACTTAGAGAATTCATGTTTAAAAATATATATTTAGGGGATACATTAAAGGTTGAGAGAAATAAAGCTAAATTTATTTTGCAACAATTAATAAAACATTTTGAGGAAAATCCAGGAGAAATGCCAGATATATATTTATCAATAGCAGAAAATGAAAATTTGCAGAGAGCTGTTGCTGATTATATTGCTGGAATGAGTGATGATTATTGTTTATCGTTGTTTAATAAAATATTTGTGCCAAAGGTAGTAATTGATTAACTATTTAGCTAAAATCGCCAAATAAGTTTAAATATTTGTTAAACAAGTTTTGAAATAAAAAGAGGATTTTAAAATAAAAAAAAGAATTATTTAATATAGTGTAATGCTATTTAATTATTATTATTTTAGAATAAGTGAATACTCAATTAAAATAAATAAATATTTTTATAAAAGTTTAGGAGGAAAACTTGTTTTTATGTCGAATAATATATAATTGCCAAAAAAAGCAGTAGAGAGGGAGATGTCTCCTTGCAAATACCAGAAGAAGTAATTGAAAATATAAAACAACAAAATGATATAGTTGATATTATTTCAGAAAATGTAAGATTAAAGAAATCGGGAAGAAACTATATGGGCTTATGTCCATTCCATAATGATAAATCCCCGTCATTTAGTGTTTCAAGTGAAAAGCAGATATACAAGTGTTTTTCCTGTGGTGAAGCTGGAAATGTGCTTACATTTGTTATGAAATATAAGAAACTTACTTTTGTAGAGGCAGCAAAATATTTAGCAGATAAGGCTAATATTCCATTAGAAATGAAAAGTCAGGAAAACAATCAGATATCTAGAAAAAAGGAACTTTTGTATAAGATAAATGTAGAAGCAGCTCGATATTATTTTGCAAATTTACAAAAAGATAAAGTAGCAAAAGAATATTTTTTAAAAAGAGGAGTCAAGGAAGAAACAATAAAGCGATTTGGCTTGGGCTATTCTAGTGACAGTTGGCACGGAGTAATGAATTATTTAAGATCAAAAGGATATAAAAATGATTTATTACTTGAGGCAGGATTAGTTTCAAAGAATGAAAAGACTGGAAATGTATATGATAAGTTCAGAAATAGAGTGATGTTTCCTGTATTTGACGCAAGAGGAAAAGTCATTGGATTTGGAGGCAGGGTTTTAGATAATTCAAAACCAAAATATTTAAATTCACCAGAAACCATGATTTTCCAGAAAGGGATTAATCTTTATGGGTTAAATTTTGCAATTAAGAATAGACTGCAAGAGGACTATATAATTATAGTTGAGGGATATATGGATTTAATAGCGCTTCATCAATATGGTATTACTAACGCTGTAGCATCGCTTGGGACTGCACTTACTGTAAATCAAGTAAGACTTCTTAAGAGATATGTAAATAAAGTAATAATTTCTTATGATGCTGATTTGGCTGGTCAAACTGCAACTCAAAGAGGATTAGAAATTTTACGAAGTGCTGGACTTAGTGTAAAAGTATTAACAGTTCCAGAAGGAAAAGATCCAGATGAATTTGTGAGAAATAATGGGAAAGAGGCATTTTTAAGGTTGGTTAACGATGCACTGCCTTTAATAGAATATAAAATTAAAAGGGCGGCGCAAGGAATTAATCTTAAGAATGGCAATGAATTAATAACATATGGAGAGAAGTTCGCAGAAATTTTGGCAGATTTAAATCCTATAGAAAAAGATGTATATATAAAGAAAATTTCAGAAGAAACATCAATTAAAGAACAGGCATTATATGACTTACTTTCACAAGTAATAACAAAAAAACAAAAAGAAGACAATTTTGTGAATAAAAAGGAATATGTTGGAACAAAATTATATGTAGAACCAGGATATTTAAAGGCTGAAAGAGCACTGTTAAAGTTGATGTTTAAAGATGAATTTTATGATGAACTTAAAAATATCATAAAATTAGGAGATTTTGTGATAGAATCACATAATAAAATTTATTCATTAATATTACAAGGAAAAAGTGAGGATACTATAAATATAGAGTCCTATGTAGAAAACAGATGTGATGATATTGAAAGTTCTAAAGAATTAATAAAAATTAAAGATCATGAAATCTTAGATTTTACTGATAAGGATAGATTAATTCATGATTACTTAAATGAAGTAAAAAGCTTCAGACTTAAAATGCAAATTGACGATTTAAAGAAAAAACAAAATAGATTTGAAAAAGAAGGAAAAATTGAAGAATCTATTAAAATTGCAATTGAGCTTGCTAAATTATCAGAGACACTTAAAAAGGGAGAGAGAGGTTAAAGGTTGTGACGGAAGGAGGCAATAATAATATGGAACAAAAAACGAATGGAAAAGTTGTAAAGCCAAAAGATGATAAAAAAGATAAGAATGCTAAAATGGTGGCTGTAAAGGAATTGATTGATAAGGGCAAAAAGAATGGTTCCTTAACATATAAAGAAATTATGGAAACAATGGATCATATAGATTTAAGTCCAGAGCAAATAGAAAAGATTTATGAAGTTTTAGAAATGACAGGTGTCGAAATTATAGGTGATATAAATGAAACAGACGCTGAAGAAGAAGAAATAGATTTATCAGTACCAGAAGGTATAGCAATAGATGATCCTGTTAGAATGTACTTAAAAGAAATTGGTAAAGTACCTTTATTGTCTTCTGAACAAGAAATAACTTATGCTAGAGAAATTGAAGAAGGAAATCAAAAAGCTAAGAAGAAGTTAGCGGAAGCAAATTTAAGATTAGTAGTAAGTATCGCTAAAAGATATGTTGGAAGAGGTATGTTATTCTTAGATTTAATTCAAGAAGGAAACCTAGGACTTATTAAAGCTGTTGAAAAATTTGATTATAGAAAAGGATATAAATTCTCGACTTATGCTACATGGTGGATTAGACAGGCAATAACAAGAGCTATTGCAGATCAGGCTAGAACAATAAGAATCCCTGTTCACATGGTAGAAACTATAAATAAACTTATAAGAGTGCAAAGACAATTATTGCAAGAGTTAGGTAGAGATCCATTTCCAGAAGAAATTTCAAAAGTTATGGAACTTCCTGTAGATAAAGTTCGTGAAATTCAAAAGATTGCTCAAGAACCAGTTTCATTAGAAACTCCAATAGGTGAAGAAGAAGATTCTCATTTAGGAGATTTCATTCCAGATGATGAAGCTCCAGCACCAGCTGAGGCAGCGGCATTTACAATGCTTAAAGAGCAATTAATAAATGTATTGGATACATTAACACCAAGAGAAGAAAAAGTGCTAAGATTAAGATTTGGTCTTGATGATGGAAGAGCTAGAACTCTTGAAGAAGTAGGTAAAGAATTTAATGTTACAAGAGAAAGAATTAGACAAATTGAAGCAAAAGCTTTAAGAAAATTGAGACATCCATCAAGAAGTAAAAAATTAAAAGATTATTTAGATTAAAAATAAGCACCTACATAATAGGTGCTTATTTTTAAGCCTATGTATCATGTTTATTAGAAAAGCGAGGTAAATATGGAATTAAGTAAAAGATTAAAATGGATTTTAGATAAAGTCAGCCAGACTGATACAATAATGGATGTTGGAACAGATCATGGATATATACCAATTTATTTAATTAAAAATAATATAGCTAAAAAAGTTATTGCATCTGATATTAATAAAGATCCGTTAAGAAAGGCTGAAATTAATGCTGCATTAGATGGAGTATTAGATAAGATTGAATTAAGATTAGGTGGAGGACTATCTCCATTAAAAAATAAAGAAGCTCAGGTAGTAATAATTGCAGGTATGGGCGGTAATTTAATTAGAGATATACTAGAAAAAGATTTAAATAAAGTAAAGAACCTTGATTACTTAATACTTCAACCAGCGCAAAATCCTGAAGTTTTAAGGGAGTACTTATATAATAATGACTATGAAATCTTAGAAGAAGATTTATGCTTAGATGAAAATAAATATTATGAAGTTTTTAAAGTAAGATATAAGTTAGGCGATTACATAAAATTGGAAAATATATATTATGAAATAAGCCCTATAATGTTAAACAAAAAGCTTCCGTTATTAAAGTCATATATAGAAAACAAAATTGAAAAAAATAAAAAAATTATTGAATTCATTGTAGACAATACAGAGCATGCAATAAATAGAAAAAATGAGCTTAAAGAAAAAAATGAAAAATTAGAAAATTTATTAAAAAATATTAGGTGGTGAAATTATGACTAAGGTTATAGATGTAGCAAAGGAGATAGAAAAATTTGCTCCGAAATTTTTAAGTGAAGATTATGATAATGTGGGATTAATGGTTGGCGATGAGTCTAAAGAAGTGAAGAAGGTTTTGCTAGCTCTTGATTGTACAAAAGAAGTAATTAAAGAAGCAATAGAAACTAAAAGTGATTTAATTATAACTCATCATCCACTAATATTTAGAAAGCCTAAAAATATAGTAAAGGGTGATCTTTTAGGTGATAAAGTCATAAGTTTAATTAAAGAAGATATAGCCTTATACTCATGTCATACAAACCTAGATAGTGTTAAAGGCGGAATTAATGAAACAATAGTTAATATGTTAGGGTTAACTTCAAGTGAAATAATTGCCCCTAGTGAAAATAAAAATTACAAAGATAGTGGAATAGGGAGAATTGTAAGGCTAGAAAAGGAACGTTCTTTAAATGATATTATCAATCTTGTTAAAACAAATCTAAATGTAAAAAACATGAGAATTGTTAGAGGTGCTGATAAAATAAAAGTATTAGCAGTTATAAATGGCAGTGGTCAGGACTTCTTTCAAAAAGCAGAAAATCTTGGAGCACAATGTATAATAACAGGGGATACAACTTATCATTTTGCATCTGATTTTAAAGAAATGGGAATAAGCATAATAGATGCAGGGCATTTTTCAACAGAATACCTTGTATTTTTAAAATCATTAGAATTTCTGAAAGATAAATTTCAAGATGTAGAATTCATTTTTTCAACTAAATGTGAAGATCCTTATGAATTTATTTAAATAAAAATAATAAATTATTTTTTACTATGAAATCTTGCTTTCATAAGCTGTTTCATAGTAATTTTTTTATCAAAATCAAAGTATGTTAACTAAATCATGAAAGGTATGCATATAATAGTACCGTAATAATAATTTTGTGGTGAATTATGAGTAGAGATGATGATTATACCAGTGGAGCTGGAGAGGATTTGAAAAAAGATTTTAAAAATATGTTTAAACATAGTAGGAGAGCAATACAAGGTTTTTTTAGAGGAGGAAGTCGAAAAAAGTATGGAGGTATAAATGGATGGTTCCCCTTTTTTGCAGGTAAGAATCCTCTTTTATTTTTATGCTATCCCAAATTAATAGTAGCAGGAATAATATTATTAACTTTACTATTTTGCGGGGTGAGCATATATGGATTAATAATAATAATCCTGTTAACAATAATACTAATTTTAATATAATTATAATTAAATTTTAATACCATAAAAAAAGTATTTGCTTATTCAGATAAAGTGTGTTAACATATATTTTGCGAGTGAGACGTGCAATCGCTGCTAGACTTAGATCTAGGAGAGGAAAGTCCGAGCTCCATAGGGCAGGGTGCTGGATAACGTCCAGTCAAGGCGACTTGAAGGAAAGTGCAACAGAGATATACCGCCTAAGTTTTACTTAGGTAAGGGTGGAAAGGTGATGGTAAGAGCTCACCAGCGTGATGGAGACTTCACGGCTATGTAAACCCCACTTGGAGCAAGACCGAATAGAGAGGCAATTAAGGGGCTGCCCGTCCCGCCTCTGGGTGCGTCGCTTGAGCTTACTGGCAACAGTAGGCCTAGATAGATGATTGCTTAATACAGAACTCGGCTTATGGCTTATCTCGCAACAAGTAATTGCAAGGATTTGAGGAATACCATATCGGTATTTTTCCTTAACTTTCCCTTGCTTTTTTTGCGTATAAAACATTTGATAAAATCTCTGTAGCCTCAGTATTCATTTCTTTTGTTACATGAGCATAAATGTCAGATGTTGTTTGCATTATTGAATGGCCTAAACGTTCTTGTATTATTTTCATTGATACCTTATTCTTTAAAAGTATAGTAGCATTACTATGCCTTTTATGGGGAGCTCCCCATAAGCGCCATTATGTAGAGTGTTAGATTATGGTGAGTTAAGTATTAAAAGCCTTGATTTATCAATAGTTATTTGAAAAACACTCACCATAATCTTTTGTACTATTCACATAAAGAATTAAGCCATTTCATTAAA
>JAJXWH010000040.1 GCA_021781745.1 Bacillota bacterium | reverse complement strand
TGATAAACTAACTTTAGTTAATTCTTTTGGTAGAGTGTATCTCCTTTTTTTCTTAAGCAATTAAAAGGATACTATAAATTTGCCTAAAAGGGTTAACTTTTTTTATAGAACTTTTGACTGTCCAGATAAACTCAATCTCAATTATAACATATACCTAATTAAATTTCTTTAAAATAATGACAATATAAAATAATAATTGACAGTAGAATATCTTTTTTACACTACTGTTGAAAAATTAACCTTCAAGATTTGTTTTAATAAATATTATAACTATTTAGTTAATTTTTCTATCCACTTTAATACTTCTTCCTTAAATTTTTCAATGCTAACTCTATCAATAAAAAAACCTAATTTTTCTCCTGGTTCTGCATGTTCTTTGTAATATGCGAAAATATTATCTACCAAATTAAGAGCTTGTTTTTCAGTTATATCTATGGCAATAATATCCGACATTCTTGGATTATATCCTCCAGATCCACCAGCAGTAACAATAAATCCTGTTTTATCAGCTATTACTCCAACATCCTTACTATAAACACTACCGCAGGCATTTCTACATCCTGCCACACCAATCTTAGTTCTACATGGCATTTCCATCCATTGATATTTTTTTGAAAGCTTCATTCCCGTACCAATAGTATTAAATTTAGACCTTTTACAATACCCAGCAGGACATATCTCAACGTTTTTAACTGAATTTTGTGTTTTTACAGCAGGCTCCATTTCAAGTTCTTCCCATATTCTACTTAGATCTTCTTGTTTTAAATTAGTAATTAATATCCGTTGACCAGATGTTATTTTTAGTATCCCATTATACTTTTTTGTAACATCTACAATTTTTTGCATTACCTCTGTTGTAATAAATCCACCTGGAATATGCGGAGTTATTCCAAAAGTTCTTTTTCCATCTCTGATTTTCTGCAAGTTTCCAGAACTCATCTTTTGCCCTCCTGATTAAACTAAATCATATATGCTATATTCTTTATAATTTTCTGTAACTATATTATATATTGTATTTGTCTATCTAAAAAGTACTTAATTTATTTTTTATGGAAAATAAGCTGATTAAAATACTTAATGAGAGGTTGTCACACATATAATTGCTCAATTCAAGTACAAGCGTGTCAACCTCTCATTTTGTGTTTTCATCGAAATTATCATTGCCATATTAAAACATTATAACCATTCAAATTTTAATTTCACCTTTATAGGTTGTTTATTAGCTTAAATAGAATTTACATTTTAGAAATCTTTTAGCTATTTATTTAATGCTTCTAATAGTTGCTCTAGATTTAATCCATGTACCTTTACTGCATCTTCAAGACTCTCCGCTTGTGATGATGGGCATCCAACACACCCCATACCAAAATTCATTAAAATTTGTGGAGCATCTTCCTTAATATTAATTATTTGTGCTAATGTCATTTCTTTAGTTATCATATTGATTCCTCCTGTTTTCTAATTTATTATTAATGTTAATTTACTTTTAATTTCTTACCTTGTGTATATTGTATTACAAAATAAAATCACAGTATGTAACAAGTGTTACAACTGTGATAAAATAGGCTTTCTTTATAAAAACTTTGTTTTCTCGAAATTATAAATAGGTATAAAAGAGATTCACGATTCACTTAAGATTTTTTTGACAATTCCCTATCATCTAAGTATTTCTTTGCAATCATAATTATTTTTTGAAAATCCTCTTTATGTTCAACTATATGTTCAAATAGTTCTTCATGGTTAGGTTCCTTGTATCTATGAGATATTCTATTTCTAAGTAACCTGGATTTTTCTAAAAATGAAAACAGATTTCCATCGATAACATCGTTTTCTTTTAATATTACTAAACTATCATATAGTGAAATACCTATTTTGTATTTTTTTATTTCTTTTAAAGTTATAGAACAAAACTCTTCAAGTATCGTATGAAAACTCACAAAAAGTTGTCTTAAACTTGATTTAGCAAGTTTAAGCATAATATTACTATTTTTTTCATCACTTAATATATCAACACATTCCTCTATATCAGAAGTACATTCTTGCAAATCTTGTATTATTTTAATAAGTCTTTCTTGATTCATGATAGCACATCCTTTTTCCTAAAATATATAAAATTTTCATTTTCCTTATATATTCTATCGAGTTTTTCTCCAAATTCCTCCAAACTAGAGTTGTGGTCACAAGTGAATATTACCTTTCCATTATTCAGTATTCCTATTTTCATGAATAAATCCAAATTATCACTTCTCAAATCAATTACATCTATCTCTCTATTTAGAAGGCTTGCAAAATACTTCTCTAGTTCAAGTATACATTCTAATTTTATTTTATCATTCCCTATTATTGCCATATCCACATCTGACTCTTCACTAAATTCATCACTATTTATACTACCAAATGTAATTGTATTTTTAATATCATATTTATTAAAAATGCTTGCTGCCTCTTTAGATTTTAAAAGGGAAATAATCTCCTCTTTACAATAAAGTTTTTCCATATGCTCACCCACTTAATATATTATGTAAAAATTATATTATTTATAATTAAAAATAATATATCATATTAATCATTAATTTTTTAAACTACTCTTTAAAAAATTAATCTGAAAATATATTACATATTATATAATTTCAAAATACCAATCAATTTTTCGTTTTTACTAATTGTACAAACATCTTTTCTTGCTTTTCTTCTTCCTTTATTATTTGCGCAATAACTTTATATACATTATTATTTACATCATCTGCTTTTCCCAATAATCGCCCTTGAATATCTAGAAGAAGTCCAATATTATCTTTCTTAAGCTCTACCACATACTTAATTAAATCTTGAGCATTATTTATTTGAGGATGTTCTTGAATATGTGATCTAAATTCATATAAAAGCTTTGCGACCTTATCATAAAAAAAGAAGTCAATTGTTTCGTTTAGTTCTCCGCATAAATTTTTTTTAATTTGCTCATAATATTGAATATGCTTTTGTTCCTGTTTTTCAATAGCTCTAGCAATTATACCAACTACCTGAAGCTTATTTTGTGGTAAATATTCAATCCTTTTTAATGTACTTAGTATATCTTTTTCTATATCTATTAGTTTTTGTATTAAATCAGAAATTGTATAATTCATGTCAATCCTCCAATGCAGGAAATTCTGAAGTTTAATATGTTAATTATATTGCTTACTATTATTGTATATTATTTTCGAGCAAATGTGTATACGAAAATATTACTTTTTGAATTACTTATTAATATAATTAAATTTTTTATTACATTTAATCGCATAAATAGTCATTAAATACTATAAAGTTTATACACAAAATCAAATAATGTATCTTATTTAGAATACTGCTGTTCTCAGCATAACTTTTTCTATGTAATATTATAACCTTATAATCACTTTTATCCAATGATCTACCAATTTTTATTTACGACAAAAAAACTACATTATTTTTATTTAAAATAATGTAGCCATAAATTCAATGAAAAAATTTTTATATTACAATTTTTAATTCTTGTATCTTTTGTAGAATATCTCTTGTACTAATCCTAACAATTTCAATAGAATTTTCGTCAATTGTTATTTCATTTTCACTGCATGATACATAATAGAAACATACCCCAAGCTTTCTTTTTACAACAATAGTATTTTTTTCGCTATTTAACTTTGAATAATTTTTATATATAGAAATTGTTATTTCACTAATTTCTTCTAAACCAAGAAATCCAAGCCCAATTAGTTTTTCATAAATAAATATCGTAAATAATTTACTTTCATTATATATATCATTTTCAATTTTGATAATTTCTTCAAATCTATCCATTATATTTGTTGGAATAATATTATTTTTTACTAAATATGATTTTTTTAAGTTAATATTTTTCACATTATAGGTAAATTGGTCCGCAAGGTCATCCAAAGATATATCATCTTTTAGTTCTAAAATCTTTTTTATCCTTATGATTATTTTGTCCCGAGGGAAGTATGTTTCTTGTCCTGTTGATACACTCTTTTTTATGAACCACTCTTCTGGTATAAGCTTTTTTCTTTTCCATCTATATAATTGTCCATAAGAAATTTGTAGTTCTTCTAAAAGTTCTTTTTTTGATATTAGTTCTTCAAACATACTTCTTCTCCTACTATGCTGCTTTTATTTATAGACAATGATCCAGTATACTCAATTTTATCAATTTTACAATTTGGTGCTATAATTATATCGTGACCACGGACAATTTTGCACTCAGTATTCTCCAATTCTATATAATCTCCTTCGATTAAATTTGAAATTACTCTAGATTCACCAAATGAAAATATTCCTTTCTTTTTAATTATAATCTTACTTCCACCAATTTCATTAATTATACTAATTCCATTCGGATTTATAATTATATTTTCAGCTGTTAATAATCCATCTATTTTTACTTGTCCCCTACTATTAAATGTATTCCCTTCACATTCTTTAAAAATCTCTAATTGCCCAAAAACATTTACCTCTTCAAATAGTAAGCTTTTCTCGAACTTTGCCTCACCTGTAACCTTAATCTTATTAACTTTGTAATTATTTAAAGCTCTTAGCTTTCCCAAAATATCTAATTCATCATTAGTTATTACATAATTTTCACATAATAATTCTCCTAAGATCTTTACCCTATCTGAAATCATTTCGTCTTTTAATGTACAATTTCCAACTACCTTTAAATAATTACATTTAATTTGTTCTAATGCTATCGCCTCTCCAATTATAGAAATCTTTCCATAATCACCATTGGTTATCATGCCATTGCCTATTATTTTTAATGAATTCAACTTATCCATCTTCTACACATCCTTAAATTACTTTTTATAAACTTCTTCTATATTTTAACTAGACTCTCTACTTTTGATTTCGAATCAATAGAAATCTCACCTGTATATTCTATTTTTTTAATTTTACATCCACTTTTTATATTTACATTTGTGCCTCTCACCATTTCACATTCGGTATTCTCTAGTGTAATTATATCTCCCTCGATGGAATCACTTACTAACTTATTGGGTATTATAGTTCCATTAATAAAACTCTTTTTTTCTTGCAAGACAGTTATTTCTTCCCCTCCCATTTCTTTAACTCTATTTTTTCCTATTAAAATAATCTGAATTTTATCTCCAGATAATAATCCATTAACATTAATTCTTCCACTTATATTAATTTCTCTACCCTGAATGTTCTCTCCTGATTTTACCATGCCGTTTATAATTACCTTTTCACCAGCTTCAATGCTGCCCAAAGAATTAAATGTACCTTCTACATAAATATTATTACAACCTATACTTCCATTAACTTTACAAACACCTTCCGAATTAAATTGTTCACATGTAACATTATTAAGAATTGTTCCTACCCCTGTTATCTTAATACTCTTGTAATTACCTCCATTTACCTTTCCTATTCCTTCTAAATTGATATCATATAAATTATCCATATATATTCTCCTTATAGCGTAACATTGTTTCGTTAATGCACATAATATTTTTTTAAATCATGATTATATTATTATAATAACGTAACATTGTTTCATTGTAAATAGTTTTTTATAAATAAAAAGATGTAGCAAGAATTCTAATTTAAATCTTACTACATCTTTAAGTAAATTATAGTGCTTCACCAAGATATGCTTTTTTAATTTCTTCGTTATTAAGCAATTCTTTCCCAGAACCACTTAAGGTTATTCTTCCAGTTTCCATAATATAACCTATATCAGCTATTTTTAATGCTGCATTGGCATTTTGTTCAATCAAAAGAACTGTCATTCCTTCTTCATTGATTCTCCTAATAATTCCAAACAATTCTTTAACGATTATTGGAGCAAGACCCAATGAAGGTTCATCCATCATAATTAATTTGGGTCTAGACATTAGAGCTCTTCCTATGGCAAGCATTTGTTGCTCACCACCCGAAAGTGTACCTGCTGCCTGCCAGGTTCTTTCCTTTAGCCTTGGAAAAAGAGAATATACTTTTTCCAAATCCTTTGCTATACCAGCTTTATCCGTTCTCGTATAAGCTCCAATCTTCAAATTTTCTAAAACTGTCAGATCTGCAAAAACCTTTCTTCCTTCCGGAACTAAAGCAATTCCTTTTTTGACCATCAGCTCAGTATTAAGCTTTGTTAAGTCAGTTCCATCATCAAAAGAAATAGTCCCTCTTTTTGGTTTAACAAGGCCTACTATAGATTTTAGTGTAGTACTTTTTCCAGCTCCATTAGCCCCAACCAATGTTACAATTTTTCCCTCTGGTACTTCTAAGTTTATGCCTTTTAACGCTTCAATACCGCCATAAGATACAACTAAATTGTCAATTTTAATCATCTTCAGATACCCCCAAATATGCATCTATAACTTTTTTATCATTTTGTATTTCGGAAGGCGTGCCTTCAGCTATAGTAATGCCATATTCAAAAACCTGTATTCTATCTGATAAACTCATAACCATATTCATGTGGTGTTCTATCATAAATATAGATAAATTAAACTTATCCTTAATTTCCTTAACAAAGGCTGTAAGTTCATCAGTTTCAGTAGGATTCATTCCTGCTGCTGGTTCATCAAGAAGAAGAAGTTTAGGGTTAGTTGCAAGAGCTCTCGCTATTTCAAGCTTTCTTTGTTTACCATACGGAAGAGAACTTGCCTTTTCATCTTTTGATTCTTCGAGTCCTAGTTCTTTTAAAAGAGAAATTGATTTTTCAATCATTTCTTTTTCTTCTCTTCTATAACTCGGAAGTTTTAACATAGCTTCTAAACAATTTGATTTAATATGAACATGATTTGCAATTAATACATTATCAAGTACACTTAAATCTTTAAATAGTCTTATATTTTGAAATGTTCTTGCTATACCAGTTTGAGTTATCTTATCCTGTCTCATACCAGTAATATCTATATCATTGAAAATAACTTTACCTTTTGTAGGAGTATAAACATTAGTTATCATATTAAAAGCTGTAGTCTTTCCTGCTCCATTAGGTCCAATTAAAGAGATTATTTCTCCCTCATTAATTTCAAGATTAAAATCTTTTACAGCCGTTAGCCCTCCAAATTGCATAGTTGCATTTTTTACATTTAACAATGCCATTACATATCCCCTCCTTTTTCTAGAGGTTTATTTTTTATACTAGTGTATTTAAATAGCGATTTCCACGAAAATTCCTTTGTTCCCATAATTCCTTGTCTAAAGAATAATACTATGACCATAAGCAATATTGAGAAAACAACCATTCTTAAGCCTGGAATACCAGTAAATTTAAAAATTCCAAGATCAAATTGCTTTTCCATGTCTAAGAATCTTAAAACTTCTCCAAGTATTGTAACGGCAAAAGCTGAAATTACTGTACCAGTAATACTTCCCATTCCTCCAATAACTATTATAAGAAGTATATTAAATGTAAGAGTAAACGTAAAAGTACTAGGTGTTATTGTTCCTAGTGAACTTCCAAGTAGTCCTCCACCTATACCTGCAAAGAAAGCACCTATCATAAATCCTATAACCTTATGCTTAAATAAGCTTATCCCCATACTTTCAGCTGCAATTTCATCTTCTCTTATGGATTTTAGTGCTCGTCCATAAGAGCTATTTATAAGCGATATAAGTATTATTATAGTAAAAATTGCGATTCCAAAGCTCCAATATGAATTTGTATTATGAGGAATACCTCGAAGTCCTAAAGCACCATTTGTCAAACTTTGTACATTTGTAATAACTATTCTTATTATTTCTGCAAAACCAAGAGTTGCTATTGCTAAATAATCTCCCTTAAGCCTTAAAGCTGGTGCACCTATTAAGAATGCTATTAAAGCAGATACAAGTCCAGCAATAATTAATGCTGGGAGAAATGGCATTGATATATGATTAAATGGTGCTATTAATGGTTCCATAAAGAAATTTTGATTTTTGACTTTTTCTGACATAGTTAGAAGTGCTGTTGTATATGCACCTACTGCAATAAAGCCAGCATGTCCCAAAGAAAACAAACCAGTAAATCCATTTATTAAGTTCATACTTAGTCCAAAAACTGTATATATTGCACATAAATTCAATATTCTAATTTCATATGAGTCTAAATTATCATTTGCAACATATAAGAGTAAAAATATAATTGCAATAAGAGCTATATTTAAATATATTTTTTTATTGTTCATTTTTACACCTTCTCTGTTAAGTTTTTGCCCATTATTCCTGTAGGCTTAAATAGTAATATTACAATTAAAAGTATGAAAGCAAAGGCATCCCTGTATCCAGTTAAACTAGGAAGAAAGCCAACTAACATAATTTCACTTATTCCAAGAAGGAAACCTCCAATAACTGCTCCTTTAATATCTCCAATACCACCTATAACTGCAGCTATAAAGCACTTAAGTCCTGGAATTATTCCCATGGTACCGATTATCTGCGGATACTTAGTAGACCACATCATAGCTCCTACTCCGGCTAAAGCAGAACCTATAGCAAAGGTAATAGTAATTATTCTATTAACATTTATCCCCATAAGTTTTGCCGTTTCAACATCCTTAGAAACTGCTCTCATTGCCATACCGACATTTGTATTATTAACTAAATGTACTAATCCAAATAATAAAATTACTGTTACTATAGGAATTATAAATGTAAGATTTTGAATAGACACACCGCCTATAACAATTACGTTTGTAAATATTTTTGGAGTTGGAAATGCTTTTGGCATTCCTCCAAATAAAACAACTGCTAAATTTTCTAGTAAGAATGATACACCAATAGCTGAAATTAATATGGATATTTTAGGTGCATTTCTAAGTGGTCTATATGCTGCAAATTCAATTGTTATTCCAAGAACAGCTGTTATAGCTATTGCTATTATAAAAGCAAAATACCAAGGAAGTCCAAAGGTTGATACTCCAAAAAATGCAAAGTAAGCAGCCATCATAAATATATCTCCATGGGCAAAGTTTATAAGTTTTAATATTCCATAAACCATAGTATAACCTATTGCTATAAGGGCATATAAACTTCCCAAGGATATTCCGTTTGTTAAGTATTGCATAAATATGCTTATTGTCATAATCTCACCCCTAATTTAATTTTCGTTAGCTTTTACAGTATCAAGATAAGTAAATTTACCATTCTTGACTACTTTTAAAACTGCGTCTTTTACTGCATTATTATTTTCATCTATAGTAATTACTCCAGCTGCACCTGGGAAATTCTTAGTTTGTGCAATTGCATCTCTGATTTTCTCCGGATCTGTTGAATTAGCTCTCTTAATTGCATCTAAAATAACTAAATATGCATCGTAAGATAAAGCTGAAACTGCTGCAGGCTCCTTGTTATATTCTTGTCTATATGCATCTAAGAATTTTTTTGATTCTTCAGTTAAAGGCTTTTCACTGGCAAAGAAAGTTGAAAATACAGTTCCTTCCACTGCATCTTGTCCTATATCTAAAAATTCTGGTGTTTCCCAAGTATCCCCTCCAATAATAGGAGTTGTAATACCTAATTGTCTTGCTTGCTTTATTATTAAAGCTCCTTCTGTAAAATTACCTGGAGCAAATATTACATCTGGATTAGTGCTTTTTATATTTGTAAGCTGAGCTGTAAAATCTTGATCTCCTGTATTGTAGCTAGCTTTTGCTATAATTGCATTTGGATCTCCTGTAAGTTTAACAAATTCATCACTAAAGAACTTACAAATACCAACAGAATAGTCACTAGAAACTTCTTGAAGAAGAGCCACCTTTTTAGCTTGCAGCTTATTAGCAGCATATTTTGCCATAACAGTCCCCTGGAATGGGTCAATAAAGCAAACCCTAAAGTAATAGTCATTACCGGCAGTAACTAATGGATTTGTTGCTGATGCTGCAACTGCTGGAACCTTAGCCTCTTGCACAACATCTCCAGCTGCCATAGAATTACCACTACCCCAGCTTCCAATAATTGCATTTACATGTTCCTGATCAACAAGGTTAGCTGCTGCATTAGCTGCTTCAACTTTATCTGACTTGTTATCAGCAAAAACTAATTCAACCTTTTTACCATTGACTGTTGGATAAAGTTTATTTGCTAACTTTACGCCCTCAACTTCTAGTTGTCCTCCGGCTGCATTAGCTCCTGTCATCGGTTCGAAAACTCCAATTTTTATCACGTCGCTATCTACGTTTGCTTTTGAATCTGATTTAGATGCACAGCCTGCTAACATAAATGAGGTTGACATGGCTAGTACCAAAAGCAAAGAAATCTTTTTTTTCATAAAAATAAGCCCCCTATGTATTTTTTGTATTATGAGCACAAGAAAATATTTTTAAAATTTTATATATAATTCTCAAAACATTCTCCTATTACGTTTAATAATAATTTTTTATTCTTAGAAATGATTCCCATAAAAATTATTAGAAATAAATTATTTAACTTTCCATTTAGTAATTTGTCAAAGATTTATATTAATTTTTAACAAATAATACACAACAAATATAGTATTATATATATTTATATATGTCAACAGATGTCACTAATTGTTATCCTCTTAAAATCTTAATTATTATCATACAATTTTAACTTTAAAGCTCTTTTGTCGAATTGTGTCTAATATTTTTTCATATTTTATATAAGTTATTTTACCTTACACTTAAAATAGATAGAGTTAAAGGAATAATTAAAAATAAAAAAACTTAACCCATAAACAAATTATTAGGTTAAGTCTTTTATTTATAATTATAGATTTTATCTAATTTTAAAAACCGGCTGGTTCTGATTTTGCCCCTGCTTCTTTCATTTCTTTTATTGCTTCTAAATACATATCATTATCAGATGCTATCTTAGCTGCCTGCTCATAACAATATAATGTTTTATTTATGTCTCCTAAATGGTAATAGCAAGCTGCAAGTCTATTAATTAGGTCACTATTCTTCCTATTTATTTTTAAAGACATTTTATAAAATTTAACAGCACTTTTATAGTTAATGCTATATTTATCTCTTTCAGTAAATTCTACTATATTTTCCTTATTTAAATAAATATTCCCTAAACATTCATAAACTGTACAAATTAAAGACTTATGTTGTTCCCTTTCTTCTTTAGAAAGATTTTTTTCTCCTTTTCTTAAGTGATCTAGCCCATTATCTATATCATTTAATTCTGCATATGAAAGACCTAAATAAATATGCGCTAACGAATCATCGTTGTTATTGCAGTATGTTTCAAAAGCTTCAACTGCTTCCTTAACTTTATTGATTTGTCTATAAATTAAACCTTTAATAAAATATGAATAATAATTTTTTTCATCAAATTCAGCTGCTTTTTCAGTGAAATATAACGCTTTTTCTATCTTTCCTTTTTGTAAATCGCTCATTGCAAGGTCATTCAAAACCGATGACAATTGCTTTTCACTTTTAATTATTCCACCAGTCACATTTATTTTATTTTCTTTTAAAAAGTTATTTATCTTCTCTTGTACATTTTTACTAGTTTCCATACCTTATCCTCACTTTTTTAATTAAAATAATCTATAATATTACCTACTAATTTATTTTCCCACAGATAAATAAATTATTTCATCTATTTTTGACTTCCAAAAAAGTTTTTACTAATTACAGAATTTGCTATTTTAAATGTATCTTTTAAATGATTAGTTTCTTTTTCATCTTTTGGATTTCCTATAATTGTACCATCATTTAATATAGTTGAATTTCTTTCAGTATTGACTAATACTCTTCCCATTGAGCTGTAGTCAAATTCTTTCCTATCAATTCCAAGTAAATATGAGATTGTAGGTAAGAAATCGGATTGTCCCCCAGCCTTTGATATTTCCTCTGGCTGTAAATCTTTTGAATAAATAATATACGGTATTTTTTTATGATTGTCCTTCCACCAGTCACCCTCTAATGGAGCATTTTCCATATCTTTTTCATAAAACTTATGAACTCCACAATGATCTCCATAAATCATAATTACAGTATTATCTAATTCATTATTCTTCTCCAATTCATTTAGAAACTCACCTATGGCTTCATCTGTGTATCTAACACTTTGAAAATAAGCACCTAGAATATTATCATCAAGTTCCTTCGGAAGTTTTAAATATTTCTTATCTTCTGGCATATCAAAAGGCCCATGACTAGACAATGTAGTCATAAATGCATAGAAAGGCTGCTTTTCATCTTTTAGTTTCCCCGCTACCTGCTTTAAGTAAGATTCATCTGATAGCCCTAAACCTATTATTTCATCTTGATTATACATCCCTATATCTAATATTTTATTAGCCCCAAAAGATTTATGCATTTCTGCCCAATTCCAACTTCCAGGCAGTTCTGCATGGGTAGAAATAGTAGTGTATCCTTTGTTCTCCAATAACTTCTGTAGAGTATTATATTTAGACCAAGGATATGAGAAAACAGTTGTACCTTCCCTAATTGGAAATATAGATGTATTAACCAGCAAATCTGCATCTGAACTTGTTCCTGAATTATTTTGTTCATAGATATTATTAAAATACAAACTATGTGAAAGTAATTTATTTAAATTAGGCGTTATTTCCTGCCCATATACTTTTTGATTTATAACAAAATTTTCTAAGGATTCTACCTGCAAAGCAATTACATTTTTACCTTGAAGCATTCCCTTATACTTATTATCCGGAAGGTTTTCCTTGTTATCATTAAACCAACTTTTAATATCATTTATTTCACTATTAGTTAATGCCTGATTTTTATCTTTGTAGAAATTAATATCAAACCCATGATACCCCAAAGGACTCATATCACTGAATGTCTGAAATGGTGCCCAAGATAATCTAAATAAATTTTTATCAGGATCAATATGTTTAACATCAATATAATAATATCCCATCCAAATAGTTAAAGAACTTAATAAAAATACACAAATAGCTTTTATTGCTCTAAAAATAAACTTAATTTCATTATTCTCAGCCCTGAATCTAATAAATTTATATATTAAGATAAGAACAATAAAATCTGCTATAAATGCTAAATCTACTATCCTAAGGTTAAATAAATTCTTTCCTATTGGATTAAATATCTCTTTGTGCATTAAGTATCTAATTGATAAAAAAGTTCCATTTGCACGATAATACCATATATCAGCTACAAAAAGAATTGTAACTAAAATATCTATTACTAATGCAGCTCTTAATCTACCTTTTTCTTTGAAAAAGAAAATAGGACTGCACACTAATATTATTATAGCTATATGTGCCCAACGTACTGGAGTACCAAAATAAATATTTCCTAAATCAATGCTTGATGAGTTTGGTGTCCTAAGCATAGATAGTAGTATCATTGACTTAAATTGAAGCATAACTACCATAAATACAAACAACCAATTATTCCTAATTATGTTTCTAATCACTTTTTTCATTATTATTCTCCATTATTTTTCTATTTTATAAGCTTTTTATATTGTAACTCAAACTTGTTTTTTAACCAAGAATAATTTTCTTATAAATAAATTAATTTTTTGTAAACGCTGCTACTTATAGTAGATTGAAATTACTGCCAATTTCTAACTTGCCACTGTATAATTGATGGGTATATACTATTAATAATGCTATTTGAAACATGAATTTTTCTAGTTTCAAGATTATTTTTTTTAAAGAAAGGTTCTGAATAAAAAGATGTTTTTCCAAAAGCATCAGCCTTAATATCATCGGTCTCTGAATTCGCGGTTATTATTGGGCCTACTGTTGGAGGAATATTATATTCCTTTGGATCAACGTTGGTATATGCTCTTGCTGCTGCTTTGTATTTCATTTCTGGAGCATTAATATCGCAAATTTCAATGAAATCTATCAAAAAAGATGATTACAAACCTGAGTCTTCAGGTATAAAAAACATTTTTGCTGGAATATCCTTTATAAAGAGAAAACCTATTATACTTGGTGCCATATCCTTAGACTTATTTGCTGTACTTTTCGGTGGAGCAACTGCCCTCCTTCCAATTTATGCAAGCAGCATACTGATGATAGGTTCTTTTGGTCTAGGCGTCCTTAGATCTGCTCCTGCCATTGGGGCATTACTAATGTCAGCATATCTAGCAAAGAATCCTTTAAAGCATAAGGTTGGGAGAACTATGTTTACTGCAGTTATATTCTTTGGTTTATCTACAATAGTTTTTGCAATATCAAAATCGGTTATACTTTCATTTCTTGCCCTTTTCGTATTAGGAGCTTCAGATGTTGTAAGTGTTGTTATCCGTTCTACACTTGTGCAGCTAGAAACACCAGATAATATGAGAGGACGTGTTAGCTCTGTCAACATGATTTTTATAGGAACATCTAACCAGCTAGGTGAATTCGAATCTGGTGTTACAGCTTCCTTACTAGGAGTAGTAAATGCTGCTTTATTAGGAGGAATAGGAACTATACTAGTGGTTATACTTTGGATGAAATTATTTCCTTCAATTTTACACGTAGATAAATTTCAATCTGAGAATAACTAAATTTATTAATTAACTTTAAAAGGAGAGTTATATGAAATACGAAGTTATAATATTCGATGCTGATGAAACTTTATTTAATTTTAAAAAATCAGAAAAAGAAGCATTTAAAAACACTATGATTGAATTTAATATAGGATATGATGAAAATTATCATTTGCCAATATACAGCAATATCAATACAGCCATTTGGAAAGAATTTGAGCTTGGAACAATTACCCAGGCAAAACTAAAAGTTGATAGATTCAAAAGATTTTCAAATGCATTAAATATTAAATTTGATGCATTTGAATTTTCTAAATCATATATGAAACATTTAGCTAACGCTTCATTTTTATATAAAGACAGTATAAATCTTGTTAAGGATCTAAGTATTAGCTATAAACTCGTTATACTTACAAATGGTCTTACTGATGTCCAAGATAAAAGAATTAGAAAATCTATTATATCCAAGTATTTTGAAGATATAATAATATCAGAAGAAGTAGGTGTATCCAAACCAAACCCAAAGATTTTCGAGTTATCCTTAAATAATATCAATTACCGTAATAAAGAAAAAGTATTGATGGTTGGTGATAGCTTAACATCTGATATTTTAGGCGGATTAAATTTCGGTATAGATACGTGTTGGTTTAATCCAACCAATATTATAAATAAGACTGAAATAAAACCTACTTTTGAAATTTCAAGCCTATTAGAGCTAAAAAAATTACTTTAAGCACCAAAAAATTCAAGCACTACTTAATTGAGAGTCTATTTTCTAGAATTAATTTAAACTAAAAAAACTCCTTAAGTGTATTAACATTTAAGGAGTTTATCTAATTTCCTACTTTACTAAATATAATTACAATAATCTTTTTTTCATTTATTGTTACTAATTACTTCATTATTTCTTATGTCATCTTTTATTATTTTCAATCATTTTTAAAGCCATATTTATAACATTTTCTGCATTTATTGCACCATAATCTGCATTACTAATCACATCAATAGGGATGCCTCTTTCATCACATGCTTTCTTAAATTTGGGAAATAAGTATCTAATTTGTGGTCCTACCAATACTACATCTGCTTTATCTAAATATTTTTCAAAACCAATTTCTGAATACGCTTCTACAAATGAATTAATTTTCATCTTCTTCATAAGCTCTCTCATTTTTGCAGCTAACATATTTGAAGATATTCCCGTTCCACAAAACAATATAATTTTAAACATTCCTAATTAATCCTCCTTAAGTAAGATTAAATTTTTTCTTACCTATATATTTCAAATTTAATTTTATTATGTTAATTTCATTGTATTTTAGCCGCATATAAAATATAACTTGTTATTGTCTTTTATATTCAAATTTATTGTTAATATTAATTTATTTGAAAAATATTTTTCTTAACGATTACAGTAAAATTATACCATATACTTTTATACATTACATATTTTATTTTTAATATTTTCTAAAATTAAATTCTTAAAGACAATGATTTTTTAATTCATCGTCTTTAAGAAATAATTATTAAATCACTTTCCTTTTTCTATATGCTTAGGAATTGATTCCTTTGGAAGTTTGCCATCAAATGACAAGTAGTAATGGCAAATCGGATTTAAATTATTGTCTAATTCATAAACTAAGGGAGTCCCTGTAGGAATATTTAAATTTGCTATACCATCACTTGAAATATTATCTAAATATTTTACTAAGGCTCTTAATGTGTTTCCATGTGCAGATATAATAACTTTTTTACCCGACATCAAATCTGATGCTATATTTTCATTCCACTCTTCTAATACTCTCTTTTCTGTGTCAGCTAAAGTCTCTGTTAAAGGTAATTGTTTTTCATTTAAATTTTTGTATTTCATTTCAAATCCAGCATATCTTGGATCTTCCTTAGTTAATTGTGGCGGTTTCTCGTCTACAAATCTTCTCCATTTATAAACTTGTTCTTTTCCATACTTTATAGCTGTTTCTGCTTTATTAAGTCCTTGCAGTGCCCCATAATGTCTTTCATTTAGTTTCCATGATTTATATACAGGAATCCACATTAAATCCATCTCATATAACACTATCCATAATGTCCTAATAGCTCTCTTTAAAACTGATGTATATGCCACATCAAAAGTGAATCCATTTTCTTTAAGAATTTCTCCAGCTCGTTTAGCTTCTTTAAGTCCATTTTCTGATAAATCCACATCTGTCCAACCGGTAAATCTATTCTGTAAATTCCAAATACTTTCGCCATGTCTTATCAATACTAACTTAATCATACATTTGCCCTCCTCAAACAATAGCATCAATACTTTAAAAATTATTTTGATTATCCTTAATATTATTATAAGCATATTAATTAAATATGCACATCTATTTGATAATTATTTTCACTTAAATATATAATAATTTCTTCAGAAAAATGGATTTAATAACATCCTCTCCATTTAAAGTTCCTCAATGAGAATTTACTGCTTTGTTACATACTCTTCATACTTACTAATATTTTCTATAATTTCTTGTTCAACAAGTTCCATATTGGTTTTTCCTATATATCCAAAATTACATTTATTAAATTTAATAAAATTCATTGCTTTATGAAAGGTCGAATGGTTCATATATTTCGAATAAAAGAAAATATAATCTGAGTTATTTAAAATACTGACATCAAAATTTTCATTAAACCCGTTCAAAGTTCTTATTTCTGGGTATTTAACTCTAAACCTTCTTCTCCACTCCTTGTCCCCGCCTATGACAATAATTTTCTTATTGTTAATATAATCACCTAAATTTCTACTTAAATCATAATTACTCTCAAATTCATTTTTGTTAAGTTCGTATTCTCTCAAGGATTCTAATTCATATCTAATGCTCATTTCTTCACTTAATTTCTTTTCTAAGCTTTTAATTTTATCTTCCATAAACTTCATTTGCTGTTTATGGGAATTTTCTACCTTATTTAATTCACGATTCAAATTTTTGTCAAATAATGCTTTTTCTTTATTTAGACTTTCAATATTAGCTTTTAAATTAACATTTTCATGTTCAATAATTTTCAGTTTTTCTACAAGTGTATTCAATTCATAATGCAAAACTTCTCCGCTGCTCTTAAAATACATATCTCTCATTTTTTTATATTCATTTATCAAAACTTGTACAAATAAACCACTAATAATGTTTTGTATTAATAACTCTAAATTTTTATCTTTAGAAACTCTAACATACGATAAAATTATTTTATCTAAATTAATAAAATCTAAATCATGAAAAATATAATTAATGTTAAGTTTGTTACATAGAAATAAACCTTCTAGGAATTCACCACAATTTCTAACTTTTTCATTATTATGTCTGAAAATATCTTTAATATTAAATACTTTTCCATACTCCCTTTTCAATAACAATTTTATTTCCTGTACTTCATCCTTATATTTTCCTATTTCTTCTTCAAAATCTCTGTTAATTAAATCGCTAAATTCAAATTCTTCTATATCATTTAAAATAGAAATTATGAATCCTTGATCTACTATTTCATATGAAATATATGTAGCAAAATAGAAATATATTGCTGCATCAAATCTCGCCTCTATATTTCTACCAATTACATCCATCTTTATATATTTATTTTTTAATTTTTCCTTATTACGTTTTTTTACTGATTCATATACTAATGGATAATACTTTTTTAATAATTTAATAACTTTATTTCTTATGTTATTATCAGATTCTGCAACTAAAAGTATTCCAAGTATTTTTCTTGCCCATATTTGTTCTTCTATGGTTGCCTGCATTATTAATACATAATTAGAACTACTGGAATTTAAAAATGCATTATAATATTTTAATTTATCAGCCATATATAATTTTTCAAGATCATTTTTAGCTTGACTGTTTCTTGACAAACAAAGGCTTATATTTGAAAATATATAATTTTTTATTATATCTCCATCAACATTCCATCTTTCAGAGATAATTTTAGAAAAAGACTCTATGCTCATCTTAAAATTACTATTCTTTTCTATGTACTCCATATTTCACACTCCTTCCTTTAATATTTTATTTAACCTTTACCTTAAAAATAGATATAGTATTATCTTAATCTTGAGACTTCTGATTTGCTTTACTTATAATTAATATATAATCATTTTGTCCAGTTCTTGAAAACTCATAACTTAAATTTAGCTTTTCTAATTCATCTTCTACCCAGTTCGGAATATGACTACAGGTTATTATTAATTCACTGAAACCCTTATTATTTAGAAATGGTTTTAACGCCTGCTTTGATGTAACTCCAGTATTGTGTTCCTGTAATTCTTTAAGGTTAAATATATAACAACCATTTTCCCCGATTTCAGTTGGTTCAATACTTTGTTTTTTGTCATTTTGCCTTGATGAGTTAATAAGTTTTATTTCTTCAGCCTCCTCCTCTTCTTTTTCTAATACATATTCAAGTATTTCACTTATAGCACCATCCATTTTCCATGTGCTAAATCCCATACTATCTAACATTAAATACGCTAAATCTGAAAATTCTTTTGCAATAAAAATTTTGCAGTTTTCTAATGCCTCTGCAATATTTAAAGTATCTAAACGTATATCCTCCTTTTCTTTTGTGCTATTAAACTTAAAAGATAATTCTTTTCTAACATTCCATTCTTCATTATTTTTAGAAAAAACCTTAATTATTCCTGCTTCTTTTATATCGGTAATCTCTCCTAAATTATTCATATATACAGCAATTTCTTTTCTCATACAAACCTCCAATGCGCAGCTACTATTTTATATCCTTTTTAGAATTGCAAATTATAAAGAATTATAAAAAAAATCTAATTCATATACTTTTACGTATAAAAATTAGACTTCGTAGTCAATATTTAAAATCGTCAAATCATCTCAACTTATATGTTTATTTAATTATAGTTTGTAGGCATTAATTTTTCAATATATTTTAGTTTATACTTCTTATATAGTTAGCTTGTAATCTAAGAGCTAACTATATTAAGCGCTTAGACTCGAAATTTGTTTTAGTCCTGCACTAATTAGTATTAAGATAACAAGCCATGCCATTACTGTAAGTATTACTTGAATAAAAGGAAGTTCAGTACTATTGCTTATGGGCATATCCCAAATAGCATGAAACATTACTGCTAAAATGAAATATTTAAGAAACTTATAATTTAGTATATATTTCATTCTTAACCTATTATCCTTTTTTACCATAACTAAAGCGGCTCCATACATAGCAGCCCATACAATATGACCTCCCAGCGCTAATATTCCCCGTGTATATATTATTTTCATCATTAAAGGAACCTGAAAACCATAAGCAAATGCATATCCTGCTGTTTCAAAGACGGCAAATCCAGCACCCACTGCTGCTCCTAGTAACAATCCATTTAAAATATATTTCTCTTTGCTTCCCTTTAAGAAATATGCAACAACAACAAACTTAGCAAATTCTTCAATAATCCCTACAATAATTGCCCCATAATAATCCAAGTTACCAATAATAACTATGCGGTCCAATATCATTGTTATAAGTAATGAAAAGACACCTCCAAAAAAAAATATTTTTACTACATCAAAAATATTAATATTTCGTGGAGCATTTATTTCCCAAAAGAAAATAAGTAGGGAAAATGGAACAATTAGTGCACCTATAAAAATGGTTCCCGGGTATGCCAATATGTTTTCAAAAACTCTAAGTAAAGTGACTAGTACAAGAAAAGTTACTGTAAATAAGAAAAATACTCTTGAATATAACCACGGTTTAGGCCACTTTGAACAAATCTCCCCTTCCTTTGGCGACGTTTGAGCCGTTCCACAGATAAAAGTGTTTTCTCTTTCTTCTAATGTATGTTTTTTAAATACATTAACTATTAAATCTCTCAATTTTAACTTAATCCTTCCACTTCCACCGGCAGCTTTATTTAATTTGCTAAAAAAACTTTCCGAACCTTCACTGCTTCTTTCTTCAAAATCGTAATTCTGATTATTACCGAGATTTGTTCCACACGAGCTGCAAAACCGTGAATTATTTGATAATTTCTCTTTACAATTTGGACAGTCTCTCATATTTTCTTCCATATCTTTGTCCTCCTTAGTTCATACTTTATTTTTCCAAAAGCTTTGATTACCAATATAATTTGTCGAATTAGTAACAAAAACTCCTATTATTCCCTTCTTAAAGATTCAACTGGATCTAATCGTGCTGCTTTATTTGCAGGTAATAGCCCTGCTAATGTACTCATTATAATACTTACACCTATCCCAAAGATTCCATATAATCTCTTTATTAAAACCAAATTAACATTAAATAATTTATTGGACATAACATTTATACCTTTACCTACAAAATATGCACCAGCAATTCCTATTACCCCACTAAAGACTCCTATTAAAAAAGCTTCTGAAACAAAAATTCTACGTATATCTTTTGCTCTTGCTCCTATTGCTTTAATTATTCCTATTTCTTTTGTTCTTTCTACAACACTTATATACATAACTACTATTATCATAATTGCTGATACTCCTAAAGAAATTGCAGCTACTCCTGATAATACATATGTTAATATATCTATCATCTGATTAAACATGGATGTCATTAACTCTTGTGAAGATTCTGAATAACCAAGTTCTTTAATTTTTTCTTTTATTCCTGATGTATATTTACTATTATTTGTGATGACATATACTACATTAGGCTTTAACGTGTAATTATTATCTGAATATAATTTTTGTAAATCTGAATAATTCAAATAAACAGATCTCATTACTGCTGTTAAATCCCCTCCCGATGTCGTATAAATTCCACTCACAATAAAATCTTTATTTAATACTTTTGAATTTACAAGTATATGTAAACTAACTTTTTTTCCAATAATGTCTTCCCCAAGCTTATCACTTATAGCTTTATTCACTAATATTTCTCCTTCCTTGGGCAAGGCTCCTTTTCCTATATTTGAGGGTGTTATATTTGATGATATGGTTGAAACCTGCATTAAATTATAACTTTTGTTATTATAAATTAATGTATTTACCCCCATTGAAATTACAGTGTATCCCCTTTCTATAGACGATACATTTTGTATTTTAGATAAAGTATCAATATCTTTTTCCTCAAAAGGCTTAGTTGAATTTACATCTGGTCTTTGTACTGTAGCAACATCTAAGTTAACATTTTCATTATCCTCACTTGGCATATTAACAGCTACAACCAAAGGGTTTACATAGCTGCTCATAGTTTTGTTAAAATAGTTTTTTATTCCATTACCAAATGATAACATTAGTATTATACTCATTATTCCAATACTGCTTCCTAAAGAAACCAATAAATTACGAGAGAATTTTTCCTTCATGTTAATAAGTGCTAATTTTATTGATGAAAAAATATTCAAATATTGTTTTTGTTTATTAATTTGAATTTGTCTTTCATCATTATTTATGTTATATAATTGTGATATTTTCCTATTATCAATAATTTCACCATCTTCTATTTTAATTATTCTACTTGAAGAGGATGCAACTTGTTCGGAATGAGTA
Organism: Bacillota bacterium; assembly: GCA_021781745.1. Lineage (GTDB taxonomy): Bacteria > Bacillota > Clostridia > Clostridiales > Clostridiaceae > Clostridium. The sequence continues at coordinate 24,977 of JAJXWH010000040.1, read as the reverse complement.
ACCATTATTACAAGTTTTCCTTTTTGTGCAATCTTCTTCATGATTTCTAAAACCTGCATAGTAGTTTTTGAGTCTAAACTACCTGTTGGTTCATCGGCAACAATTATTTCTGGGTTATTAATTAATGCTCTTGCAATAGCAACTCTCTGCTTTTGTCCTCCTGATAATTGATTCGGTTTTTTATTAATATGTTTTTCCAAACCAAGTTCTGTTAGTATTTCTTTTGCGCGTTTTATCTTTTCCCTTTTTCTAACATTAGATAATGTCATTGCTATTGATACATTATCTAAAACAGATAGATGTCCTATTAAGTTAAAACTTTGAAATATAAATCCAACTTCATTTTTTCTATATTTATCAAGTTCTTTTTTTCTTAGTTTTTTAATATTTATGCCATTTACAAATATTTCTCCACTGTAATTTGAGTCTAAACCTCCAATTAGATTCATCAAGGTAGACTTACCACTTCCTGATTCACCAATGATAGATACTAATTCACCATTTTTTAGGGATATATTTATATGTTTTAATGCATAAAATTTTTCACTGCCTTTTAATTTATAATACTTACTAATATCTTTTAGCTCTATCAAACTCATTTTTCTTAAACTCCTATCTTTAAATTTCACCTTATACACATAATAAGAAAATAACAATTCTAAAATGCCATGATTATTTTTCTTTTTAATTGCACCTTAACCTTATAGATATTATGCCCATAATTTATCTTCATATAGATATGAATAAAGTAAAATATAAAGTTTTAAAGCTAAAAAAATGCTCTATTACTATACTTCATAATAATAGAGCACTCTAAATTATATTTATATATCTCAAAACTAGTTTTATTATTCAAAAAACTAGAGTTACTTTCCTATGGTACTATTTTCTCAGAATAACTTTTTTTAATAGTTTATATTCTTGTGTAATATATAATCCTATAGCATATGTAATAATTCCCAGAATTAATTTAAATACTGCACTTATTAATACATTATTTATACCTACCTTGCTTGTAAGTATATATCCAACAATCATTAAAATACCAATAATTAACGCATTCTTTAAATCCATTAAAAACACAATAAAACTTCGTTGAAATACGTGAGTCAATAATACATAAAAACATTGAAAAAAATTCAATATGAATGCTATAACCAGCCCTATAGATAATACTATTAAACTTTTACTTATAATACCTGTAACTATAGCAATTACTGTAAAAAATGCTGATACTACGCCAGTAGAAAATAGCTTATTTACATATCCAGTAGCCTGAAAGATTGACCCTATACTTGATAATACCATTTGAATTACTATTGATATTGAAAGTATTCTAAAAATTGGTATTGATTCATCCCATTTTGGACCATAAACAATCCTAATTATCTCATAAGCCGTAAAAAAACAGTATACTGATACAAATATTCCCAAATACGCGAGAACCTTAATCACTTTAATATAGGTATTATAAATTAAATCTTTTTCATTTTGATAATTTGATAAAACTGGATGAAGCACAGGTGTAATTACGTTAGTTAAATTCTGCACTGGGTAAAGCATAAGTTTATAGGATTTATCATAATACCCTAGTGTAGATGCACCTAAATACTTCCCTACTAATATGTTATCTAAGTTTCTAGTAAAATAGTTTATGAAATTAAACAGGAATTGAAAGCTTGAATAATTTTTTATTTTTTCTATAGAATTATTTGAATATCCTTTTTCTATTCTTATTTTGCATGCTCTAAAGCATAACAAAAATATAAATATACTTTTTAAAATTGAATCGAAAACTAGTGAATAATAAGAAAAACCTTTAAATGCAAGTGTTATTGTAAAAATTCCAACAACTACATTAACAATAATATTAATTAATCCAACTTCTTTAAATTTTTGTTCCTTATATAATATTGCATTTGGGACAATTGTACATATTGAAAAAAATACTGAAATAGATAATAATTCTCCTAATCTTACGTATATCCTGTCATTATAAAAAAAAGCTATAAAATAAGAAAAGAAATAAAATCCTATTGCAATAACAAAGGCGGCAATTACTGAAAATTTAAATATATCACATACTTCCTTTTCATCTAAGGCTTTATTCTGTATAATTGCTGGACCAATCCCCATATCTCCTAACATGTTAAAAAAAGAAATAAATACAGATATTACTGCAATAATTCCAAAATCAGATGGCAATAATAATCTAGCTAATACTGAATTAATAAGTAATTGTGCAAAAACATTGCTATATTTAGCAATGAATGTAATTATTATTCCATTTTTAAGATTTGAATATTCTTTCATCTTTCCTCCAAAGTTTATAATTTTTCTATAACTTCTTTCCATTGTTTAACAATGTTGCCTGTTTTAAAATCTTTTGCTCTATTTATGCTCTCTATTGACATCATCTTTCTCTTACTATCATCTTTAATTAATTTTATAACTTCATAAGCAAATTGTTTATAATCATGTCCATCTACTAATACTCCATTTATGTTTGGTTTATTTATTATCTCTCTTGGACCTGAATTATTGAAAGCTACAACTGGTAGTCCGCACTCCATTGCTTCCGTAATAGATAGACCAAAGCCTTCCCATCTAGAAGTTGAAACAAAAATACTTGAATCTAAATAATATTTTTTTACATCATCACTTTGCCCTATCAATATGACACTATTCAGAAGATTATATTTATTTATATTATCAATAAGAGCTTCTCTATCAGGTCCATCTCCTACAATTTTCAGCTTCCATTCTTTATTTTCTTTATATATTATATTAAAGGCATCTATGAGTAAATCTAATCCTTTCTGCTCTTTCATTAGTCGGCCAACAAAGATAATATTTTTTTCTCTGCAGGAACATTTAATATTACATTCAAAGCTTAAAGGGTTGTATATTACATTACAATCTATGTTTAGTCTTTCTTTATATTTAGTTTTATCATCGTTTGTTAGAACTATGTATTTATCAAGCTTTGGTATATATTTTTTAAATAATTCATTTTGTTTCCAATAATATCTATCTTTATTATTTAAATATGCATCATAAGAATTGTGCTGCCAGCCTATAGTTTTGGCATTTAATTTATCGGATATTTTCCCAAGAAGTAAACTAAAGTAACCTTCAACGCCAATAACAACATCATAATTTTGCTTATTTATGTAATCTACAAATTTATTTTGAACTTCATTTGGATAATATGCATATGTTAGTATATCGTCCATAACTGAATTATTTAGAATTCCTGTAATCAAATTAATTTCTCTGGAAGTTTTACAAATTACTTTGTTTACAAAATTTTTATTTAATAATTCTGTATTAAATTTTATATTTACATGATCACTTAAGTTATACATTTTCCTATTAATCTTAAAATTATTGTCTGTACAAATTACATCTACTATATTATCCTTACTTAATTCACTAGCTAAAACAGAGACAACTCTTTGAACTCCTCCTAAGTTAAAAATTGTGTTGCTTATAAAACAAATCTTCATATTTTCTCCTTATTTTAAGATCCATAAAAGACAATAACAAGTCAAAATGCTAATATTATTACTTATCTATTTTTTATTTTCTTTAGTATTGGATATAAATTACTGTTCCATAAAAATAATTTAATTTTATCTTCTTTACATATCTCATTCAGAAATAAAAATTCTCTATTTTTCACACTTAATTCATTATATTTACTATTCCTAAATGTTTTTAAGCTGTTTGATTCATCGGCATTAGTGTAATGAGCTATAAAATGTGACAGTACTTTAATTCTAAATATTTTTAAACTTTGCTGGTTTACTTTTATATTTTTATCTTTTATAAAATGTATTATGCTGCTCATAGCAAAGTAATAATCCTCTGCTAATTTCGCATTCTTCTTGTGAACTGTTGATGTTTCTCTTTGCCTATAATAATACAACGGCTTATCAATAAAACTTATTCCCTTACTATTATATATAGCTTTAAAAACTGGAAACGCATCTTGAATATATCTGCCTGGTTCAAATTTAAATTCAATTTCTTTCAATAATTGTGTTCTAAACAATTTGTTCCATAACTGTCCTTGTAATTCGTAATTTAGCATCATATCTATAACATAATAGTTATTATAGATTTTTCTCGCATCAATATCATACTTTTCAATATAATTTCTGTTATCATTTTCATTGTAATATACATAGTATTCACTAATTACTATATCCACTTGTTTTGCTTCTACTTCTTTTTGCATTTTTTCAAGCATATCCCATTCTAAAAAATCATCAGGATCAATATATATTGTGTATTCTCCTTCTATATGATTAAATGCTGTATTTCTTGCAACAGAAACCCCTGCATTTTTTTGATGCAGTATAGTATAGTTTTCAAATTTATCTTTATATTCATTAACAATACTAATAGTATTATCAGTTGAGCCATCATCAACAATTATTATTTGCAAATCTTTATAGGTTTGCATTAATATACTCTCTAAGCATTCCTTAATATAATCTCCAACATTATACACTGGAATAATAATACTTATCATATATTTATTCTCCTTAATGCACTAAATTATTCTTATAATAGATTATTTATTAATATATAAATTTTCCAATTTTTTTGATATTTGCCTCGCACTAAATCCAGAATCTATAATTTCTTTTGAAGTATCTTTGCGAATATATCCATCTTTATACTTTAAAATGATTTCAGCCCACTCTTCACATGATTTACTTAAAGGTACTGATGCCCAGTAATCAGTAATTTTAACTTCATCACTTATAGTATCGGATGCAATGGTCATTAAACCTGAAGCTTGAACTTCTATTCCAACAACAGGCAATCCTTCAAAATGAGATGGAAAAACAAATATATCAGCTGCCTGCAGTATATTATGAATTTCATTAGAAAGACCGTAGAATATTACTTTATCCTGTAGCTTTAAGTTCTTAACTTTTTCTATAATTTCTTCTTTTAATTCTCCTTCACCAACTAATAACAAAACTGAATCACTATATCGTTTAATAACAGAATTAAAAATATCAATTAAAAAATTATGATTTTTTTGATAACTAAAACGTCCTACATGAGCTATAACAAACTTTTCCTGGATATTAAGCTTCTTTCGGTATTTTTGTCTTATTTCTTCATTAAAAATAAACTTTTGTTCATCAATACCATTGTTTATTACCTGTGCTTTGGAATCATTTATATCTGAGTCAGCAAACATCCACTCTGCAGCATTACTTGAACATGCAAATTCATAGTTAACAGTATATTTCCAGAGATGCTTAATAATATTTTGCATTCCTAGATGTAAATAATATAATTTTTTATCCTTACTCATTCTATCATTATGTGAATGCATTATTATTTTGGGTGTCTTGCATAGTTTAAAAACAACTGCTTCAAAAAAGCTTTTTGCACGATCTCCATGAATATGTACCACTTTATATTTTTTTTCTTTTTGTAACTTGTATAAGTCTATAAAGGATTTTATTCTTTTAATACCTTTATTTTGTTGCAAGCATATTATATTCCCCCCCATTTTTTCAACGCTTTCATCATAAAATTCTCTTTCATTTTTATTTCTATAAACTACATAATCAAATTTAATTTTATCTAAATTTATGTTTCTGTTGATGTTTAATATAAAGGCTTGAATTCCCCCTGCCCCTAATGAGTCCACAACTTGGAGCACTCTTAATGTTTTAGTTTCCATGACAATCTTTCCTTCTGTATAAAAGTAAATTAATTAATATATTCAGTATTATTCACAACCTTTTTGAGAATTGTAAATAATACTATTATTTCCCAAATAGCCTGCAATAACCGCAAAACTAAAACAACCTGTTACATCCGTAAATATAGCCTCAGCAGTTGATGCGATAAGAATATAAAGCAACAATAGAAAGGCAGCAGATTGAGTTCTTTTATCATAATCATATCTATTTTGTAATGATTTAAATATGTATAAAAGTATTAGTAAAAAAGAAATTAATCCTAAAAATCCAAATTGTCCATAGATGTAAGGCCAGAAAGTATCTCCAATATAAGAATGAGAAGTTTCCTCTAACCCACTAACTACATTTATTCCATATTCAAAATATATTGGCGAATAATAATCACCAGATATTTCTGAAGCAAAGGTTCCAAAACCACTTCCAAAGGGAAAATATCTATTTGCTAACATAAATCCTACAATAAATAACGCCGGACGGGCCGCTGTAAGATAATATGAAGCATACACCATTATCTTGTTATAGGTTGAGAAAATACCTATTACAGCAAGAATTAAAATATAACGTATTTTTATAGTTTTAGCATATTTCATTACTATTTTCATAAATAAGTAGCCTATAATAAATACGAACGCTTTATTTCTTAAAGAAAAAAACAATATAGATATTGCTTCAAAAACAATGAAATTATCAAAATTTTTTTTATCATCACTCAAAATAGTACATAGCATTATAACTACTGAAGATACCAAGTAAGTTGGATGTTCATATAAAAATTTATAACTCCTAATTCCATATCGTACATCCATTGACATTCCAATATCGTGAATTAAATTAATAATTAGAAAAATAAATATTACTGTTAAATATATCCTTGACCTACTAGCAATTTTTCTAACTAATAAATCTTTATCTATATTATTTGATACAATTAATGTCCCAATGTAACAAACTACAAACTTACTTATAGCTAAAACATCTTTATAAATTGCGATCTTTTCTGGTTGAATATTATGCAAAAAATTTCCCATTATTCCAGCAAATAATAGAATAAAAAACAATAAAATCACTTTTATTTCACTAGAATATAATGAAATATGATTTTTTCTATTTGCTATAAAAATTATGCTTGAAAGAATTAAAAAAAATGTGAATGATTCATCAATATAGCTTACTATAGGAATATGTGCAACCAAACAATTTTGAAAAATAAAAATATCAAATAATACACTTAAAATAAAAAACATTACTTACTCCCTTCTGAATTATTTATTTATGCTTATATATAACTTAGCTTAAAAATCTAGTAGTTATGTTATATATTAAAGAATAAATTCAACTCTAGGATGCTTTATTTATAGTCTATCCATAATGTTATGTTTTATATGTATTATCTTTTATATGTCCTTTATAAATTTACATGGTACTCCACCATATACACCTTTATTAATAATTTCCTTAGTAACTACTGAATTAGCAGCAATAACTACTTTATCTCCTATTCTTACTCCCCTAGTTATTGTACTATTGCACCCAACCCAGATATCATTTCCTATTATTATTTCTTTTGTGCTATACCCCTGCTGAATTATAGGTAAGTCATTATTCTTAAAATTATGGTCATGATCAAAAATTCCAACGTTAGGTCCAAACAAACAATTTTCTCCTATATTAATTTTTTTTAATGATACAATTTTATTATTGGTATTGAAAAATGTATTATCTCCTACATATATATTTCCTTTAATACACTCAAAGCTGCAATAATCATCAATATAAATATTATTTCCGAAATATAATGTATTTCCCTTACTGATTATTACTCTTACTCCTTTTCCTATATAAAGTGATTTAATCCCAGTAAATTTAAACTTTAGTTTACTTTTATATCTAAGTTTTAATACTACAATTCTTAATAAAGATTTAAAATATTTGATACTTTTTCCTATCATCTTTTTTATTTCACCTTGCCTAAAAGTTTCTTATATATCTTTTCATGCAATCTAAAATATATTTCATTATTAAACTTAGTATTAAATGTTTCTATACAATTATCTTTCATTTTGCTATACTTTTCCTTTTCGTTATATAATTGAAGTATCTTTTCTGTAAATCCGTCTACATCTTTAGTTTCTACTAAATAGCCATTATATTCGTTTTCTATTTCTTCGTTGGTGCCGTCGATATTAGTAGCTATAACTGGGACACCTTGTGAAAAGGCTTCTAATGGTGTTAGAGGAAGTCCTTCTATATAAGAACATAAAAGTAATAAATCTATATATTTTAAGTGCTCAATTATATTATCTTTTGGTCCCAGCAAATATATGCACTTTTCTAATTTTTCTTTTTCAACAGTTTCTTTTATATTAGTAAACTCTGGTCCGTCCCCTATTAATAAAAATCTTATTTTTTCATTTTCTATACATGTTTTTCTTGCTACTTCGACAAAATCATAAACTCCCTTATAATCTATGATTCTGCTGATTTGAGCTACAATAAAGTACCCCTCTTCCTTTAACTCTAAAAGTTTACTGTCTACTATTTTATTATTAGAAGTAGTTTCTATTGTATTATAAATTGTAGTTATATATTTTTCCTCTAAACCTGCTTTTTCAATTAATATCCTTTTAGACGCTTCACTTACAGTTATTATTTGCATATTTTTTAAAGATAAATTAGTTAATTCAAATTTATCTTCTATACATAGATGTTGAGTATGTATAATCTTAACTTTTGCAATTTTAGATACTATTTTTGCTAGCAATGTTGTCATCCTATGATGACTATGTATTATTTCTATATTTTCTTTTTTGACTATCTTATAAATCACGTTCAAGTTATTTAATATGTCAAATGGATTTTTAGAATCAGTATTTATAATGTTATAGTGTTTAATATTCAGTTTTTTTAATTCTTCAGTTAATTGTCCTCCCATGCTGGCAACTACAATTTTATTGTCCTTACTTAATACTTTAGAAAGTTGAACTATACATTTTTCAACTCCACCGAGTCCCATGCCTCGGTTAATATATAATATATTCATTTTTCACTCTCCTTACAAAATCATATAAAAAAATCATTAAACTAAAAGTATATTCTTAGTTTAATGATTTTTCTTAAAATTATTTACATATATTACATTCTTCATACTATTTTACTCTAAAGTAATTAGCGAGATAACTGCTACATTATCTCGCTAATTACTTTATCAAATTTTCTAATAAAATCATTATTGCCAGTATCATGGCTGTTACATTTATTAGATAATTCTTTATAATTACTTAATATACTATCTAAATCTTCAATATCATATACTCCGATAACCTTTGAATTTTCTTCTAATCTTTTTGTAAAAAGTATTTGATGATCATCTACATGCTCATCAAACTCTGGATTTCTTGGTACCACAATTGGAGTTTTATTGTATTGAAGTGGATGAAATATGCTTCCTGGACCTCCATGAGTTATTACTATATCACTTGCCTTTATCCATTGATCCATTTCATCATACCCAATCATCTTTTTGCACTGATAATTTTTAGGCACGTAATCACTGTATCCATTTTGAGCAAATACTTCTTCTTTAATATGCCCACTTTCAATTAATTTATCTAGCTTAATGAATAGTCTATCCATTCCTTGTTCATGTGTACCAACAGTTATAAATATCAAAATAATCCCTCCAATACTCTTCCTCTTGGATAAAATTTCTTTTGTTCTTCCCACTGTAATATAAATAAGTCACTTATAGGATAAACTACTTTACCAGTTATCGTTGGTTTTTCTATTCTGTCATATACCTCAATATAAACTACCTTTGATCCAAATAACTTTCCTAAGTAAAAGAACGGAATAGCTGGTGCAGCACCAGTGCTAACAATTAAATCTGGTTTTTCTTTAAGCAATATTTTTATGGCTAAAAATGTATTTTTAATTAAATTTTTTATATTTCTGTTAGTAGGGAAGTAACACCAATATTTTTTCTCATCTTTTAAAATTGATTTTGAGTCCTCTTTTTCAAAAGTAACCCAAAACCTTTCCTTATCCTTCCACAACTCTTTTAACTGAATTAAATGAGTTAAGTGGCCTCCACTTGATGTTATAAAACATACTTTCATCTTATTCCTCCTAACCCGTTAAAGTTTTTATATTACCATTGCTGTTTTTATCTTTTTTGAAGCATTTTTTTCATAATTTAATATAGCTTTTCTTCCAATTGAGTAGTAATCTATTTCTTTAGCTTTAGCTTCTTTTACCTTGTAACAATTTCTACCATCAAATATAATTGGAGAGTACATTAAATCTTCGTATACACCTAAATCTAAAGATTTAATTTCATTCCATTCTGTAAATATAAATGCCATATCCGCATCTTTTAAGGTTTCTTCAGGAGTATTTACATATGTTATTTCATTTGGATATAACTTTTTGAAGTTATTAACACCTACTGGATCATATGCAACTATTTCTGCACCTTCATCTAATAATCTTCTTACATTAGGTATTGATGGAGCTTCTCTTAAATCATCAGTCCCTGGTTTGAATGTTAATCCAAGTACTGCTACTTTTAATCCCTTTAAGCTTCCGAATCTGTTTTTAGCTTGTCTAAATAACTTATATTTTTGATTTTCATTAACCTCAATTGTTGCTTTTATTGTTTTTAATTCATATCCATTATCATTGGCAAGCCAATGAAGTGCTTTAGTATCTTTAGGGAAACATGACCCACCATATCCGATTCCTGCATTTAAGAACTTATCTCCTATTCTTGGATCAAAGCTCATTCCTTTAGCTACATCTTCAATATCTGCTCCAACCATTTCACAGAAATTTGCTATTTCATTCATAAATGATATTTTAAGGGCTAAGAAATCATTTGAAGCATATTTAACCATTTCTGCACTTCTTCTATTAGTTGCAACTATTGGCTGATTGTATCCTTCGTATACTTTTCTTAAAAGATCTTCTGCTCTTTTAGATTCAACCCCAATTACTATTCTCTTAGCATATAAAGTATCAACAACAGCTGTACCTTGAGCTAAGAATTCTGGATTTGAAGCCACTTCTACAAGAACATTATTCTTAATATTTTCTTTTAAATATTCTTCAATTTTATCATTTGTTCCTATTGGAACTGTTGATTTAACAACTACTAAACAGTCTTTTTCAATATTATCTGCAATTTGTTTACATACATTAAATACATAATCTAAGTTAGCTGATCCATCTTCTCTTTCAGGAGTACCAACCCCAATGAAAATTATATCAGCGTCTTTATAAGCATTTTTATAATCTATCGTAAAATCCAATCTACCTTCATCGTGATTTATTTTTAACAATTCATCTAAACCTGGTTCATATATAGGTGAGATTCCTTGCTTCATCATTTCAACTTTATTCTTATCTATATCAACACAAGTTACATTATGTCCTATTTCTGAAAGACATGCTCCTGTAACCAATCCAACGTATCCTGTTCCTGCAACTACTATTTTCATATTCATATTCATATTTATACCTCTCATTCTATCTCGCATGTTTGTCTCCAAAAAGTACAAAAAATGTTTTAAAAATAAGTTTAATATCTGTTAAAATGCATCGATTATGTACATATTCAATGTCTAATCTCATCCAATCTTCAAAATCAATGTCATTTCTTCCTGATACCTGCCAGTAGCATGTTAATCCTGGCTTAACTTCTAACCTAGTCATCATCCAGTCATCGAACTTCATAACTTCCTTTGGAAGTGATGGTCTAGGTCCAACTAAGCTCATTTCACCTTTTAGTACATTAAACAATTGTGGGAGTTCATCTATACTTGTCTTTCTTATGAATCTGCCAACTCTAGTTACTCTCGGATCATTCTTCATTTTAAACATTGGTCCGCTCATCTCATTTTTATCGTGTAGCTTTTCTTTTAATTCTTCTGCATTAATAATCATTGACCTAAACTTGAACATTTTAAAACCTTCTCCATTCTTACCAATTCTTTCTTGAGAGAAAAATACAGGCCCTTTTGATTCAAGTTTGATTAAAACTCCAACAATGATAAATATTGGAAGTAAGATTATTAATCCAGTTAGCGAACAAAGAATGTCCATAGTCCTTTTTAAAAAGTAATACTCCATCTTAGGTTCTGTTCTATCTTGGAAGATAGCTTCCCCCTTCTTAATTTCTAGTTGCTGCATTTTATCACCGCCCTATGAAAATTTATTAATAATTAAGTCTTACAGCTTCCTACAACTATTAGAATAAGCAAGTCATGCTGATCTTAATTATTTCTATGTTAAGATGAGCTTTGTTCGACAATTTATTTTGTTTTTCTACACCTTGTACAACCTATATTACACTGGAAACAATATAATTTTCAACACGCAATAAACGCTATATTAAGCAAACCTAAGAATAGTTGCTAATATAGCGTTTTGAAACAAATTTTTATTTAATTTACTTTATTATGGTATACATTTTTTTTAACAACCAATAAATCTACTTTATTTATTATACTAAAGTTCCTATATTATTTCTAAATTCCATCAAATTTTTAAAAACGAAAAGATTGATTTTTTAGCCTTAACTTTTTTCCCAATAAACTTTACCACATTATCTTTTAAGAGATCTTCAGAACTTTTTTCAAATATATGTTCATTTATATTCTCTTTATTTTCTCTATTTAATATATTAATAGCTTTTTGTAATCCTGTAGTTCTATTATCTATATCATGAGCATCTGATCCAATGAAATTATAAATATTATTTTCTAAAAAAATTTTAGCAGTTTTTCTAACACTTTCTCCGAATTTACCCTCTATGCTGCCAGCATTCATCTGAAATAGAAATCCTGCTTCAATAAAATCGTTAATAAAGGTAACCTTTTCTCTAATTGGTTTGTATCTTTCAGGATGTGCTATTATCGGAACAATGTTTCTAATTTGTAATTCATAAATTACATCAAAAACATTTTTATCAATTTCATGCATAGAAAATTCAATAAGCATATATCTCGAATCATTTATTGTTCCTATATTTCCTTCTAAAAAGTTATTTATTATATTTTCATTAAAATAAACTTCCTGTCCATTATAGATTTTTATATTGATTCCTTCTTTTTCAGCAGCTAAATTCACCTCATCCACTAAGGATTTAACTTCACTTATAGTAGCCTCCCCGTAATCTAATAAATAATGTGGTGTAGCCACTATTTCTTTAGTTCCTTTTTCCTCTGCATTTCGTAACATTTCCAATGTCATTTCCATACTCTTCGAACCATCATCAATATTTGGTAATATATGCGAATGAATATCTACTATCATTAACTCACCCCACCCATTCAAATTATAAATTATAAGTTTTTTAATCGAATTTTCTTTCATTTTTCATCTTCATTATTTCCGTAATAATAAGAGTACTTTCCTCTAGTGTTTTCTACTGCATGTAATACGGTTCCTATTATATTAGCTCCAACTTTATCTAAAAGATTCTTTGCATCAACTACAGCATCTCTTTTTGTCACAGCTGCTCTTACAACTAAAATAGTACCATCAACTTTGGTGGAAAGTATTTGAGCATCTGTAACTGCCCTAAGAGGTGCAGTATCTAATATTACTATATCATATTCCTCTTTTAACGTTTTTATTAATTTTGTCATTGCAGAAGACGCAAGCATTTCTGATGGATTTGGCGGTATTTTTCCTGAAGTTAAAAAATAAAGATTTTCATTCCGCCTTTGAATAGCATCTTCAAGAGAAGCTTTTCCAATAAGAACTTCTGAAAGACCTACTAAATTAGAAGTTTTAAAATTTTTATGTACTGATGGCTTTCTTAAATCACAATCAACTAGAATAACTTTTTTTTCATTTTGAACAAAAGATAATGCAATATTTCCTGCTACTGTAGATTTACCTTCTGCCATTTCGGCACTAGTAATAACTATGGTTTTAATTTCTTTATCAAAAGAAGAATATTGTATATTAGTTCTCAAAGTTCTATACGCTTCTGCAACTATTGACTTTGGCTTATCTTCCATTATAAAACCTGCATGTATCCTACTATCAGCCGAATCATTTTCTTTTTTTTTGATTTTAATTTTCTCTAATAACGACATACTCTCACTCCCTTCTGAGATTTAATAAAAATAAAAATCAAATTAGTTTGCTTTCTAACATTCACTTAACTGTCTATTTATTTGCATCAGGAATTGTTCCTAAGACAGGTACACCTAAAAGCTCTTCAATTTGCTCTTTAGTTTTAAACGTATTATCCATAAATTCTAGTAAAAAACTTAATCCTATACTGCCTATTAAACCAACTAAGAAAGCAATACCTATATATAATTTTTTATTGGGACTTATAGGGTTTTCAGGCACCTTCACACTTTCAATTACTCTCACATTTCCATTAGGTATTATTTCTTTAGATGTTCTAATAAATTCATTCGTCACAGCACTTACTACATCGCTTGTCAATGCTTTATTGGCATTTATATAGCTTATTTCCAAAATCTGAGTGTCTGTTCTTGGATTCACACTTAATGTATTAAGTACATTTTCTGATTTTAAATCTAAATTACTTGAGTTAATTGCTCTTTGAATTAAGTCATTAGTTTGAATTATTTCTGCATAAGTTTTTATAAGCTTTTGATACATTTGTACATCATTAGTATTATAACTTTGTTCTTGCCCCTGATTATTTAATTCTTTCCCTATAAACACTTTAGTAGCTGCTTCATATTTAGGCCGAATAATAACAAAACTGACAAATGCAGAAAGTATAGTTGCAATTATTGTTAAATAAATTATCATTTTTCTTCTTTTTATTATTACATCTAATAAATCATCAATTTTAATAATTCCGTTATTCATAATTTTATATTCTCCATCATTAATATATTTTATTTAGAACAAGTATAGTTTTACTAATTTACCTGTCTTTCATTCATTTTTTATTTAATGATTTTTAAGAAATAATTAAATAGAGCCGTATTAATAACAATAGTGAATTAATACGGCTCTATCATATTCAATATATTTTAAATCTGCTAATCCAGTAAGTTATTTTAAATAACTTATTTCAACATACTTTGAAAAATAGTTGCTTGGAATAATTTCTTTATATATAGTTTGGACTGCTTCATAGATATCTGAATCTCCTAATGTAATATTACATAGACACATAATTGAATATTCAACATTAAATAATATACTCAAAATGTTTGTCATTTTCATTCCATTTTTCTTATAAAACTCTATTCTTCTTTGTCTAACTAATCTTTCTGCTTCATTTGGAGCATATTCAAAACTTTCAACTTCTACTATAATTCCATTATAGTTTTTACTAGTGTCCTTTAACATACTTAAAAACTTACTTCCTATACCTTTACTTCTATATTGTTCACATACAGCATAATAGTCAATTAGTAAATATGATTTTGAAGTAACTAAACACGCATAAGCTAATAATTCACTATTATCATACAAACCATAACATATGTATTTTTTTCTTTTTATTAGCCTTATTATTGAAGAAAGAGGCTTTAATTCCCCTTGGGGAAAATCAGTTATCATATGTTTATAATAAATATTTTCAATTTCTTCTTTACTTAATTGCTTTAAATCCATTAATATTCATCCTATCCGTTCTATAGTAATTTAATTATCTAACTGTTTTATTATATCACAGATATTTATTATCCTTTTTATTATGCTAATAAATTCATAAAAAATCATTACAATAAATATATTCTCTATAAATTAATCACCTATAAAATTTAATGGCCGAAATATAGATATATTCTAAATTTCAGCCATATAAGCACTAAATACAAAGTTTCACTATGAAAAAATATTCAATAAATTCAAACTTGAAACCCTTAATTTTATTTCATCCTTGTTAATAATATATAACCCTAAGCTCTTCATTCTTTCGAAATAATCTGCACCTGAAAATGTATGTCTTTCACTCATATTGCCTTCCTTCAATTTATCATTTGCATATGCAATAATATCACCAATGGATAGCTCTCTTGGTAATTCTAATAATTTGTTCTTCTTTAAATATTGTACTGCATTATATCCAGCTAAAGTACCTGTAGCCATCGCTTCAGTGTGACCTACAAAAAATCCTGACTTTTCACCGCCACAAAATAGATTTTCTATTCCATCAACTTTCATCTCGTTACTTCTAGGTGCTGCTCCTAAGTATCTAATTGAATTACCATTACTGCCTGCTAGAGGGTCAACATATACTACATTCTCTAGTCCTTTAATTTTTCTAAGCTTATCTATTGGATAATGTGAAGTCATAAGTTTTATGCGTCCAGTATCTAATAAAATAATATTTTCACCAAATTCTAATGTTGCATATTGTTGACATACCTTTTGCTCTAATTTTTCCAAGTGAATATCTTCTTTGGGTATTGGTATTACCACCACTCCACTTTTATCCAAATCATTTAATATTTCGTTAGATAGAGATTCTCTGGGGAATTCACATGAACCACTCATTGCACCCTTTATTCCATTTGCTCTTTCACCTGATAAATCATTTACTCCTGCTTTATTACTTATACTTACTCTGGCACCAAAACTAGGACACCTTAATGTGCACATAACGCACCCATTGCCATATTTTACACAGTTAGGCATTGATCCTGTTGAGCCTGTAGTTTCTATAAATACATCTCCAGTTATGATTTTTTTATTTGATAGTATTACTGATTCAATTTTATTTCCTTCCTTTATCACGTCTGTCACCCTGCTTTGGAAAAAAATTTTTATCCCTTTATCTATCAAAAACCTTCTAACAATAGGTTCTGCTCTTCCAATATCACATAAATAAGCATGTTTATGTCCAGGAAAATCTACATTTTTATGAATAGCTATAGAATCCATTATCTCAATAAATTCTCCAGCACCAAGATTTATCAGTTCTTCTGCAGCAGTAAATCTTCCATTATTCCTCATAATCCCGCCTACATTTCCAACTCCGAGTAATAAATCAGTTCTTTCATATAACTCAACTTCTGCCCCTTGTTTTACTGCCTCTAATGCGGCTGAACAACCTGCCCATCCTCCGCCTATAACTATTACTTTCATTTAATTCTCCTTTAAATTATAGTTTCCTCATTATATAGTATATTCGATTACTTATTTTAAGTTCACCATCATAAACTCATTCTTAGAGAAAATGTAATTTAACCAAAATTTTTAATAATAAAATACTCATTCATTGGGAAATATATTTTAGGAGGTGGATATAATGCAAATAAAAGATGTAATGTCAAAAGATATAGTAAATTTAAATGCAGCGGATTCTATTGAAAGAGCTGCTCAAATGATGAGACAATTTGATGTAGGTTCTATACCTGTATGTGATGATTCTGGAAAATTAGTTGGAATAATTACAGATAGGGATATTACTTTAAATGCTGTAGCATCTGGTGCTAATACAAGTCAACAAAAAATTTGTAATTTTATGACTTCAGATCCCGTAACAGGAAGTCCAGATATGGATGTTCATGAAGCTGTAAGATTAATGAGCAGGCACCAAGTAAGAAGATTACCTATTGTTGATAATAACAATCTTGTTGGTATAGTTGCTCTAGGAGATATTTCACAAGAGCCTAACTTACAAGATAATGCTGAAGTTGCACTTAAAAATATCTCAGAACCTGGAACTAATAATCACATTTAATTATTAAACATAAAAACCATGCATAATAATCAAATTAATTCTTACTTATGCGTGGTTTTTATGCAAAAACTGCACACGCCTATTAAGACTGTGTAAAAATTAATTTTGGTAATTACTTGCGAGTAATTTATTTATCAAAATCCAAATTCGTTAAATTTCGAGGAGAAATCATTATGATTGATAAGAAAAAAGAAATAAATAAAGAACTAGGAAAAACTGAAGAAGTTAATGAATTTCAAGAAGATTTAACTAAGAATATTGATACCTTGTTAGCCTATGGTCCGTATAAATTAGGGTTAGCTAATATAGATAGAGAAAATTCTGCAGAAAAAAGAATTAAGGAGGACTTGAAAAAATAGAAAAGCTAATCTTATGACCTCAGTATCATAAGATTAGCTTTTCTATTTATCAAAATTAATTTCTATCAATATCTAAAATTGTTTGTAATAAGACATTTGCACCTTTCCAGCAATTTTCTAATGGTGTAAACTCTTTCTCACAATGACTATGCCCTTTTTCACTTGGAACAAAAATCATTGTAGTAGGAATTATATCTGTAATAAATTGAGCATCGTGTCCAGGACCGCTGTACATTCTCTTAGTAGAATATCCAAATTCTTTAGCATTTTTTTCAACATAGTCTATAAATTCAGAGTAGAAACGTACTGTTTTACGTGACCATGCTTCTTCATAGCTAGCTTCGCATTTCTCAACAACTTTTGGAATTGCCTTAATTATTTCAAGAACTTGATTAATTACCTCAGGATCTTGATGTCTTGCATCCAAGGTAAACTTAACAATATCAGGTATAATAGTATGAATATTTGGATGAGCTGATATCTTACCTGTTGTATAAACTAATTTGCTATCAAGTTTATCAAGTTCATCATGAAGATATTGTATAGTCTTTACTGCTGCATATAAAGCATCTTTTCTATATTTCATTGGTGTTGTTCCAGCATGATCAGCTTGGCCTACAAATGTAAACTCATAGTTAATCATACCACAGACACCTTCAACAACCCCAATATCTATTTTTTCATCTTCTAATACTGGACCTTGTTCAACATGTAATTCAACTAATGCCCTGTATTTTTCAGGAATCATTCTATTTTCAATCTCACCCATATATCCGCTAGCTTCTAATGCTTCTTTAAAAGTTACTCCTTCTGTATCCTTAGAAGCTAACATAACATCTTTATCAAACTTACCTGTTATAACCCCAGAGGACATCATTGCAGGTTCAAAACGTGCACCTTCTTCATTAGTCCATATAACTACCGTAATTGGATGCTTATGAGGAATTTTTTCTGTTACTATAGTTTCTGCTGCTTCTAAAGCAGTAAGAACTCCTAAAATACCATCGTAATTTCCGCCTTGTTTAACTGAATCAGCATGAGACCCCATCATAATTGCAGGTAAATTTTCTTCTCCTTGAATAGTTGCATAGATATTTGCCATATCATCTGTTTTTATATCCATTCCAAGTGCTTTACATCTTCTGCAAAATTCTTCTCTAGCCTCTAAAGCCGCTGGTGATAAAGACAATCTTGTGATTCCACCCTTTCCTGTATCTCCAAATTTACTAAAAGTTGTGATTTTGTCTTGAAGTCTTTCTTTGTTACAAGTTAACATATCAATATCCCCCTTTAATTCTTTCTCATATTTATTTAAATCATTTATTTTTTACTCTTTTACCTGATGAAATTGCTTGTGCTGGACATACAGTAACACATAATTGGCATCCCACACACTTATCAGCTATAAGAATAGGCTTATTTGATTTTTCATCTATTTTTATTGCTTGATGTCCACCATCATAACAAGATAAGTAGCATCGTTCGCAGCCTACACATTTCTCTCTATCAAACCTTGGATAGCATATACTATCCCTTTCCAGCTTGTCTGCCGGAACAATATTAGGTAGAGCTTTACCAATAATATCAGATATATTTTTATATCCTTGAGAACTTAAGTATAATTTCATCCCACTAATTAAATCATCAATAACTCTATAACCATACTGCATAACTGATGTTGTAATTTGTAAATTTTCGCATCCTAAAGCTAGAAATTCAGCTGCATCTTTCCATGTTTCAATACCACCCATTCCGCTTATCGGAGCACTCTTTAAATCTTCACAATTTTTCATATCATGGATAAAACGAAGTGCAATTGGTTTTACCGCTTTACCTGAATATCCTCCAACGCTAGTCTTACCTTCTACGTTTGGTTCTGAAGCAAAGCTTTCTAAATTTACATTCATAATACTTTTAATTGTATTAATTGCTGCTATTCCTGTTGCACCTGATTTCATTGCAGCCATTGCTGGTATTTCCATATTTCCAATGTTCGGTGTCATCTTGGCAAGTATAGGTAAGTTTGTTCCTTTTATAGTTGCTTTAGTATATTGAGCTACTAGCTCTGGGTTTTGCCCAACATCAGAACCTAAGCCTTCACCGGTCATATGTGGGCATGAGAAATTACATTCAATAATATCTGCGCCTGATTCTGTCATCAGTTCTCCTAATTTAGTCCATTCTTCCTCGTTTTGACCCATTATAGATGCAACAATAATTTTGCTTGGATAATTTTTTTTCAATTTCTTTAAAAATTCAATATTTTCTTCCAACGTATGATCTGAAATTTGCTCTATGTTCTTAAAGCCTACAAAAGGTACACTTTCTTTACTTAGAGCAGCAAACCTTGGTGAAACCTCTTTCGGCACAAACATACCAATAGTCTTAAATGCAACTCCTGCCCATCCCATTTCAAATGCCTTTGCAACCATCTCATAATTACTTCCAACTACAGATGAAGAAAGAAAAAATGGATTTTCACATGATACACCACAAAAATCTATAGATAAATCAACTTCTTCCTCTTTTGTTTTAGGCTCAGTTGAAATTGCTTTCATTATTTTATCAATAGGTACTGGTTCATTAATTTTTCCTTTTAAACAAGCTTCTTTACATGGTTTTGTCTCACAAGTTTCACAAGGAAGTGGATGTGGCAGTTTATTCACTGCCCCAGCCTTATTTTCAAATCTCAAGGAACGAATAATACTATCCGCTTCAAGCGAGTGGGGACAAGCTTTACTACAAGGTGCTTCATTACAAAGTAAGCATCCTGATACATATTCATTAATAGAAATATCTTTATAAAATAAACTACTCATTTCCATTCCTCCTAAATCTCTTATTTTCGTCCTATTCGTTTTACAAATTGCCCTATTCCTGGTTTTCCTACAAATTCACCATTATCATATACAAGATTTCCACGTACAAAAGTCTTAACTGGGTAACCATGAAGAGTTTTTCCTTCCCAAATGGTATGGTCATAATCTGAATGCATGTTGTTAACTGAAATTGTAAAGTCTTTATTTGGATCATAAATTACAATATCAGCATCCTTTCCAACTGCTAAAGACCCTTTTTGATCGCATCCAAATATTTTTGCTGGATTAAATGAACATAATTCTACTACTCGGTTAAAACTAATCTTACCTTCATTAGCAGCTGAAAGCATATAGGGATATAAATTTTCTATGCCAGCACATCCATTAGGAATCTTTGTAAAATTATCTTTTCCCCAGTCTTTTTCATAGCTTTGGAATGGACAGTGATCTGTAGCTACTGAATCAATATCGCCATTTTTAATTGCTTTCCAAAGTGCATCCTGGCTTTCTTGGCCTTTCATTGGTGGTGAACATACAAAGTTTCTTCCATCTTCTCTTTTATATACATCACAAGTAAATTCTAAATATTGTGGACATGTTTCAATGAAAATATCATGACCTTCTCTTTTAGCTTCTATAGCTGCTTCTAATCCTTCTTTATCAGCCATATGAACTAAATAAAGAGGTGCTCCTATTGATTTAGCCCAATGTACTGCTCTCTTATCAGCTTCTGCTTCTACATATTCTGGTCTGCTTAAATAATGATACCAAGCCGAAGTCTTTCCTTCTTTTAAGAATTTTTCAATATTTAAATCAATTAAATCTGGGTTTTCAGCATGAATATTAGTAATAGCACCAGTTTCCTTGGCCTTTAATAATATTTTCACCAATGTTCCGTCGTCTACCATCATGCCTTCCTTTTTATATACTAAAAAGCATTTAAAACTTGTAATTCCATAATTAACGGCAGCTTCAAATTCATCTAGAATAGCACCCTCATTTAAATCTGTTATACAGCAATGAAATGCGTAGTCTACACAAGCTTCGGGATCGCACATTGCTTTTCTTCCCTCAACAGTTTCAATTATTCCACTTCCTTTTCTTTGCATTGGATAATCAAAAACTGTTGTAACACCACCACAGGCTGCAGCTCTTGTTCCAGCTAAATAACTATCTGCCGAAACTGTCCCTCCAAATGGCATTGCTAGATGAGTATGTGCATCAATGGCACCTGGTAAAACTAATTTTCCTTTAGCATCTACAACTTGAGATCCATCTTCTGAAAAATTAGTTCCAATACCTACAATTTTCCCATCCTTAACAGCAATATCTGCTAAATAAGACTCACTTGGTGTTACTATAGTTCCATTCTTAATAATTAAATCCATAAACTTTTCTCCTCCCTTTTCCATTAAATTTAAATCTTTTGAATTCATGTTAGTTTAATTTCACTAATGGTAAATTCTTTTCTTAAATTATATTTTGTATCCCAGAGAATACATATATCCTCTGGGATTAAATTTTTACAAGATTTATTTGGCATTAACCTGCACTTGAATCAAAGAAAGCTAAATTACTTTGTTGCTTCATCCCAATACTTTGATGTAAATGTAGTATCATCTACTACTGGGTCTTTTGCTAAATCTTTATTGTATTTCTTTAAGAAATCTCCTGTTTGTTTAATCGCATTCATATCGATTTGCCCAATTTTTGAAGCATCAAAACCTTGTGGAGCTACGAGCTTAGCAACTTCTTTTGCCATATATACTTGGTGGTCTAAGGAAACTGATTTATCAACATCATAAACTGTTTTTCCTGCTGCTTCTGGATCTTGAACTGCATCTTTCCAACCTTTAATTGAAGCTTTTAAGAAACGAACTACTAAGTCTTTATTTTTAGCTGCCCAATCTGAATTAACAAATAAACAGTCTTCCATCATTGCAACATTTTCATTGTTCATATCAATTACATTTAAATCTTCTTTTTTCAGACCGCCTTCTAGTAATAAACCAAATTCGTTATAAGTCATTGCTGATGCAGCATCAACTGAACCTTCTTTTAGTTGATCCATTGTAAAATCTTGCTGTACAAGCTTTAAATCCTTCTCTTTGTCTAAATTGTATTTTGAAAGTAGTGCTAGAAGTTCATATTCATTTCCACCAAACCAGTTACCTACTTTTTTACCAGCCAAATCTTTTGGTGAATTAATTCCTTTTTCTTTCTTAGATACTAATAACATACCAGACTTTTGGAAAACTTGAGCTACTTCTTGTAATGAATACCCTTGAGCTTGATATGTCATTAAACTTGATACCCAAGTAACCCCAATATTAGCTACACCGTTATAAACATTTTGTTCAGGAATAATATCACTACCTCCTGGTAGGATTTGAATATCAATTCCTTCTTCTTTATAGTATCCTTTTGCTGCAGCCACATAATACCCCATGAACTGTGATTGCGGAAGCCATTTTAATTGAAGCGTTACTTTGTCTAATTGGCCATCTTTCTTCACTGTATCTTCTGATTTTGCAGTATCTTTTGCTGTTGTATCTGATGTTTTTGACCCACACCCTATAAGCGTTGCCCCCATCATTACTACAGCTAGTCCTAAAGCTAATAACTTCTTTTTCATAATAAATTCCTCCTCATTAAATACATTTATATATCTTATCTTTGTGAAGCATGCCATTTTATAGCTCTGCGTTCTACCAGTAAAATTATTAGATAAAGAATGATACCGACTAAAGCTGCCATAACTATGTAAGACCATCCCATAGCCATCATTCCTTTTCTTAAGTTATCTTTAATTCCAAAACCAATACCAGCTGTTGAAGAAGCAAAATACTCACTTATCATAGCCGCCATTATTGCTGCTGCAACATTAATCTTTAATGCAGTTAGTACACTTGGCAGACAATTAGGTAAACGTAATTTAAAAAATATAGTTTTCTTAGATGCTGCGTAAGATTCTAATAAGTCTTTTGTAAAGGGTTTTAAATCATTTAGACCTCGATAAGCATTAATTGCCATAGCCGCCATACATACAACTGTTACAACACCAACCTTTTGTGCAAAACCACTAGTAAACCATCGATTCATAATTGGAGATAATGCTACAATTGGAATTGCATTAAATGCAGCTATTACACTAAGTCCAGTATAGCCCCACTTTGGAAAGACTGTAGCTATTACTGCAACAATAAATCCAAATAAACATCCTAAAGCTAGTCCTACTAAAGCACCTGATACTGTAATAATAGTGTCAGATAATGCTTTAGAAAAATTATCATTTAATGTTTTAACAATTTGAGATGGTATTGGCAATTGAAAGGGTTTAAAACCTAATACATCATGAAAAAGACCAACTTGCCAGGCAATAATAATTAATATTCCAAAGCCTAAGGGCCATAATACATTTTTAATTTTTTCAGTCATAAAATCCCTCCTTATGTAGTTTGTTTTCTCCAAGGCATACAAATTTTTTCAAATAATATTACAATAAAGTAACTTAAAATCCCCATTAGCGCACTTGTTACAACTGATCCCCAAAAAACATCTTTTGTTCCTGAATATAAAGAATATAAAAGTTTAACTCCAATTCCTCCACTTGAGCCAAGCATATCTACTAAAATAGAAGCTGTTATTGACATAGGTGCCGCTATTTTTAATCCTGCAAATAAATATGGCAATGAATAAGGAATCATAAGCTTATAATAAATGCTTCTCTTTTTTGCAGCATATGAATATAACAATTCCTTTTTATCACTTTCAACACTATTCAACCCACTTAACATGTTTACTGATACTGGGAAAAATGTGATATAAGCTGCGATTACTATTCTTGATGTGTTCATATCTCTTACAAGAGTAAAAATTATAGGAGCTAGGCCAAGAACAGGTATCATTTGTGATATTATCAAATATGGCAACGCTATTTTTTCTGCAATCTTTGATAAACTCATAATGATAGCTAGTATGAATCCTATTGCTGCACCTAAAGCAAATCCAAATACTGCCCTTGAAAAAGTAAGCCCAGCTGCACTCATTAAATCAGTAAAATTCTCAGCAATAGAAATAACAATACTGTGTGGATAAGGCAATTTTGCTGCAGCCATAGGATCATGAATTACTTGTTCTAGAAAGAAAGCTAGTAATTCCCAAGCTATGACAATTCCAATAGCCCAAACTAAATTAACTATATATTTTTCTTTCTTATTTATCATAATCACACCCCCTCAAAGCTATTGGTACTGTCAAAGTTTTTTATCTAACTAAGACAGCAACCCTTTGATTTTTCTTATTTTTTATATAAATAACTTGCCACCCCTAAAAAGTTGAGATATTTTATATTTGCAAGACAAAAACATTG
>JAJXWH010000102.1 GCA_021781745.1 Bacillota bacterium | reverse complement strand
TGGGAATTGCTCAATAAATTTATGTAAAACAGATAAATTTTTAATACAAAAATTCAATAAACTCAAATCCTATGTGACTTTTTACAATAATAACCATAGAATTTGAGTTCATGAATAATTCGGGTTAGAGATATAAGAAATACGTTTAGGTAGTAATTTTAAGAAACATTTTAACAAGTGCTTGTACTTTGTATGTTGTATTTTAAGTAACAACATTATTTTAATACATAGTAGAGGGATTTTAAAAAGATAAGGTGAAGAAAGGTGAAGAAAGGTGAAGATCAAAGTTAATTTTTTTGTGTTTTGACAAGAAATATGTAGCAGTAAGTGCAAACAAATATGGGCTGCTATATTTAATCTATGGAAAATTTCTCTGTGAGAGCGTAGAACAGCCACTTTGTTCTTTCACAACATGTATTCAAATAAATATATATAATGGATTAAAATCCAAAAGATGCAAAGTTTTTGTCTGTAAGAAAATTATAGAAATAATATAATAAATATTGTAGTCAAGAGAACAAGATATGGCAGTGTATATTTAAGTTACTTCGCTTTAGGGGTGGTAATATTGGTTCGAATCCAATTGCATGATTTTAATATGTATAGTAGAAGGGATAACACACCACCAGAATACTTAAATAGATTTTTTCTCCATATTAAAATAAGGGCAGTGCAGAAAAGTGTTACTTCGTTATTTGGGTTAATAAAGTGAATTTGCTGCAACTATGATTGCAGCTAACACTTTTCGCCTTTCTCCCTTTAAATAATTAGTTATAGGACTTTATTGTGAAAAATATAAAATTATCAAAATAAATATTATTGAACTTCAAAATTGAAAGGAGCAAATTAAAATGTCAAAGTTTAATATTTTTAATAATATGACCAAAAATCATGAAGGTCATGTAGCTTTTAAAATGGAGCTAAAGGAAAAACTAATAACTGAAGTTTTAACTAGCTTCTTTAATGAAGGAAAGTTTTATGGAGATAATTCTTTAGAAATAGTTAATGATTTAAGAAATGTTATTAAGATAGATCCAAAATTTGTAGCAAATTTGGCCATATATGCTAGGAAAGAAATTCATTTAAGAAGTGTATCTCATGTTATGGCTGCAGAGCTTGCTCATGATGTGCAGGGAAAGAAGTATGTTAGAAGAGTTCTAAATGAAATAGTTGAAAGAGTAGATGATATGGCAGAAATTTTAAGTTATTACTTAAATGTATATGGCAAACCAATTCCAAACTCACTCAAGAAGGGATTAAGTGATTCTTTCATAAGATTTGATGAGTATTCTATTGCAAAATACAATAGAGCAAAGGAGATTAAGCTTAAGGACATAGTAAATTTAGTTCATCCAAAGCCAAGTACAGATGGGCAAAGCGATATGTTTAAGAGATTACTTGAAGACAAGTTAGAAACACCTTTTACATGGGAAACAATGCTTTCAAGTGAAGGCAATAACAAGAATACCTGGGAAAAACTAATAGATAGCAATAAGCTTGGTTATATGGCCATTCTTCGTAATTTGAGAAACATTATTAAAGCTGAACCAGATAATATAGAAAAGGTATATGAAATTTTAGAAAATGAAAATAGGGTTAAGAAAAGCAAACAATTACCTTTTAGATATTATTCAGCATTTAAAGTATTATCAAATGAAGGATTAGGAACATCAAAAATTTATGATGTATTAGAAAACGCAATTAGGTATTCTACAAATAATATAGAAAGATTAAGTGGTAAGACTTTTATATCTACAGATGTGTCAGGTTCTATGGGTTCTAGAGTAAGTGCAAAAAGTGATATAACTTGTGCTGAAATAGGTACTATATTAATGGCGATCGCAAATAGTATTTGTGATGAAGCTATAACAAGTACTTTTGATACAAGGTTTAAAATAACGCCACTTGCAGCTACAAATGGAATTATAGCTAATGCAAATTCTATAAGGGTTACAGGCGGAGGGACAAATCTTTCATTACCAATATATCATTTGTTAGATAATAAAATTTATGTTGATAGAATAATAATTCTATCAGATAACGAAATAAATTATGGATATGATAGAGTATGCCAAGATTTGATAAATCAATATAGGCAAAGAGTAAATCCAAATGTTTGGGTCCATGCAATTGACCTTTTAGGTTATGGTACTCAACAATTTAAAGGTGAGAAGGTAAATATAATTGCAGGCTGGAATGAAAAAATACTAGAATTCATACCAAATGTGGAAGCTGGGCTTAGCAATATAAAAGGAAAAATTGAAGATTATTATTTTAAGGAAGAATTAAAATCAATTATATAAAGTTTCACTTATACCCTCAAGGGGCACCTAGTCCAGGAGCGTGCAGCCGTTATCTCCCGATTAAAGAAAAGCAGGTATTCCAAATTTTAATTTGGCATAGTCGCTTTCACAGAGTGCGAGGGAGTGTTACGGATGCTAGCTATCGGATAAAAATATAGGGGAAGTGTATATTTAAGTTACTTCGCTGTTAACGATAGATGTCACTGGTTCGAATCCGGTCTTATAATTATCAGAAATTATAAGTAGCTCAGGTGGTAGAGCACTAAATACTTAAATAGTTTTTCTCCCCTTAATTTTAAAGGAGTAATATTTATGATAGAAGTTAAAGGAAAATATAATACTGCAAAAGTATTTGCAGATAATATACAAATAGAAGCAATTGAACAATTAGAGGAATTATGCAATCAGCCTTTTGTGGAGGGCTGCAAGGTTAGAATAATGCCAGATACTCATAAAGGGGCAAGCTGTGTTATTGGATTTACGGCAGATTTAGGCGATAAGGTTATTCCTAATATTGTAGGAGTTGATATTGGATGCGGCATGTTAACTATAAATTTAGGAAGAGTAGATGTTGACTTAGAAAAGTTAGATGATATAATCCATAAATATGTTCCTTCAGGAATGAAGGTTCATGAAGGAAGAATTGTTAGGTTTCCAGAATTGCAAAATTTAAAATGCTTTAGAAGCTTGAAGGATACTAAAAGGATTGAAAGAAGTATTGGTACCTTAGGTGGAGGAAACCACTTTATTGAATTAAATGAAAGTGCTGGTGGCACTAAATATCTTGTAATTCATTCAGGAAGCAGAAATTTAGGAAACCAGGTAGCTAATATTTATCAAAATTTGGCTATAGCTTTATGCAGTGGTAAAGGAGAATATTTTGTTAAAAGAGATAAGATAATTAGTGAATATAAAGCTGCTGGACGTAGAAAGGAAATCCAAAAAACTTTGAAAGCTTTAGAAGCATTATATAATGACTTAATGCCAAGCTATCCAAAAGAATTATGCTTTTTAAGTGGAGATTACAGAAAGGATTATTTAAATGATATGAATATCTGTCAAGAATATGCTGTTTTAAATAGAAACACTATGGCAGATATAATTTTAAAGAAGTTTCTTGGAAAAGGCTTTGAAGAATTTGAGTCATTTTCTACTACCCATAATTATATAAATTTCAAGGACAATATAATCAGAAAAGGAAGTATTTCAGCTTATGAAGGAGAAAAAGTTTTAATCCCTCTTAATATGAGAGATGGAAGCATAATTGCTATAGGAAAAGGAAATCCAGATTGGAATTATTCAGCACCACACGGGGCAGGGCGTATTATGAGCAGGACTAAAGCTAAAGAAAAAGTAAATTTGGAGGAATTTAAGGCTTCAATGGAAGGGATTTTTACAACTTCGGTTACAGAAGCAACACTTGATGAAGCTCCAATGGTATATAAGCCTAAGGAAGAAATACTACAAAATATCTCTGAAACTGTTGATATTATTGAAATAATTAAACCAATTTACAATTTTAAGGCTCAAGGATAATTTGAACATTTAAATTTTAAAAAATAAGTTAGGAGTTGATGATAATGATTTGGAGAGATGACGCCTTGTAACGGAGGCGATATAATGTCAAGAAGTTATAAAAAAACACCAGTTTATCAAGATGGATATGGATTAAAGTCTTTATATTGGTACAAGAGGTCTGCAAATAAAAAAGTACGTAGAACCTTTGAAATTGCTAGAGGGAAAGCATACAGAAAAGTTTATGATACATGGACATTTCGTGATTATGTTTTTAGAGAAACTTTAAATGAATATAGGATTGAATTTGAAAGGCAGCTTAAACATTGTTTAAGAACTTGTGGGAGTAATGATAATTTGCCTAATTGGATTAAAAAAAGATGCAAGGATGAGCACTTTAAACTGTGGAAAAAGACTTATTATTGGAAATAGATAATATTATGATTAAAAAACTATGATATGAAATAATTATTGAAGAGAGGGGAGGAAAACCATATTTATGGAAAAAGTAATACAAGCTCAATTAAGAGATATAGAAGAAAAAAATAATGTGAAAATATTATATGCTGTGGAATCAGGAAGTCGTGGCTGGGGATTTGAATCTAAAGATAGTGATTTTGACGTGAGATTTATTTATGTACATCCAATTGAATGGTATTTAAGTGTGTTTGAAGGTTCTGATATTATTGAAATGCCTGTAGATGAGGTATTAGATGTTAATGGATGGGATCTTCGAAAAGCATTAAAACTAATGTACAAGTCAAATGCACCTTTATTAGAATGGTTATCATCTCCAATTATATACAAGCAAAATCAAGAGTTTGTAAATGAATTAAGACATGTTGCAGAAAATTATTTTTCACCAATATCAGCCACATATCATTATGTAAATCTTGCAAAGAAAAGCTGTGATGGATTGGAGGGTTTGGACAATATTAAACTCAAAAAGCTTTTTTATGTTATCAGACCAATTTTATCATGTATGTGGATAGAAAATTTTAATACAATCCCACCTATGAACTTACAAGCAATGATGAAAGACGTTGAAATAGATAACAAAATCAGAAAGATAATTGATAAACTTGTTATTGTTAAGGCTGATAGTATAGAGTCTGACACAATAGAGCCGCCCAAAGAATTGGTGGAATTTTTGAAAGATAAGCTAGAGTATTATTATAATTATGCAAAAGGAATTAAAACTGAAAAAGAAAGAGATTCAAGTATTTTAAATGAATTTTTTCATAAGATCTTAAAGAGTATGGGGGCATAAATGAACAGGGTAACAAAGGAAATTTTAAATAAAGAAGAATATAAATTCATCCACTCAAATAAAAATTTAGGAGAAAACATCATCTATTTGACTCTTTCAGGATCAATAGGATATGGAACTAATTTAGATACTAGCGACATAGACTTAAGAGGAATTACAATTGAAAGAAAAGAAAATATGTATGGATTTCAAAACTTTGAACAATTTGAAGATACAGAAACAGATACTGTTATATATGGACTTAAAAAATTTGTTTCATTAGCGCTAAAAGGCAATCCCAATATTCTTGAATTATTAGGTACTAAGGATGAGCATATCATTTATATGAATAAATATGGGGACGCATTACGTAAAAATAGAGAGCTGTTTTTATCAAAAAGAGTAATAAACACTTTTGGTAATTATGCTACTGCACAATTAAGAAGGTTGCAGAACGCTCTAGCAAGGGATGAGTATCCTCAGGAAGAAAAAGAAAAACATATACTTAATACAATAAATAATCAAATGAATCATTTTTCATCCAATTATACGAAGTTTCCAAAAGGAAGTATAAAATTATATATTGATAAATCAGATAAACAAGAAATAGAAGCAGAGATATTAATGGATATTAGTATAGATAAATATCCATTAAGGGATTTTATCAGTATATACTCAGAAATGAGTAATATTGTTCGGGATTATGATAAGCTTAATCATAGGAATAGAAAAAAGGATGAGGGCAAGCTCTT
Source organism: Bacillota bacterium (assembly GCA_021781745.1). Classification (GTDB taxonomy): domain Bacteria; phylum Bacillota; class Clostridia; order Clostridiales; family Clostridiaceae; genus Clostridium. The sequence continues at coordinate 4,700 of JAJXWH010000102.1, read as the reverse complement.
AAAACATGCTATGCACTTAATAAGACTTCTAATTATGGGAACTGAGATATTGAAAACTCATGAAATTAATACTTATCGAGAAAAAGAACATGATTTGTTAATGGATATTAGAAAAGGCAAGTATAGTTATGATGAATTGTTTAAATTGGTAGAGTTTTACGATTTCAGCTTTAAAGAAGCATCAGTGAATACTACTTTACCTAAGGTGCCTGATGAAGGACAAGTTGAAGAATTATTGATTTCTTTATATGAGGAATATTACAATTAGTTATTCATTACAGAATGCAAATTTTAATTAATCTAATAATATATATGATTAGTGTATATAGCTTGGGTTATAGTGGAAAAGAGTTTTTGAAGGTTAGGTATAATAAGCACATTGCTTGTAATAATTGCAAGCAATATGCTTATTTACACTAAAATTCTTACTTTAATTGACTGCAACACCTGAAAGGCTTTATTCAAAAGAAAGTTAAAGGGAAGTAGTTTAAGTATTAAGAAATGTCGAAAAATAATTTGATAGTAAATACTAAATGATATTGATTATTAAGTAATAAAATGTTATTATAAATACATACAAAAGATATAAAAAATATACAGAAGATATTAAGTTGTATACAAAAGATTAAATTCTTAGAAGCACAATAATACCCTCCATTCTCTTTATCCCCTAAAGTTTATATAGATTATGCAGTCATTAATTTGACTGCATCTATTTTTAGGTTCAATAAAAAATGGTTAGCTTACACTTTTAATCAACATTTAATTTATTATAAAAAGATTTTGTTATATAAATAAAGAAAAAAGCAAACATTCTAATGTCGGAAGCTATGGAGCCAAACAAAAAGCAATTATTATAATTGTTATTTGTTTGGCTCTTTATTATTTTAAGTAAGTATAATATGGGTTATAATATACTATAACAAGAAATGGGAAAGAAATGAAAAAGAAATGGAAGTGATGAAATGGAATTTAAACCACTGCCAATAGGGATAGATAATTTTGAAAAATTAATAACTAGGGGTTATTACTTTGTTGATAAAACTTTACTTATAAAAGATTTATTAGATAATAAAGCAGATGTTAATTTGTTTACAAGACCACGAAGGTTTGGAAAGACCTTAAATATAAGTATGCTTCAATATTTCTTTGAAAATAAAGGGAAAGACAATTCTTATTTATTTGAGGATTTAAAAATAATGAAGGCAGGAGAAAAATACACATCCCATATGGGAAAATATCCTGTAATTAATTTGTCGTTAAAATCTGCTAAACAGCCAACATTTGAATTAGCACTAAAGTGTATCAAGGATGAGCTGGTAGATGAATTTAGGCGCCATGATTATGTTTTAGAAAGTGATAAATTAAATGAAGAAAAAGAAAAATATTTAAAAATTACAAAAGCACAAGAGGATGATTCACTTTATATAACAGCACTAAAATTTTTATCACAATGTTTAGAAAAGTATCATGAAAAAAAAGTTATCATACTTATAGATGAGTATGATGTACCCCTCGAAAATTCATTCTTTGAGGGCTTTTATGACCAAATGATTGCTTTTATAAGGTCGCTTTTTGAATCAGCATTAAAAACTAATAGTTCCTTAGAATTTGCTGTAATAACAGGATGTACATATTTAAAAGAAACTCCTACTCCTAAAATCGTAGGAGTAAGCGATTCGCACAAAAGACAAGCTTTTGGCTCTCTGCTTAAAGAAAGCATTTTTACAGGCTTAAATAATATAGAAATTATCTCTATTTTAAATAAATCATATGATGAATACTTTGGATTTACTCAAAATGAAGTTGATAAAATGCTTGAAGATTATAATTTGAATGAAAAAGATACCTTAGTAAAGGAATGGTACAATGGATATATTTTTGGAGGTGCTGAGGTTTATAATCCGTGGAGTGCAGTAAGATTCGTAAAAGATTTAGTAACAGACTTAAATACATTTCCAACTTCCTATTGGGCAAATACAAGTTCAAACAGCATAGTTAAAAGTCTAATAGAAAAAGCAGATACAGCAACTAAAAAAGAAATTGAGCTGTTAATTGAAGGGAAAGCTATAGAAAAGCCAGTACATGAAGATATAACCTATGATGAAATTTACGATACAATGGATAACTTATGGAACTTCATGTTCTTTACTGGATATTTTAAAAAAGTTAGTGATAGAGTGGATGAGGAAGATAATCGCTATTTAGAATTAAGTATACCAAATAGAGAAGTGAAATATATTTTTAGAAGTAAAATCTTAAAGTGGTTTGAAGAAAAGGTAAAAGCAAAAGATTTAAGTAAACTATATACTTCAATAATAAATGGGGAGCCTCAAATTTTTGAAGAAGAGCTTGGAAGACTTCTTATTGAAACAATAAGCTTTAATGATGCCTATGAAAATTTCTATCATGGCTTTGTAGTTGGAGCCTTAGCAAATATGCACGATTATATTGTAAAATCCAATAGAGAAGGTGGAAAAGGACGAAGTGATCTGTTTATAAAATCTGTGTCTAAAAGAGGCATAGCAATAGTTATTGAGTTTAAAATAGCTAAAAATATTGATGATTTAGAAAAAAGAGCAGAGGATGCATTAAAACAAATTGAAGATAAAAGTTATGATATGGAGCTAAGAAGTGAAGGTTATAAGAATATTATAAGGTATGGCATAAGTTTTTGTGAGAAAGACTGCTATATTAAAATGAAGTGATATAGATTTTAAGAATGAATAGTGAAGATAATAGATACTTGGAATTAAGTATCCATATAGCATCAGAAAAAGAAATGATAAGACGAGGAGAGTAGAAGATGAAAGATAAGCAAACAATAACTATAAAAGCAACTATTAATGCACCTATAGAAACAACTTGGCAATACTTTACAGAGCCAGAACACATAAAAAAATGGAACAACGCTTCAGAGGATTGGCATACCACGGTTGCAGAAAATGATTTAAGAGTTGGAGGTAAATTTCTTTCAAGAATGGAAGCAAAAGATGGGAGCTTTGGCTTTGACTTTGGTGGCGTTTACGATGAAGTGAAATTATATGATATTATAACTTATACATTAGGCGATGGAAGAAAAGTTAGGATAGATTTTTTCGGCAGTGAAAATAAAACAGAGGTAACTGAGACCTTTGAAGCTGAGAGTAGTAATTCCATTGAGATGCAGCAGATGGGCTGGCAGGCAATTTTGGATAATTTTAAAAGCTATACAGAGAGAGCAACCTTATAGATAGAATAACACGATTTATGGAGGGGATTACTATGCAGAAAATAGTTCCACATTTATGGTATGACAAAGAAGCAACTTCACCAAAGGCAAAGATAAATTATGCTTCTTTCAAGCTTAATGGTGTTGATTTTTCTGCAATGGATAATGGCTTTGATGTGGATTTCGGTTTTAACGAGGCATTTTCTATGATTGTAAACTGTGAAAATCAACAGGAGATTGATTATTTTTGGGATAAACTTTCACACGTACCTGAGGCAGAGGAATGCGGATGGGTAAAAGATAAATTTGGAGTTTCGTGGCAAATACCAGAAATAATAATAGGAAAAAAGAGATAATTAATGAAATTAGTGTTATAGATGACAATGAAGAGACAATTGGATTTATGTGGAGTGAAAAGCTTTGGAGGCTCAATGATGAAAGAAAAATACAACTTAATTAGTCGTTCAAAAGAGGAATTGATTACATTAATCGATGAATTAATGAATAAGCTGCCTGAAAAAGAGAGGATAGAGTTTATTTCAAAATGGATAAGCCCTAAGGATGCTCTTATGGAAGCTGGTATAAATGATAGAGACAGTTTCATTAAAAGAGTGGAAGTATTCTGCAAAGAATGTTTTGATAGAGAATATTATAATGAGATGTATTATGATAGTTATCGAAATTGCTATTTTAATGAAGAAGGAGAAGAAGTAGAGGATTATGATGAAAGTGAGTGGGCTCTGAAGTTTGAAGAATTATTAAAAATGGCTATAATGTTTTCCAGAAATAAAGAGTATGGGGTCTCATACAAAGCCTTTGAAGTTTTAATGAAATGTTTGCATGAATCAGAATTTGATGAAGAAATTCTTGGAACAGATATCCCAAGAGATTACATCAATATTGATTGGGATGAGTTATTTAAAGAATATTATATTTCAATGAAAAATCATGTGTCAAATGAAGAGGAAGCGGCAGAAAAAGCTATTGAAATTTGGATAAGTTTTGGTGAAATTTGTACTGAGGGCATTCTTAATAATTTCAAGGATAACTCTTATATAGAAAAAGTAATTAGAGAAAATATTGAAGACAACAGCGATTATTGGGCGATACAACATATTTTATATGAATTATTAAAGGGCTTTTACTTAAAGCAAAACCTTAAATTTGATGAAATAACTGTTGCAAAAAGTTTGGTTTGTTATAATCCAAATTTCTTAATTGATGTATCGCAAGGATATATTAACATAAAAATGTGGGATGAAGCTATTGAAGTTATTGAAGCAGCAATGAAGAAAATTCAAAATGTACAAATAATTTCAGCTCTTAATAAAAAATTAGTGGTTTGCTTTGAAAATTTAAATAAACTTGAATTCGGCAAGTAATTTTAAAAACATTAAAATTACTTGCTGTTTATTATTTTATAAGTTTTTTTTAGTAATTTTGAATTGTAATTTATTTCAAGGTAACTTTAATAAACCTCATTAAATGA
>JAJXWH010000039.1 GCA_021781745.1 Bacillota bacterium | reverse complement strand
GGGAATTGCTCAATAAATTTATGTAAAACAGATAAATTTTTAATACAAAAATTCAATAAACTCAAATCCTATGTGACTTTTTACAATAATAACCATAGAATTTGAGTTCATGAATAATTCGGGATAATTTTTATTCAGGAATTGAGCAACTAGATAATAAAAAGCAAAATTTATATGTACTATGGAATAATAATTCAGTAGTAGGTTCAGTTTCCTGCTATGGAAACGAAATAGACGATTTGATAGTTAATAAAAGCTATCAAAATAATGGATTAGGAAAGCAGTTACTGCTTTGGGCAATCAAACATATTAGAAAAAATAATTATAATCCGATTATTCTTCATGTGGCAAAATGGAATGAAAAAGCTTTAAATCTTTATTTAGATAATGGATTCAAAATAAGTAAAACTGAGAAAATTAGATAAATTCCAGTTTATTTGATTGAACAATAAGTAGTGACAGGTGATAAGGTATAAGTTAAAGATTAAATTTCTTAATGGCTCTTCTTCCTTAACTTATTACTTATCACTTTAAATTTATAACTAATTCATATAAGACTTAATCTATAAGCAATAAATTTATTTATTGCATTCCTATATAGAGTTTTTATTCTCTATATTTTTCAATTTCTTTTTTAACAGAAAAAAGTAAGCTATTCAATTCCCAAACTTCCCCGTCTTCTATTAGCTTATTTAAAGCTTTTTGATACCGTGATGCCTCAACCTCTTTTCCTAATGAAATTAGGGTTAATAGTGAGTTCATTATATTCGAAATCAGATGAGATTTAACCTCAAATAATTTTTGAGCATCTTTAATTTCATCTTTAATTTCCAACATTTCTTCGTCTAATCTAAATGCGGCATCTGCAGATCTTTTAAGCTTTTCTTTTAATTGTTCCGGTATATGTTGTTTATATTTATAATTTAAGGAATGCTCAATTGTTGCCCAAAAATTCATGGCTAATGTCCTTATTTGAAACTCCGCTAAAATTTCAACTAACCCTTCTGCCATATTTACAGGATACTTTATTATCATATGATAACTTCTATAACCACTTTCCTTAACGTTTCTTACATAATCCTTCTCATAAAGAATCTGCATATCTTTACGCCCTCTAAGTATCTGTACCACTGTATCTATATCATCAACAAATTGGCACATTATTCTTATGCCTGCAATATCCTCAAGTTCATATTTAATTCTATCTATAGGAATTTCAAATTTATTTGCTTTTTCCAGCATACTTGAAACTTCTTTAACTCTTCCGGTTACAAATTCTATAGGTGAGTATTCATTTTTTCTTCTATATTCTTTTCTGATTGATTTCAGTTTAACTTTCAATTCATCTACTGCTTGTTCGTAAGGCATTAAAAATACCTTCCAATCACTTATCGCCATAATTACCACCCTTTAATAACATCATTCCTCAATATAGTCCTTATCTATTATATCAAAAACTTCAAAATTAGTGTAATTAATAATATATAAAGTATTTAAAAAATTTTCATAACCTATTTATGAATTTACTTAATATGATATAATTTATATATATTATAAATAAATATTAAAATCAATGTACTTTTGATGAGGTGACTATAATGAACGATACCGATATATTAAACCATTTGTTTGATAAACAAACTATTTGTCCTGTTTGTGATTCACATTTCAAAGCCAAAACTGTAAAATCTAAGTCACCAAGAATTATTTCCAAGGATTCAGATTTTTTCATTAGATATTCAGTTATAAATCCATATTTTTATGATGTTGTAATATGCAATTCTTGTGGCTATGCTGCAATGAAATCAGACTTTGAAAAGATTAAATCTCATAAAAAAGAACTTGTGCTTAGCAATGTGACTCCAAAATGGAAACCAAGAGAATATCCACCTATTTTAGATGAAAAATTAGCAATTGAGCGCTATAAGCTAGCATTACTAAATGCAGTGCTTATTAACCTTCCAGATAGTACAAAAGCTATGATTTCATTAAAAATTGCTTGGATGTATAGATTATTAAATAATATTGAACAAGAAAATGTATTCTTGAGACAAGCCCTTGAAGGTTTTAATAGTGCTTATATTAATGAGATTTTTCCTATGTATGGCTTACAAAGAGATTCCTTAATGTATTTACTTGGTGAATTAAATAGAAAACTAGGCATCAATCAAGATGCATTATTATGGTTCTCTAAGACTATTGTAAATACAAACTCTTCTCTAAGAATCAAAGAACTGGCTAGAGTTGGCAAAGATTTGATTAAAAATTCAAATCTTTAAAATATACTTTATTTTTCAATAGGGGGATTTATATCATGGGGATTTTCAAAAACAAAAAAATTACAGAAACTAAAACCATACCAATTTCACAAAGTGAAAATAATACTATAAATCAAAATCAAAAGGATTTAAGTAAAATTAATGATCTAAAAGATAAAGTTGGTGCAATAGATAATTCTATTAAAGACATTAACTCATCTGTTTCATCATTAGTATCTTCTACCGAATCTCAAAATAGGGAAATACGTAATGTTAAAAGTACATTATCTAACTTCCGCTCAAATATGGAAGACTTAGCGATTAATATTACTAATGTTCATATTAAAGTATTAGATACGGATAAATTGGCGGATAATGGTCTAAATACAATTGGTCATTTAGATACATCATTAACTGATCTTGAGGATGCATTCACAGTGTCAACTTCAACAGTAAATGCATTAGTATCTAAATTAGAATCTGTAAATAGTATAACTGATTCTATAAGCCAGATAGCAAGTCAAACGAATCTTTTATCATTGAATGCTGCAATAGAAGCTGCTAGGGCTGGGGAGGCTGGTAAAGGCTTTTCTGTTGTTGCTGGAGAAGTTAGAAAACTCGCTGAAAATTCTAAACTAGCTGTTCAAAGTATAACTAGCATTTTAGAGGAAATAAAAGTAGATATTTTAAAAGCATCTAATGCTATGAATTCTGGTAATTCAGCTTTAGTTACTCAACATAATTCATTAGAAGATGCAAAAAGCAGCTTTTCTAGCATAAAATCTTCGATTGAAGATGCAACAGAGGAAATTAATATATGCATAGAAAACTTAACTACTGCTTCAGACGCAAAAGATACCGTTATTTCAACAGTTGATAATATAAGCGTTGCTTTTGAAGAACATGAAGCTTTATCTAAAGAAATTGCTTCTGACCTTCATACCCAAGAAAAAGCTATAGAAAAGATTGGTAATGAAATAAACAATTTATTATAATATAAAGCTTATTTACTCTATAATAAAAAAGCTATCTAGTTAAAATGATAGCTTTTTTACTTTATAACTATGTATCAATTACAATGAAACATCTAATTTATTCTTCAATAGATATCTTATAGCTGCAATTAAATTCCTTTCTTATTTCTAATGAAATGATTCCTTCCTTTTCCTTAAAATCTCCATTAAAGTCACCATAATCTGCATGTCCAAACCAAGGTTCAATACAAACAAATGGTGCTCCTTTAGCTGGTGCCCATATTCCTAAATACGGAAAACCATCAAATTCTACACTTAAGGATTTATTATTATTTCTAGATTTAACTGTTATTCTATCGGATTTTAAATCATCAAAAACTAATGCATCATTCTTAAAAACTTCTTTTTTTAATTCAATGACATCATTATTAATTAAATATTCCTTTTTATTATGCGTGAAATATATATTTTCATCAAAACACATAATTGAACTATTTTCTGCTTTATTAAATTTAAGATAATAATCTTCCAATACTTCCCCTTTTTCAATAGGACACATAAATGCTGGATGAGCACCTAATGAAAAATAAATCTCTTTATCATCCAAATTAATAACTTTATAGCTTACCATTATACTATTATCTTGAATAGTATATGTAATTTGTAAAGAAAATTTATAAGGATATACTTCAAGAGTCTTATCTGAATACTTTAATTCAAAAGCCACGTGATCATTATCTTTTGAAAGTAGTGTAAATTCTGATATTCTTGCGAATCCATGAGATGGTAATTCATATTCCTTATCTTCAATCCTGTACTTAGAGTTATTCAATTGCCCTATTATCGGGAATAAATGTGGTGAATGATATTTCCAATACTCCGGATTACCATTCCAAAGATATTCTGTTCCTTCCTTTTTACCAGTTATAGAATGTAATTCACCACCATCAGTACTTGCTGTAATTCTAACTTTTTCATTTTCTAAACAATAAATCATAAAATTTCACTCCAAATCTTATTTAGGCACATGAAAAAAAATAATAGACCAAAGATGCGACGAAAAGTTCTTATTTGCAGCATAGCTGCTTTTCATATGTGCATATTTCGTGTCAGACAAGAAAGTAAATTCTGCTCATAGCGGGCCTATTAGCTGAATTTGCTGACGCAATATGACGCGAAATAGGCAAGCATACTGGTCTATTATTTTTTTGATTGTGCCTTATCTACTTACAGTATTCTCTTAGGATTAAAATCCAGATAGTCTGCTGAAGTTAATATGTATTCAACTCCCTCAACGTGTCCATCTAATACTTTACCTAATAATACTGGTCCATGCAAATGCCCATATATTACTTTTTCCACATTATATTCCTTTACTATCCTTACAAATTCCGATTCTTCAAATTTTTCGTTCATTGGAGGATAGTGAAGCATAACTATTATCTTTTCAAATCCTTTGTTCTTAGCAGCATCTAAGGAAAGTTTTAATCTTATCTGCTCTCTATCATATATCTTTTTATCTTTATCACTATATTTATCTCCGCTAGGGCATATCCATCCCCTCGTTCCACATATAGCATAATCTTCATAGACATAAAAATTATTTTGGAGAAACTTAGTATTTTCGTACTTTTTATTTAATTTAGAAATACTTCCCCACCAAAAATCATGATTACCTTTGCTTATAATCTTTTTGCCTGGCAATTCATTTATCCAATCTAAATCATATTTACTATCTTGTTCTTTTAAAGACCAAGAAATATCTCCAGCTATAAGCACCATATCTTCTTCAGTTATTTTACTAAGCCAATTTTTTTTAATTTTATCACAATGATCCTTCCACTTATCACCAAAAACATCCATTGGTTTTTCAACATTAAAGCCTAAGTGCAAATCTGAAATAGTATATAGTGCCATTTATTTATCACCCTTCTGTTGTTCCTATGTAGGTTATCTTTTCTTATCTAAATCTGTAAGAAAAGCTATTACATGTGCTACTGCTTCGTACAATTCTGTAGGAATTTCATCTCCAACATCAACATTACATAATAAATCTATTAATTCTTTATTATAAACTATTGGAACGTCATTATCTTCAGCTTTTTCAAGAATCTTATCTGCAATGTGCCCCATTCCCGCTGCTGTAACTATTGGAGCGTCACTATTAAATTCATATTTTAATGCTGCTGCTTTTTTTCTCTGATTCATAATTTTTGTACACTCCTAATTAATATTTCCACATATTAAAATGCACAATTAAAGATGAAAAGACCGCAACTTTAAAATATATAATTTCAAAATCTTTGATTGCACATAATAACTTATTCTTAAAATTAACTCTATAAAGATATTAATATAAATTATACCTTAATATCAATAGCTGAAATTGTTAAATCATTAAAGAAATTTCTGCAACTTACTATATCTGCTGGTTTATCCTTAGCTGATACACTTATCTTAACGAATAATCCAAGGGTAGATAATCCATCGGCTAATTTTGATTTATTATTATTTAAGGTAGTAGTAAATTCACTATTACATTTTAAATTTACATCCATTCTATTATCTCTCATAGTCAAATAACCATCTACTTCTCCCAAATTTATTGTTTTTACACTAACCACCATTTTAGTATTTGTTGTATCTATCTTCTTCCCATCTTTTCTGTTATCCTTAATAATAAGTTTGCAAGGATATTCATGATTATTTGCGTTTATAGGCATATTTAAATAATAGTACTCATTACTCACAGAATTAAATACTTTGATATCATTAATATTAGATTTAACTAAATTCATTATTTTTTCATAACCTGCATCTTTTAACTCTGTTTGAGCTACTAAATTCTTAACTATATCTCTCACATTATCAATCTTATCTTTAATTTCATTTTTTATTGCATCTTTATTATCTAAGTCATTTCTTGCTAATAAATCATTAGCATTTAGCTTCCCTACAGTCTCTTTAATTGTAACTGTTTCTTTTATAACATTATTGTTGGTCGCCGCTTCTTTAGGTTGAACATTGCCCTTATCAAAAGATACATCTGCATTGGCAACTTCATTTCCTGCGCTTTTGTTATTTAACAGCTTTGTAAATGATCTAAATTCATCATCAGTAAGTTTAACTTCTTTACCATCTATATTGCTTAGCAATCCCTCTAATTTTGTTTTGTTTGTTGATTCAATAAGGCGTTCTGCCTGATTTTTAGGAAAATCGTTGTTTGTAAGATTCCCCCCAATAGTATCTTTAATTATTTTTACTAATTGTTGATTATCTAACTTTTCAACTAATGAAGCTGGGAGATCTACTTTTTCATTTTCTGGGTCAATGTTTTCCTTGATAGCATTACTAGGGTTATTGGCATTTTTCTGAACCATATCAAGTTCGCTATCTTCACTTCCAGCCAATGTTTTAAGTACATCTAATATATTTATTTTTTTTGTTAATGGATCATTCTCATTATATACCTTCGATGCTAAAGCGTTAGCAAAATCTAAATTACTCTTAGAAAATTCTGGCTCTTTGCTTGATATCTTGCTATTAAAAATTTCAATATCACTGCCAGAAGCATTATCTGCGATTTCTAATGAATTCAAAGAATCATTCATCTTTGTAAGGATTTGTTCTATTGAAGAATCTCCTTTAAATAGCTTGTTAAAACTAATTATAGTTTCTTCTGAAAAATCTAGATTATTCTCTATAAATGCAAGTATATCGTCAGATGTCATGTTCTTAAATTCATTAAAAAACTTGGTTAACGTTTCTTTTATACTTTGCCCTTCAGCACTATCGACTGGTATATTTTTACTTTGAAGATATGTTTGAATAAATGTATCAATTTCCTTTGGATTTGCACTTATTTTTTCATTAAATTGAATTAATCCCTTAATTTCATTGATATTATCTCTAGTTAAAGGAATATTATGCTTAACCATATTCTTCAAAATATCAATATCATCTTTTGAAAGACCTTCTTTTTGAATAATTTCCTGAAAATTATCATCTTCGGTTGTTTCTTCACCAGCAGCACCTTGTACTAATTTAAGTTTTAGTTTTCCATTTTCAAGTCCATCTACTTGAAATTTAACTAATTTAAGATCATCTAAATCAACATTATCCTCAAGTTCAGCTATAAATTGCCATCCATCCGCTAATCTTATTGAAATATCTTTTCCTTCTCCCTTTGCAACTACTTTGCCTGTAAAGCGTTCCCCTACTTCAAAGCTTAACTTGCTAGAAATCTTCTTAGAATTAACATTATACCCATTACTTATATTCCAAATTCCTGGCATATCATCTTCTCCCCTACTAGTTTATACTTTTAGTACACTCTAATATACTTATCGTATTAAAGAGGTATAAATTAACTGTTTTAACTGCTAATCTCATTTAATATTATTGAAATTCCTTTTTCAATCTCATTGTTATTTAGTTTACTTATGCTGATTCTTATAAATTTATTATTTATATTATTATTTAAATAATATCTGCTTGAATCTCCAATTAAAATATTCTTTGTATATAAACTTTTAATTATATCTCTAACACTTTTATTATTATTAATCTCAAAGCTTGCAAAAAATCCACCCTTAGGTATGTAATATTTATCATTTGGATAATTTTGATTTTTAACTAAATCATAAAGGAAATTCATCCTTAAGTGATACAAATTTTTAATTTCTTTTATGTGTCTATCAAACATACCACTTTTAATATATATCTGTAGTGCCCCTTGAGAAAGCATTGAGGTATTTATATCTGTCCACTTTTTATGCTCTCGAAATTTACTGATAAGTTTTGATGGTATTACAGTTGCAGCGATTCTTAGCCCTGGCAGTAATATTTTAGAATAAGTTTTTAGATATATTACTCTTGCTGAAGCATCTAAAGAATATATTGGGTATGATCTCTTATCCACATCTAAATCCCCAAGATAATCATCTTCAACTATATAAACATCGTATTTTTCGCAAAGCTTAAGTATCCTTTGCTTTTCTTTATTAGTATAAGAGTAGCCTGTAGGATTGTGAAATCTCGGTATAGTATAGAAAAACTTTATATTTTCATTCCTAAAAATTCTTTCAAGTTCATGAAAGTTTATCCCATTTTCACTTCTATCTATCCCTAATATCTTTACATTATTAAGCTCTAAGGATTTAATAACACCATGATATGTTGGTTGCTCAACTAGTACATTTCTATTCCCATTTGGGAATTCCATCATAGTTAATATGTTTATTGCTTGTTGAGATCCAGAAGTAATAAATATATTCTCTTCATTAGTAAATACCTGATAATTTTGCAATTGCTTTGCTACTACAGTTAACAAATCTTTTAACCCTTGAGTATCTGAATTATGAAACAGATTCTCCTTATAATAGCTCATAGCCTGATTTATACAATGCTGAAAGTCTTCATAAGGAACAACGGAACTATCAGGAGTAGATGTAAAGAAGTCAATTTTTTCCGAAACAAGCTTCTCTTCTTTAATTAAGTTTCTCACTATCGCGTAATATCCGCTTTTAGGAATCGAGTATGCTATATGCTCCTTTTCTAACAAAGCATACGCCTTTGTTGCAGTTACTTTGCTACAATTAAATTTTTCAGAAATAGTCCTTATTGATGGAAGCTTTTTACCTTGCTTGATGCTTCCATTCATTATCTCGTCTTTTATATAATTTATTATAGCTTCATATTTTGTCAAAAGGCTTCCCTCCATATTTATCTGTACTAGTCCACATTCAAAATCCAGTTGTTGTCCATATTTTCTAACTATCTTATACTCTTAGTGTACTATAAATGCTAATTAAATTAAATGAATACTTTTATTATAATAAAATATTAAAATATGGATGGTGATTAACAATGAAAGATTTAACTACAGGCAAAGAAGAGTCTGTTATATTAAAATTTACAATGCCAATACTTATAGGGAATATTTTTCAACAATCATATAATATTGTAGACAGCCTTATAGTAGGTAATCTTCTAGGTAAAAATGCACTTGCTTCTGTTAGTGCCAGTTCTAATATTATGTTTGCTATTTTATTAGTAGTTATGGGATTAACTTTGGGCATTAATATATTAGTTGCTCGATATTTTGGCGCAAAAGACATGCTCAATATAAAGAAAACTATAGATACAGCACTCATATTTTCCTTTATTCTATCATTAATAATTACTATATTAGGATTGATAAATATTTCCCACTTGCTAGTCTTTTTTAATATTCCACTAGAGATAATGTCTGAATCTAAAACTTTTCTTACAATCCTTTTAATTGGAACTATATCCTCATTTTTTTATAATACTATAAGCAGCATTTTAAGAGGTATGGGTGATTCAAAAACACCTCTGTATTTTCTTATAGCCTCAACTATTCTAAATATCTTTTTAGATTTTTTGTTTATAGGGATTCTTAATTTAGGTTCATCATCAGCAGCTGCTGCCACAGTTATATCTCAAACCTTTTCTTTCATTGGGTGTTTTATTTACTTTAATAATATTTATTATGAATTTAAGTTTAACATTAGAGATATACATTTTGATTTAAGCATACTTAAATTAACTTTAGACATTGGATTTCCAGTTGCAATCCAAAAACTATTTATTGCTGGTGGACTTATAGTTATTCAAGTTTTAACTAATGGCTTTGGAACAGATTCTGTCGCTGCATTAGCCATTGCTGGGAAGCTTGACTCTTTTGCTCAAATGCCAGCGCTTAACTTAGCTGATGCTCTGTCTATCTTCACTGCACAAAACTTAGGTGCAAATAAACCATGTAGAGTAAGAAAAGGTTATTTTTGTACATTGGCAATAAGCTTTATTACCTGCATAAGTATAACTATTATAATTGTTTCATCCTCAAGATTTCTGATGAGACTATTTGTCAGCGACCTTTTAGTCATTAACATAGGACAAAATTATCTTACTGTAGTTGGATTATTTTATATTGTATATGCAGCTATGGTTGTTACTAATGGTATTCTACTTGGCATAGGTAATTCTTTAATACCAATGATTTCGACTATAATATCACTATGGTGTGTACAAATCCCTATTTCAGTATTTTTAATTAATAAAATTGGTATAAGCGGTATATGGATTGCTATACCTATTGGTTGGATTGCCGGATTTTCTGTACGATTTCTATATTATCTCTATGGGAACTGGAGAAAGAAAATCCTATTAAATACTTAATTTTTAATTGTGCCTTAAACATATTGCCACTTTTAATTTGGCAATATGTTTATATACAATTATTTATACTCTTTAACTTCTTCTTCTCCATTTAAAACTCTAATTACTCCTTGCGCCAAAGCAAGCATTTCATCTTCACCAGGATAAACGACAATCGGAGCTATAAATGATACCCTTTCACTAATCAAGTTTACTATTGGTTTTCCGTAGGCCATACCTCCAGTTAAAATTATAGCATCTACCTTGCCACTAAGTACTGTTGCTGCTGCACCTATATCTTTAGCCACCTGATATCCCATTGCATCATGCACTAATTTTGCTTTTGGATCTCCTTCTAAAACTGCATTTTCAACAATTCTTGCATCATTTGTGTTAAGGTACGCCACAAACCCTCCTTTTCCTGTTATTTTCTTTAAAATTTCTTCTAATGTATACTTTCTACTAAAGCACATTCTCGCTAAATCACCACTCGGAACGTTTCCGCTTCTTTCTGGCGAAAAAGGTCCCTCTCCATCGAGAGCATTATTAACATCAATTATTTTTCCTTTTTTATGTGCCCCAACAGAAACTCCTCCACCCATATGAGCTACAATAACATTTACATCTTCGTAATTAAGTCCATATTCTTTTGCATATTTTTTAGCTACCGCCTTCTGATTTAGTGCATGGAAAATACTTTTTCTTGGGAGTTCTGGAATTCCTGATAATCTTGCTATTTCTTCCATTTCATCTACAACTACTGGATCTACAATAAATGCTGGTTTATCTATTGATCCTGCAATTTCATTTGCAATTATAGCACCAAGATTTGATGCATGTTCTCCATTTACGCTTTCCTTCAAATCTTTTAACATATTATCATTTACTTTGTATGTTCCACTTATAATTGGCTTTAACAGTCCTCCTCTGCCAACTACAGCGTCTACCCCCTTTATATCTATTTTATTATCCTCTAGCATTTTTAATATAACTTCTGTTCGGAAATTTTGTTGATCTGATATATGTTCATATTTACCTATTTCTTCTGAAGAATGTCTTAATGTTTCTCCAAAAATTTCTTTTTCATCCTCATATACAGATATTTTTGTTGATGTTGAACCTGGATTTATTATTAACAATTTATAACTCACACTTTTTCCTCCCTCAAACTTTTATTTTCAATATTCCCACATACTAAAAAAATTAAACCTCATGGCTGCTAAAAATAACTGCATAATTCAAAATCGTTATAAACATAATATAATTATAACCAGATACCATTATTTTACATATTTTTTTGAAATTGATTCTGCTATTTTTATAAAATAAAGATCACCAATGAACTTATTAATTCACAAGTGACCTTAAATGTTAATTTTTAAATTTATATTATTCGAGGAAATTATTATATTATTTAAAATATGGTATTTTGTTAAATGCTATATTATGCTCTAAGCTAATCTTTATTTATATCCGTTTTCTTTATCTAGTGCCTCATCCCTAATTTCTTCTCTCATGCCTTGAAGAGACTCTTCTCTTCTTTCATTCTTTTCTCTTAATGCTTGCTTCATTTTAGGATCATCTGTTTTTGCTATCATCTCATCAGCGAGTTCACAATTTAGAATAGTTCTATCAATGTTATATTGAATTCTGTCTACATTATCTGTTCTATCATCTAGCTTATTGTTCATAATTGCATCTCTCCTTTGTTAAAAAATTTAAGGCGACTTATTTACTAAGCGCTTTACTTTTTTATTATGTACAAAAACGTAGTGCATTATGTACAAACACTTAACACATAAATAAAATTAATATTTATTGCAAATCATGCTAATAACTTATCTAAATTGATTTATTTTCCACACATTAATGCACATATGAGAGAAATACTATTATAGTCAGGAGGTGATTATATGAATGCACAATTAGCACCACATGAAGTTATTGAGGTTAGAGAACTTATAAGTCAAGAAATGTTAGGTATTAAGAAAATTAGTGCAAGCATAAATATGGTGAATGATGAAGAGTTAAAAAATTTTATGCAAGATTCAATATCTTCGAAGAAGACTGCTCTGCAAAATATACAATCAGTATTATCATAACTAAATTCTTACTCAGAAAGGAGACATTTTAATGGATCAAAATACTACTTTATCAGAAAAAGATATTGCTCTTGACTTAATTACAAGTTCAAAAGCATCTATAGCAACTTTAGCAAAAGTAATAATAGAAACAACAAATCCGGACTTGCGTAATACACTTCAAGGTCAACTGACTGCTTGTGTTAATTCACATTATAGATTATCAGATATTGCAATCAATAAAGGCTGGTATAATGCACAAGGAGACCCAAATCAACAACTTCAAAATGAATTATCCTCTATTGGTTCACTAACTCAAAATCAACAAGGTCAATAAATTCACTTATATGTTAAGTCCAAACACTATAAATCAGGAGGTGAAATCATGAGTAATAATAATAGCTTAGCTCCACATGAAATTCTTGAAATAAGGGAGTTAATGGATACCGATATTATTTGTGCAAAAAAAATTCAAGCTAGCATGTCAATGGTTGAAGATGATGATTTGAAGTCCTTTATGAGTAAATGCTTAGATAGCAAAAAGGATAATATAAATTCAATGCAAACTTTTATTGAAAATAATTTAAATATGCAATAGGAAATAGGAGGTAATTATTATGTCTTTTTTAGATGCGTTACTAGGAAATGATGACTCATCATTATCAGATAAAGATATAGCACTCGATATGGTTAAAGACTCAAAATTTGCTGTTACTTCTTTGTCTGCGGCAGCCTCAGAAGCTGCAAACCCTCAGTTAAGGGAAATGTTACGAGGACAGTTAGATAAAGCTGTAACTGAACATTTTGAGTTGTCAGATATAGTTATAAATAAAGGTTGGTATCCAGCGCAAGACCAACCAATGGAACAACTAAAAAATGAGTATGAAAACTCTCAAAGCTTAAGTTAATTAGTGCATGCAAAAAAGTTAGAGTATAAAATACTCTTATTACTCTAACTTTTTATTCCTACATAAAACTGTACGCATTCATTAGACACATGATTTTCTTCGGAAATACTCTCTATAAAAACCCTGCAAAATTCAGTATAGTTTTCTCCTAAATACTCTTTTAATCTAACCATCCGTTCTAATCTTGCCTTCCAATTCTCAATTATTTCACTAGAGCCTTTTCCTTTAAAATTCAATTCCTTATCATACCAATCTATTTCTTCAACAATTACTTTAAGTCCGTTTTCTTCCATTAATTTTTTAATTTTACTTCCTATTTTAAAATCATAATTTCCACCTTTTTCAGATTCGTTTTCAAATTTCTTTATTTGATTAAAATATTTACTATCTACTGACAAATGCTTAGAAAACAGCCCATCTATATCAACAATTGCAAACCATCCTCCGGTATTTAAATAGTTTGTCCACTTACGTATAAATAAATTAGGATTTTCCATGTAAGCTAATGCAAAACTAAACCAAATCCCATCATATTTTTCTAATGCACTTGGATTTAATTTAGATATATCCGCCAGCGCAAAATTACAATTATCTTGTTTTTCTCTATTTGCTTCCTCTAATAGATATCTATTATTATCAAAGCCAACTACCTTACTTACTTTAGTAGACAATAACTTTGAAACTTTTCCAATAGAACAGCCTAGATCATAAACAATTTGATTTTTATCTAACGGCAATCTTTCTAGATATCTTTCCCATTGGCGCCAATTATTCTGTTTTATATATTCCTCTAATAATGTCATATAAATTCCCTTGCCTTCTATTAATAAACTTATTTTCAATATTTATTTCCTCGGTAATCTTATGTGTATTATTTTAATAATTTTCTAAAATATACTGCAGATTCTTCATAATCAAGAGCTTTATAAAATGGTGCTGCCCTCCGGGTTGCTAATGCAACTAAACCTGAATTTCTAGATTTTGCCCATTTCTCAAATTCATCCATTAATTTTCTTCCTATACCACTTTTACGATAACTTTCTAAAATCATAATTTCTTCAAGCCATGAAACACGTCCATTAGCAAAAAAAGTATAATGATCAAATCCAAGGCAATATCCAATTAGTTCTTCATTACATTCTACTACATACAAAAATACTGACATATCGTTAAACAAGTTCTCAAAAGATATAGTAAATGCTTCATGATTTGCTTTATATGACGTAGCAAATTTTTCAACTAAACCAAATAACTGATCTATATCATTAGAGTTTGCTTTTCTTATAATAATATCACTCATTCTTTTCACCTCTTCCTAAAAGTTTCTTTCAAAATTTACTGAATAAGTATATTGGATTAATAATGTCTCAAACTTACAGCTCATTATTAATATCAATATAATGAAAATTTTTACTTATATGTTATCATACTCCTTATATTAATTCAAAAAAACTGCAAATAAACAAAACTTGTTCACTTACAGTAAAATATTCTATAAAATACTTTCAATCTTTATCCAGCTAAACGAGTCAATAATAATACTCTTTTACTTTTAAAAGGATTAACTTCTCCCATAAGCATCATGACCTGAGTCTTGTCTATTTTGAATTTATGATTTTCCATTAGGTAATTACAAATCTCCTTATTATAAGTATTGCAGTCTATAGATATACTTTCATAGTTAATTTTTTTTGCATACCCGGTACAGAAGTGCATTATAGAATCTATTGCTTCTTTATAATCTATTTTATTATCTATAATTGCTAGTTTTATCTGCAAGTTTTTAGCTGAAAAGTCTCTTACTGCCTTTGTATAACAAATTACTATTCCATGAATTTCCCCATAACTTTTTAATGTTAGAATTATTCCAAAAGATTCTTCTCTTATTAAATTAAGTTCAGAAGCTAAATCAAAACCCATATGTATTTCATTAGATAATAATTTTAGATTTTCTTTTATAGCTAAATAATTTCCTTCATTACTTATATCTATCTCGTTAACATCATATTTGTTAGATTCCATAGAACTCTCTTTAACGGTAAAATCAAGCAGCCTTTTCATACTTAACGAAAGCTTAAGTGGGGTAAAACCAAGACTCATATAAAAGCCTACATTATATTGAGATTCTGGCATAGTATTAAGACCAATGGTTGATACCTTATAATCTTCTTTTAAAATTCTAATAGTTTCATTTATTAAAGCTTTTCCGATACCTTTTCCTTGATATTCAGTATGCACTCCAAAAGGACCAAACCAGCCAAAAGATCCCCATATATGTATAAAGTTAAATCCGACAACTTTATTATTTACTTCATATACAATGCTTGAATTATTGCTTGCTTGCATATATCCGCGTATTCCTTCTGCAGTCCTTTCAACATCAATTTTAAAACATACTTTATCTATTTTCTGTATCTCTTCAATATCTCCAAGTTCCATTTTTCTTATCATTTTAAAATCTCCTTATATGATGTAATTAATGACTTTATAAAATAAATTCTCTGAAATTCTCTGCGTATTTAGTTGGTATAAACTCTATAATTTCGTATTTTGCAATATTATTTTTGTAAAAAGGATCTTCTTTAATTATTGAATTTATTTCCTCTTTATTTTTACCATTACATAATATTATTCCACCTACTCTTGGTTCTTGTCTTCCAGAACATATAAATTTATTTAAATCATAATATTTTCTTAGAAAAACATTGTGATCATCTAAATATCTCATAACATCCTCTATTGTTTTTTCATATTTTAAAACTATTATAAACATAAGGCACAATCAAAAAAATAACAAGTCCATTTGCAAGCCTATTTTCCATCATACTGCGTCAGCAAATTGCCCTAATAGGCCCGCTATGAGGGCAACTTGCTTCCTTGCCTGATGAAAAATATCCATGGCAACTTTGGACTTGTTATTTATTTTCATGTGCCTAATATTTCTCCCCCTTGAATTATATGGTTATGGTACAATTAAATTGTAAATTATAAAATATACTTATTCAATTTATAAAAATTCACATTGTACTAGTACAAAAGGAGACATATGAGTAAATATAATGATATAGTTAATTTTATTAATAATCAAATTGATACTGGCAGTATAAAACATAATGAGAAAATGCCTACAATCAGAGAATTATCTGATAGATTTAGCTGCAGTAAGCAAACTGTTGTGCATGCTTATGAGAAACTTCAAAAAGAACATATTGTTTATTCTATACCTCAAAGTGGTTATTACTTAGTCGATAAGAAAAAACTACATCTAGATAAAGAAAATACAATTATAGATTTTTCAGCTGGCTCACCTGATGAAAGTATATTAGCCTATGAAGAATTTCAGCACTGCTTAAATCAAGCTATAGAAATATATAAAATTACCCTTTTCAATTACTCATCGCCACAAGGGCTCACAGGATTAATTGGGACGCTAAAGACTTTTTTTGAAGATTATCAAATTTTTTGTTCCCCGGATGATATTTATATAACTTCTGGTTCACAACAAGCAATTAATATACTCTGCAGTATGCCTTTTCCAAACGGAAAAAGCAATGTCCTTGTAGAGCAGCCAACTTATCATGGTACATTAAAAGCTCTGGAAACTACTAATACTTCTGTTATCGGCATTGAAAGAAAGTTTAATGGAATAAATCTTGAGGAGCTTGAAAAAAAATTTGCTTATGGAAATATAAAATGTTTTTATACAATTCCACGTTTTAGCAATCCTCTTGGAGTAAGTTATTCAAATGAAGAAAAGAGACAAATAATAAGATTAGCTGAAAAGTACGATGTTTATATAATAGAAGATGATTATCTTGGGGATTTAGAGAATAAAAATAATGTTTATCCAATGTATTACAACGATGTTTCATCTAGAGTTGCATATATAAAGAGTTTCTCAAAAGTGCTTCTTCCCGGCCTAAGAATTGCTGCTGTTGTTTTACCTAAAATATTAAGGAATACTTTTGAAGAATACAAGCGATGGATGGATTTAAATACCTCTGTACTATCCCAAGGTGCTTTAGATATTTATATTAAGAGCGGGATGTTTAAAGCAAATAGAAATCGTATAAGAACGATATACAGGGATAGAATGGCTGCCTTAAATAATGCATCTAAAAAAATTAATATTTCAAGTATAAAATGGCATATTCCGGACACTGGATTTTACGGATGTATTGAATTTTTAGATAACATTAATATTGATTGGTTGATTAAAGAATGTGGTAAAAAGGATATTATTATCAAAGATATGCGTGAAAACTATTTAAAAGACTACTTTAGCAATGATATTTTGAAGATAAGCGTTGGAAGTTCTAAAATATCTGATATAGAAAATGGAGTTGTTGATATATTAAAAATAATTGAAAGATCTGTATGAATAGAATTTTACTTAATCTAAATTCTCTATCTTTTCCATTGTAATAGAACATGATTGTAACAACAGCCATGTTCTATATTCAAATTTCACCTAAAATAAAAATCAATCTAAAAACTTAATTGTGATTTAGGAAACTAAATAAGGCACCTATTAAATTGGCATCATTTCTAAATTTACATCTAACTAAATTTAACTTTGGAATATAAAAATCAGAACCATTAATTTTTTTAAAGTATTCACGGTACTTATCTATGTTTTTCTGAATATATTCTATTAATATATCTTGGCTGCTTATACCTCCACCAATTGCATATACCTCTGAATCTAAGACACAATGTAAGTTAAAAATTTGAACAGCCAATTTGTAAGTAAAATCATCTAGTACCTTAAGAACATCTTCATCTTTATTATTTGCATAATCGAATACTCTATATCCGTCTAATTCTTCTATAGTCATATTTTTTGCTTTGGCGACAGCTTGTATTAATGCTTTGGAGCCGCTAACAGCCCCCCACCAGTTTTCACTACTTTTAGTATCATTAATATTAGTAGACATAAAACTGAATTCTCCAGCGAAAAAGTTTTTACCTTTATGTAGTTTTTTATCTTTAATTATTCCTCCACCTACTCCAGTTCCAAGAACAATAACTATTCCATCATTATAATCTTTTAAGCTTCCTTTCCATACTTCTGCTAGAGCTGCACACTTCCCATCATTTTCTATTGTTATCTTTGTTGGACATCTTTCTTGTAATATCTTTACAATCTCTTTCCCATTATTATAAGTTAATGCTCCTCCTGTATAAGCATAACCTCTTTCACTATCTAATACTCCAGGCATACTTATAGCCATTCCCTCTATTTCATCTTTATATTGATCATATATTTTGCCAACGGTTTCAACAAAACTTTCAATACTGTCTATAGGTGTTGGCTTTTTCCCTTTTTCAATGAAATCTAATTCTTTTGTCATTAGTGCGTATTTAACAGCACTACCGCCAATATCTAAAACTAAATACTTCATCCTTTCACTCCCTGCCATATGCAATTGCTTACTTCTAAACTTATGTGCATATAATTAGTTATACTTCTATAATAGCTCAGATTTTCATCTTAACCAATAACGTAATTTATTCAAAATACCTCACATTTTTTAATGCTGATTGTTTTGTTCAATAACTATTAAATCCAAGAGTTTAATAGTTGTATTTTTAATTAGTAATCTCTAGTTGCACATAGTTTTTACTTATAATAAAATTAAAATATAATTTTTTGTTAAACATTTTCAACTGTTTGAATAAATTATATCAATTTTTTCTTTTATAAATTAGTAATATTATTGACCTAATTTAGGTTGTTTTTTGTCCTAATTTTAAATTGTTAGATTGCTGTAACTATTTAAATAAAAAGATTGTAGGTGGTTTTATGGAATTTAAACATGAATTAGTTAAGCCAAATGAAGATATTAGAGTAATGTTCGCTAATATAGAGGATAATGCCAGAATCATACCTAAGCATTGGCATAATCATATGGAGATTATTTATATTTTAGATGGTTATCTTGAAGTGCATATAAATAATTCTAAGTATTTAATTGAAAAAGATCAGTTAATAGTAATAAGCCCAAGAGATATTCACTCAACAGCTAATAAGGATTCCAATACGTCAATACTTTTGCAAATTCCCTACGAACTTTTGGAAGATAGTATTAAGGATGTTCAAAATGTCTATTTTAAATGTAATCCTTATATGGAAGACAACAATTATTTTATTTATCAAAATGATATAAAAGTTCTTTTGAAGTCTTTTTCAGAAATTTATAAAAATAAACCTCTTGGTTATAAACTTAAAATTAATAGTTTAATTTATGATTTGCTATTTATTCTAGTAAGTCATTTTAGTACTTCTTTGCCAAAATTAAATATGCAAAAAACAATTCGATATTTAGATAGATTGGAATTAATAACAAAGTATGTTAAAAGCCATTATACAGAATGTATAAGCTTAGATGACATATCAGCTCATGCTGGATTAAATCCTGAATACTTTTCAAGGTTTTTTAAAAAGTATATGGGAACGACCTTTTTAAAGTATTTAAACAGTATACGATTAGAACATTTTTATACTGATTTAATAAACACTGATTATAGTATTACTGAACTCATTGAAAAAAATGGCTTCACAAACTATAAAATGTTTATGAAATTATTTAAAGATACTTATGGATATACTCCAAGTAAAACCAGAAAGTTAGTTTTAGAAGCTAATTTTAAAAATTCGAAATTGCAATTTTAACCCTAAAATTATATCCATATGATTCTCTAATTTTCAAATCAAATAAATAGCATTATATATAGTTAACGGTTAATTGCTTTTAATCGAGATTCAGGTACTTTTTGTCATGCTTGTACATAAAAAGTATTAACTGAATGAGATTTAATAATTGTAGAAAAACTTCTATCTTTATACTTGAATGTAAATTCTCTTTCATTATCCATCGCATTGCCAACAATGGCTACTAATTCGTCATTAGGATTTTTAAATACTATAGAATTTGAAGTCCAGTGTCCTGTAGTTACTATTCTCTTAGCTCCTGGCTTTACAAAATGTGAAAAATGCTTCATCACATAAAACTCTGGTTCATAAACTACTTCTTTTGTTTCTGGATCAATTGTTATCATAGTATTTTGTTCCCAACCCCAAGTACTTACTCCGCCTTTAGGTAAAACCATATTCCAATAAGAATAACTTTCAACATTGTGAGTGAAATAATGCCAGAAAAGTCCAAAAACATATTCAGCATGTGTCCACGTATTTTGACCATCTCCACATTCATTTTCAGTCTGCATAAGTCTTACCTCAGGATAGCTTAATGCAACCTGTTCAATTACATGTTTTCCTCCCCACTGAAAGCCTGCTCCTGTTATATACTTCCTTGCCTCTTTATCAGAAAGTACTGTATTTACACATTGATCATAAAACTGTGAAAACGGTGCTCCATAACCTGGAAGCTGAAAATCTACAAATGGCCCATTTATTGTACCAAGCCAAATTTCTGTATCAATTTCTTTTTCCTCAAATACTGGTCCAAGATGATTCTTAATAAAATCTCTCATTTCCTTACCTGTCCACATGCATGATGGGAATTTTTGATCAGCATGAGGTTCATTTTGAATATGAATTTGCTCAATTTTTATCCCTGCTTTTTCATATGCTTTTACATATTTAACAAAATAATTTGCATAAGCATCTAGGTTTTCTTTTTCCCAGCATAATGTCCCATAATTGTATGCTTTATTAGTTTTCATCCATGTTGGAGGACTCCAAGGGGAAGCAAATAGTGACATATTAGGCTTACGAATTAATGCTTCCTTTAAATAAGGCAATAAATATTCTTCATCCCTTTTTATGCTGAAATCTTTTAATTCATAATCTTCATCTGTTTCATCATAGCTATGCCACTCAAGAGCATAATCGCTAGCCCCTATTGGCAAACGACCTATATTTAAATTTAAACCCTTCTTTGTAAACAAATTATCTAAAATTTCATTTCTGCTACTTTCATCTATTCTTTTTAATACATCCCAGCTGATTTCATTAAAACATCCACCAAAGCCCTTTACAATTTGCTTTGTTTCATCGGTTATTTCCAATGTATCTTCATATTCTGCATTTTGAATTTGTCCTTCTTGCCAGTAAATTTTATCACTACTATAAATATGTTTAATTTTCCTCACTTTTATCCCCCCTGAAATCAATAACTTATTACTTATTTATATATGAATAATATAAAGGTTAAATTTGATATCATTTACAATAATAATTTTAACAAACCAATAGTTTTTATTTTAGTATCTTTATTGACGTAAACCTAATATCTTTTTGACCTAATAAAAATCCACAACAATACTAACACTAAGTATTATTATGGATTAAATTAATAGCAATTTATTATTTGACTTCTATTTTATTATAATTCTTCTTACCTCTTTTAATTAAAACAGCTCCATCTTGGAAATCATCTTCATTTAGAGTTCTAGCTACATCTTCAACCTTAACTCCATTAATAGATAGTCCACCTTGTTCAATTAATCTTCTACCTTCTTTTTTAGATGGTACAATTTTAGTACTTGCCATAATATCTAATACTGGAAGACCAACTTCTTCTTTATTAATTGTAACTGTTGGTACATTTGACATATCAGCTCCACCTGCAAATAGTGCTGCTGCTGCCTCTTCCGCTTTTTTAGCTTCTTCTTCACCATGAACAAGTTTAGTTATTTCATATGCAAGTACTTTCTTAGCATTATTTATTTCAGCACCTTCTAAGCTTCCAAGTCTTCTTACTTCATCCATTGGCAAGAATGTTAGTAATGCTAAACATTTTTCAACGTCTGCATCATCTACATTTCTCCAATATTGATAGAAATCATATGGTGAAGTTTTTTCTGCACTAAGCCATAATGCTCCTCCAACAGTTTTACCCATCTTTTGGCCTTGGCTATTTGTGAGTAGAGTACAAGTCATCGCCATAGCCTCACCTTGAGCCTTTCTTCTTACAAGTTCAACTCCAGCTATCATATTAGACCATTGGTCATCTCCACCAAGCTGCATTTTACAGTTATACTTTTGATTTAATTCATAAAAGTCATATCCTTGCATTAACATATAGTTAAATTCTAAGAATGATAATCCCTTTTCTAATCTTTGCTTAAAGCATTCAGCTGTTAGCATTCTATTTACCGAGAAGTGAACTCCTACTTCTCTTAAGAAATCAACATAATTAAGATTTAATAGCCAATCAGCATTATTTAATAATAAAGCCTTGCCATCAGAAAAATCAATAAATCTTTCCATTTGTTTCTTTATAGAATTAACATTATTTTGGATATCCTCTTTTGTAAGCATTTTTCTCATATCAGTTTTACCACTTGGATCTCCAACCATAGCTGTTCCGCCACCAATTAAGGCTATTGGTCTATGTCCTGCTTTTTGCATATGAGCCATAAACATCATAGCAATAAAGTGACCAACATGTAAACTATCGGCTGTTGGATCAAATCCTATATAAAAAGTTATCTTCTCATTTTCTAATAACTTTCTTGTTTCTTCTTCATGAGTAAACTGTTTTATGTATCCTCTTTCTAATAGCTCATCTAATACATTTGCCATTATAGTACCTCCTAAAAATCTTCTTATATAAATTACTTTTTGCAATAAGTATTTTGTAAATCAATTTATTTAAAACATCTTGTTTTTTAAATCACTTATTATAGTATATCCTCAACATAATATTTTGGCAACAATATAGCTAAATAATCAATATCTAAGCACTTAAGAAAATTCTATCATTTTCTCCCTAACTGCAAACTGCGAACCGTTACTTGTTAACTGACAAAGTTCCTGGCAGTATTACTTTAAAACTGTGCTCTACTCTAGAATTAATAAATTTAACTTTACCTTTTCCTTTAAAAGCATTTCGAATTATTGTAAATCCCCTGCCGCTATTTAAAAATCTTTTTTTCTCATCGAGGGAAATCAATTTTTCATATAACCAAATATTTCGCTTATTATAATTTGTCCTTTGTCCTTTAATATTCTCTCCTATAAATTCACCAGGACTTGAAATAGTTACCTTATTATTACTAATAATAATTTCAATTATTTTATTTAAGTCAAAGTATTCCCTATAAAGAACTGCATTTTTTACTGCTTCAATTACTGCCTCCGCAGGATAGTTTTTGGGTAATATCTCCATTATCTTTTCTTCCGCCTTATCAACCATTGATAAAAGGTTACCTTGTATTATGTGAGTTTCACCATCGGTATTATTTAACTTATTAATAATCTTTATCATATTATTAGGAATATATATATAATTCTCATCTGAAAAAACAAGTAACCCTCCATAAGTACACTTTAATGGTGCTCCCTCTTTATGCTCAAAGGCTATTCCTGCACTTAGCAATAAAAATCTTCTATTTTCTTCACTGATTTTTATCCCTTTTTTATTAAAATATTTATTAACTAGTTCCATATTTAATATATCAATACTACTCTTAATCAGAGGACAAGTTTCAATAGTTAAACTTAAATTTTCTTCAAATAATGCTATAAGTTCTTGTTTTCTCATTGTATCCGTCGTAGAACCTCTTCTTATATAAAAGGCACCATTTTCTCTAACCTGATAGGGCTTTTGGCCGCCATCATAAATTGATATCACACCTACCTTTTTATTATCAACTTCCACAAACTCCACCTCTATTGGTATGGGAGGCTCGCATCTAGTTGCAACAATTTGCTGTATTTGTTCTTCCGGAAATAAATCTTCAACTTCTAGCCCTACAATCTTTTTAGTTTTATCCTCAACTCCAACTATTATATAACCTCTTCCACCACTAGAGTTAGCTATGGCACATATATCCTTGGTCAATTCTTTTTTTCCTGTCTCATAAAAAAGTTCTAATCTTAATTTAAAATCTAACTTAGTACCCTCTTCCCTTTTTATCAAAGATAGTAACTTTTTACTATCCATAAATATAATCCTCCTTATTTATTACATAAATTGATCTATACTAGATTACATAATCTCTCTAAAGAATAAAAAAGCAGTCTTATTAAATTTAAATAAGCTTGCTTTATATATTATGATTATATTTTAATTATATTTCCACTTAACACCCTATTTTTTCCACTCTTCTTAGCCCTATATAATAATTCATCAGCTTTGTTAATAAGATCATTTAAATCCGTTCCATTTAATGGGAAGAATGATATTCCAAAACTGGCTGTTACAGATTTTTGTTCTCCATTGAAACTTACCTTACTATTTTCAAGAGTTTTTCTGATTGCTTCAATTTTATTATATACACTTTCTTCACTTTCAAAGTTTGGTATGTATAAAATAAATTCTTCTCCTCCATACCTAGCTAATATATCATCTTCATCTATGCCATTTCTAACAATGTTAGCAGTATTAATCAAAATTTTATCTCCGAATTGATGTCCATATGTATCATTTATCTTTTTAAAATCATCTATATCTATCATTACTATTGCAAATTTATCGTTTTCCTTATTAATTTCATTTTTTTCTATTCTTTCATAGAAATATTTTCTATTGTATATTCCAAGAAGAGAATCTCTTTGATTTATCTTTTCTAATTCTTTATATAATATAGAATTTTCTATTGCTATTGCAATCTGGTTAGCTATAGATCTAAGAAAAAGTTTTAATTCTGTAGTCATGAATTTATAAAGATTATGCTCTACAATTATATACCCGATAAATTTTTCTCTTACTTTAATTGGTGATCCCATAATCGAATGTATATCTACCTTATGTTCTCCAGTTTGCTTTAATGGCTTTTTTGAATTTATTAAAAATTCTTCTCCTTGATTTATATATGTGAATTCTTTTGAGGTTAAATTTATGTTCATATCTTCAATATTACTAGCCTTAATAGTTAATTCTCCATTTTCGATTAAGAATATGGTTGAATAGGTAACTCCTAATATGCCAAGTATCATATCATTAATCATGGATATTAAATTATCACTACTAAAAAAAGTGTTTATGTATTTACTTACTTCTATTATATTAGATAAAGAATCTATGCTTTTCTCTAGCCTAACATTTTTTTCATTTAACTCTTGTATGTGTTGCTCTGAAAATTTTTGATACGTCTCATATTCTGTCTTTAAAGAATTGTATAGTTTCTCATAATCCTGCATTTATTCCCACCATCCTCTAACCATAAACACTTCATGATTATTTAACAACTTTTACTAAACATCATTCTATAATACTCTAATT
Organism: Bacillota bacterium; assembly: GCA_021781745.1. Classification (GTDB taxonomy): domain Bacteria; phylum Bacillota; class Clostridia; order Clostridiales; family Clostridiaceae; genus Clostridium. The sequence continues at coordinate 21,976 of JAJXWH010000039.1, read as the reverse complement.
ATACTACAATTATAAAAATAATTGAATAAAATTATCCTAAGCTATCGTATTAAGTTTAAATTTGTTAATAATAAGCATAGATGTAGTAAAATAATTTATAAATATTAAACATAAATACGCCTTAACGTCAACATTTTACATTTATGCTCATTAATTCACATAAAAGAATTTAATTATATTATATGAATACAATTACCAAAGTACAAGTGTATGGATACATCGTTATTATAATTTATGAATTTCATTTCTCAATTTAGGATAAACTAACAATGAAAAATTTAATTCTTACAAGGAGATAAAATAATGAGATATATACACTGGCTTTTAAGCATATTCATATTTTTATTTATCTGTGTACTATTTATACAATTTGGTAATTCGATATTAAATATAGTCTTACTAATCTCGCTAGTTATCTTTGGTATAAAGTTCTTAGTTCAAAAGTATACTAATCATTATTAATTTCAAAACAAAATCTGCTTTGCAGATTTTGTAAAACTTCTCTATATGAATTCTTGATATTTTAAATTAATGAATCCTAAAAAGTATTGCAACTTTTTAGGACTTCTTTATTTAGGTACATTTAATTATTTTTTGTACAAGCCAATAGCTTTCTTATATTTGCTCCCAAGGTTTAGAATTTAAGTAATCTATGACATCTCCTCTTAATTCTTCCTTCTTCAGAGCAAATTCTATAGTTGCTTGTAAAAATCCTAATTTATCTCCCACATCGTATCGTTTGCCTTCAAAATTATATGCATACATAGCTTCTGTACCAATTAAAGCCTTTAATGCATCAGTTAATTGAATTTCGTTGCCTTTTCCTGGCTTAGTATTTTCTAATATATTAAATATCTCTGGAGTTATTATATATCTTCCTAATATTGCTACATTGCTTGGTGCTTCTTCAACACTAGGCTTTTCTACCAAATCCTTAACCTTGTAAATTCTATCTTCTATATGAATTCCGTCCACTATACCATACTTTGATACATTTTCTTGAGCCACAGTTTGAACCCCTAAAATAGTAGTTTTATATTCACTATAGCAATCTATTAATTGCTTTAAACAAGGAATCTCACTATCTACTACATCATCACCTAATAAGACAGCAAAAGGCTCATTCCCTACAAAAGTCTTTGCGCAATGAATAGCGTGCCCCAACCCCCTTGGCTCCTTTTGTCTTATATAATGTATATCAACCATATCGGAAATATCTCTTACCAGCTCAAGTAACTCCGCTTTTCCCGATTTCTCTAATTCTAACTCCAACTCTATTGATTTATCAAAATGATCTTCTATAGATTTTTTATTTCTACCTGTAATTATCAAAATTTCTTCAATCCCAGAAGCAACTGCTTCCTCAACTATATACTGAATTGTTGGTTTATCAACTATCGGAAGCATTTCCTTTGGTTGTGCTTTAGTCGCAGGCAAGAATCTTGTTCCAAGACCTGCTGCTGGTATTATAGCTTTTTTTACTTTCATCTCATAATCATCCTCTCAACTTATATTTTTTAATTTAGGCATATTTTAAAGAAGTGAATATGCTTTAAGTCTGCCTTAATTTCATATATTTTATTATATGTAAACATACCTCATCATATAAATATTTTTGATTGCGGCTAAGAATTATTTTCTTCCCTTAAAGCTATCTTTCATATCTAAAGCCTTAAAGTCTACTAAAGGAAATTGTATAGGCATTCCTGTTTTCCTTGATTTATAAGCTGCGAGGATTATTGACATAGCTTTCTTACCTTCTTCTCCAGATACTAACGGATTTCTATTACTATTTATTGCATCAATTACATCTTTAAATAAAGGAGTATGCCCCTCTCCATAGACATTATCTATTTTAACATTTACAGATTTCTTAATTTCTTCTTCGTCCTCACCGTCGAATCGCCATGTTTCAAGCTCATTAACTGCAAGTCCTCCGATAGAAACTGCTCCGGTTTCCCCAAATATACTTAGTGTTTCTTCTAAATTTTTAGGATATACACAGGCTGATCCTTCAACAATCCCAATTGCACCATTTTTAAATCTTATTATAACAGCTCCAAAATCCTCAGCTTCAATATCTCTTAGGTATGTATCACATTCAGCATAAACCCTTTCAATTTCCCCGCCCATCATCCATTGAAGCAAATCAATGTTATGTATGCATTGATTCATAAGAGTACCACCATCTAAAGCCCAAGTTCCTCTCCAAGGAGCTTGTTCATAGTACCCCATATTTCTATTCCAAAGTACTCTAGCTGTACCATTAACTAACTTTCCAAATTTGTTGCCTTCTATAGCTTCTCTTAGTTTTTGTACAGGCTTATTAAATCTGTTTTGATGACAAACTCCAAGCTTAACATTGTTTTCTTCTGCAACCTTAATCATTTCATTAGCATCTTCGATAGACATAGCCATTGGTTTTTCTACTAAAGCACTTGCTCCCTTTTTCATTGAATAAATCGCAATCTCTGCATGATAACCACTTTCAGTAGCTATTGTTACCACATCAATATCTTCTTTATCAAGCATTTCCTTATAATCTCTATATGCATGAACAGAATCTTGAGACGCTCCAGTTTTTTCTATATATTCTGCTTTTTTTGCTTCTGCCTTCTCTAAAATAACATCGCAAGTTGCAACTAATTCTGCTTCCTTATTATTTTTTACTAAAGCTTCAACATGTTTATAAGAAATTCTTCCACAACCAATAATCGCAAATCTTAATTTTTTCATAGTAATTTTCAACCTTCTCCCAGTATATTTTTAATTGACAATGTACAATTAAGGTTGAAAGCCGCAGGCTTTCCTTAAATTTGTTTTTTGAAAAGCCATAGGCTTTTCTTCCTTAATTGTTAACTGTTAATTGTAAATTGAATTAAAGGCATTTTATTATAGTCTTAAATATAATATAAATGTCAAAAAAAACATTGTTTTTACTTATATATTCTAAATTTAATGCTAATTTATCAGGCATTATTGTATTAATGTAAAACTCATCTGGATTCTCAACTTTTCCCAGCAAATCATTTTCATCTCTATATCTTATAGATGCTAAGTCAGTTATTCCAGGTTTAACTTCTAAAACTTTTCTTTGCTCTTCATTATATAATTTAACATACTTTGGTACTTCTGGTCTTGGACCAACAAGGCTCATATCTCCTTTAAATACATTTATTAGCTGTGGTAGTTCATCTAGCTTATATTTTCTTAAAAATGCCCCTATTTTAGTAATTCTGCTATCATTCCCCACAGTAATTTGCCGACCCAATTTTTCAGCATCAACAACCATTGTTCTAAACTTAAGAATCTTAAATTCTCTATTTTTCTCTCCAACTCGTATTTGTTTAAAAAATACTGGTCCATCAGAATCTGTTTTTATTTTAATTGCAATTGCAATTAAAACTGGGCTTAGAACTATAAGCCCTAAAGTAGAGCATATTAAATCAAATATTCTTTTAACTACTTTATTAAATATATTCATATAGCTACTCCTGTTAACATTATTTAAAGATTATCTTATCTAGACATTTCCTTATTACTTTCTTCTAATTTAGAATTTTTAAATAGGTAAAAGTTAACAATTCCTAGTAAAAAGCCTAGCCCATAAGAAATATGTAGTATTGGGAACGTAAATATTAGATACTTAAAATATCCCATCTTCTTTGCAGCTGAAATTTTAGCACTAAAAATCAGGTCCATAATTACATATAATGCCAATATTAAAAGGTATGGTATTCCAATAAACTTTGAAAATATGCTTAATGTTCCTCCGACTGCTAGAAATAAAACAAATAACATTGGAATCAAATGTCTCAAAGCAGCTGGTTTTTTATGTTTTTGTATAACTCTTACTTTCCAGAAACCATACTGAAAATATTGTTTCCAAAGCTTTTTTAAATCTCCTCTGCCAAAATATGTAGATTTAATTTTAGGGGATAATAATATTTTTGCTCCACTTTTTACAACTCTATAATTTAACTCATCATCTTGATTTCTAACAAGTTCTTCATCAAAATATCCTATTTCATTTAGTAATTCTCTTCTATAAGCTCCAAATGCTACAGTATCAACAAAACATTCCTTTTCAGCAAATCTAAATAAAGCATTACCTACACCAAATGGACAGCTCATACCTTCTGCTATTGCAGCTCCTTTAATGCTATCATTTATAGTAGTTATTAAACCGCCAGCACATCCTACTTCTTTATTCTCAAGTGCTTTTACATTTTCAGCTACAAAATCTTTATCTGCATATGCATGAGCACCAAATATAATAATTATATCTGATTTGGAATATTTAATACCGAGATTCATTCCTTTAGGAGCTGTTAGCCCCTCATTTTCTAAAAGCACAACATTGTTATTATCCTTTTGTAATTCTTTAATTATATTCCTTGTATTGTCTGTTGACATTCCATCTGATACTATAATTGTTAATAACTCTTTTGGATAACTTTGCTCTAAAAATGATGCAATACAATCTTTAATGTATTTTTCTTCATTTCTGCACGGAATTACTATTGAAACTGATTTATTCATTGAGAAAAGCCTCTCTTTCATTTTATAAGATTAATTATTTCAATACAATAGATTAAAGAGGGTATACTAAGTCACTTATTTTTTTAATATATCCCTGTAAATTGAGTCTATATCATTGAAATTATTAACAAGACTATAATTTTCTTCTACAAATTTTCTTGCTGAAACTCCCATTTTCATTCTTAATTCATTGTTGACTATTAATTGTTGAATTTCAGTAAATAAACTATCTACAGACTTTCTTTTAGCAACTAAACTAGTAACATTGGGTTTTGTTGATTCCATTAGCCCACCTACATCACTTACAATCACAGGTATTCCGCATGCTTCCGCCTCAACCGCTGCAACACCAAAACTTTCACTATCTAAAGTTGATGGAAATACCGCCATGTCAAAGTTTTGAAATTCGGTTATAACTTGTGCTTCGCTTAAAAAACCTAAGAACATAACATCATCTTCAATGCCTAACTCAACACATAAGTTTTTTAAATACTCTTCTTGGCTTCCTTTACCACCTATTCTTAACTTTACATTTAAATTTTCATTATTACTTTTAACTTTTGCAAAGGCTTTTATTAAATATTCTACACCATATTTTTCTTCTAAAGTTTTTATTGTTCCAATTACTATTTCATCTTTATCATTTTTATTATCAACTTTTGGTATAAACTTTTTTATATCAACACCAAAAGGAGTAACCATTATTTCTTTACTTGTATACTTTTCTGTTTCTTTCTTCATTACATGACTAGTAGACCATATATAATCTGCCTTCTTTAAGTTGTATTTTACAATCCATTTGTGCAAAAATGATTTTATTGGAAAGTCGTAAACATCGGCTCCCCACACTGATATTATATACGGGTGGAAATTAGTCATGGCCCCGAGCAATCCATAACTTGTTGCATAGTGTGCATGAAGGATATCTGGTTTTATTTCATTAACTAATTCTTTAACTCTAGTTATTTTTTTCAAGTATCCAAACTTACCAGTATCTGACTTTTGCTTCACAAAACTTTCGTCTATATCTAGAGAATGAACAGTAACCCCTTCATACTCACCATCACTTAATGATATTACATGAATATCATAAGACTGCTTTTTAAAAAAATTTATCCACTTATGAGTATGAACACTGTTAACATCTGCCAAATAACATATTTTCACCATAATCACCCTTCTGAAGCATATTTTTCTACACATTATTAGGCACATGAAAATAAATAACAAGCCCAAAGTTGCCATGGATATTTTTCATCAGGCAAGGAGATAAATTTACCTCATAGCGAGCCTATTATAAGTGAGAGTCCAAATCTTGTATTTGGTTTCTCGAACTTAGTTAAATTGCGCATGCAATTTAACCTCCTTTGATGATGGAAAATAGACTGACAAATGGACTTGTTATTTTTTGAATGTGCCTTAATCACTATATACAAGTTTATAAACTTGCATATAGTGCTCTTAACTATAAACTAACGAAATATTTAATTTATTTTGAATTCCTTTATTTTTGATGAACTATCATATTCTTCAGTATTCTTTGCAACTTGAATACATGATACTGAAAATGCTACGAGTATCCAATAAGAAAATACATATGTTATCGAACTTGGTCCAAAACTTGCTGGCGCAAATGCAACTAACCCTGCTGCTGCTGCAAAACAATACACATTCTTTTTCTTTATTCCTAGCATTATATTTACTACGAGCATATACAAATAATATACTCCGTATAATAATAGTCCAGGTATTCCAAAATCCGATAATATCTCTATTGGATAGCAATGTGGATTATATATTCCATTTGTATTATGTTGATTTGATAAAAATTGAAATACATTTCCAACCCCATGTCCCAAATAATTTTTGTTTTTAATTACATCATCTAAAACATCATGTATTATTGTCATTCTTTCATTAATAGAACCTTCTCCACCATATGTTATATCTGCATCAACTAAAACATTCATTTTGGTTGACATATCATTTTGCTTAGTAAATTCTTCAGAACCCATAGAATCTGTTCTTAAAATTTTGTAAGCATTGTAATATGAAAATGTAAGTCCTAAAATTAAAACAATTGGGAATATTAAAGCCTTTATGCCAATCTTTTTGATACTAAAAATGCAATACAATAAATATACAAATAATCCAAAAGTTACAGAAACAAGACCAGTTCTTGAACTTGTCAATATTACTAAGGTAAATCCCATTATGCTTATAATTGCAAAATATACTTTTAATAATATATTTTCGAATCTATTTATTGAAAAAAAGCATATAGGTGTTAATATTCCAAGTGCAGCTGCCAAATTATTAGTGTTGAAAGAAAAAACTATTGGTCTTGCCCTTAAAGCATTAAAATCATGGAGATTAGTTACTTTTAACCCATCATAATGATGTACTACTGGCAATTGCCCAAATAGTACCTCGCCAAAACCAATTATAATAATTAATGATAATAACCCTATAAGTAAAGTTATTGTTTTATTGAAACGTTCCTTATTAGTGTTATATATCATAACGTTTAATATAAAACAAAACATCAATATATATATTGCAATATATTTAACTGATAATTGTTTATTTAATGCCCAAACAACGCTGATACACATGTATATAAACCATATCACATAAATAGTTAAAATTCTTCTATCTATGTTAAACAAAATCCTTCTATCTTTAATTATTTTATACAGTGTCATAAGCGTAAATAAAGCTAATACTATATGAAACATATATGCATTTTTAATTCCTGGTACATATAATACATAATCATAAAAGGTAGAGACTAAAAGTATTCCATAAAGTAAACTATATGTATCATCATCTTTCATGAAATACGCAACTGGAACTAAAGTAAGAATATACATTCCTGTTACCAAATAATTTTTGTTCATTGCTCCCATAGCTAATGCGATAATGCATATTATTGCCAATAATATAATTTTCATTCTATTTTCTTTCGTCATATACATAAGTTTACTCCTTATCTGCATTTTCTGCAGCCACTTCATCTTCGTTTTTATAATGATATGTTGGTACAATTTTTTGCATTTGGCGTTTAATTTCTGCTATATCATTAAGTTCTAGTAAATTTTGTAATTGCTCAAGCTTAGCCGTTAGGCTCTGCATATCCTCAAAGGTTGGTTTACCCACATATATCTTATTGTGAACAGTATTTTCTAAACCTTCTTCACTCATTAAAAGTTCCTCATACAGCTTTTCCCCTGGTCTAAGTCCAGTAACTACAATTTTTATATCTCTATTTGGTTCTAGTCCAGAAAGTTTAATTAAATCACATGCCAAATCGTAGATCTTTACTGGTTTCCCCATATCTAAGACAAATATTTCTCCACCTTTTGCAAATGCTCCTGCTTGAAGTACCAATTGAGCCGCTTCTGGGATTAGCATAAAATATCTAATAATCTTTTTATGAGTTACAGTTACAGGTCCACCATTAGCAATTTGTCTCTTAAATTTAGGTATTACTGAACCATTACTTCCAAGTACATTACCAAATCTAACCGCAACAAACTCTGTTTTAGACTGTTTATCCATAGCCTGAATAATCATTTCGCATAGTCTCTTTGTTGCACCCATAATATTAGTTGGATTTACAGCTTTATCTGTTGATATCATAACAAATCTTTCAACATTAGCATCACTAGCTTCTAAAGCTAAATTCAATGTTCCAAATACATTGTTTTTTATCGCTTCTTTCGGACTATCTTCCATTAGCGGAACATGCTTATGCGCCGCCGCATGGAATACCACATTTACTTTATACCTTGTAAATATTTCATGTAATCTTTTTCTATCCCTAACTGAACCTATTAATACAGTTAGATTCATATCTGGAAAATCCTCTATGAGCTCATTTTGAATATCATACACATTATTCTCGTATATATCGAATATTATAAGCCTTTTAGGATTATAGATGGAAATCTGTCTGCAAAGCTCCGAGCCTATAGAACCGCCTCCACCAGTAACCAATATGGTCTTTCCTTCTATATATTCTGATATTCCTTTGTTATCCAATTGAATAGGATCCCTTCCAAGTAAATCTTCTAAATCAACATCTTTAATTCTACTAACTGTAGCATCTCCACTTAATATTTCATACATTCCTGGGATAATCTGCAGCTTACAATTAGTATTCTTACAAATCTCAATTATTTCAGCTTTATTTTTTGCATCTATAGATGGTATAGCAATTACTATTAAATCAATTTCTTGTTCTCCGGCAATATAAGGTATATCATACCTATTCCCCTCTATTTTAACTCCTGATATTCTTTTTCCCAGTTTATTTTTATCATCATCGATTAAGACAATAGGATTATACTTTAATTCTCTTCTTGCCATCATTTCATTGATAATCATCGTTCCCGCTGAACCTGCTCCAACTATCATTACCCTTCTTTGATCTGAAGAATATTTAAATGGTATGTACAAAAGTGTCCTTCGATAAACTCTATAAAGAATTCTATATCCTAATACAAAGAAAATTCCTAAAAGTGTTCCCACAACACAAACATTTAGTGGAATAGTATTTCCAAAATAACTTCTAGTATATCCAATTGATATTACTCCTGCTAAAATATTTCCTCCAACACCTAATAAAAATTCATCAGTACCTGTTAAATGCCATAGGCTTTCATACATTTTAAATAAATAAAAACACACTAAATAAATTAAACTTAGAGCCATACAATCCTGGGAATATATTCTTGCAATCGTCGGAAAATAACCAGTATTTGTTATATTTATAGCAAAAAGATATGCCATGTTGACCATAAAAATATCAATAATCATTATTATTAATGTTTTCCAGCTTCTCAATTCAAATTTCCTCCAATCTGGAAAGATTCTAATAAAATCTTAAATTCTGCAACTAAAAATTCTTAATAAAATATTAGGAAAATAGAGCATTCCCTTACATTGAATTAAGTATCTAATATATTTCTTATTAAATTTCTGTATTTTATAGGCTTTTAAATAATTTCTAACATCGTCTCTATTTAAAAACTCAAGTAAATTTTCATGAAAGTTCTTATCCCTTGATAAAACAGAAAAAACATGTGCAACTGCATATGGAATTTTATATGTCAGTAAAAAGTCTTTCACCTCTACCGAATCCTTGTAACTTTTTACATATTCTAATAAATCTAAATAAGAGTTATAGCAATCAAGGTGCTTTAATGATACTGAACTAGTTACAGACGCTTCCCATATAACATAAAATGCTAAAACCTCATTAACACTTGTTATTTTATTTGAGCATAATAGCGATTTAACTATGAATACCATATCCTCACCATATTTTCTTTTACTGTCAAATAATAAATTATTTTCTTTAATTATAGAAGCCTTATATATGGCACTTCTCATACCTATATTAATATCATCATCTAATTGCTTTAATGCTGCCTCTTTCCCACTAACAAAGCCGTTTAAGCAATTAGCCCTATTTTTCACTAAAATATTTCCATTAATATCAGCTTCACTATAATCACAATATATTACATCACTTTGTGTTTCTTTTGCTTTACTGTACATCATTTCAACAAACTTAAAATCAATATAATCATCCGAATCTAGAAATGCTATATATTCACCATTTGCTTGTTTTATTCCCGCGTTTCTTGCTGCGCTAACTCCAGAATTTTCTTGTGTAATAATTTTATAATTAACGTCAGACTTTTCTAACAACCCTCTTGCTATTTCTATACTTTTATCCTTTGAACCGTCATCTATAAGTAAGAGTTCAAAATCTTTAGAGCTCTGATTTATAATTGAATTTATTGTCTTTTCAATGCATCTTTCTACATTATAAACAGGAGTAATTATAGATACATTTGCCAACACTATTCACACCTTTACTAATTTTATACTTTATCTTAATTTATTTGTTTATTGGAAAGTATTCACAGATTCTTTTCATCTCTTACCCAGCCTAGTATATTCTCTTTGAATTATACTAATATTATTGATTATATGCAATAATTAGTGATTTTTCTTAAGTAAAAATTCATATTTTGATTAATGGTGAATGATGAATAATGAATAATTGATGACGAAATTCCTCCGGAATTTCTTCTTAATTGTATATTTTATAAACTCCCGAAGGGAGCTTATTCCTTAATCATTCATCATTAATCTTTAATTTCTTTATTTCCTTCGCATGCCATACTCTATCTTCTTCCTTTGGCATTGTCATATAATCTCCGTATAGTTGAGTCAGAATAGCATCATAATTCTTTGGAGCATAAAAGTACTTTCCCTCAAACTCTAATTTAGCTAAATCGAAGTAATCAGATTTTTTATATACATATTCGCTCCAATAGGTATCAACACCATATCCCATATATTCAGAATTTGTATCATTCCACTTAATTAAATAATCAAAGAATTTCAGTCTTCTTTTATTTGTAAAAATTCTCACAACTAATTTATAGAATGAAAAAGTGATCTTATTTTTAAAGCTCAACTTCTCTGGCATATCTCTAAGCCTCTTATAACTTTTTAAGATATTATAGCTTATTGTTCTTTGGATTTTATATACAAATTTGTGTTTAGGCAAGCTATCATAAGGAATAACATCTATGTAAATACCATTGTGCATTTTATGATTTTCCTTCATTCCATCTTCTAAAAGCATGGTATTATCATATCTAACCTTACATGGAACAGGATAAATGTCATAATATTCATCAGTCTCAAAGGTTTGCAAAAATAAATGTTTAGGCAATTCCTTTTCAGCTATTTCTAAAAATTTATTGTAATCCTCTCTAAGCATTCCAATATCCACATCGTCATCCCAAGGAATAAATCCTTTATGCCTTACAGCACCAATCAATGTTCCTGCATCGAGAAAATACTTTATACCATGCTTTTCGCATAATTCATGGACACTTTCCATAATCTCTACCATAATCATTTGGGCTTCCCTTAAAGATAAATCCTCATAATTGTCTTTATTATATTCACATTTGTTCTCATTCATTATTTATTTTCCTTTCAATTCTATCTAAAAAGCAGCATTGTAAATACTTAAAGCATATCTTACTATTTACTAATTAATTATTACTTTTTAAAGCCTTCTTTTATAATACTTTACTACCATATTGGGGCTAAATAAAATCATCTTACTCAAAACAAGGTACTTTAACCTTTCTTTTTCTAATTTATACATTTTATATTTGCTTAAATCATTTCTTACATTTGGATTATCAATGAATTTATACATTTCTTCATGCAATTCTTTCTTACCTGCAAAAGCAGCCACAATATTAACTATTGCTGCTGGTATCCTGCTGTGAATCATAGCCTTTTCTATTTCTTTATCTTTAATTCTAACCCTTATATAATCTAAAGTTTCAATATTCGAGTAATAAATATCTAAAAAATTTAAAGAGACGTTATTTATAGCAGATTCTTCCCATTTAACATAATGAGAATATATCTTATTTACACAATATACTTTTTTAGCATGGGCATATACCTTTATTTCAAATGCTATATCTTCAGCATATTTTCGATTAATATCAAATTTTATGTTCTTCTCTATGAGTAATGAACGTCTAAATAAATTTGCCATAATGTGAGTGTGTGTTACTCCATATATAAAGCCAAGTACAGCATCTTTCCCGGTAAATTCGCCTTCTTTTAAGTTCTTTATATTGCTAGTTATTTCTCTTCTATTGCTTTCTTCAAATATATACCCGGAATAAACAATATCACTATTAGTCTCAACTGCTTTGGTATATAAATCCTTAAGCATATCTTTATCTATGTAATCATCTGAATCCAAAAATTGTATGTATTCACCCACAGCCTCTTCTATTCCTAAGTTTCTGGCTGAGCTAACCCCTCCATTTTCTTTTTTTATTATTCTATAAATTACATGTGAATCTTTCAAATAATTATGCGCAAATTCACTGCTATTATCTGGAGAACCATCATCAATAAATAAAACTTCAAATTCTTTAAGAGTTTGTGCTTTTAAGCATTCTAACGTTCTTAAAATCCTGTCTCTAACTTTATAAACAGGAACAATAACACTGACCTTAAAATTCATAAATGCTTCCTTCCTTTCAAATTATAAGCACGTTAAGTAAAATAATATACCTAATTATAGTATATAGATATACATAAAAATAACTTTTCACTAGTTATGTCGAGTATTTTCAATGTATACTCCTATATTGGTTTACTATTATACTAATTTAATAAATTCTTGTTTAATTATACCACAAAAAAACTACCCTCTATCAGAAATTAATCGAAATTTCAACAAGATTTCATATCATAGAAAATAAGAAGATACTTAAAAAAGAAAAAGATCCGACATTAATATAAATCCCGAATCTTAATCTTAATTGAATATATTTTAAATTGTTAATAAAAGGGCCAGTTAATTTTATTAAGCTTCAACACCATGTGATCTTTGAGCAGCTAATTCATCAGCATAAGCCATAGAATCTACCTTCTTAAAGAATGGGAAGTAAATTAAAGTAGAAACTATTAAGAATACAAATTGTGCTATTGCATAGCTAGGACCACCAATTATTAATCCTGAGAATACAGTTGGAACTGTCCAAGGTGGTAATGCTCCACCCATTGGGGCAAGTATACCTGTTGCAATTGCCATGTAAAGTAATATTGCATTTATTACTGGTGTTAGTATAAATGGTACACCCATAATAGGGTTCATTACTACTGGTATACCAAATAATATTGGTTCATTAATATTGAATAAGTTAGCAGGAAGTGCTAATCTACCTAATTGTTTATATTGAGCAGACTTAGCAAATAAAACCAATGCTATTGTAAGTCCAAGTGTTTGACCACTACCTGTTAAGTTAATAAAGTTATCATAAAATTGTTGAGTTACTATATGAGCACCATGCGCAAGATCTAAAGTCCCTGCTGCTTGTAATTGTGCATTCGCTGCAGTATTAGCTGTTAATAATGCACCTACCATACCTCCTACTGTCATACCTCCATGAATTCCAAAGAACCATAAGAACGGAACAGCTAAGGCAATAAGTATAGCTCCAGGTAATGAATCTGATGCAGCTTGTAATGGTGTTTGAACAACTTTATATATTATTTCTACAAAAGAAGTGTTGAATCCGAACTTACATACAGCATATACAACAGTTGCTCCAATAAATATAATGGTAGCTGGAACTAAAGCTGAGAATGCATTAACAACACCTTGAGGAACACCTTCTGGCATTTTGATTCCAATATTTCTCTTTACCATTGCGCAGTAAGCAAATGAAACAACTAAACTTACTATAATTGCTGTAATCATACCTGAACCACCAATCCAAGATGTAGGAATTACTCCACCAACTTGAACTGGAGTTGCGTCTGGTGTTGGTTGGTACATAACAAAGTTATTAGTAACAGTTAAGAATACACTTAAAGAAATTACCGCTGGTGAAAAAGGTTCAATCCCCTCATTCTTACAGTAAATATAGCTCATTCCTATAACAGCAACTATCGCCATAATACCCATTGTGGCACCTTGCAATTTAAACAATGGATCATTCCAAGCTGGTCCAAAAACTCCAGCCATACCATCTGTAAATGCTTTCACTGGGAAGCAGGCAATTAATAGGAAAATAGAACCGATGATATTTAATGGTAAAGTGAATAACATACCATCTTTTAATGCTTGAACACCTTTAAGATTAACGAATTTCATTACCGCTGGAACTACTTTTTCGTTCAGTGTTTGATTGAATGACATAATAATTTCCCCCTTATAATTAAATTATGATTATAATATGAATAATTACAAATATAAATTTGTTATTATTGCCTTTTTAAAAGTTAATGTTTTGTTTAGATTATTCAAGTTTATTTATTTTTTCTGTGAAAGCTAATTTTTCCAAGTAATATAACTTCTAAATTCTGATATCCTTTTCACCTATTTAGTATTAACTTATTATGTTAATACTAAGAATAAATATAATATTATTTCTTAATTAAGCTTAATGCCAAATCTAAAACTTTAGCTCCGTTCATCATTCCATAATCAACCATAGGTATTACTTCTACTGGTATTCCTTTTGGTTCACAAATCTTCTTTGCCTTTCCTAAAGTATATCCAACCTGAGGTCCAAGAAGAGCAACATCCATACTATCTAGGTGTCTATCCATTTGAGATTCTGGGAATGCTATAATTTCAGCATCTACACCTTTAGCTTTAGCTGCCTCTTTCATCTTATTAACTAAAACACTTGTTGACATTCCTGATGCACAGAATAATTTGATAGTAACCATAATTTTTTCCTCCTTAATATGATTAAAATTAATTTTAAGTATTTATTGAAGTATGTTTATAATTGTAGACATATTTATTTGTAATGTTATTTTATTAAATTTTATTTCCTTACTTTCTAATTTAATGATTAGTTATTTTATAACTATTATTTAGTTAATGTGTTCACAACTTTTCTTAATTCTATAATTTGCTCTATTAAATTTTTTTCTGATATAGCTGTCATTAAATGATCTTGTGCGTGAACAAACAAAACTGATAATTCTATTTTTTCTCCAGCAGCCTCCTTTTGAAGCATTTCTGTTTGTGCATCATGTGCCTTAGCTAATGCATCATTAGCCAAATCCAATTCCTTTGCAGCGTCTTCATATTTACCTTCGTTTACCATGCCAAGTGCCATGTAAGCGTGATTTTTGCAATCTCCCGCATTAATTATGATATTCATTATTGCCATTTCTAATTGATCCATTTCTACTCCTCCAATTCATGCTTTATTGCCTTATGCCATTATATATAGCAATACCCGTGCCAAACACTATTAAAAATTTATAATTTTTTTCAAATTTCTTCTTAGTTAAACTTTATATATTCTCTTTATCCTTGATACATCAA
This sequence comes from Bacillota bacterium, assembly GCA_021781745.1. Classification (GTDB taxonomy): domain Bacteria; phylum Bacillota; class Clostridia; order Clostridiales; family Clostridiaceae; genus Clostridium. The sequence continues at coordinate 6,519 of JAJXWH010000039.1, read as the reverse complement.
TGTTTTTGCCAGCAAAATTTATCACAATATCATCATAAAGTTATATCATTTTTATTTTGTATAACATTCATTTTATTTATTTTAGGATATGTGTTTACTTAGTCCAGTTAGTGTTTTATAATTATATATAGTGTTTAATACTTCTTTAAACTATTAATAAACACTAAGCAAATAATGTTTGATTATAATCAAATACATTTGAGCAAAATAATAAATTTATAAGATTATTTTCAAATAGTGTATGAAAATGTTTAATCTATTAGAATAACTTAAAATATAATTTAATATAGGAGGATATACAATGGCTAAAAAAGATTTAATTTACCAAAAACTTCTCCAAATAAATTCTCCAGATGGTATAGATACTAAAACACTAGCACCGCTAGTTAATATGACTAGAGCTAATTTAAGTCATGAATTAAATGAACTTTGTAAAGAGGGTAAGTTGTACAAATCATCTGGCAGACCCGTATTATTTTTTCTTGCTGAAAATAAAATTCAAAGCAATGAGTCTCAATTAGATTTATTAGCAAAAAATAACATCTCCCTAAAAGATTCTGTTGAACAAGCAAAGGCTGCAATATTATACCCACCTAAAGGTATGAATTGTTTAATTCTAGGTGAGACTGGGGTAGGTAAATCCATGTTTGCTTCTCTAATGCACAATTATGCTTTAGAAATGAAAGTAAAAACAGAAGATTCTCCTTTCATAGTGTTTAACTGTGCAGATTATACTAATAATCCTCAACTATTAACCTCTCAACTTTTCGGAGTAAAAAAAGGTGCTTATACAGGCGCTGATGCTGACAAGGTTGGATTAATTGAGCAGGCAGATGGTGGAATTTTATTTTTAGATGAAATTCACAGACTGCCTCCAGAAGGACAGGAAGCACTCTTTATATTTTTAGACACAGGTAATTTTAGGCGCATTGGTGATGCTGAAATTAGAAAATCAGATGTATTAATAATTTCAGCAACTACCGAAGATCCAAATTCCACTTTATTAAATACTTTTACCAGAAGAATTCCTCTCGTTATTAATATTCCTTCTCTTAAGGAAAGAACTTTAGATGAAAGGTTATTCTTAATTAAAAGTTTCTTCAAATTTGAAAGTATACGATTAAATAAGGAAATATATGTATCATTAAATTCACTAAGGGCATTACTTTCTTATGATTGCCCAAATAATATAGGTCAGTTAAAAAGTGATGTTCAGTTGCTTTGTGCAAAAGCTTATTCAGAATTCTTAACTAATATAAGGCGTGATGTAAGAATTCATAGTAAAGCATTACCCCTTTATATTAAGGAAGGGCTTTATAAAGAAAAAGAACATAGAGTTTTATGGAATAAGCTAATGAGCGAAGAAATTGAATATTTTAGATTCAATGGATCTACTGAAGATACAAACACTATATTTAATAGTGGAGACAATACAGTCTATGATTTTATAGAAAGCAAACTCGAAAAGTTGAAATCATTAGAAATTTCAGATATAGATATTGAAAACATACTTGAAAAAGATATAGCAAAACATTTTAGCAAAAATAATTCTGAAGTATCCGAAGAAACAAGTAAACAAAATTTATTAACTATTATTGATGAAGATATATTAAAATGCATTGATAATATAACAAGCCACGTAACTAGGAAGCTTCCTGTAGTGTTTGATAGTAATTTATATACAGCTTTTGCTCTTCACATTAACACATTAATTAATAGGATTAATAGCGATAAAATAATAATAAATACTAATTTAGGCAAAATAAAAGACCTTTATCCTGCTGAGTTTAATGTTGCCATTGAAATTAAAGAAATTATAGAAAGCACTATTAATAAATCAATACCAATAGATGAAGCTGGATATTTAACATTATTTCTAATACCTGATAATAATTTTAATGATACATCTCAGGATAAGGTAAAAGTTATACTGATTGCTCATGGTGAATCCACTGCAACTTCAATGGCTGATGTTTCTAACAGACTGCTTGGAGAAAACTATATAATTCCGATAAATGCTCCAATTGATGTTGCTCCCTCAAAAGTATTAGAAAGCTTAAGGATTGGTATTCGAGAAAATCCAACTTCTTCTGGTTATTTGCTATTAGTTGATATGGGGTCTTTAACGACCTTTGCAGATGTGATAAAAAAAGAATTTCAAGTTGATATCAAAGTAATTTCTCTGGTTTCAACTCTTCATGTATTAGAGGCTGCAAGAAAGGCACTTATTGGATCATCTTTGGATGAGATTTATAATGATGTACTAATGGTTAACTCCTATGTAGAAATGCATAAGAATATAAACACCACATCTGAAGACTCAGACAAAATATTAATAGTTACAGCTTGCTTAACTGGCGAAGGAGCCGCAATTGCAATTAAAAACTTTTTGCTTAGCAACCTTAGAATTAGTAAAGATTTTTTTGAAATTGTATGTTTAAATTGTTTAGATAAAAAATATTTTAAACAAAAGATAATTAATCTTCAAAAACAAAATGAAATATTATTTATAGTTTCCTCTTTCCCTGTAGATTCTCAAATAAAACAATACACTATGTACGAAGTGTTTAATATGGATATTTTAAAAGAATTGCAAGCTGAAATAGATGCAAAAACAACTATGCTTAATATACCTAGAATTATAAAGGAAAATATCTATAATATAAATGGAGTTGAATTATATAAGGATGTTACTTACTTCTTAAGCAAGATAGAAGAAAAGCTTTCCTTTAAGTTGCCTGATGAGAACTCTGTTGGTATTATCCTTCATCTATCATTTGTTGTAGGTAGATTAAGAAACGAAGATAACCCTGCAATTTATCCAAATAAAGATGAGTATATAACTGAAAATATTAATTTATATAATATCATAAGGGATAACTTATCTTTTATTAATGTGAAATACAAAATAGATATATCAGATGATGAAGTTTGTTATCTAATGAATCTTTTAATAAATTCTGAACCAAAACTAAAATAAAGGAAGTGCACAGCACTTCCTTTGATGAATAATACATGATTAATGACGAATGATTATGGAAAAAATTCCTTACGGAATTTTTATAATTTAGGGCAACTTTGTTCCTAATAATTTTAATTTTTGCAGAGCAAAATTCCCTTAATTATTCATCATTCACCATTCATCAATTTTGTTATACAAATCTATTATGCAGCCTTTTTCCTATACTTTCAATAATATATAATACTGGTATTTGTGTGGTAATATCAGTAATTCCTATTTTTTCTTGTTGAATATAATATGAAATGTTCAAATCCGATATTTTTGATATTGTACAATTTTCACTATTAGTTATACTTACAACTGTACTATTCTCTCTTTTTATATTGCTAATATTATCAATAACTGAACTTGTTTCTCCTGAAACAGATATGGCTATTATTACAGAATCTTCATAAACCTTATAATTTCGCGGAAAATAGGGATCATCAATATACATGGCAAATTTACCTATAGATGAAAAAAATCTAGCTGCATACTTACATAATATACCTGAAGTTCCAGCCCCTATAAATATAACATTACTTGCATGTTCTATTAAATCACAAAGTACATTTAGCTTCTTATCTAATTCACCATTATCCAATTTTTTTAGATGATCAATTATTACTGAAGTATCATTATTTATTTTTTTTGTCTCGTTTTGCTCAACATACATTTTTAGCTTTATTTTAAATTCTGAGTATCCTTCACAGTTAACCTTCTTACAAAATCTTAAAATAGTTGTGGTTGATACATGAGCTTCATCCGCTAATTCTCTAATTCTCATGTAAACGACTTTTTCAACATTCTTCATTATGTATCTATATAATGATAATTCTAAGTCGTTAAAGCTTTGGATAATTTCGTAATTGAACATAGATTAATCAACCTCTTCCTTCATATCTTCTGTTCCCTTAAGTATATATTATTTATAAAAATTTTTCATGAAATTAGGCAAAAAAGATGTATCAAAATACTTATTTGCATTTTGATACATCCTTACTATCCAGAATCTAAATTCAATATCTTATTTCTTATTATTCAATACGATAATTATCGAAATTATATAGATATTAAATTCTTTATTCATTTCTTACCTTTTCAACCTTATTTACAACATTATCTACTGTAAATCCAAATTGTTTAAATAATACTTCTGCATTTCCTGATGCTCCGAAAGTATCTAATGAAATAACTTCTCCATCAAGACCTACATATTTGTGCCATCCAAAGCTTGTTAATGCTTCAACTGCTACTCTAGCTCGAACTGATTTTGGCATTACTGATTCTTTGTAAGCTTCATCTTGGGCTTCAAATAACTCAAATGATGGTATACTAATCACTCTTGCATCTATACCTTTTGCTGCTAGTTCATCAGCTGCTTTGTAAATCAATTCTACTTCTGAACCTGATGCCATAAGTAATACATCTGGAGTTTCTTTCTTAGAATCTTTAAGGATGTATCCACCCTTTAATGCTCTCTTAGGACATCCATCATATAGTGGTAATTTTTGTCTTGTTAATACTAACGATGTTGGAGTTGTTCCATTGGTTACAGCGTAATACCAAGCTGCTGCTGTTTCTTTAGAGTCTGCTGGTCTAAATACTGTCATATTTGGCATACTTCTAAGTGCTGCTAATTGTTCTATTGGTTGGTGAGTTGGCCCATCTTCTCCTACTCCAATACTGTCATGCGTTAAGACATAAGCTACTGGAATATTCATAAGAGCTGATAATCTCATTGCACCTTTCATATAATCACTAAATACAAAGAATGTTGCACAGAATACTTTAAGTCCTCCATGGGCATACATTGCATTAGCTATAGCTGCCATAGCATGCTCTCTAACTCCAAAATGAAGATTTTGTCCACTTCTGTCTTCTGCTGAGAAATCTCCTTTTCCAGCCATGTAAGTTTTATTTGAAGGAGCAAGGTCTGCTGAACCTCCAATAAAGTTTGGAATAAGCTTAGCTAATCTGTTTATTACTATTCCGGAAGATTCTCTTGTAGCCATTTCCTTATCAAAGCTCCAGAATTCTTCATTGTTTAATAAAGCTTCTTTATCAATTTCGCCACTCATCCACTTAGTGTATTCTGATGCAAGTTCTGGATAAGCTTTTTCATAGCTACTAAATAATTCATTCCAAGCTGCTTCTTTAGCTACGCCGCTTTCTATATGTGCATTCATGTTTGTGTACACTTCGTCTGGTACGTAGAATGCTGGTTCTGTTTTCCAACCTAAGTTTTCTTTCATCGCAACTACATTTTCAGCACCTAAAGGCTCACCATGAGCTGAAGCTTTTCCTTGTTTTGCAGGACATCCAAAACCAATTTGGTTTTTAACTATTATAATTGATGGTTTTGTTGTTTCAGCTTTTGCTGCTTCTATTGCTGCTTCTATTGCAATTACATCATTTCCATCTGCTACATTTAATACTTGCCAGCCATAAGCTTCGTATCTTCTGCCTACATCTTCTCTAAATGCTATATCTGTATGACCTTCAATTGAAATATTGTTTGAATCATATAACACAACTAATTTTCCAAGCCCTAAAGTTCCAGCAAGTGATGATGCTTCTCCTGAAATCCCTTCCATAAGACATCCGTCTCCAACTATAGCATATGTATAGTGGTCAACCACGCTGTAATCTGGTTTATTAAACTTTTCAGCAAGATGTGCTTCTGCTATAGCAAAACCTACTGCATTACAAATACCTTGTCCAAGTGGACCTGTTGTTATTTCAACACCTTTAGTGTGGCCATACTCAGGATGTCCTGGTGTTAAACTTCCGATTTGTCTAAAGTTTTTAATATCTTCAACAGTTACTCCATAACCGAATAAGTGTAATAAAGAATATTCAAGCATTGAACCATGTCCTGCTGATAATACAAATCTGTCTCTGTTATCCCACTCAGGATTTTTGCCATTATGATTCATTTTTGACCATAATGTAAATGCCATTGTAGCTGCACCAAGTGGCAGACCTGGATGCCCAGATTTTGATTTTTCAATAGCATCTGCTGATAATACTCTTATTGCATTAATAGATAACTTATCTAATTCTCTACTCATTTTTATCCTCATTTCATATATATTAATTAATGATGAATGGTGAATAATGAATGATTAAGGATGATATTTCTTCGAAATATCTTTAAATATGTTATTATTATTTTGAAAAGCCCATAGGCTTTTCTTCCTTAATCATTCACCATTCATTTTTCATTCTTCATTCTTAACTGTAAACTGTGCACTGTCAACTGTTAACTGGAAAAGCTGCTGCCCAGTCTGCCTTAAATTTTTCAAGTCCTTGATCTGTTAATGGATGTTTTACCATTTGAAGCACTAGACTGTGTGGAACTGTTGCTATATGTGCTCCAGCTTTTGCCGCTTCAATTACGTGGATTGGATTTCTTACACTTGCTGCTATTATTTCTGTTTCTATTCCATGAATTTCAAATATTTCTGCTATATCTCTAACTAAATCCATACCTATCATTGAGATATCATCTACTC
>JAJXWH010000101.1 GCA_021781745.1 Bacillota bacterium | reverse complement strand
TACATTCTGTAGGTTTGTTTGCTGTGCGTATTTTTATATAAAAATAGACACTACTGATAATATTTATAGATCTTCAACGGATTGCATAAAAATTTTATTTTATACATTAGTTTCCGTGACTACTCAAATAGCAATAATGAATTAACTTTTAATAAATTTCAGTTTAGCATTTATTTAATTATATATAATTTACTTTCAAAATTACAAGTATTTTACACACATTATACTTAGATTGCTTCTCTAACTCTAAAATCCTTTAATCTTGTATCAGTATGAGATGTAAGGGATTGAACCAACAAATTCTTGCTTTTTATAGTATCTTTCTCAGCGCCAAAGATTTGAAGCCATTTAAACCAATACATGTAATTAGCAAGATATTTAGTTGTAACACCATTAATCCTATCCATCCACTTCTTTAGTTTACCATGGAAAGCATTGATATGCTGTAATTTATCATGCACTTGGCATATTGTATCCATTGCTTTACATCGTTATTGCTATTATGCTTTGGAGAGAGTGTGAAATCAGTAAAAGTCTTTCAGCAGGACTTACAGATATATCTTTGCTTTCCATGATACTTTCAATTTCTGGATACTTCATCATGCTCACAATGAGGGCAGACTTTCCCCCTTGAAAATCTGTTTTCTTTACTTCATTTGTAACCTCTATAGCATTTGAATATCACCTATCATAAATTTTGAGTTATTAATTTAAATATTATTTCTGCTGCTTCTTTGGCAGAAATCTCGCTTACATCAATTTTTTCTGTATCCATTTCAAAATAATTTTTTAATCTTGGTATACTCCTTTTAATAACATCCTTATTCCTTATTCCATGTCCTATATCCTTTGTAATTCGTGAAATTAGTGATTCCTCTGAACATACTATAGAAAATTTATATAGTGTACAATTACGCTTATCCAATCTAGATAATACATCATTAAGAATATTTTCTTCATGCATTACCCAACAAAAAATAACATTTTCATATTCTGAACAAGAAATAAAGTTATTTAAAAGGTAACTAATATTATCCACTACCATTTTCTTGGTTTCATCATTCACAATAAAAGGTGACATATCCCAACACCAATCACCATCAAGAAAAACACAATTAGGCAACAATTTTTGCAATTCTTTGCTTGTTGCTGTCTTTCCCACACCCATAGTTCCATTTATAAGAATTAGATTTTTCATTTTTTCTTCCATAATTTAAATCATCCTTCTTTTATAATAAATTAACACGATATTTACCACTTATAACTAAGCCTCAAATTTAAAAAATTATATCCACTGTATAAAAGCAGTTTTATCATTTTGATTATATCCTGCTTGTTCATAGAAATTTAGTGTACTTTCTTCTTTCGAACCTGTTAATAGCATTAATTTATAACAATTTTCTTTAACAGCTATTTCTTTTGCATAATTCAAACAAACTGTTGCAAGTCCTTTTTTTCTATAGTTTTTATCCGTTATTACATTTTCAATAAATGCATATGGTCGCTGATTATGCGTTAAATTAGGTATTATAACACATACGCACGAAGATACTATCTTCCCATTTTCTTCTGCAATAATAATATGATGTTCTTTATCTTCTAAAATCCTACTCCATAGCTCCATTATTGAAGTTGTCTTTTCTGGCATCAGATTACAATGTAACTGCATATATAGTTCCATTAACCCATTAAAATCTTCTTTTACTATTTCTCTTATCACATAATCATCCTCCAAAATTACTACTATAAATACTCAACCCTACCTTTTCGCTGTCTGCGCTTAGCTCCTACCATTACTGATGACAACTCAAGACTTGCTACTGCTGGTTGACTAGACCTTGTTCAGACAGTATTTCCACCTGTTAGGTTAATTACCCTTAGCTGGGCTCACAATTGAAATTTGCATAACTGTCCCAGCCAGTATCTATAAATAATTTAGCACATCTAGCGGTTTTTCAATTTGTTTAAAGTTCTCTTTTCTGCCTGATGGTTGAAGAGTTCCATCTTGTAAATACCAAACTGCTTGGACAGCATTCATTCCTAGTTCTCTAGCAGCTTCTAATTCAAAGCTACCTCCGTCTCCCACATATACACATTCATCTGCTTTTACCTTCAATTTATTCATACATCTTTTATAGATCTCAGCATCTGGTTTTTGCATTCCTTGTTCATATGATAGACAAACTGCATCAAAATATGGAAATAGTTCACTTTTTTGAATTACATACGATTCCTCTGAAAAACAATTACTTATTAGTCCTATCATAATTCCTTTTTCTTTTAAGCTACAAAGTAACGATATTATTTCTGGGTGCAAATGATTAAAACACTCTTCCTTTGCTGCTAAACGTTTTTGAACAATTGAATCCCTTAATTCCTTAGAATAGCACTTGTTCTTTATAAGAATCATTTCGAGGGCTTCCTCCAGTGTCATTTTACCTATTGTTCGGTCGATTTCTGTAGGCTTCCACAGTTCTTGAAATCTATCTTCTGATATTCCCGCATCTATAGACATTTGTGTGCCAAAATATAGAGGACTTTTAAAATGAGTTATTAAGGTTTCATACATATCAAAAATTACTGCTTTTATCATAAATACACCCACCTATCCTTTTTGACAAATTCTGATTTGTAGTTATTTAAATTCTCCCTATAAATTGCAATTTACCTTTCACATAATATCATTTTTGGTTATTCTCATAATATTTTCAGGTTCATCTTCATCATCTACTTGAATTGTTTTAACATATTTGAAACCTACATTTTCATATGTTCTTATTGCAGCTTTATTCTTAGGTTCCGGTCCTAATATACAACTTACTGAATCACTTAATTTGAAAATTATTTCCTTTAAAAATTTACTAATTATGAACTTTCCTAACCCTTTGTGAAAATACTCATGCTCACCTATAAATAGATCTAAACCGGATGCATTTTCATCAATATCAACAAATTTAGAATAATTGGGATAATCATGTCTCTTATAAGTTTGAATATATCCAATAGGAGTGTTACTGTACCATATCAAATACCCTTGAGTAGGTCTATCATTATTTATATATGGTATATATTTTTCTTCAATCTCATTAAATGTCCATTTCTTTTTGCCATACCACTCCATAACATAGTCACAATTTAGCCACTTATGAATATATTTTAAATCTGAAATGGTCAACCTTTTAAAACTAATCAAATTAATATCTAATCTCATTATGATATTTTCCTTATAGGAATCCATAGTTCACAAAATAAACCTGGCTCCCCTTCATCAGGATAAATCTCATAGTCAGTATCTTCATTAATAATTACTCCAATTCCGTAATCAAAAGTTGTCTCATTTTCTTTAGTAGGACTGCATAAACCATATAGATCCTTTTTACCAGGTTTTCTCATATCCCTGATTTCATCTACAAGATGTTCTTTATGACATTCCCCCCAGAAATCATTAATTACTTTAATGCAACTACAATAAACTTCTAATTGTTACACTTACTACCATTATATATAAACTATAACATATTTTTCGAAACAAATCTTATTAAAAATTCATTTTTAATAAGTCTAATTTTACCCAATAAAAAATATCACATTTTAGATAATGTGATATTTTTCCAATATATTAACTAAGTATAGTTTTTTTAGGCTCTGTTAGACTAAATAGTTGATATAAACATTATAAAACAGGCAGTCAATTTTTGAACTACCTGCTAATTTGGGAAATATTCATTAAATAATGATATATAATCTCTAGATCCACGCAAAACACGCTGTATTGAAATTGTATTATCCTCAAAAAGATAAAAAATCAAGTAACTTCCAACTACAACATATCTGTACTTAGTATTAATATTTATCTTATACATTAGCATCTGTCCTAGTTCTGGAAATTGCTTTAATAGCTCCATTTTTTCTAATAGTTCTTTTATAATTTTAATAGCAGCATCAGAATCATCTTTTTCAATATACTCTTTAATACCTCTAAGATCTTCTTGTGCTAGGGGATTAATTCGCAACTTATACGCCAAAATTTTATACCCCCAAGTTTTTTTTGACATCATCTAATGTTAACCATTCAGAACCTGCGTTAATTGCTTCTTCTGCTTCATTTAACTTAGACAACAATTTAATTGTTGCTTGTTGTTTTTCGTAGTCCTCTATATCTAAAATAACATATCTTCCATGGCCATTTTTAGTTAAAAAAATCGGCTCCCCATTTACGCAATTTTTAAGAACTTCGTTATAATTTCGTAAATCCGAAACTGGTTTAATATTAGGCATAATCTCAACTCCTTAATATATAAATATCATACTTATATTATACAAATTTATTACTTAAAATTCAACGTTAAATTTTAAGTAAAATAATACAAAGATACTTATATCCACATTATTGTCTAACAGAGAAATTTTTAAAGTTGTATTGGTTTATACGATAATGCAATATATATAATTTGTTCTGGTGTAAGTTCTTCCTGAATTATCTCCTGTAAGAAAAACTTTATCAAATGTAATGATTTTTCTTAGATCTTTTATATGTAATTTCCTCTAAAGTAGGTTCTTCTGCATTTGAATCACTAATATAGGAATCAAATTTATTGATGTATTCTTCCCAACTGGCATTATTTAATTTTCTAGACATAGTTGTCCTCCCGTTAATAATCTTTTCACTTAATTTTATCAACGAGAGGACAGGCTATCTAGATACTTAATTTTTTACACTTATGTTTATAATTAAATTCTACAAACTTACAATATATTAATATGCTTTTAATACTTCTTTCTTTTTTCAATCTTTTCGTTTTCCCTTGGATTTTCAAAAATCAAATATTAAAAGATATTACAATGCCATTATTTTTTATCCTTTTTTTGTTGGAATTTAGCTTTTCCTGTTGCAACAAGATACACGCCATATACTATTACCACACCGCATAATGCTACCGAACCATATTTTACAAAATCGTACATAATATCCCTCCCATCTCTTGATTAGTTTACTATATTTTGAAAATAAAGTCAAATCCAGAAACACAGACACACTATATTATTAATTAAAATAAATTTAATAGTTTCACTTTGAACTATATAATGGTATAACTAAAACTTGATATTTCGCTCTCGCCATTGTTTCTCCTTTCGGCTGCCTAATCTACTATGCAGCTACATAAATTATTATTGTTACATGTCTTAAGAAGAATGTGCAATAAGTACTATACTCATAACCTTCGTTATTTTTTTCGTAAAATAACATGATGAAAGGAAGCAATGGCTTTATACTCTTCTAATTCACTTACCTTCAATTCCATTTCTAACATCTGCTCCTGCCATGCCTCATCCTTTTGGATTTCCTGATTTTGCTGTAGGTCCCAAAAGGTTCTCATACCTAAAATTCTTTCTATTTCAAATTTGTCTGACCATTCTAATAGTTCTTTATTCTCATAGTAATTAATCATACCAAACTTTTGTGCATGTCCATTTTTACCTTCCAATAATTCATTTGCATGTTCAAAATTATTTAGTAACACTACCATCTGCATAACTCTTCCAGCCCTATTATGTTTTAAAACAGAAAGATAACCTTTTTTCTTTAATATCCTTGAAAATTCATTTATGATTTCTTTTCTTTCATTTACATATTCAAGAACATTGTGACACAATATTACATCAAACGATTCATTTTCAAAATTTCTAAGTTCCTTTATGTCTCCTTTTATTTGTATATAATTATTTTCTCTAAATCTATCTTGAAGCATACTTTCATCTGGCTCAATTGCTATGACCTCATTGTCTATTGCAAAATGGTTGGCTGTCATTCCACTCCCACTTCCAAAATCCAAGACTTTTTTATCATGTATGTGTTTTAGTTGTTCCCATGTCATTTTCTTCTGTAGTAACTCCCAAGGAGCAATATTTTTAACATCCATTCTTAATACCTCCTAATTATATAAATAGTCTATCTTTCAGCTAATAATTCTAATGCTTCATTAGCCATTGTTAAAATATTATTCTGAATGTCATATGCATTTTTCAACTCTTCTTTGCTATACCATTTAAGCAAATTAGATTCCCCATCTCCTGGTATTGTGTCAAAAGAATCAGCAGTTGCGTAATAAACAAAGTCTATATGATAATGCTCTGGATTTATTCGCCATAAATTACTTTTTAAAAGCAATTAAAAATTCTTAATGGTTGCACATTTTTTACCATTATACATTAACTCAACAGACATTATATTAGCTTTTGTTTATAAATTTAGAATTAGTTAAATGAATTAATTCACTTAATAATACCTGCTAACAATCTTATCCCTTTCTCCATTTGTTCGATTTTTGTATTGCCATAACCAAATATTAATGAGTTGTCCATTTGGGAAACTGAATTATCTGCTATATAATGTTTATTTATAGATGTAATCTCTATATTTTTCTCGCTAATCTTACTCATAAGATCTTTATCAAAAGTAATATCTTTAAAAGTAGCTACAAAATGCATTCCAGCCTCAGCACCAGTGATTGTTACACGCTCACCAAATTCTTTCTTAATACATTGAATAAGATAGTTTCGCTTTTTAAGATACAATCTTCGCATCTTATTGATATGACGATCAAATAGACCCATTTTTATAAATCTTGCTAATGCAATTTGTTCAAAATTTGGTGAATGTAGGTCTGCCACATACTTTATATTTTCTATTTTATGAAGCAATTTATCAGGTAAAACCATGTATCCTATTCTTAATGCTGGCATTAATGTCTTAGAAAACGTTCCCACATAAATCACCTTTTCTGGATCTAAATATTGCATTGAATGTATGGGATCTCCATAAAATCGAAATTCACTATCATAATCATCCTCCACAATGTACGTGCCATGTTCCTGGGCATATTTTATCATTTCAATTCTTCGATTAATAGGAAGGACTACTCCAGTTGGAAATTGATGACTTGGTGTGGTAAATATCAGTTTTGGAGGCTGTTTAGGCAATTCAGAAGTAACCATCCCATGTTCATCAACCCTAATTGGTTTCATTATCACCTTATTACTCTCTAATGTATGAAGAATACCATAACTAAGTGGATTCTCAACTAACACATATTCATGATCTTTCACCAATTGACACAATAGAGAAAAGGCTTGTGCTGCACCATTTGTAATTAATATATTATAGGGAGATGTGCATACACCCCTGACACGTTCTAAATAACTAGAAAGCTGTGCACGTAATTCATAACTCCCAAAAGAATTTTGATAATCCATCTGTGTCACTTCCATGTTAAGAATGCTTTCCTTATACACCTGTGCCCATTTATTAATAGGGATATTATCTAAATCTGGAACCCCTGTACGAAATGATATTTTCTCTATGCTATTATCACTTTTATTAAAGTGTGATTCCGTTCTTATTTTAACTTGTTGGAATTTTACTCCTTCACATATATAAGTCCCTGAACCACCTTTAGAGTAAACATATCCTTCTGCCATTAACTGTTCATAACAATCTATCACTACATTTCTTGCAATATTTAAATCACTTGATAATTCTCGTGTTGAGGGAAGTTTATCATTTGATTTAAGATTACCATTCATAATTAATCCTTTGTAATACATGTAAAGTTGTTTAGACAAAGAAACTCTGGATTTCCTATCAATATTTATAAAATTCATTTAAACACCTTCTGTACTTATTTTCAAATGGTTCCTTAAAAATTTTCAAAATGTGGCTCTTATCACAACCACTCTATAATGATACATTATATCATATCAGTTAATAGAAATAGGAGGTCATTATGAATACAGTCAGTTTTCTAATTACATCATTTATAATCATATTAATTCCTGGTACAGGAGTTACATATACGATTTCAACAGGAATAACAAAAGGAAAAAAATCTAGCATATTTGCCGCTCTTGGTTGTACTATGGGTATCATCCCGCATTTATGTATAAGTATTGCACTTTCATCATTTATTATGAAAATGAACAATAACGCTTTCTTTATTCTAAAACTAATTGGCGCTATATACTTGTTGTATATTGGTATAGGTATGATAATATCAAAAACAAGCTTTGAAGCAGCAAATAGTAAATCAGAGGAAAAAGTAAGTACGATAATTCGTAGTGGAATTCTTATCAATTTACTAAATCCCAAGCTTACTTTATTTTTTTTCTCATTTTTGCCCCAATATGCAAAGTCAACTAGAGATAACTATATAACTGAATGTTTGTTTTATGGGTCTGCATTTATGATTCTTACACTTTTGGTTTTTATGGGATATGGTTTGCTAGCAGGATTAACAAATAAGTTTTTTATAAATTCTCCTAAAAGGATATCCATACTTCAAAAAATATTTGGTATTGTCTTTATCATTTTTGCAATACAGCTTGCACTTAGTCCGATTTAGACTATTTTATTTTACTTTTATACTAACAGCTTTATAAATTGGAACTTATAGGTATGTTTCGAATTTGCCTTACACCTTTATAAAACTTAATGTTGAACTAAACCGCTATGGCGGTGGCTGGATTTGTGATAATTTAAAGTACTAAAATGAAAACATAATTTTAAAATTGTTAAAGGGACATCTTTCAAAAAGACGTCCCTTTATTATTGATAGCACTTCTTTTATTATTTTATTGAAACGAAAAATTATAATTAAAGGAGTGTAACAATGTCAGAATTAAGAAATAAAATGATAATGGATATGAAATTAAAAGGCCTTTCCAGTGGAACTATTAAACGCTACACGGAGTGCATAATTAATTTTGCTAAATTTTATAATAAATCTCCCGAGTTTCTTGGGGCGGAAGAAATAAAAAAATATCTATATCATAGTATCACAGAAAAAGGATTAAAGAAAGCAACTATAAGAATG
Source organism: Bacillota bacterium (assembly GCA_021781745.1). Classification (GTDB taxonomy): domain Bacteria; phylum Bacillota; class Clostridia; order Clostridiales; family Clostridiaceae; genus Clostridium. The sequence goes on along the minus strand of JAJXWH010000101.1, from coordinate 1,974 downwards.
CATTATAGTGCACTAAAATTCTTATACTCAATTACTCTTGATAGACCTAATGAAATAAGAAAAGTTCCTAGAATGAAAGAAGATAAAAGTTTACCTGTAGTGCTTTCACGCCAAGAAGTGAAACAAATATTTGAAGTGACAAATAACATTAAACATAAAGCATTACTTATGATTATATATTCAGCAGGTTTAAGGGTTAATGAAGCAGCTAATTTAAAAATATCGGATATTGACAGCAAGAATATGAAGATATTTGTTAATAAAGGAAAAGGAAACAAAGATAGATATACAATTTTATCTCAAGTTGCTCTTGATGCTTTGAGAATGTACTGGAAAGAGTACAAACCTAAAGAATATCTTTTTCCTGGAAGGCTTCAAGATAATCCAATAACTACAAGAACTATTGAAGTAGTAATTAAAGATGCATTAAACAAAGCTGGAATCAAAAAGAAAGCATCTGTACATACATTAAGACACAGCTTCGCTACTCATCTTCTAGAAGATGGAACGGATATTTTCTATATTCAAAAATTATTAGGACATTCTAACATATCTACTACCACTATTTACTTACATCTTAGAGGTATTGCCTACCAAACTATCAAGAGTCCACTTGATAATATAACAGGTGAATTCAATGATTGAGGTTCAAGATATTTTCAGTCAACATGGTGAAGAGTATATTAGAAATCATAGACTACCACCACATATTCTAAAAACAATTATCAATATTGAAGATTGCAGAACTTCTGCTTTGGGTGGACATGTTGATTATTGTGAAGATTGTGGTGAAACAAGAATTTCTTATAATTCTTGTAGAAATAGACATTGTCCTAAATGTCAGACCTTAGCCAAGGAAAAGTGGCTTGAATCCAGAAAAAATGATTTATTACCAGTATCTTATTTTCACACTGTTTTCACTATTCCACAAGAATTAAATTATTTAGTCTTATTAAACCAAAAAGTTATGTACTCTATTTTATTTAAGGCAGCCTCCGAGACATTATTAGAACTTGCAAGAGATAAAAAATATTTAGGTGCAGAAATTGGATTTACAATGATACTTCATACTTGGGGACAAAATTTAATGAATCATCCTCACGTACACTGTATAGTTCCGAGTGGTGGATTATCATTAAACGGTAATAGGTGGATAAATTCTAAGGAAGATTTCTTAATGCCAATTAAGGTGATCTCAAGAAAATTTAGAGGAAAATTTTTAAGTTATCTTAGGGAAGAATATCAAAATAATAATAATTTAATATTTACGGGTGAAGTTCAAGAAATTAAAAGAAAAGATGTTTTTGATGTATACATAGATAAACTATATAAAACTGAATGGGTTGTATATTGCAAACCGCCCTTCGGCAGCGCCGAGCATGTTCTGGAGTATTTAGGAAGATATACTCACAGAGTAGCCATTTCTAATAATAGAATTGTTGCATTAGAAAATGGTTATGTAGTTTTTAAATGGAGAGATTATAGTGATAATAACACTGAAAAATATATGACTCTTTCTGCCGATGAGTTTATCAGAAGATTTTTAATGCACATATTACCGTCTAAGTTTGTGAAAATAAGGCATTATGGAATATTAAGTAACAGAAATCGCATAACAAAATTAAAGAAATGTAAAATGCTCTTAAAAGTTTCACACTCAAAAGAACATAGTGAAATTTTCAAATTATCTACTGCTGAATTAATACTAAAACTTACTGGAAAAGATATTTGTGTCTGTCCTATTTGCAATGGAAAAATGATAAGAAAAGAAAAAATAGAATCTAAGTTAAGCAGACCACCAAATAAAGTCTTAAAAATTTCATAGTAATATTTTGTCAACTGCAATATTGAGTAGTCACGGAAACTAATGTATAAAATAAAATTTTTATGCAATCCGTTGAAGATCTATAAATATTATCAGTAGTGTCTATTTTTATATAAAAATACGCACAGCAAACAAACCTACAGAATGTA
>JAJXWH010000006.1 GCA_021781745.1 Bacillota bacterium | reverse complement strand
TTTAATGAAATGGCTTAATTCTTTATGTGAATAGTACAAAAGATTATGGTGAGTGTTTTTCAAATAACTATTGATAAATCAAGGCTTTTAATACTTAACTCACCATAATCTAACACTCTACATAATGTCTCAATCCATGGAATGATATTTGCTTTAATTGTATATAACCTTTTGGAATTTTTTCTTTTTCCTTTTTCATATCATCGATTGATTTTTTATATTTAAAAACTTTTTTTGTAAAATTCATTGATAAACTGCGAGGAGTATATCTTTGTCCTGCTTTATCAAGGACAACATAATCGAGATCATTTGCATTTCTATTTTCCTTAAGTTCGGTTAAGTGAGTAATTAATACTTTAGGTATACTAATGACTCTATAGCTTGATGAAGTTTTAAGGTCAGCTAACATTAAAACTTTTAATCGTTTATCGTGTACCAGCTGATTATTAATCGTGATCGTTCTTTTTTCTAGATCAACATCACACCATCTTAACCCACATAGTTCTCCAATTCTTAATCCAGTTAGAACATCTATAAATATAGGAGTATATAAATAAGTATCTTTTATTTCAGATAAAAAGAAATTGACCTCACTTTTTGTCCAATATTTAATTTTGGGCTTTTCTAATTTTTGCTTCTGTATATCGGTAGGTAATTCATAAATTAATTTATTTGTTTTTGCATATTTTAAGCATCCCGTTATAATATCCATAACTTTTTTTGCGGAAACCGCCTTAATCTTTTTCTCGTTAATTAGCTTATTATAAAATTCTTGCATTACTGACGTGGTTAATGCAGTTAATTTATAATGTCCTAACATTGGGATTATGTGAGTATTCATTCGACTAATATAATCATTTTTTGTATTCATAGATATAAGGTGTACTTTATATTCATAAAACCACTTATCAACTAAATAATCTTTAAATAATATATTACTTTCAATCGGAGCAACATATCCTTTATGTTTTTTTGAGGTAATTTCAGTGGCCCATATTTCTGCCTCCCTTTTTGTTTTAAATCCTTGTTTCTTTTGTTTTAGTCTCTTACCGTTAGAATCAAAACCAAGACTAATAGTAACTTTCCAATTTCCTTTTGATATTTGTTCGTAACTTGCCATATATTCACCTTCATTTCATCATCTTTAGTTTATTAATATAAAAATAATTCTGTTAACAAAAAATATATTTGTAAATAATTCTGTTTACAAACACATTATATAGGAATAATTAGTTTTTGTAAACGGAAATATTATGTTTTTGGTGACAGAAATGGAGAGAATTAAAGGAAATTGAATTTAATATATACTTTTAGGAGAAATATAAGATTTTCAGTAATTCTAATTACTTGATATTATCTAGTTATTAAGAAATACTTAGGAGGAAATGCAATGAACTTAACAAAAGAAAAGACTATATTAAAATTAAAAGAGATTTCAGAAAAGTATGATATTCCAATCAATAGATTAACATCACTTATACGACAAGGAAAATTAAAAGCGGTAAAGTCTGGTAAGGAATACGTAGTTACTTTAACTGAAATACATAGGTATTTAGGTATTGAGACAACAAGTGAAAGTTTAGAGAGGGAATTGTATATAAAAGAACTTGAAAGCAAAATTAAAAACTATGAGATTTTAATGGAGTCTATAAAAAATTGCGTAAGCATGATTGATAATGTAATCACATGTAAATTATAGATTATAAAATAATTGTAGGTATAATAGATATACGTACAATTATTTTTTTATCCACATTATCCACAGTATTAGTAACACTGTTTTTGCGGAGTATTACTAAAAAAGTAACACTGGAATTACTCAAATAGTAATAGAGAGGTACGGTTTTAGTAACAGAGAGTTACGCAAAACGGGACTATATATATATTATATAAATACTATTATTATATATATTATTTATAACTGCTGCTGTAAAAGAAATATAGATATTTGAATTAAAAATAAATTTCAAGACTCTATTGATGTTCATCAAAACCAATAGTATACTGTGTGTGCAAGGATAATTAAAAGCTGCTAAGGCAAGTAAAATACATGCTTAACAAGGATTAGAGGTTTGAAATAAACACAAATGAGAAAATTTTAAATAATAACTAATGAGGTGGACAATAGTGGTTAAAGATTTACTTAAAACAATGCTAGAAATAAACAATGATATCAACCTAAAGCCTAGTGAGAAAGTTCTCTTAAGCAGCCTAATATTATATCACAATTCAAAATTAGGGTATTCTTACCCAAATTATGAGCAACTACAGGTTGCTTTATCAACTAATAGAAAAGCTACAGTTGCAACTACCATTAAAGTACTTGAAGATAAAGGATATATTACCATAAAAAAAGCTAAAGGGAATAAAAATATATATTATATACATAAATATTTATTCTATGTTGGAGAAAATGTAATTGAGCAGCCAATAGAAAATCCAGTTGATAGTAATGGCAAGAAACCCCTTAAAAATCAAATACATATAGATGAACTGATTAATAAAGATATTGATGATCAAAAAGTAATACAAATTGCAGATTATACAGGATTTAATAGGATGCAATCAAAAGAATTGCTAAAAGATAGTGGGAATGATACAGGAAAAGTTATCAAAGCATTTGACCATATGAAAAGTAAAAAGAATATTGAAAATGAATTTAAATATACTAAATGGTCTATATTAAATGAGAGCAAGATAAGAGTTGAAGTAAAGAATCCATATAAAAAAGCTTCAAAATTTGATAATTTTGAGCCTAGGAAGTATGATTATGATGCCTTAGAGAAAAGGCTATTAGGCTGGGAAGATGAAAAAACGAAAAGCCTTGCTGATTATATGATAAAGTGATGATTTTTACACCATCACTTTAAAGATGATCAACTGTAATGTTACTAATGGACATTACAGCTAAAATAAATATAATTATTCCTGTTATGAGAAGGATTAATAAGAATATTTTAGTTCGTCTTTCATCTCGATAATCGTAGGATTTATATTTAAATATAGGAGCAAAGAGTGCTAGTAATAGCGTTTCAATTGCCTCAAATGGAGTCTTAGGGTCAGCTACATAATACCTATAACCATTGCGATTCCCTCGAACTAATTGAACTTTATTTTCACCTAGTTTTTCTTCTTTTTTTAGCCTAAATACTATTCGTCCACAAAGAGCAATTGTAATCAACATACCTATAAAAATTCCGCTAAGAAACGTTACTGAATCCTCAAAGTGTACTACAGAACTAAATCCCCATTCATTTAATAACCATTCTTCAAAGTTTAAAAACCATTGCAAAAAGATCACTCCTTAGTAATTATATCATTTGCGATCTTATAGAGTTGTTTTGCGAAAGCCTCCTTTTCAGCTGCTGATAATTTCGAATCTATACTAATTTCAGTTATTATCTTTTTTAGTGATGGAACTGCGTTTAATTGTTCATTAGTTGGAGGTACAACTCTATCATATAATTTAAATAGATCAGCGGGATTAACTTCATAGAATTCCGCTAAGTTAAATAATACGGTATCACTAGGGCAATTTATACCACGCTCTAGCATGGATAAATAGCTGCCACTTATGTGAGTTTTCTTGGCAACTTTAAAAACTGATAAATTTGTTTTTTTTCTTATTTCCTTTAATTTCTCACCAGCTTGTTTCCATTTACCTTCCATATTTTAATTAATCTCCTTTTATCATTAGTATTAGTATTTCTAAATATATTATTTTTTATTAAAATATCATCATGAAATATATTGAATATGCTACATAAATTACATATAGTATTTTATAAATATACCGTATATTTTTTTTATTTGCCATGTTACAATGATGCCATACTAGAAAATAAAAAAAGCGGAGGATATCCACCACTTTATTTTCCTAATCTTTTATATCGTATGGAGTTGAGAATTGTTTCAATTCCATTAAGTAAATCTTTTTTCTCGGTTTTAGTCATTGGACTAGAATCAAGAATTGGATCTTGAATATAATCAATTATATTAATAATATCTTGTATATTGTCAGTTTCAAAGCTTATTGTTTCAGTATCACCCATTAGATCATTTGCAGATACTCCAAGAGCAGCAGCAATTTTTTCTAAAGTGTTACTTTTAAGCGATTGTCTTTTTCCACTTTCAATCTCACTAATTGTTGCAGCTCCAACGCCAGCACGTTTCGCAACTTCATAAGCACTAATACCTTTCATTGCCCTTATTTTTTGTATATTTTCGCCTATAACACTAATATCACTCATTGCATATATCCCCTTCATTAGTGAATTACTTTTAATACTATTTCCGTTAACATAAGTATATCATATATAACTCAACTTTCAAGATAGGAAAGTGAATGATATTTGCTAATATTATGTGGAATACAAGGGAAAATAAGGTAATAGGTAAAGTAAATAAGTTTACAAATTAAATTCCGATAGCGGAAAAAATATTTACAAGATACTTTTATAAGCAGAAAAAGAATAGCGAAATTAGAAGAAAAATTAAATTAAACTATAATTTTTAAAGAAATTTGAAGATTGAGAAGAAAATAAATGTCACGTATACTTAGGTCGTGGCATTCCACTAACGGAAAAATATGCGGGAGGTAAATATGAAAGTAAGGATAAATTTAAACAGATATACAGACAAATTAACAGTTACCGCACCAACAGAAGAGAAAGGACAAGGTGGTAAAAATGAATGGCTAAAGTAAAATTATTCCCACACCAGCAGAAAGCATTAGAAATGACAAAAGGCATGAACAAAGTTGCATATTATTTAGATATGGGTCTTGGAAAAACTCTCATAGCAACTGAAAAGGCTAAGGAATTGGGAACAAATATTATTTTAGTGGTATGCCAAAAATCAAAATTAGAAGATTGGGAAGAGCATTTTAATGAGTTCTATCCAAAGTACAAAACAATCATTTATAAAAAGCAGTTGCCAGAGATAAAAGATAATACAGTAATAATAATCAATTATGATTTGATCTGGCGGAGGGAGGCATTTAAGAAACTTAAAAAATTCACTTTAATCTTAGATGAAAGCAGCTATATAAAGAGTGAAACAAGCAAAAGAACTAAATTTATTTTAAAACTTAGGCCAACAAATATAATATTACTTTCTGGAACACCAACAGGTGGAAAATATGAAGAATTATATAGTCAGATAAAGCTATTAGGTTGGAAAATCAAGAAAGAAGATTATTGGAACCAATATATAAAATTCTTTATGTTGGATCTTGGAGGATTCCCAAAAAAGAAAGTAACAGGATATAAAAATGTGGACAATTTGAAGCAGATGTTGCGGCAGTATGGGGCGGTATTTATGAAAACTGAAGATGTAATTGAATTACCTGAAACAATTGAATATAAAATTAAAGTGAACAATATTTATCAATATAAGCAATTTAAGAAAAATCGATTGATAGAGATCGAGGGAAATGAATTGGTTGGTGATACATCATTGACCAAGCTGTTATATTTGCGGCAGCTTGCGGGAATGTATAACAAAAATAAGTATGAAAAGATAACAGCGCTTTTGGAATCAACAGAGGATAGAATGATTATATTTTATAACTTTAAATATGAATACCAAAGGCTCAAAGAGATTTGTGAGAAACTTAAAAAAACAGTATCCATTGTTAATGGAGATACTAGAGATTTGAAAAACTATGAGCAGTATAAAAATACAATAACTCTAATCCAGTATAAAGCTGGAGCAATGGGTCTAAATCTGCAGAAAACAAATAAGATTATTTATTTCAGTTTGCCTTTATCTAGTGAGTTATTTGAACAAAGTAAAAAGCGAACTCACCGTTTAGGTCAGCAACGATCATGCTTTTATTATTACCTAATAACTGAAAAAAGCATTGAAGAAGATATTTTTGAAACACTAAAACAAAGAAAAGACTACACAGATAAACTTTTTGAGGAGGAATATAAATGACATTAGGAAGAGTTATTAAACTCTACAGAGTAAGTAGAGGATTAACCCAATGTGATCTTGCAGCTAAGCTAAATAAAACATCTAGAACAATTCAAAAATATGAGTGTGGCCAGATAGTGCCAAACATAAAAATTATTAATGAAATTTTTAATATAAAAATAGAAAATATTATTTCAAATGAATTATTAGAGAAAAGGGGAATCTAATTATGGGATATGTAATGATATATGAATCAGCTAAAAATAATTATTTAATAAAGCCAGCACATCAATTTAAAAGTATAGATACTTCAAAAATCAATGATGAAGTAAGACCATTTAAACAGAATATTTGGGTATGCAAAACTAGACAAGCGTTAGAAAATCATATTGAAAATCAGAGAGAACAACAAATAAAGAAGCATATGGAAGCAATACAGAAAATACAGCAAAGAACAGTAACGATTATTAAGCAAAGGTATAATCATGCCTAGAGAAAAAGATTTTGAAAAGAAAGTTAAAAAGTTTTTGGATAGTTTAGGCTCAGAAGTTTGGTATTTTAAGCATTGGGCTGGCCCATATTCACAAGCGGGAATACCAGACATTATAGCATGTGTAAATAATAACTTTGTAGGTATCGAAATTAAAGCAGCGGATGGAAAGCCGTCAGCATTGCAAATACGAAATATCAACCGAATAAAGGCAGCAGGAGGAATAGGATATATACTTTATCCAAAGGACTTTGAATCATTTAAGCAAGATATAAATGAAATTCTAAAGGAATAACGTTTGTTATGTCTTTAAATACAACTAAATTGATAATAATAGAAGGAATTAAGGGGATGAATCGAATGACATTAATAAAATGCGAAGCAAAAACTTGTATTAATTACAATGCAGGAAGGTGTCAAGCACCAGCATTAGAAATAGTGGATTTTACATGGTATTCAGAGGAAGAAAAAGAAGAATTTGACATAATGAAGTGCAATACATATAAATACTTTAGCAATTGGATGTATAGAAAATAATTGGAGGTGTAATATGCCTGAAGAAAAAAATAAATTAAATGTACTGGAAAAGCTACAAAAAGTGAGAACTGATTTGCAAGAGATAGATTTAAAGAAAACGGGGAAAAATTCTCACAGTAACTATTCATATTTTGAGTTAAAAGATTTTCTACCAAGTGTGGCCAAACTATGTGATAAACATGGTATAAACCCAATTTTTAATATAACAAGGGAGATAGCGACGCTTTTAATATATGATTGTGATGACATAGAAAAATTTATAAGCTTTGATATGCCGATTGAGATTACAGACTTACGAGGGTGCAACGCTATTCAAAGTATAGGTGGGGCGTTAACATATGCAAAGAGATATTTATATATGAATGCCTTTGAAATAGCTGAAGCTGATGCCACAGAGTTAGAAGGAGATGAAAAAGGAGCAAGAGACCCTATAAGTAGTGTTCATGCAAAAGTGATTGATAATTTAATAAAGGAAACAAACACAGACTTAATGAACTTTTGCACATGGGCCAAAGTTAAAGAAATAAAAGAGATTGAAAACAGAGACTTGGCTTATTGTATGAAAATGTTGAATGAGAAAAAAGAAAAAATGTTACTTGAAAAGAAAAAGGGGATTGGGGGCAAATAATGAACCGAGTAGAGTTAATTGGAAGAATGACAAGTGATGCAAACTTAAGTTATGTGGGTGAGAAGCAAACAGCAAAGGCGACTTTTAGCTTAGCTGTTAATGATGGTTATGGTGAAAATAGTAAAGCTTACTTTATTCCTATAGTTATTTTTGGGAAAAGCGCTGAGAACTTGGCAACCTACACAAGTAAAGGGTCTAAAATTGCAGTTTTAGGAAAGATTACAACCAGAACATATGAGAACAACCAAGGAACTAAGAAATATATTACTGAAGTTGTGGCTGATTTAAGTGGTGGGGTAGAGTTTTTAGACAGCAGAAATAATAGTGATTTAAACAGGAATTTTGGAGAATATATCATACCAGTAAATAATGGGGATTCACCATTTTAATGGCTAAGAATGGATTAAAAGAAGATGATTTTAAATGACACCAATAAGACAAAAGTTTTAAGAGAACTAAAGAAAATGTACAATCGAACCATTGAAAGAAGCAAGAATGCGGAAATTTTCTTTAAAACTAAAACTGTTGCTGAATGTCTAAGATATTTAAATTTATTTAATGAGATAACTCAAGAATTAGGAAAGTTAATATTTCTGATTGAATATATCACAGGCCAAGAGTTAGATTATGAAATAAAAATGAATGGGTTCAAGGAGGTGCGGAATGAAAGAAATAAATGACATTAATTTAAGGGAAGTAATCGAATCAGAATTAAATGAAAGATTTAACAAAGCAGGTTATGTAAGATGTCCGTTCCACCTAGACCATACACCATCACTTAGTGTTAAATTTTTTCCGGATAGAAACAAATATAAATATAAATGCTTTGCCTGCGGAGCAGCTGGTGATGCCATTGATTTCATGATAAATAAAAGGAATGTTGATTATAAAACAGCAAGAGAACTTTTAGGTATGGAAAATGAAAAGACTGGCAGAGAGTTGCAAGAGGAAATGATTAAAGAATTTATTAAAAGGATAAAGCCACGAGATATCATCAAAGGATTGTTTACTTTTGTAAATGCAGATAATGAGCCGATTTATTTCAAGGCTAAGTTAGTGGATGAAACTAGTAAAAAGTATACACCTTATTATTCAATAGTAGATGGCAAGGTTGTTGCATCAAGAAGCCATGAAGAAGTTCCTTATAATCTTTATAACCTATTAAATGGCATAAGGAATGGGAAAACGGTTCTTTTCGTTGAGGGTGAAAAGGATGCAAATACTATAAATAAAGTTTTAAGAGGTAGAAACTTTGTGGCAACTTCGATTAAAAATGTTAAAAACTTAGAGCCAATCAAATCCCGGCAGATAAAGGCTGCCTATGTAATCGGCGATACTGGCGAAGCTGGAGAAAAATATATCAATCATATCAAAGCGGAATTTCAAGATATAAGCAAGGTATTTAAAATAATTAAACTGCCGGATTTAAGAGCACTCGGCGATAATAAGGATGTTACTGATTGGTTTGAAACAGGCCATACATTAGATGAATTATTCGCATCATTTTATAGGGCATCAAATCTAAATAATAAGTTTGATTTTTATTCTGACTTTGGCGGTATTTTTAGAGATACAACCAAAGGCGAAGAAGTAATCAAAAATCAAATCGCCAATTTCAATGTACTTGATGGGAGAATAATTGATTATGTTGAGGAAGACCGAGAAGGTGTAAAACTGGTATTCAAAAGTTCAAATAGTAAAGTAATTGAAAGAAGCGGATATAGTACAGCCTTTGATGATGTGAAATCATTTAAAAACTTTTTAGAAAGTATGCATTTGACTTACTTTGGAAACTTGAATGTATTAAATGATTTTAAAGTATGGGTAACCAATAATTTTTTATTTGATACAGAGAAAGTGTATACAGGAGATAGATTTATCGAATTAGATGGGGAAATGGCTTTTATTACAAAGACAGGCACATTGAAAAAGAATGGGGGTGATAAGTCAATTTATGCGAGGGAAGGAAACCTTGATATTTTAGACATTGAACCAATCAAATCAGATGAACTGAAAAAGCTAAAAGAACCGCTACTTGGATATTTATCTTTTGATAGAGCAATTACTATCCTTGGAACTGTAGTTAATAATTTTGCAGTTTATCAAGCTATACAAATCAAGAATAAGTTTCACCACCTTTTAATTGTAGGTGAATCGGGCACAGGTAAGAGTACCGTAATGGAAAGGGTAGTTGCTCCATTGTTGAACATTCCATTAGAAAGTAAAAAATCATTTGAAAGTTCAAACTATGCTTTAGGAAAAGATTTGTCTACAGGTAACTATACAACTATTTATGATGAGTTTAAACCCAGCCGCATGAACCAATACAAAATATCCGAAATATCAGGAACCTTGAGAGTTTCATATGACCGAGGGATTAAGGAAAGGGGAACTAAGGCTCAAAAAATTAATAAGTACCATTACCAAAGTCCGATTATAATGGGCGGCGAGGAAAGTTACCCAAACTCGGAAAAGGCCCTTATTACAAGGTCAGCTATAGTTTATGTTGCAAAGGCAGAAAGAACAAAGGAACATACAATTGCAATTAGATATTTAATGGCTCATGAAAAAGAATTGAATTCTTTAGGAAGATCACTTATAGATTTAATTCTAAATTTATCGGTTGAGGAATATAGACAAATCCAAGATGCGGCGATGGAGCATTTCGAAGAGTTGGATGATAGGCCGCAAGCAACAGCCTGCAACATTGCAGCTGGGGTAGAAATATTTAATAAGCTATTGGTTCAGCATGGCTTAGAACCAATCAAAGATTACCATGAATCTATTACTGAAATTATACAAAGGGAAGTATTAAACAATCAAAAGGATGCTTACTCAACGGTAGAACAAATGCTGCTAATATTCGATGATATGGTTAGTACAGGCAGAATTCCTTATATAGAAAATTTAATCAGATATGAGGGTGGATTCTTGTATATGCATACAGCAGAATTAATTGCAAGGCTAATGGAATATGCAAGGTCAAGTAATTCTATTGATATTATACCACTCAAAATAAATGATTTTAAAAAGCAGGGCAAGTTAGCAAAATATATTATTCAAGATCCAGCCGAAGTTGTGGAGCAGGAAAAGAGCGGCAAAAAGGCGGAGTTTGTGAAACACTTTAAAATAGATAAAAAGTCAGTAAGGCTAGATAGATATGATATTTCAAAACTGAAAGGTTTGGGATTGCTAAATTTAGTTGACATTGAAGTTTTTAATGAATGCGTGGAAAGCGAGTCAAATGATACTATTACACCAGTTTCTGATACAGATTTTCAAAATGTAGAATGGTAAGGTTACGATTTTAAGTCACGAAAGTCATGCTTTTTTAAAAGGCTGTAACCCAAAACGTAACCGCAAGAAATGAGACTATGACTTACTTTAGATACTATTATATATATAAGTTACGAAAGTTACGTTTTTTAAATATATATATATAAGAAAAAGGTTAATTTATAAGTTTTTTATATAAAAGATGGTTACATATAAAATAAACCGTAACTATCGTAACCTTAATCAAGATAAAAGCTATAAAAGCGTTGGTATGTCTATGTTTCAGCGGTTACGATTTATATATAAAAAAATGTAACCTAATTATAGATTCAAAGGAGCAGAGGATGAATTATTTATTTAAGAAAACAGAAAAGGCTTTATATGAGTATAAAAATATCGATTTAAAAATAGCAAATATAGAATTATATATAAAAAGATTAATAAATGATGTTTCTTATGCAGGTGTTTCATTTGAAGAGAAAAGTTCGCCAACTAATGCTTTTAATTCGAACGTTGAGAATGAAGTTATTCACAGAGATGAAAAGTTAAGTGAAGAAATAAATAGTTTAAATAGACAAAAGAATGATTTAATTATGAAGAAAAAAATGATTGAGAATGGGTTGGAATCATTAGGAGAAGAAGAATATAAGTTGGTTAGCCTAAAGTATTTAAATAAAAAGAAAATGACTTGGATTGGGGTAGGAATGGAGTTAGGTATGGATAAAGACAATTGCAGCAGGGCGAAGGGTAGAATAATAAACCATTTAACAGAATTCATGTTTCCGAATAATAATAGCAGCGATTTTTAATCTATTTTTCACCAGTTTCTCACCTTTTTTTTGTCAGTTTTTCGCCAAGAAGTCACCGTTTTTTGTCTGTAAAACCATGCTAATATTGTAGTATAGAAAAAGGGCATGAGCCTTGAGGTAACTCAATATAAGCACCCGATGAATTGCTTTTTGTCATTCAATTTGACCTCCTTTCAAATAGAATAATTATGGTTTTAGTTTACATAGTTTTTTGGTTTGTTTGTCGGGTGTTTAGATTGGGTTATCATTTTTATAAATCTAATTAGTATGTAAGAGAATTATGAAAAAGTATAAGAGATAGATTGGAGTAGCAGCTGCAAGGTAAGAACTTTAAATATAAACATAATATATAGTAAGGTATCATCAACTTACTTTGAAGCAGACTAACCTTTCTATCAACAATATACACATAGTCATACAGTAAGATGAGGGATTAGATGGAGAAAAACTTTTATAAGTCTAGCAAGTGGTTAAACAAGAGGGAAAGGGTTCTTAAAAGGGATGAATATAGGTGCAGGGAATGCATCCGATATGGTAAGAGTGTAATTGCAGCAACTGTACATCATATTATTCCTTTAGACCAAAACCCAAGTCTAAGACTTGTTAGTGATAACCTATTAAGTTTGTGCAACAAATGTCATGATAAGATGCATGACAGAACAAACAACCAATTAACAAAACTAGGTGAGGAATGGGTAGTTAGAGCGAAACTGAAAAATAAAAAAAAATTATCTTTTAGCATAAAATTATTCAAATAAAATTATTCGCCGCTCAAACTATCCCCCCCACCTATTTTAAATTGAAATTAATTACAGGGGAGCGAGGGGAGGCCACCCTTCCAATAGAGAGCATTTTTTAGCAAAGGGGGGAACAAAAATTATAAGTAATAAAGAAAAAATAATGTAGAAAAGAGTAACATATCGTAAGTGGAATATAAATGTTACTCTTTTCTACATTATGTATTTATAGGGTAAATATTTATGAAAAAAAGTTTATATAACTGCTTATGATTACATTATGGGATGTTATTGTGTCAAAATAATGGCAAAATTGAAATGTGTAGATTTTATGTAGCAAACAATAATTAATGACGAAATCGTGATTAGTAAAAATGCTCTTTTGTTACATAAAGTAGTGACTTAATCACAAGAGTTAAGTCGTTTTTTTGTATTATTTTTTAATTAAATACATATATTTGTCGTTTTTAATATCATTTTAAGTGTTAAATTTATTTTGAATAAAAGGATAAAAATAGAAGGAAATTCAAAAATAATGTAGAATAAATAGTAATAATATAGAAGGAATGCCTAGATTTATATAATACATTAAATGGGAGGTAAAGGATGTTTAAACTTACTTGGCTAGAGTTAATCTTTAGGGTTATTCCAGAAACACTTATTTTAATGTGGGGAATACATGTATTCGCTAGAAAAAATATTAATATGTTTAAATATGTACTTTCAAGTTTAATATTAGCTATATCATGTTTTATTATAAGATATATGCCTATATATTTTGGAGTACATACAGATATTTGTCTAATGATAACTATAATACTCATTATGTTTCTTACAGACATACCATTAATAAAAAATATACAAGGAACTTTTTTATTATATTTTATGCTTACTCTAGGTGAAAATATTAATATGATATTGCTAAGTAATTTAAATATAAATACAGATATATCTGTTTTACAGCCAATATTAAGATGTATATACGGAATTCCATCCTTAATTTTTTTAGTATTATCTATAATTTCAATTAAGTATATTTTAAGTAAAAAGGATGGGATAAGAAATGTCTTTAACTGAAAAAATAGCAGTATCAATAAGTGATGGCATTAAGAAAACGCTAAAGGTTGATGAAGAGAAAGAGCAAATTATTATATATGGAGCGATAAATTTATTTCAAATTATATTTTCTATATTATGGGTAATAATTGTAGGTTTATTTTTAGGAGTACTTTATGAAGCGTTATTATTTTCATTTGCAACTGCTATTTTAAGAAAATATTCTGGTGGTGGACATGCTTCATCCCCAAGTCGTTGCATTATAATAGGTACAGCTTTAGCTTCAATATTTGCAATTCTTGTTGATAAATTTTTTTATCAAATTAATAAAGAGTATGTAATTATAGTAAATATAGTTTTCTTAGTATTTGCATTTATAATGATTATAAAAAATGCACCGGTTGATAGTATTAAGAAACCAATTACCAATATTGAGATAAGGAAGCAATTTAGAAAGAAAGCTATTATTGTAATTACTATTTATTTAATAATAATTGTAATTTTATTTATGTTAAATCAAAAGAATGCAGAGATTTACTATATTAAGGCAATAGAATGTATTGGATTTGGAGTATTATGTCAGACTATCACACTTACTAAAAGTGGAATGAGCTTTATAAACAAAGTTGACTTTGTTTTAAAATATATAATTAATGGAGGTGAAAATAATGAATAATACTTTAAAAACTTTATCACTTAAACTTACAGCAAATCTTTGCTCTAAAATGGCACTTAGAGCTTCAGCATCAGCATGCGGTTGGGGATTATATCAACCAGAAGAACCAAAATGCTTAAGAGATTCTAAGAAGTAGTAAAATTAAGATTAAGGGTAAAGATTGCTATAAACGCAATTTTTACTTCTTAATTATTTATTGGAAGGAATAGAGCTATATGAGTGATTATGTAAATAGGCATGATAACAAATTAAAAACAATGGTATATTTTATTAGAATATCAATTATAGTATTTATTAGTATAATAATACATATGAATCTATCGAAATATTGGTCAAGTTTATATATAGAAAAAAGTACTCAATTTAATATATATATATCAACTTTTTCTTTGCTTCTCATTGGAATAAATTTCATACTATGTTTAATAATTACTTGTTCGTTTACACCAAAAATGTATTTATTTAAAAATTCATGGTTAAGAGATAATATTATTTTCTCAGTTATTATATCTATACCATTATATCTTTCTAAAGCATATGAAAGTGAGTGTAAATACTTATTTTTATTATTAATAATATATTCAATAATTCAGTATGGTTCTAAATATGGGAAAATAACATCAATTTTTTCTTCTCTTATCATTCTTGTAGCAGATTTATTATATTGTTATTCAGAAAATGGAGTTAATGTATTCTTTCAAAAAGATTTAATAATGTGTGGAGTATTTATTTTTGTTGCATGGATTCTTGGGTATTATGTAGACATTGAAGCTGAAAATAATAAAAATAAAGATGAAACACTTAATATATTAAGTAATGAATTAGAAGAAAAAGATAAGCAAAGAAAAGAAATGGAATCGCTATTGGTAAATAATAAAATCTGTTATGATATGTTATTTGAAAATTCCATAAATTCAATTATTGTACATAGAAATGGTGAAATTATATATGCTAATGAAAGTGCAATCAAGTTATTAGGATTAAATGGAGAGAACTTTTATAATCATTATTTATCGGAACTTAACCAAGATATTATAAAGAAGTACTTAAACATTAGCAATAATAAGCTTGTAAAGATTGCAAGTGAAGAGAACATATTAAATTATAATGGTGAATTGATTCCAGTGCTTAATACATCATCTTTTTTTACTTATAAGGGAGAGCCGTCAGTTTTGACATTTTTACGAGATATAACATCAGAAAAGAAAGTTGAATCATTACAAGAAGATATAGAAAAAAATTTAAAATTGCTTAATGAATCAAGAGAATTTAACAATCTTATAATGAACTTTTTTACTAATATGTCTCACGAGCTTAAAACACCTGTTAATGTTATTTATTCAGCGGTTCAAACTGTAAATATGTATTTGGACAATTATAAATTAGAAAATATAGAAAAATGTAAAGCATACTTAAAAACAATGAAACAAAATTGTCTAAGAATGATTAGAATAATAAATAATTTTTTAGATACTACTAAGTTAAATTCTGACTCGGAATTTATTAAAATAAAAAAAAGAAATGGTAACATTGTAAATATTATTGAAGATATTACCCAATCTGTAGCATCTTATGTAAATGATAAAGATATAACACTTATATTTGATACAAATGTTGAGGAAAGGATTATGGGATTCGACCATGATATGATGGAACGTATAATGCTTAACTTAATATCAAATGCTCTTAAATATAGTCATTCTAATGGAAATATATATGTTGATTTTATAGATAAAGAAACAAGCGTTATTATTAAAGTAAAAGATGAAGGTGATGGTATTCCAAAAGACAAACTCAATTTTATATTTGAACGTTTTGGACAAGTGGATAACACTCTTTCAAGAAAATGTGAGGGGACTGGAGTTGGATTATATCTTGTAAAATCTTTTGTTGAAATGCATGGCGGGAAAATCAGTGTTGAAAGTGTTGAAGGACAAGGCAGTGAATTTATAATAGAATTACCAGCAGAATTAGTTAAGAATGAAGAACAGGAAGATAAGGTTCTATTTAAAACTAATGTAGAAAAAATAGAAATAGAATTTTCAGATATATACTCACTGCAAGGTTAAAAATAAATTCAGTAAGAGGAAAAACGAATGACGAATAAATTAAATGTAGAGTACATAAACATAGATGTTTTAATACCATACATAAATAATCCAAGAAAAAATGACAAAGCAATCGATATGGTTGCAGGCAGCATTAAAGAGTTTGGATTTAAGAATCCGATCATAGTGGACAAAGATAATATTATTATTGCTGGACATACAAGATATGAGGCAAGTAAAAAGATTGGTTTAGATGAAGTACCGGTTATAAAGGCAGACGATCTTACTGAAAAGCAAATTAAAGCTTTTAGAATAGCAGATAATAAGACCGCTGAATTTGCAGAATGGAATATGGATTTATTGGTTTTGGAACTGGAAGGATTAGAAGATATATTTACTGGTTTTGAAGCTGTAGAATTAGAAGATATTATGGGAACCGATGAAATTCAAGACGATGACTTCGATGAAGAAGAAGCATTGGAAGAATCAAAGGTTCCTTTTTCATTGAGGGGAGATATTTGGTTACTAGGAAACAACAGATTGATGTGCGGCGATAGTACCGATGAAGCTGATGTTGATATTTTAATGGATGGGCAACTGGCAAGCATGATATTTACCGACCCACCATACAATGTAGCTTACGAGGGAAAAACAAAAGATAAACTTGTAATAGAAAATGATGACATGAGCCATGATGAGTTCTATGAATTCTTGAAAAAGGTATTTGATAATTACTTTAACATAATGGTGGCTGGAGCGCCAATTTATGTTTGTCATGCAGACAGCGAAGGTGAAAATTTCAGAAAGGCATATAGAGAAGCTGGACTTAAACTTGCTGAATGTATCATTTGGGTTAAAAACTCATTTGTTATGGGCAGGCAGGATTACCACTGGAGACATGAGCCGATACTTTATGGTTGGAAAGAAGGATCGGCTCATTACTTTGTAAATGATAGAACTCAAGATACAGTTTGGGAAATATCAAGGCCACAGCGTAATGCAGATCATCCAACAATGAAACCACTAGAGCTTTGTGCAAGAGCCATTAAAAATAGCAGCAAGCCTAAAGATTTAATTGTTGATTTATTCGGTGGCAGCGGTTCAACTTTAATTGCAGCAGATAGTATTAATCGTATTTGCTACAGCATGGAATATGATACAAGGTATGTTGATGTAATAGTTAAAAGGTACATCAAAACTAAAGAATCAAGCGATGATGTTTACTTAATCAGAAATGGTAAAACTATAAAATACAGCGATTTAGAAATTGGACAATAGAGAGGAATGAGTACATCATGGTTGATAAAACCGAAAAATTCAAAGAAGATATTGTTGCGAAGATGCAGGAAGTCGGAACTTACAATGTGAGTTTTATCTATACAATAAATGTACTTGCTAAAGTTTTAATGGATTATGAAATAACCACAGAGCAGTTTGCAGCTACAGGTGGTCATATAGTAATAAAGCATACTAATAAAAATGGTTCAACTAACATAGTAAAGAATCCTTTATATTTGGCATTGGAAAAGTTAAGAGATGATATTATTACATATTCAAGGGAACTTGGTCTTACACCAGCTGGACTTAAAAGAATAAATCAAGAAGGTGCAAAGCCTGAAAAGAAATCTAAATTGGAGCAGGTCTTAAGTGATTTAAGATGATGAAAGCTAAAAATTTAGATGTAGTAATGGAATATGCAAACAGCATTGCTGAGGGTAGAAAGGTTGCTTGCAAAGAGCAAATATTAGGTTGTAAGAGATTTCTAAAAGATTTAGAAAATCCGGAATATGAACTTAACCCGAAGGATGCTGAATTTGTTATTCAAATCATAGAAAAGACTTTTGTCCATGCTCAGGGAGAAAAACTAGATGGAACTCCGCTTAGAGGAACACCATTTTTATTAGAACCCTTTCATAAATTTCAAGTTTATAATCTGCTTGGTTTTTACCATAAAGGCACTAAGATAAGACGCTTCAAAGAGGCGTTTATTTTTATACCCAGAAAGAACATTAAGACATCATTTGCAGCAGCACTTGCATGGGCACTTGGCTTACTAGAGAGAAGAAGTGGAAGTAAGGTTTATATTACTGCCGCAGCTTTAAAGCAATCTTTAGAAAGTTTCAATTTTATAAATTTCAATTTAGAGGAAATGGGTGAGAAAAATAATTTTAGAGTTATAGATAATAACCAAGAGCATAGTATTAGAGGCAACTTAGGTGATGGAAGCATTTTCATACAAGCTTTGGCTGCAAGTCCAGATAAGCAGGATTCATTGAATTGTAATATAGCAATCGCTGATGAAATCCATGCTTACAAAACGCCGAAGCAATACAATATTATCAAAGAAGCTATGAAAGCCTACACAAACAAGTTGATGATTGGAATTACTACAGCTGGAGATAATATGAATTCTTTCTGCTATCAAAGGCTTCAATATTGCAAAAAGATACTCGATGGAACTGTAAAGGATGAAGCTTATTTTGTTTTTATCTGCAAAGCTGATGAAGATGAGAATGGAGAAATTGACTATATAAATCCAATAGAGCATGAGAAAGCTAATCCAGCTTATGGGGTAAGTATAAGACCAAACGATATTATGAATGATGCTCTGCAGGCTCAGAATGACCCACAACAGAGAAAAGATTTTCTTGCAAAATCCATGAACATTTATACAAGTGCTATGAAAGCTTACTTTAACTTAGACGAGTTCAAAAGGTCAGATAGAAAGTATAACTGGACTTTGGAGCAGCTTGCAAAGCTTCCGATTACTTGGTATGGAGGAGCCGATTTATCAAAACTTCATGATTTAACTGCTGCAGCTTTATATGGGGAATACCAAGGGGTGGATATAATTATCCCTCATGCATGGTTTCCGATTACAGCGGCATATAAAAAGGCCGATGAGGATGGTATTCCTTTATTTGGGTGGAAAGATGATGGCTGGCTTGATATGTGTAATAGTCCAGTTAATAACCATGCCGATGTAGTGAACTGGTTCATTAAGATGAAAAAGAAAGGCTTTAAAATTAAGCAAGTTGGGCATGATAGAAAGTTCTGTAGGGAATATTTCTTTGGTATGAAAAAGGCAGGGTTTAATATAATTGACCAGCCACAATATTTTTATAAAAAGTCCGAGGGATTTAGGCGAATCGAAGCAAAGGCTAAGGAAGGAAAATTATATTATTTACATTCTGATGCTTTTGAATATTGCTTGCAGAATGTATTAGCAATAGAAAAAACGGATGACATGATTCAATATGAAAAAGTTATGC
Source organism: Bacillota bacterium (assembly GCA_021781745.1). Taxonomy (GTDB): domain Bacteria; phylum Bacillota; class Clostridia; order Clostridiales; family Clostridiaceae; genus Clostridium. Next base: position 126,355 of record JAJXWH010000006.1, on the reverse strand, counting down.
CAGAGCAGCGCATTGATATATTCGATGCAGCTGTTTTTGCTTGTGTAAGGAAATTAGAAAATATAGAAAAAGCAACTTCAGCATCTAGATGGCTAAATAATGAATAGAGGAGTAAACAAATGAAAAAGAAAGATAAAAGGGCGAAGAAAATCAGATCAGAACCAAATGCATCATTAAATTGGTTTTTATCAAGTGATGCTTATGAGACATTATCAGTTGCTGGATATACAAGACTTTCAGATAATCCAGAAGTAAAAATGGCGGTTCATAAGATATCTGATTTGATTTCATCAATGACAATTTATCTAATGAAAAATACTGATAATGGTGATGTAAGAGTTAAAAATGAATTATCTAGAAAGATTGATATTAATCCATATAACCTTATGACTAGAAAGTCGTGGGTTTATAACATTATTCATACTATGCTTTTAGAAGGTCAAGGAAATAGTCTGGTCTATCCCAAAGTAAGTGGTGGACTTATAGATGACCTTATACCATTAAAACCATCACAAGGATACTTTCAAGAAACAACTACAGGTTATCAAGTTGTTTATGGTAATAAAATATATGCTCATGATGAGCTATTACATTTTAGTATTAACCCAGATCCAGAAAGACCATATATGGGTCAAGGATATAAAGTTGTATTAAAAGATATAGTAAACAATTTAAAACAGGCAGCTAAAACTAAAAACAGCTTTATGTCTGATAAGTGGAAGCCATCATTAATTATTGCAGTTGATGCAATGACAGATGAACTAGCAAATGAGGCTGGAAGAGATGCAATTCTTAACAAATATATTTCGGAAACTGGTGGAGGTAAGCCTTGGGTAGTTCCAGCGGATTTAGTTAAGGTTGAGCAGGTAAAGCCGTTAAGCCTTAATGATTTGGCATTAAATGATGCAATACAATTGGATAAGCGAACAGTAGCAGGTATTTTTGGAGTGCCTGCTTTTTTTCTTGGAGTAGGTGAGTACAGCAAAGATGAATATAACAATTTTATTAATTCAACAATTCTTCCCATTGCTAAAGGCATTGAACAGGAACTTACTAGAAAGCTTTTATATAGTCCAGATTTATATTTTAAATTCAATTCCAGAAGTCTTTATTCCTACGATATGAGCGAACTTGCTGCAGTAGGTGGAGATATGTACGTTAGAGGAATTATGACAGGGAATGAGGTTAGAGATTGGCTCGGAATGTCACCACTTGAAGGATTAGATGAGAGAGTTATTTTAGAAAATTATATTCCGGCAGGGATGATAGGTGAACAAAAGAAATTGAATGGGGGTGGTGATGGTGAGTAGAAATACAAGGCAAACAAGATGTTTAAATGCAGAACTAAAAATTAGAGAAGTTGCAAGTAATAATGATGAAATGTGTATTGAAGGATATTTTATTGTATTTGGTCAGCAAACTGAATTATGGGCTGGAGCCTATGAAGAAATCGCACCTAATGCATTAGATAAAACATTGAATAACGATATTAGGGCATTAATTAATCATGATACAAGGCTGGTACTTGGTAGAAATAAATCTGGGACTTTGGAATTAAGGGTTGATGGTAGAGGTCTTTTTGGAAAAATAAAAATTAATTCCAATGATACTGAAGCTGTTAATTTATATGAAAGGGTTAAGCGTGGAGATGTAAGCCAATGCTCCTTTGGTTTTAATATCATCTCTGAGGAAACTGAGTGGAGAGATGATGGAACTGTTAAGTGGACTATAACGGAAGTTGACCTTCATGAAGTTTCTGTTGTTACATTTCCAGCATATGAGGAAACAGGGGTTCAAGCGAGACAAGCCAGCGTTGAAGCATATAGAGAAAAACAAATTTTACAAAAGAAAAATAACTTAAAAGTGAGGTTAAAAAATTATGGCATTGAAACAACTATTGCTAAATAAAAAAATTCAGCAAAGGAAATCAAATATAGAAGAATTACTTACTCAAGAGACAGATTTAAATAAAAGAGCAGCCGATTTAGAAGTATCAATTGAAGAAGCTAAAACAGATGAAGAAATTGCACTAGTAGAAGAAGAATTTACAAAGCTTGATTCTGAAAAAGAAGAGTTAGAAGGAAAGAAAGCAAGCCTTGAAAGTGAGATTGCTGATTTAGAAGGTGAGCTTGAAGAGCTTAATAATAAAGAGCCTAAAAGTGAACTGGCACCAGTAACAGCTGAAACTGAAGATAAAATCGAAAGAAACAAGAACTTAGGAGGAGAGCAAAGAATGGGAATAACTAAAGTATCTACTAGAGGACAAATTATTGAAAGATTAAATAGAGAAGAAGTGAGGAGTTTCTATTCAAACTTAAAGCAAGCAATAGAAAAGAGAAGTATTACCGGCCTTGATTTAACAATCCCACAAATATTACTTGAAACAATAACAGAAGATTTAGGAAGATATTCAGCATTTTATGATTTGGTAAGAGTTGCTAGACTTACTGGAACAGGTAGAGCCATTATTGCTGGTGAGGCACCAGAAGCAGTATGGACTGAAATGGTAGGGAAAATAAATGAATTAGATTCACTATTTTCTGATATGGAGGTTGATGGATATAAGGTTGGTGGATTTATTCCATTACATAATTCATTAATTGAAGACTCTATGATAAATTTAGCTTCTCATGTTGAAGAATTACTAAAAGAATCAATTGCTATTGCTTTAGATAAAGCTATTCTTTATGGTACTGGAACAAAGATGCCTTTGGGCATTATTCCAGCTATAAACGCCGACACAGTTTTAAAAGCAACAAATATTATAACTCTTACAACTGCAAATACTAAGTTTGCTAAAATCATTGAAGCTATGAAAAATATAAAAAGAGGAAGAAGGGGACGAGGGCCGATTACAGTAGCAATGAATGAGGCAACATGGCTTGGAACAATAGTGCCTATGTCACTCGGAACTAATGCAAGTGGTGCTTTTGTAACAGTAGGTGCTCAAGCATTCCCAGGAGTTGGCTATAGAGTTGTATTTAGTGAAGAGATCCCAGAAAACAATATTTTAGTTGGAGACTTTTCAAAGTACCTTTTAGCAGAAAGATCAGATATTAAATCAACAAGTTCAACAGAATTCTTATTTACTGATGATAAAACTGTATTCAAAGCAACAGCTAGATATGATGGTAAATCTGTTAGAAAAGGAGCATTTGTACTTATTGGGCTGAATGATGTTACGCCTACAGTTTCAGCATCGTTTGCTATTGACGTGGCTAATGCTGAAGTACCAAATCCATAATAGGGAGAATATAAGGAGAGGATAACATGGATGTAGCAATAGTTCTCCAATTAGTAAAAGAGGGAATAGGCATTAAAACCGATGTAAGGGATGGATACATTACGGTAATTATAAAAGGTGTAATCAAAGAATTAGAAGATGAGAAAGGATTGATCCTCGATGGGAGCAACGATTATCATCTTCTTTTTGTTGTGGATTATGCCGCTTGGTCTTATAGAAATAAGGATGGAGAAGCAATGCCAAGACACCTACAATTTAGGCTGCATAATATGATTATCCATAATGGGAGGATCAATACATGACTTATGATTACGAATTAACTTTGATAAGTCAAACGATTATCGAAGATGAAATAGGAAATCAAATTCCCGAGGAAATTAAAACAAATATTTATTGCGACTTAAAGTCTATTGGAAGGAATGAATTTTACACCGCTGCAAAGAGTGGCTTAAGGCCCGAAGTTGTATTTGTAATTCATAACTATGAATACAGCGGTGAAAAAGAAGTTTTATTCGAGAGCAAAAGGTACAAGGTAATCAGAACTTATTTATTAGACTTTGAAGAAGTAGAGTTGACTTGCGAAAGGGTGGTTTAGAAATGTCAAGTATACAGAACTTTTCAAAAGAACTGGCTGCGGCTTTGGCAAACTACTCAAAGGAAGTTGCTGATGGGTTGGAAAATGCAAAAACCAACGCAGCTAAAGATGTAGTTAAATTCTTAAGGGCAAATAGTCCGAAACAAACAGGTGCTTATGCTAAAGGCTGGAGGATTACTGAAGTTGGAACTGCTCAAGTAATTCATAATAAGACAAGATATCAGCTAACTCATTTATTAGAGTATGGCCATGTAAAAGCTAAAGGTGGAAGGGTTGCAGCAAAGGTTCATATTGCTCCAGCTGAACAACAAGGAATTGAGAAATTTGTAAGTGATGTTGAAAAGGTAATTAAAAGATGACCTTGTCTGATTTAGTAAAAATATTAAAAACAACTGGATATCCGGTTGTTTATTCTCATTTTACTGTAACAGAAAACAATCCAATTCCTGCACCACCTTATATAGCTTATTTATTTACATATTCAACAAATATGTATGCGGATAATAAAGTCTATCAAAAAGTAAATAACATTCAAATTGAATTATATACAAACAAAAAAGACTTAGCAGCCGAAGCAAGGCTGGAAGAAATACTCGATGCGAATGAAATCATTTATGAAACAAGTGAAACTTTTATCGAGTCGGAGAATTTATTCCAAAAAATTTATGAAACGAGGTTGATTTAGAATGCTAGAAAATAAAGTTAATTATGGTTTAACAAATGTACATTATGCTCCATTTACAGTTGAAAATGGGGTGATTACTTATGATACACCAGTTCCAATTCCAGGGGCGATTAGTTTAACACTTGACCCACGTGGAGATATGACAGAATTCTATGCGGATAATATTCTTTATTATAGTGCATCAAATAACCAAGGTTACGATGGAGCATTGAGCATCGCTAATATTCCGGAGCAATTTGCTATTTTAGCATTGGGCGAAGTAAAGGATGAAACTGATTTAGTATTAACTGAAAAAGCTAACTTAGTGGGCAAGCCTTTTGCTCTTATGTTCCAATTTGAAGGAGATATAACTGCAACTAGGCACGTTTTATATAATTGTACAGCATCAAGGTCTAAGATTGCATCAAATACAAAATCAGACAAAACTGAACCAAATGAAAATGAATTAAGCTTTATAGCTTCACCAAGAGGAACTGATTTAGCTGTTAAGACTAAGACTACAGTTGGAACTCCAGCGGCTATATATGATGCTTGGTATTCAAAAGTTTATGAAAAAGCAATAGCTTAAGGGGTGTATATAGATGGAAACAACAGTCATTATAGATAATAAGGAAGTAAGGTTTAAATCTACAGCGGCAACACCGATTAGATTTAAGGCTCAATTCGGGAAAGATTATTTCGCAGAAATAATTAAATTAAATAGATTAAGCAAATTCAAAGCTGAATCAAATAATTATGAAGTGTTAGAAAATGCAGACTTTGAAATATTTTATAATATCATTTGGACTTTGGCTAAAACAGCAGACAGAAACATTCCGGAGCCGCTTACTTGGTTAGATGGCTTTGATGAGTTTCCTTTATTTGAAATTATCCCTCAAGTGCAAGACCTTATTGCTGCAAGCATTAAGAGTAAAAAAAAATAGAAAATGATGATGTGAATGGCGAGGTAATAACTACCGAGTCATTCATTTTATTATGCAGAAAAGTAGAATTGTACAGGGAAGATTTAGAGGACATGACCATTGGAATGTGCCTTGATTATATAGAGGAATACATAGAATCGAACAAACCTGCAAATAAGAAAGTCCGAGCAGCTGGTCAAAAAGATTTTGATAATTTTTAAAAGAAGCGAGGTGAGAAAATGGCGGATAGTAGAATCAAAGGGATTACCATTGAACTCGATGGTGAAGCAACTGGCCTGCAGAAAGCATTGGCCGATGTTACAAAACAAAGCATAGATATCCAAAAGGAATTGAAAGATGTTGATAGGCTGCTAAAGTTTGACACGAGCAATGTTGAAGCGATGGCTCAAAAGCAAAAATTATTAGCTTCACAAATTGAGGTTACAAGCGAAAAATTAAGCAGGCTTAAAGATGCCGAAGAGCAGATTAATGAGCAATTTTCAAAAGAGGAAATTGGCGAAGCACAATTTAGAGCATTTAGAAGAGAAATTGAATATACAGAGGGTTCATTAGACAAATTAAAAAGTTCACTTGCTAAGATTGATGATGTTGGTTCAGTAGAAAAAGTTAAAACTAATTTATCTGAAATACCCGAGGAATCAGAAAAAGCCGAGGGTTCAATAAAAGAATTAGGCGGCGAATTAACTGAACTTTTAGCTGGAGTAGCCGCGGTTGAGGGTGTCCATGAATTAATGGAGAAAGCATTTGAAGCCAGCAGCACAAATACAAAAATTACTGTATCAATGGAACTTGACGAAGGCTCCCAGCAGGCTGTAAAGAATGCTATAAATTCAGTTACAGCTTATGGTATTGATGCCGAAGCAGCACTTGAGGGTGTTCGTAGGCAATGGGCATTAAATAAAGATGCAAGTGATGAATCGAATGCAGCTGTAGTACAAGCGGCGGCAACAATTACAGCGGCTTATGGAGATATAGACTTTACTGAACTTATACAGGAAAGTAATGAACTTTCTAAAAGCTTAAATATCAGTAATGAAGATGCGATGGGCCTAGTTTATTCATTATTAAAGATGGGGTTTCCACCCGACCAACTCGATGTAATAACCGAGTATGGTTCGCAACTTAGCAGGGCGGGATATAATGCTCAAGAAATACAAGGCATAATGGCAGCTGGGGTTAAAACAGGCAGCTGGAATATAGATGTACTTTTAGATGGACTTAAGGAAGGTAGAATTAGGCTTGCTGAATTCGGGCAAGGGGTGAGCGATGCGACAGCTGGTTTACTAGAGGGAACTAATATTTCAGCAACCCAATTACAAGGTTGGGGTAAGGCTGTTGCTGCAGGTGGAGAAACTGGCAAGAAAGCAATGTCTGATGTTGCAGCTGCGGTTGCTAGTATTGATGATAAGACTAAACAAAATGCACTTGGAGTTGCTATATTCGGAACTCAATGGGAAGAGAATGGGACAAAGATTACAGATACAATTTTAGGAATGAATGATAATCTTATGACCGCCGAAGCTAATCAAAATAACTTAAATGCGGCAACTCAAGATTTAAATGCAGACCCAGCTATTAAAATGCAGGAAGCTATAAATAGTTTAACCACCGCACTAACTCCATTACTTTTAGGATTGGCTCAAGTTGCAGCTGCGGTTGCAGGTTGGATTTCAGAAAATCCAAATCTTTCAGCTGCTATAACTGCTGTAATTTCAGCGTTATCAATTTTGGTTGGTATTTGTATGGGCCTAATGCCTATTTTCTCAGCCATCACTACAGCGGCAGAAATTCTTGGAGTTGCTGTTGGTGCAATAGCATGGCCAGTAACAGCTACAATTGCAGTAATAGCAGCATTGGTTGCAGCAGGAGTTTTATTGTATAAAAATTGGGATGAAATAAGTGCAAAGGCTATCGAAATATGGACTTATTTACAAGGCTGGCTCTCTCAAGCATGGCAGCAGATAACCGATACAGCAACAGCTGCATGGCTAGGGATGAAAGAATTCCTTGCTCAAACTTTAGAATCTATAAGGGTCGATGCGGTGGAGATTTGGCAATCAATAGTTTCATTCTTTACCGAAAGTATTCCAGCGTGGATTAAGCAAATAGACAAGTGGTTTTCAAACTTACCATATTTAATAGCATATTATCTAGGCTATGCAATCGGAAGCATAATTAAATGGGGAACTGACTCGTGGAATTATCTTTCAACGAATGTTCCGATTTGGATTGAAAACATAGGAAAGTTCTTTTCTGAATTGCCTGAGATTGTTTGGAATTGGCTATTAAATGTAATAACTAAATTCGTAAATTGGGGCAGCAGTATAATAAATTGGATTGCTACAAATGTGCCACTTTGGATTAATAGTATAGTTTCTTATTTTATTCAATTGCCGCCAGCCATTTGGAACTGGCTTGTTCAATGCGTTGATAATATAAAGACATGGGGAACTAATATGCTTACTGAAGCTGTAAATGGTGCAGAGCAAGTTTTCAATGGGATTGTTTATGCCTTTGAAAAGTTACCGGATAAAATGTTTGAGATTGGTTCAAATATTGTTGCTGGGATTAAAGAGGGTATAAGTAATGCATGGGAAGGCATGAAAGATTGGATATCTGGTTTAGCTGATGATTTCGCTGATGGTGTTGCTGAAGCATTGGATATACATTCCCCATCAAGGGTTATGATGAAGCTTGGAGCATTTGCAGGAGAAGGGTTTGAATTAGGCGTAAAGTCTACATTTGGACAAATTACAAAGCAATCTCAAGCATTGGCCGATGCCGCAATTCCGGATATAGATACAGCAAGAACAGCTGCTTTATCAAGTGGAAGTAACTCAGCAGGTGCTGGAATTAATCAAACTGTGAATATCTATAGCCCAGCTGCACTTAGTCCGGCAGAAACAGCAAGGCAAAATAAAAAGGCTTTGCAAGAATTAGCTTTTGCATTATAGGGGGAGGAACAATTGAAAAAGTTAAAATATATAAATGCACTAGGGGCCGAATTAGAACTTACTAATTATGCTCCTTTTTTACTTTTGAGTTTCACCGAAAAGGGCAAAGTTACAATCTATAATAAAAAAGGCATGGGTCAGGATGGCAGCAGTTATTTAGGGAATACAATCGAAACCAGCGACAAAACAATTGAACTTGCTGTAATTGCAGAAAGCGAAGAAGAACTAATACATTACAGGAATAGAATTAATAAAGTTTTTAATCCCAAAGTTGGCGAGGGATATTTAGTTTACACCGATGGATTAAAACAAATAAAAACAAAATGTATAATTGACACGCTGCCTTATTTTACAGCTGTAAATCCTATGGTTTGTAAATGCTTATTATCAATTACAGCTTGTAATCCTTTTTGGATGGATATAATTGAATCAAAAATAGACATTGCTTTTTGGGATGGTGATTTTGAGTTCGATTTAGAAATTCCCGAAAGTACTGGAAAGGAGATCGGGCATAGAGAACTTTCGCTAATAGTGAATGTATTTAATGATGGGGATGTTGAATGTGGGATTAGGGTAGAATTTAAGGCTCTAGCAACAGTTACAAACCCATCAATTTTGAATGTAAATACACAAGAGTTTTTAAAAGTAAATAAAACTATGGAAGCTGGAGAACTCATATCTTTAACCACCAATTTTGGAAATAAGAAAGTTGAATCTATTATAAATGAGGTTACAACTAATGCTTTTAATTATGTGGACTTTCAAAGTACATTTCTCCAGCTTGATACTGGTGATAATTTATTTAGATATAATGCTGATTCGGGCATTGATAACCTAGAAGTTACCATATATTATACACCTCAATATTTGGGGGTGTAGCTGTGGAAATATATATTTTTGATAGAAATTTAAACTTTAAAGGTATAGTTGAACAGTTTATTTCTCTAAGATATGTCAGAAAATATCACGAGCGTGGCGAGTTTGAATTGCAATGTTCATTGACGATTGAATCGCTAGTTTTGTTAAAAAGAGAAAATATTATTTATCTTAAAGGTGATGTTGAAGCTGCTTACATTGAGTATATAAATTTAAAAAAAGATGATGATGGCAATGAGATTATGGTTGTGAAAGGAAAGTTTCTTACTGGATATCTTGATAGAAGAATAGTTTGGGGAACTGAAATCATAAATGATACAGCCGAAAACGCAATGCGGCAGCTTGTAGACCATAATTGTATACACCTAACGGATGCAAATAGAAAAATTAATAATCTGATTTTGGGTGATATTAAAAATTTTACAGCGGCGGTTAATTATCAAGTTTCTTATGCTAACTTGGGTGATGAAATTGAAAGCCTTAGTAATATAAGCAATTTGGGCCATCGAGTAAAATTTGATATAAGCAATCGAAAATTAATATTTGAAGTATATCAAGGACTTGATAGAAGTATAAACCAAAATATTAATCCGAGAGCGATTTTTAGTAAAGAATTTGAAAATGTAATGGCACAGGAATTTACCGATAGCCTTAATAATTATAGAAATATTGCTTTAATTGGCGGCATTGGTGAAGGCTCTGATAGAAAGCTGGCTGTAGTAGGAAGTGCAGCTGGATTAGATAGGTTTGAAATATTTGCAGACCAAAGAAATCTGTCAAATGTGGATGATAATAATAACCCTATAAGCGATGCGGATTACATGAACTTGCTTATAGAAAAGGGAAATGAAACACTTGCTACTACTAAAGAAATTTTAACATTTGATAGTAAAATAAACCCTAATTCTAATTTGAAATATAAAACAGATTTTGATTTGGGGGACATAGTAACGTGCGTGTCTAAGAAATGGAACTTAGTTATAAATACAAGAATTACAGAAATAGAGGAAGTTTATGAAGTCGATGGCCAAAGCATAAATATTACATTTGGGAACAATATCCCGACTTTAATTAAAAAACTAAAGCAGAAAGTGAGGTGATACAATGGCAGAAAAAAGTGGTTTTTTTAATAGTGTAAATGGAGATAGAAAATACAAGGCCGATTTCTTTGCAGAATACTTTGCTAGTTTTATCGGTAATGGTGTATTTCCAAACCCGAGCAATGCTCTGCAAGTAATCGCAGATACAAATATGAACATAGTCGTAAAGGCCGGAAAAGCGTGGATTAATGGATATTACTACAACAATGATACTGATTTATCATTGACATTGGATACAGCCGATGGGGTATTAAATAGAATAGACAAAATTGTATTACAATTTAATACCTTAAGCAGAATGATCTCGGTGAAAATTAAAAAAGGTACATTCGCAAGTACTGCTGTAGCACCAGAGTTACAAAGGGACTCGAATGCTTATGAATTGGCCCTTGCCGATGTTTATATTCCCAAAGGCAGCATAAATGTACTTCAATCAAATATAACTGATATAAGATTAGATAGTGGCCGATGCGGAATAGTTCATGGAACTGTTGACCAAGTAAGTACAACAACTCTATTTAATCAATATCAATCATGGCTGAATGATAAGAAAACAACCTATGATACAGATTTTACAAATTGGACAACCCAAAAGAAAGCGGATTATGAGAATTGGTATGATACTACAATTCAAAGGGAGCAATCTGAAATTGATGCTATGGAAGCTCAGTTCCAAAATGATTTTGACACATGGTTTGCTTCAGTAAAAAGCGTTCTTGATGATAATACCATCGGAAATTTAAATAATAAAATTGATGCAATCCCTAAAGTATTCAAAGGAACTGATGCTCCAACAGCATCAGTAGCCATTGATATTTGGTTTAAAGATTTAGGTAATGGGAACGTTCAAATAAATGAAAGAAATGTAGATAATACCGCATGGGTTGAGGTATTTACAAAAACCAAAGCCGGAAATGTAATGACTAATGCTGGATTCGATATGGAAGCACAATTGGCTGATTTACAAAAGGTGCAAACAGCAGGTGGAACAGCTACAGCAATTACCTTAACCAATGTAAGCCTTACGGATGGCTTCACCAAAACTTTTATAGTTAATGCGAACAACTCAGCAGCCGCAACTACTGTAAATGGAAAGCCATTATATAAGCCAAATACAACAACCCCACCGAATCTGACAAAAGGTAAGGCTGTAACTATATGGTACGATTTAGCGAAAGCAGCTTTTTTTTTCAAGGCTAGTGCTGAAGGGAATACTATTGCTGCCCATGTACTAGCAGGAGATAGTTTCAGCAATGATGATGATACAGGCATAATCGGAACAATGCCGAATAATGGAGCATTGAATAAATCACTAGCAATCAATGGAACTTATACAATTCCAGCAGGATATACAAGCGGCGGATCGGTAACTCAATCAATTACTACCAAAGCAGCTGCGACAATTACTCCGACTACAAGCGACCAAACAATTGTAGCAAATCAATATTTAACTGGAACTCAAACCGTTAAAGGCGATGAAAATTTAGTGGCAAGTAATATCGCAAGCACAGCGAGCATTTTCGGAGTACAAGGTTCATTAGTTCCAGTTGCAGGAAGTCCAAGAAACATTACATATTCCGGCAGAGTAACAAGCAGTAGTGTACTGGCGTATATTCCTTATACTTCATTGGGTACGGATTGGACTGTGATTTTTGGGTATGTTGATGTTGTTATTTATACTTCAAGTGCATTTACAACTGTGTCATCGACAAAAAGATATGGGTTTACCTATATTAGAGACACAGTAGCTTCAAAAATTCACTATATATATTTTGATGTACAAACCCCTGGGTATAGATATTCTTATCAGTCTTTTTCGAGTGCGATAAATATACCTTTCTGCTATCCTTTCACGAGTTATTGCGATTTTACTGCATATTATACCAAAGTATCATACTAAGGAGGAATTTGAAAAATGAAATACTTAATAATCTATGATAATGATGGAACAATATTCTCAATTCAAGGAGAAAACTACAAAGTGCCAAACGGTGGAGTTCAATTTATAGAGATTGAAGTGCCTGCAAATAAGATAATCGTTGGGGTGGATATTGAAACTAAAACAGTTAAGTTGGCAGATGTTCCATTAACTGAAACTGAAATATTAAAGAAAAGATTAGAAGAGCAAGAAAATGCATTGACTGAACTTGCTACATTATTAGGGGGTGGCCAATAATGGTTGCGATATATGTTCGGAGAATAAACGAAGGTATAATGACGATTGATAAAGTTCCAACTTTGTGGAGAGATAAAGTTGCAGCTTCATTAGCGACACAATAATTAAAATTAAATAGGCCAATAGTAAGACTTTAAAAGGGTCTTTTTTTATGGCCCTTTTTAGAGTTTGAGGTGATGGTGGATTATGGATGAATTAATTAGTTTAGCATTAAAAGAAGGATTAGGATATGGAATGTTTGCTTGCCTATTAGTTTATGTTTTGAAAACTACAGGCGAAAGAGAAAGCCGATATCAGAATTTATTGGATACTTTAGCTGAGAAATTTAACTTAGTTGAACACATACAGGAAGATGTAAAAGAAATTAAAAATAAAATAAATGAAAGAAAGTAGGTACAAAAGATGAATATAAATTTAAAAGCAAGATTAAAAAACAAAGCATTTTGGATAGCACTAGTAAGTGGAGTTGTTGGATTTACACAGCTATTTGGAGTTAAAGTATTTCCTGAAAATTGGGCCGATATACTTAATACAATTTTAGGATTATTAGTTGGACTCGGAATAATAGTTGATACAAGCACTGAAGGAATAAGCGATAGGAAAGAAGAGGTGTAAATAAATTATGAAAATAGGATTAAGAGGTGGACATTCTGCAAATTGCACTGGAGCAGTAGGAATTGTCAACGAATATGAGCAAATGCAAGAGTATTTTAAATATATAAGAGATTTATTAACTCAGTATGGACATACGGTTGTTGATTGCAATAGTAATGGCAATACTGCAAATGCTGAATTAAGTGAAGGTACTGTAAAAGCTAATAATGCAAATGTCGATTTATTTATATCTCTACATATGAATGCCTTTGATGGTTCTGGAAATGGTACGGAGGCAATTGTTAGATCAGCATCCAGTAAGGCTATATCATATGCTATAAAACTATGTGAAAATTTTAGTCAAATAGGATTCAGGAATAGAGGTGTGAAGTTCCAGAAACTCTATGAGATGAATCATATAGATGCTCCGAATGTAATATTTGAAATTTGTTTTTGTGATAGTGAAAAGGATATTGAAATATATAATAAGTATTCATGGGAGCAGTTGGCATATAGATTTTGTAACGCAATTGATTCTAATATACCTATTAAACAGCCTGAAGAGCAAAAAGGTTATGTGGTTACAAATTACTTGCCGCCAGATTCAGTTAATTATGATGGAGTTAATATAAATAATGTATTAAAGAGTTTTGAAGGAATTACGTGTTATGTGAGGGGGAGCAGTAAAGGTGTATGGATTGAAACTCAGTATTTACCATTAAGCAAGTGTAATGGGTTAAAAGATACATTGGGATCATGTTTTTTTGAAATAAAAAAATAGCAAAATAACAGTGAACCTGAGCTTTATGAATGGTATTACTAAATAAGTATTAGATAAAGACATAATTCAATTAACATAATAAAAAAATATACAATTTGCATTATTTTAAGAAATAAATAGTTTTTGTGTAATATTATGTATAAAATGCATTATATATGTATAATATAAAAAATTGACCATTTACTGTAAATATGATACATTATTGTTGGATAATGCATTATCAAACAAACAATTTTAGCATAAAAACTCTAAAATCGTAAATTATTATTTTACTTAAATTGATTGTAATATTATTATGTTTTACGCGTAGAAGTGATTTTTCGGTGAATCAATAAATTAATAAGGAGATGTTTTAAATGAAAAAAAATTTACTAAACAAATTATGTGCTACTAGTATATTAGCATGTACATTATTAACTGCTATGCCTGTCGCAGCTACAACATATTTGCAACAACAAATTACAGGAAGTGGTTATACAGATGAAGTTTTATTAGGGAGCGGTACTCGATATTTTTATGGTGATGGTAGTTATTTGAAGGGTACAGCAAAAGCCTATAAGGTAGTACCATGGTCACCAGATACACAAGTTGGTAATACATTAAACGTTGTGTTTGGTCAAAGTCAACAGGTAACACATTTTTCTGCTGTAAATACTAATTCTGATGGTGAGTATCAAAAGTATTATGGCTCATGGAGTGGTTCTTCTAGTAAAGCATCAGCTTACTTATCATTTAGTAACTAATTTTTAAATATATAGAAAATATTTAAGCAAAGATTATTGTGAGTAAAGTTTATTTGTGCATAGTGAATTAGTTCTATATAAGTAGTATTTTATTTTTAAAGTTCAAGTGAATTAATTAGTACTTATAAGAATACTATTAAGTATATATTGGACAAGTCCTTGCACTTATGAAATTTACTCAATAAAATAATCTTTGCTTGATTAATGGAAGGAAATTAGCGATGTTAAAATTGGCAAGATTTTATATTAAGGTTCTAGTTAAAACACCTATTTTTTTGATTTCGTTACTTTTTAGTATTTTTATATTTATAGTTCAATTAAATGCATTAAAACATTCATCGATATTGCAGTATACTAGTGCAACTTGTTATGCTATTATTTCTTTAAATATATATTTTTTAATATCAATTTCATCAGTGTTAACTAAAAAATATGAAATTATGGATATTTTAGAATTAGATATTTTTAAAAAGTATTTAATTATTATATTATCAGGATTAATTATTTCTATACTTATATCATTGATACCTATAATATTAATATTAGTTTTTAAAAATGCTAATATCAATTCTTTTTTTACACTTAAAGGTATAATTAATTTTTTGATAATTCTAAATTTATCAAATTTGTTATCTATTGTAATAAGTTCATCTATTGGAATTTTATTAAGAAAAAGGATTTCAATAGCCATTTCAGTAATAGTTTATGCCCTTTTTCCATTATACTTATTTAATCCATTAAGTGAATCTAGTGTGATTAATAAATTTTTAAATATTTATAGTGATAGTACAGTTATAACTAAAAATATTTTATGTGAGGAGATATTTAACATATCATACCTTTGTGATAAATTGATAATAATAATGGCTATAACATTGTTAATTCTATTAGTTAAAATATTAACAAACAAAAAGAAAAAAATAATATCTGTAATTAGTATTTTTTTTGTTGTCATATGTATGATAATTACTATATCAGTAGGACTTAACAGCGTTTCCTTTATTCATACATACACTTTTACTAAGGCTGATAATATAAATTATCATATAAGCTCTTACAAAATGGATATAAATATTGATAATAATTTTAAAAATAATGTTTCATTTCAATTAGATATTGATAATCCTAATGATTCTATAATATTAAGATTGGATGATTTATTTAAAATAAACGAAATAAAAATAAATGATATGCCAGTGCAATTTACCCATAAAAATGATGAAATTGTCTTAGATTATAAATCTAATCAAAAAGAAAATGTTAATATTTCAATTTCATATGAAGGATATATACATGTTGAAGATTATTTAGGAGTAGATACTTATTACTGTAACAATCACGTTATGAATCTTACAGATTCATTTTGTTGGTATCCATATTTAAATAATGACAACTTTCCTATAAACTATAATATAAAAATTAATAGTTTATCAAATGTATACTCAAATTTAGATACACAAGTTAAAGATAATTACTATTTATTAGAAGGAACAGCGCAGACAGTAAATTTATTCTCAGGTCAATATAAATATGTTCGTGATAATGGAATTGAGTATATAATTCCAAGTGCAAGTGATTTAGAAAAATTTAAAAGTTCATTAGATGAATATATTACAGATTATCTAAATGATCCAAATAATAAATTATCGCAAAATGATGTTAACACATTAAAAGATAGGAAATACAAAAAAGTTATTGTAGGAGTACATGTAGATGATTATACTAATATGAAATTATCTGATGATGTATTGTTATTAGAATTAAATTAGGAGGCTTTACTATATGAACAATAAATTAGTAGTAGACAATATTAATTTTTCATATTTTAAAAAAGAGATATTAAAAGATATATCGTTCACTTGCGAAAATGGAATAACATCATTATTAGGAGAAAATGGTGCTGGTAAAACGACATTAATGAAAATACTTATTGGAGTGAATAAACCATCTACTGGAAGAGTTATATTAAATGATAGAAATTTATTAGGTTATTCTAATAAAAAAGATATAATTGGATATCTACCACAGAAATTTGACATATATAATAATATAACCGGATATGATTTCTTATCATATGTATGTGACATTAAAAACATTGAAAATAATGAAAAAAAGAAACAAATTGAACAAATCATAGAACAATTTAATCTAAATAGTGTTATAAATAAAAATATAGGAAAATATTCAGGTGGATATAAGAGAAGACTTGGTATTGCACAATCAATAATTGGAAATCCTAATTTAGTTATAATAGACGAGCCAACTGTTGGTCTTGACCCAGAACAAAGATTAGAATTTAGGCATTATCTTTCTGAAATAGGACAAGATAAGATAGTATTAATTTCCACCCATATTTTAGAGGATGTTGAACTATATACAAATAAAATCTTGATTATTAATAATAAATCTATCTTATTTAATGGAACGTCAAGTGAAGCTATAAATGCTGCAAAGAATAAAATATATACAACTACAGTTAATGTTGATGAAGTAAAATTAATTACAAATAAAGTTAAAATAATTGAAGAAAAAAGATTGGATAATAATAAAATAAAAATTAAATTTTTATCATTAGATAATAATATTGGCAATAGTCATCTTGAAAAGGAGGTTACATTAGAAAATGCTTTTGTATTTTTTCAAAACCTCAAAAATTCTTTATAATAATTATGTTAAAATTTATGATGTTAATGGAAGATTAATAAAAGTTTCGTTCATTGTACTATTTTTGTTGTTATTAGTATCAATAGTTGATCCTGCACCGGTTGGATATTTATATATAATGTCGGAACGTATGGTTCTTTTAAGTGTAGATAGATTATATGATTACACTATTCCTATAATTTGTTGCTCTATTGTGATATGTGCATTTTTTGATGATTATAAAAATAATACCCATGAATTAATAGCCTTTTTAAATTATAATAAATTCAATTACATAGTGTTTGTTAGATGGCTTATCTATGTTGGTATCTTTGCAGTTGGTTCATTTATAACAGCGCTAATATATTATAGGGCAGTATCTTTTCTAGATTTTAAAAATGTTATACTATCATTAAGATTTATTCCTAACTTAATATTTTTAACTTCATTAATATTATTAATAACAACAAGTACAAAAAATATATATGCAGCAATATTTTTAACTCTATCATATATTATGTGTGATTATTTATCTTCAAGTCACTTATTCAAAATATTTTCTCTTGGAGCAAGTACAAATAACTTTTATTATAAAATATCGCCTACATACTATATAGTGAATAGAATAATGCTCCTAATAATTGGAATTTTAAATATATATATTTCCGGTAAACTTGCAAGCAAGTAACCATCCATTCAAGGATGGTTACTTGCTTGCCTAGAATGTATGTAATGAGTTGATAAATTAAATTTGAGAAAAATATATGAAGAAGAACAAAAAAGTGTTTATTTGGGGACTGTTTTCTTATGCTGGAATATATTTCATTAATATTGTGTGAATGTATACAAGTGCGGAAACATTGTAAAATAGCATTTTTTATAACTTCATACAACCTAATTGAACTTGTCAAAATGTATGGTTGATATCCCCGCTGGAAATACATTGTTATATGGAAGAATGACTTAACCATAAAGGTTAAGTCACTTTTTGTTTAACAGGATACCTATTTTTATAAATATATAGCCTAATGAATCAGCTGCGCTTATAGTTTGGTAAAAACATACATAGTCGTCATATTCATCATATACTTTATATCCAGCACTTTTTAATAATTCAATTTCTTTTTTAAGATCTTCAATTGAAGAATCTTCTCTAAATATTTCTATTGATTCCCTAATTACCACCTTATTTCACCTACTATTCATTATTTGCATTAAGTTCTTGTTTATATGCATCAACAATTACTTTATCTAATTTTTGACTAAGTTCTAAAATGTTACCAGTACATAATTCTTTATCAGTACTCTCCACATGTCTATTTTGTAGTCTATCTCCTCCATAATTTTTATTTGCCTCCTTGCAGGCTTAATAATGCTTGTACATATTACTAGCGGTTATTTCATAAAAGATATTATGTGTAAAAAATATCAAATAATCCTATTTTATGTATTTTAATTATAGTCAAAGTATAATGGATTTTTTCAAGGAGGTCAATAATTTTAGGTTATATAGTGAATATAAAAAATATTAATATGCACTATATAACATTGAAAATCATTATGGTAAACGATATTTTTATCATGGAGGATATTTACATTATGAATGATATTAAAATACTTGTGGGTAAAAGAATACAAGAGTTAAGAATTAAACAAGGATTGAGCCAGGAAGCTTTAGCATTAAAAGCAGACGTAAGTACGTCTCATGTTGGAAAGCTAGAACGAGGAGAAAGAAACGCAACAATTGAAAGTTTAGCAAAAGTAATTGAGGCGTTGGACGTAACATTTTTAGATATGTTTAGATTTACCGATAATGATAACCGTATACTTAACGATATAATTGATAAACTAAGCAAAAGAAGCATTAAAGATCAAGAGAAAATATCAAACATTATTGATGTATTGCCACCATGGGAAAGCGATAATAATAATGACAAGTAGATATTTTAAACATGTTCGGATGGTTATTTTTTAATATAATTTTAAGGGGACAACGGGGACACAAAGGGGACAGTTTGAAAATATGACATTAAAAATAAGTCAGATTAAAGATATATGAAAATGCTTTGAAATATAGTAGAATAGCGGGTTGAAAGTATATAATTGTATTTGAATAAATGTGAAGAAAGGTGTCCGAGCATTCCTTCACGCTCTGCCAATTAATAAAAAAATGTCTTAACTATTGAAAGTTAAGACATTTTTTTATATTGCTTTAGTACCAATATTTTCACCAAATAGGACTTTACATTCAAAACCAAGTTTAGACTGATCTAGAATATCATTATCTATTTTTATGCAATCTTTCTCGAAAAATAATATAGTTGTTGATCCTCCAAATTTAAAATAACCTTTTTCATCACCTTTATTTACTCTAACATTAGGTGAGTAAGATTGAATTATTGATCCGACACAGGTAGCACCAACCTCTATATGTAATATATCTTTGAAATTATCAGACTTAAATAATGACCATTCTCGTTTATTTTCACAAAAAAGCTTAGGAATTGATTTCAAGGCTATTGGGTTTACAGAGTAATAATGCCCTTTAATATAGTGACTTTCATATGGAACACCTGAATCTACAAAATGAAACCTATGATAATCGGTTGGACATAATCTTAGTATTACACATACACCATTCTTATATTTACTAGCAACAGTATCATTATTAATTAATTCCTTAAGACTATAAGTTAGCCCCTTAATTTGAATTATATTATCTAGATCTATATTTTCATAAGCAGTTATTCTCCCATCACCAGGTGAAATTAAAATATTTTTATCTGTAGTTATTGGCCTAGCTTCGGAAATAAGCTCTCTTGTAAAAAAATCATTAAAAGATGTAAAATCACTAGCTTTTTTTCTTGAAATACTCATATCAATATTAAAATCCCTAACAAATGATGGAATCTTATTGGCGCTTAGCTTAGTATCACAATACTTTCCATATAGCTTAGAGAATAGTTTCTTTTTGGTAATAAGTTCAGTAAAGCCTTTGCCGATCGATGATTCATATGTCCATTCAATATACTTCTTACCAGCTATAAGTTCTTCTTCATAAGATTTTGTAGTTCTATTATATACTTGAATCATAAATACAATTGCCAAAACTTTATAAATAGTTATATTTATAATGCTACAGTTATGACAAGTATCCTCCATTTCTTGTTTTTATTTTAGTATTTCTGATTAAATTTTATTGTATTATAATGCAATAAAATTTAACTAGAATTTATACTTTAAATAAATAATGTGTAACAGGCATGATTTATTTTAAAAGTATAATATTAATTTTAGCACATATAATAAAAAATTCAAAAGTAAGAATATAAAACAAGTGAGTTTATGAGTGTGTTAATCATCAAATAGTAGAATTGTGGCTTAGCTTTGAACTTGATGGTATAATATTAATTGTATGTTAATTTCGAATTATCAAGGGGAAATGAGGAGAAGTATTATGAACAAAACAAGAAATTTAATATTTGAATCAGCAATAAAAATATTTTCTGAATCTGGATATAGAGGTGCTACTATGGATGAGATAGCATCCAATGCAGGTCTTGCTAAGGGAACTTTATATTATCATTTTAAAAGCAAAGAAGAAATATTTAATTTTATTGTTGAAGAAGGACTTCAAATATTGCTGAACCAAGTTGTTGAAGTTCAAAATATGAATATAGGACCTATCGAAAAATTGATAAAAATAAGTAGGATACAATTAACTTTTCTTTATAGATATACAGATTTTTTCAAAGTAGTAATGAGCCAATTATGGGGAACTGAAAATAGACAAAATGAATTGAGACAAAAAATAAGAAAATATATAAATGAAATTGAGATTAATATAAAAGGTGCAATGGAGAATAATTTAATTGAGAAAGGTGACATAGAACTTATAGCCTTTGAATTTTTCGGGTCATTATGTTCATCTGCTATATATGAATCAATTCGAATCGAAAAAATAGATTTAGAAGATATTATAGAGAGCACAATAAAATTCACATTAAATGGTTTAGGGATTAAAAGTGTAAATTATGAATAGAAGATAATATATTAAATTAAACTCAAATAAGAATGGATTATTTATCTTATTAACGGTTAAATTGCCTCTAATATTAAAATATCTTATAACACTTGGTTTCAAATATTATTTTATCAATAAAAGCTATTAATTAACATTTATTTCTGTAGTACATTTATGTTAGAATAGTACTTGGTGAGCTTAAATAAGCTTTGCATACCAAACATTATTGAAATAATATACGGAGGAATATTTAATGATAAAAATAATAATTGATGAAAAAGTTATTAAAATAGAAAATCAAGATACAACAGTTTTAAAAGCAGCACTGGATAATGGTATAGACATTCCAACACTATGTTATTTAAATGATTGTGGTAATGTAGGAAAATGCGGAGTATGTGCTGTTGAAATTGAGGGGAAAAATAATTTATCACTTGCGTGCATAACAAAAGTTGAAGAAGGAATGGTAATAAGAACAAATTCAGAAAAAGTTCAAGAAAGAGTTAAAACGAGAGTGGCTAGTTTGCTTGACAAGCATGAATTTAAATGTGGGCCATGTAATAGAAAAGAAAATTGTGAGTTTTTAAAATTAGTTATAAAAACAAAAGCTAAGGCAAATTCGCCTTTAACAATTGCTGATAAAGCAGAATACATTGATGAAAGAAGTAAATCAATTGTTATTGATAGAAGTAAATGTGTTCTATGCGGAAGATGTGTTGCTGCATGCAAAGAAAAGACAGGAACTGAAATGATTAAGATAGTAGGTAAAGGTGTTGAAAGAAAAGTTTCTGCTATAGGAAATGAATGTTTTGACGATACTAATTGTTTATTATGTGGTCAATGTGTTATTGCATGCCCAGTTGCTGCTTTATCAGAAAAGCCACATATGGATAGAGTTAAGGAAGCCTTAGAAGATCCTAATAAGCATGTAATAGTTGCAATAGCTCCTTCAATTAGAACTTCAATGGGTGAGTTATTTAAGTTAGGGTACGGGGTAGATGTAACTGGAAAACTATATACAGCATTGAGAATGTTAGGTTTTGATAAAGTGTTTGATATTAACTTTGGAGCTGATATGACAATAATGGAAGAGGCAACTGAATTTATTGAAAGAGTAAAAAATAATGGGCCATTTCCTATGTTTACATCATGTTGTCCATCATGGGTAAGACTTGTTGAAAATTATTACCCAGAATTTTTAGAGAATTTATCATCAGCAAAATCACCTCAACAGATATTTGGTGCTGCAAGTAAGACATATTATCCTGAAATAGAGGGATTAAATCCTAAAGATGTGTTTACAGTAACAGTAATGCCTTGCACATCAAAAAAATTTGAAGCTGACAGAAAAGAAATGGCTAATGATGGAATAAGAAATATAGATGCTGTTATTACTACAAGGGAATTAGCAAAAATGATTAAAGATTCAAAGATTAATTTTGCTAATTTAGAAGATGGAAAAGCAGATTTAGCCATGGGAGAATATACTGGTGCTGGAGTTATCTTTGGAACTACAGGTGGAGTTATGGAGGCTGCTCTAAGAACTGCTAAGGATTTTGTTGAAGATAAAGATTTAACTAATGTAGAATATACACAAGTTAGAGGATTTGATGGAATAAAAGAAGCGGCAGTAGAAATTGGTGGAGAAAATTATAATATAGCTGTAATTAATGGCTCTTCAAATTTATTTGAATTTATGAAAAGCGGAAGAATAAATGAAAAACAATATCACTTTATTGAAGTAATGTCTTGCCCAGGCGGATGTATTAATGGTGGAGGACAGCCACATGTAAATGCAAAGGATAGGGAAAATGTAGATGTAAGAGCATTAAGATCATCTGTGCTATATAATCAAGATAAAAACTTAGAAAAGAGAAAATCTCATAAGAATTCCGCATTATTAAAAATGTATCATGAATATATGGGCGCTCCTGGAGAAGGTATGGCTCATAAGTTGTTACATATAAAATATTCTAAGTAGAAATATTAGGGAGATATACTAAAATGAAATTTTTAGCAAGCGATTTAGATGGAACATTATTTAGAGATAATAGTGTTGCTGAAAAAGATTTAGAAGCATTAAGGACTCTAAAGAAATTAGGAAATAAAATAATTGTTTCGACGGGAAGAAGCTTAAAAGGAGTAAAAGATATTTTAAGAGAATATCCCTTTGAATATGACTACTTAGTTATGTGTAATGGTGCATTAATAATAAATAAGAACGATGAAGTAATTCAGGAAAAAGTGATTCCAAATAAAATACAAAATAAAATAATAACTGATTTTTATACGTGGGAAGATTCATTAATATATTATGATGATGGAAATGGTACATATGTCATAGAAAATGATTCAGTAGATACTTCAAAGGTTAATGCAGATTTTTTTAATCATTTTTCGGATAGGGTTACTTTGGAAAAGGCATTAAATAATACTTTAGATTCACAAATCATGAGTATTTTTAATGTGTCTCAATCAGTGGAAAAGTCAGAATTATTAAGGGGAAATCTATTAGAAAAATATAAAGATCATGTAGAAGCATTTAGGAATCAGTTTTTTGTGGACATAGTACCTAGAAATTGTTCTAAGGGAAATGCCATTATGACGGTATTGGAAATTGAAAAGGAAACTACAGATTGTTTATATACTGTTGGTGATTCATTAAATGATATATCAATGTTTGAAATTACAAATAATAGCTATACATTTAATGGAGTAGAAAATGTGGTCAAGCTATATGCAAATAATGCAGTAGATTATGTGTATGAAGTTATAGAAGATATGATAAAATAAATATATAAAGAACATCTCAAAACAATTAATTACTTTGAGGTGTTTTTTCTACTATAATTAAAATACGTTTAAATATTCCAATTATATTAATAAAAAAATGCCCTGTAAGAAGAACTCTTACAAGGCATTTTTTTATTATTTATTAGAGCTTGAAAACTCTAAATATTCATCAAATGTCATAGTTCTATCGACAATAGAACCATCATCTTTAATATCAATAATTCTATTAGCTATGGTTTGAACAAATTGGTGGTCATGAGAAGCAAAGATTATATTACTATTGTAATCTTTTAAACCATTATTTACAGCTGTGATTGATTCAAGATCAAGATGATTAGTTGGTTGATCTAGCATTAGCACATTTGCATTTGTAAGCATCATTTTAGATAACATACATCTAACTTTTTCTCCCCCGGACAATACATTAGCTTCTTTAAGTGCTTCTTCTCCTGAAAATAACATTCTGCCTAAGAAACCTCTGATATAGCTTTCAGACTTTTCTTCAGAATATTGTCTAAGCCAATCAACTAGAGAAAGGTTACATCCATCGAAATAATTTGAATTATCAGCTGGAAAATAGGCATTAGTTATAGTTATTCCCCATTTGTATTCTCCACTATCAGGTTCCATTTCACCAGATAAAATTTTGAATAATGTAGTTACAGCTATTTCATTACCAATTAGAGCAATCTTATCACCTTTATTAACCATGAAGTTTACATTATCTAATAATTTAACTCCGTCAATGGTTTTTGATAAATCTTTAACCATTAAGATGTCATTTCCAACTTCTCTTTCAGGCTTAAACCCTACGAATGGATATTTTCTACTTGATGGTTGTATGTCGTCTAACGTAATTTTATCTAATAATTTTTTACGAGATGTAGCTTGTTTGGATTTAGAAGCATTAGCACTAAATCTTGCGATAAAGTCTTGCAATTCTTTAATTTTCTCTTCTTTTTTCTTATTTTGATCTTTTGACATTTGAAGAGCTAATTGGCTTGATTCATACCAGAAATCATAGTTACCAACATATAGTTTGATTTTTCCAAAGTCTACATCAGCCATATGAGTACAAACAGCATTTAGAAAATGTCTATCATGTGATACAACTATAACAGTTCCATCAAAGTTACCTAAGAAATCTTCTAACCAGTTTACAGCCTTTAAATCAAGTCCATTAGTAGGCTCGTCTAAAATAAGTATTCCTGGGTTACCAAATAAAGCTTGAGCTAAAAGAACTTTAATCTTCTCGCCACCAGTTAACTCTGATACATTTTTAAAGTGAAATTCAGTTCCTATTCCTAAGCCCTGTAAAAGTGAAGATGCCTCGGATTCTGCTTCCCACCCATTAAGTTCAGCAAATTCGCCTTCTAATTCGGAAGCTCTAATTCCATCTTCATCAGAAAAATCAGGTTTTGCATATATTTCATCTTTTTCTTTCATTATTTGATACAGTCTTTCATTACCCATTATTACAGTTTCTAAAACTTGAAAATCATCATATTTATAATGATCTTGTTTTAAAACTGACATTCTTGTATTAGGAGCAATTATAACTTCTCCAGTATTTGGTTCTACTTCACCAGATAATATTTTTAGGAATGTACTTTTCCCAGCTCCATTAGCTCCAATAACTCCATAGCAGTTTCCTGGAGTAAATTTAAGGTTGACATCTTCAAAAAGTTTACGCCCACCAAATCTCAGACTAACATTTGATACGTTTATCAATCTTTTTCTACCTCGTTTCTTATTAAAATTATTATAGTAAGGTACAATGCACAATTAAGAAAAAAATAACATAAGAATAAAATATATTCCAATAGTATATTAGAAATTCAATCCTTAATTGTGCATTGTATAAGTAGTTTCACTTTACGTTGCTTATTATACCATACAATCAATGAATTTTGCATTTTTAAGTATTACTATAATTTAAAATTTTTGCATTATTATGAAGTTTAAATTTATTCTAATTATTTACCATCTTTTAAATTATTAAAACATTCATCTAATATTTTTTCGCTCATACGTCTATATAAATTACTCATACTTACAAAAGCACATATTAGTAAGATTTTTTCTTCATAATCACCTAAAGTTTCACTTTTAGAGCTTATTAGTTGTTTTATATTTTCATAAATTTTATCAGAAGAAGATCTAAAATCATCTAAATTTAAATCGTATATATCAAGAAAAGATTGATATACATCATGTAATGGGTATTCTTCTTCTTTTTCAAAGGAGTCTACTATAGGAGTTAAGATAGTTTTAATATCAGTTAAAGATAAAGCCCCTTTAAGATTATAAATTAAACCCATTAAAATAAGATGGTTTTTTGTATATTTTTTATTTTTAATTTTCATTAAGAGATTACCTTTTGCATAATTATTAATCATAGTTTTAGTAAGCACTTTATCGTTATCATTTCTTTTGGTATAATTTAATTTACTTTCAAACAGCTGCATTACTTGATCCATATATAAATCAATTTCAGGAAAATCATCTAAGTTAATATTATTAGATGATTTCTGTGAATTTATATAATCATCAATGTTAAAATCATTCATAAAATTTCACTCCTCACATAGTAATTTAAACTATGTTTTATTATAATCTCAATATTAATGGAAAGAGGTAGATAATTCAAGCATTAATGGGTAAAATACTAATTAGTAAAGAAAAATAAAGAAAAATAACTTTTGCAATATTAATAGAGATATGGAATAATCTATAATATAGCAACATGTAGTTATAAAAACTACATGGGAATAAATGGGAGGTATAAAATGGATAAGTATTTAAGAGAACCTATTAATGGATTAACTCATTGTATTGGCGCAGTATTATCATTATTTGCTCTGATTGCTATGTTAATTAAAGCATATATAATGGAAAGTCCTGCAATTACTTTTGGGTCAGTATTGTTTTTTGGAGTAAGCATGATCTTATTATACAGTGCTTCAACAACATATCATTGGGTAAAGGCTAGTGATAAAGTAATAAAAATGCTAAAAAGATTAGATCATTCAATGATATTTATCTTAGTAGCAGGATCATATGCTCCATTTTGTTTGGTTGCATTAACAGGAAAAATAGGAATGAATTTATTCTTAGCTGTAACTATATGTGCAGTTATAGGAATTGGCTTTAAATTATGTTGGGTGACTTGTCCTAGATGGTTGAGCAGTGTAATGTATATAGGTATTGGTTGGTTTGCAATATTTGCAATATATCCAATGTCACAAGTTCTACCGATGGCAGGTTTAGTATGGTTAGTCTTGGGTGGATTAATGTATACAATAGGTGGAGTAATATATGCATTGAAAACAGAAAAAAGGATATGGGGATTTGGAAGACATGAAATATTTCATGTATTTACAATGTTGGGTACTCTATGTCATTTCATTTGTGTATTCGCGTATATAATTTAGTTTAGACTATAGTAATAAAGAATAGACTATAATATAGGATAGAAGAAATATTTTGTGGATTTTAAAATATATTTCTTCTATTTTATTTTTTACGTTAATATATACTTTTTTACAGTAAATAGAGAAATTAAATCTCGAAAATCATTATAACTTGATAAGATATACTAGGTATAGTAAGATAAAATATAAAGAATAAATATTACTTTAAGGGGATGTAACAATGGGCTTTCGTCAAAGGTTAAAAGATGCAAATAGGATAGTAGTAAAAGTAGGATCATCAACATTAACTTATGATAATGGAAATATTAATTTATTCAGAATTGAAAAATTAACAAGAACTTTATCAGATATAGTTAATTCAGGCAAACAGGTTGTACTAGTAACATCGGGTGCAGTTGCTGTTGGTGTAAACAAATTGAAGTTAAAAGAAAAGCCCGAAAGTATAAGAGAAAAACAGGCAGTAGCAGCGGTTGGACAATGCGAATTGATGCATATATATAGTAAATTTTTTGGAGAATATAGTCATATAGTAGGTCAAGTTTTGCTTACAAGGGATGTAATAGAAGATGATCATGTTAGGGAGAATGTATGCAATACGTTTGAGACGTTGCTAGATAAAAAAATAATTCCAATAGTAAATGAAAATGATACAGTATCTATAGATGAAATTGAGAATATAGTTAGATTTGGAGATAATGATAATTTATCGGCGATAGTTGCATGTTTAGTTAATGCAGATTTGTTAGTAATATTATCTGATATTGATGGTTTTTATGATTCTGACCCAAGAAGCAACGAGGGTGCAAATTTATTGAAAGAAGTTACCGAAATAACTCAAGAGCTAGAAGAGTGTGCTGGAGGGGCCGGTTCAAGTTTAGGCACTGGTGGAATGATTACAAAGCTAACAGCCGCTAAGACAGCTACAATATCAGGAGTAGATATGGTTTTATCTAATGGAAATGAACCAAACATATTATTAGACATATTAAATGGTGAAGAGATTGGAACTTTATTTGTATCACCAGCTAGAAAATAGAAATGGAGGCAGTGAATATGGGTTTATTAACAATTATGGGTCAAAGTGCTAAAGAAGCATCTTATGAATTAAGCATTGCATCAACTAAAGAAAAAGATAATGCACTAATGCTTATGGCGGAAGAATTAATTAATGCTAAGAATGACATAATTAAAGCTAATGAAATAGATTTAGAGATTGCAAAAGCAAAAGGTACATCAAAAGCTATGCTAGATAGACTGGCTTTAAACGATGAAAGAATAGAAGGAATGGCTAATGGGCTTAGAGATGTGGTTAAACTTCAAGATCCAATTGGGGAAGTAATCACAATGTGGCAAAGACCAAATGGATTGCAGATAGGGCAAAAAAGGGTTCCCCTAGGTGTTATAGGGATAATTTATGAAGCAAGACCTAATGTAACTTGTGATGCAGCCGGACTTTGCCTAAAGACTGGAAATACAGTTATATTAAGAGGTGGAAGTGAAGCTATTAATTCAAATAAGGCCGTAGTAAAAGCTTTAACTGAGGGAATTGAAAAAGCAGGATTACCTAAAGCTTCAGTTCAACTTATAGAAGATACAAGTAGAGAAGTAGCGACCGAAATGATGAGATTAAATGAATTTATAGATGTTCTCATTCCAAGAGGTGGAGCGGGATTAATTCAAGCGGTTCTTAAAAATGCAACTGTTCCAGTTATAGAAACAGGTACTGGTAATTGTCATATATACGTAGATGAGAATTGTGACTTTGAAATGGCAAAAAACATTGCTATTAACGCAAAAGTTTCAAGACCTTCAGTTTGTAATTCTGCTGAAAAGCTGCTAGTTAATGAAAGGATAGCCAAAGATTTTTTACCAATAGCTGTTAAGGCATTAAGGGATAATGGTGTTGCAGTTAAAGGTGATGAAACAGCCCAAGCTATAATAGATGATATTGAGAAGGCTAATGAAGAAGATTGGGGAAAAGAATATTTAGATTATATAATGGCTGTAAAAATTGTTAAGGATGTAGATGAAGCAATTGCTCATATAAATAAATATGGAACAGGTCATTCTGAGGCTATTATTACAGAAAGTTATATTAATTCACAAAAGTTCTTGCAAAGGGTAGATGCAGCAGCTGTTTATGTTAATGCATCAACAAGGTTTACAGATGGTTCAGAATTTGGTTTTGGAGCTGAGATAGGAATAAGTACTCAAAAATTACATGCTAGAGGGCCAATGGGACTTAAGGAATTAACAACAATAAAGTATATTATTTATGGAAATGGTCAAATAAGATAATAAGAGAAATAAGGAGGTGTTTTTTATTAAATACCTCCTGAATTTTTCATAAGTTTATAGTGAGCTAATTGAAAAATAAATATTGTCTGGGAAATGTCTGATGCATTGTTATATGTATTAATGAAAATCAGTAGTTAAAATAATCTTTCTAAATAAATAATTTTATAGTATAATCCAAGGTGAAAACGTATCACAAAATATGAAAAGGGGATGACAATTATGAAAATAGCTTTAATTGCACACGATGAAAAGAAAGCAGAAATTATCGAGTTTGCTAAAAAGTATAAGGACACGTTAGCTAAATATGAATTAGTTGCTACTGGAACAACAGGAAAAAAGATAGCAGAAGCAACAGGACTTGATGTTAAGAGATATTTATCTGGTCCATATGGTGGAGACCAACAATTGGGTGGACGTATTGCTGAGGGAAAAATTGATTTAGTAATATTCTTAACAGATCCATTAACCTCACAACCTCATGAACCAGATGTAACAGCATTACTTAGAGTGTGCAATGTACATAATGTAGCAGTTGTAACTAACATAAGAACCGCAGAGCTTATAATTAAACAATTTTAATTATTGTACATGCTACGGTATAGAAAATTAATAATATATTAAAAATAAGATTAGTAATCAAAATGTAGAAATAAGAAGGGGACGCTAGCTTAGAGTGTGTAATTCCATCTCAACCTTGCAATTATTAATCTTTTTTTATTCATGCTTATGCAATGTATTCAAGAGTTATTTCATTAATTTACTGAATAAAAGAATATTTAATGATTTGGTTTTATTAAATGTTATAAGAGTTTTATAAAAAATAAAAAACACCTATCAAATTATGATAAGTGTCTTTTAAGAAAAAGTAGTGTTGAAATTGAGATTCAGATTTGTATAAGGTCAGTTCAGAATTGATGTAACTGCCTAAATATTCTGAATATTGGTTATTTTAATATTATCATAAAATAAATTAAATTACAATTACAGAAAATAAAATTTTATGAAGATTTAACATATATGTACTTTAGTTATGAAGATAGTTATTTTAGAATATAAAATAGCTTATTATTTTTTAAGAAATAATTGAATATGAACATAAAAAAATTTATAAGTAATAATATGTTTTAATCAATGAGCTTATGAATTATTTAAGTGTTAATGAGTAAAATATAAATAACAGAAAAATTTTTAAAATTAAAGCGAATAGTAAGTTAAAATAGTATATATTGTGAATAAAAATTCAAATAAGTGCATTTTTATGCTTTATATTATTGTGTTTATATGATAATATTTATATATAAAATGAATATTTAAAAATAGTATTTAAAAAGATATTAATACAAAGAATTATATAAATAATTAAACTATCCTTAATTTAGCTTGACATAGTATGATCTATCAATTAAAATATTTAGAAAGAGAAAATTTAAAAGTTAAGATGCACTTTAACTTGGTCCTGTGAGGCCAAAAAGGGAACAAAACTATGATATTTGGATGCGTAATGAAAAATTTCATAGCTTATTTTTTGAATTCAAATATTTGTAAGGTATATCACAGGATAGTGAAGAGCTCAGTTTTCAGTTTTGCTGCAGTCTCTTTATTATCCTTTTGTTTTACATAAAGAAAAAATTATAAGGTGTAGTTTTAGCAAAAATATATTTGTAGGAGGCTTAAGCATGAAGGCAAAGCTTATATTAGAAAATGGCATGGTTTTTGAGGGTAAGGCTTTTGGATACCTAAAGGAAAGCGTTGGAGAAGTAGTATTTACAACTGGTATGACAGGTTATCAAGAAGTACTTACAGATCCATCTTATTACGGACAAATAGTTACTATGACTTATCCTTTAATAGGTAATTACGGAATTAATCTTGAGGACATGGAATCAGACTCAATAAAAGTAAGAGGGTTTATTGTAAGAGAAAAATGTAATATGCCAAGTAATTTTAGATGTGAATTAGAACTTGAAGATTTCTTAAAGCAAGGAAAAGTCATTGGTTTAGAAGGAATAGATACAAGAGCACTAACTAAGGTTTTAAGAAATAGCGGTACTATGAGAGGAATTATTACACTCGAAGATGTAGATGACGAATATGTAAAAGAAAAAGTTGCAGGCTTTTCTACTAAGGATGCTGTGAAAACTGTTACTACAGAAAAATCTTATACTGTTGAAGGTACAGGAAAGCATATTGCAGTTATGGATTTTGGTATAAAGACTAATATAATAAGGAACTTTAAAAAGAGAGGATGCAAATTAACTGTATTCCCAGCTACAGCTACAGCTGAAGAAGTTTTAAATGTTAATCCAGATTTAGTATTCTTATCTAATGGCCCTGGAGATCCAGAAGATTTAGATTTTGCTATAGAAAATATAAAGAAATTAGTTGGAAAGAAGCCAATAACGGGTATTTGCTTAGGGCATCAATTGTTAGGTTTAGCGTTAGGTGGTAAAACTACTAAATTAAAATTTGGACACAGAGGATGTAATCACCCTGTTAAAGATTTGGAAGCTAACATTGTGCATATAACTTCTCAAAATCACGGTTATGTAGTAGAAAAGCTACCAGATGATATGGAAATTACTCACGTTAATATAAATGATGGAACTGTAGAAGGAATGAAGCATAAGATTTTACCAATATATTCAGTTCAATTCCATCCAGAAGCATCAGCAGGTCCAAAAGACAGTGAATACATATTTGATAAATTCTTAGAATATGCACTATAGGAGGGGTAAGTAAAATGCCATTAAATAAAGATATAAAAAAAGTTTTAGTTATAGGATCAGGTCCTATAGTCATAGGTCAAGCGGCAGAGTTTGATTACTCAGGAACTCAAGCTTGTGAAGCGTTAAAATCAGAAGGAATAGAAGTTGTACTTGTGAATTCAAATCCAGCAACAATAATGACGGATAAAGAAGTAGCGGATAAAGTTTATTTAGAGCCATTAACATTAGAATTTGTTGAAAAAGTTATTTCTAAAGAAAGACCAGATAGCTTACTTGCAGGAATGGGTGGTCAAACAGGACTTAATCTTGCTGTGCAATTGCATGACGCTGGTATATTAGAAAAGTATAATGTAAAAGTAATAGGAACATCTATTGCATCCATAAAAGAAGGTGAAGATAGAGAACTATTCAGAGATATGATGAATAGAATTGGTGAACCGGTTATAAAAAGCGAAATTGTAACTGATTTAGACGCAGGGTTAGAATTTGCGAACAAGATTGGTTATCCAGTTATAGTTAGACCTGCATATACGTTAGGAGGATCTGGTGGGGGTATCGCTGACGACGAAGAACAACTTAAAACTATATTAGAATCAGGCCTTCAATTAAGCACGATCGGCCAAGTTTTACTTGAGAAGAGTGTTAAGGGTTGGAAAGAAATAGAATACGAAGTAATGAGAGATTCCTATGGAAACTGTATTACTGTATGTAATATGGAAAATATAGATCCAGTAGGTATACATACAGGTGATAGTATAGTTGTTGCTCCATCACAAACTCTTTCAGATAAAGAATATCAAATGCTTAGAACTGCATCAATAAATATAATAAACGCAGTTGGGATTGAGGGTGGATGTAATGTACAATTTTCATTAAATCCCAATACCTTTGAATATGCAGTTATAGAAATTAATCCTAGAGTTTCTAGAAGTTCAGCTCTAGCATCAAAGGCGACAGGATACCCTATTGCAAAACTTGCTGCTAAAATTGCACTTGGATATGGATTAGATGAAATAAAAAATGCTGTTACACAAAAGACTTATGCATGTTTTGAACCAACTTTAGATTATGTTGTAGTTAAAATACCAAAGTGGCCTTTCGATAAGTTCTTTGGTGCAGACAGAGAACTAGGAACAAAGATGATGGCAACAGGTGAAATAATGGCTATAGGAGCTAACCTTGAGCAAGCATTCTTAAAAGGAATCAGAAGCTTAGAAATAGGGAAGTATTCTTTAGATCATAAGAAGTTTAAAGAGTATAGCATTTCAGAATTAAAGAGCATAGTAATGAAACCAGATGATGAAAGAATCTTCGCATTAGCTGAAATGATAAGAAGAGACTACATGATTGAAAAAATAAATAAAATTACAGGTATTGATATGTTCTTCCTAGAAAAGATTAAATGGATAGTTGAAGAAGAACAAAGACTAAAATTAAGTAAGATAGAAGATTTAGATAAAGAATGGTTATATCATCTTAAGAAAAAAGGATTTTCAGATAAAGCTATAGCTGATATGTTGAAGGTTAGCCCTGATGATGTATATAGATTGAGAGATATATGGAATATAAGACCTTCGTATAAAATGGTTGATACTTGTGGAGGAGAATTTGAAGCACTATCTCCATATTATTACTCAACTTACGAACAATATGATGAAGTTGAAGTATCAAGTAATAAAAAGGTAATTGTTATAGGTTCTGGTCCAATAAGAATAGGTCAAGGAATTGAATTTGACTATGCTTCAGTACATTGCGTAAAAGCTTTAAAGAAACTTGGAATTGAAACTATAATTGTTAATAATAATCCAGAAACAGTAAGTACAGACTTTGATGTGTCAGATAAATTGTATTTTGAGCCACTAACTGAAGAAGATGTTCTAAATATTATAGAAAAAGAAAGACCAGATGGTGTTATACTTCAATTTGGTGGTCAAACAGCCATCAAACTTGCAAATTTCTTAAAAGAACAAAATATTGTAACTCTTGGAACTACAGCAGATCAAATAGATATGGCTGAAGATAGAGAAAAATTCGATGCACTATTAGAAAGATTAGGAATATCAAGACCAAAAGGTAAAGGTATATGGTCATTAGAAGAAGGATTAGAAGAAGCAAGAAGATTAAAATTCCCAGTACTTGTTAGACCTTCATACGTAATTGGTGGCCAAGGAATGGAAATAACTCATGATGAAGATGAGTTAACATACTATTTAGAAAATGCTTTTGCTAAAGATAGCAAGAATCCAATACTTATAGATAAATATTTAATGGGTAGAGAAATTGAAGTAGATGCTATATCGGATGGAGAGGATATATTAATACCAGGTATTATGGAGCACTTAGAAAGAGCTGGAGTACATTCAGGTGATAGTGTAACTATGTATCCAAGTCAAAATATCTCTGATAAAATTAAGACAGATGTACTAGAATATACTAGAAAACTAGCTTTAGAAATTGGGATAAAGGGAATGATAAATATTCAATTCATAGAATTTGAAGGTCAATTATATGTAATTGAAGTTAATCCAAGAGCATCAAGAACAGTTCCTTATATAAGCAAGGTAAGTGGGGTTCCAATAGTAGATTTAGCTACGCAAGTAATGCTTGGAGCTAAACTAAAAGATTTAGGCTATGGAGTAGATGTATATAAAGAACCTGAACTAGTTTCAGTTAAAGTTCCAGTATTTTCAACTCAAAAATTACCTAATGTTGAAGTAAGCTTAGGACCTGAAATGAGATCTACAGGAGAAGTATTAGGTGTAGGTAGAAATATAAAAGAAGCACTTTATAAAGGGTTTGTTGGAGCATATATGTATCCATCAAAAGAAAAAGGAAAAATACTTGCTACAATAAATAAACATGATAAAGCAGAGTTTTTACCAATAGCAAAGGATCTTGCTAAGGTTGGATATAAATTTATAGCAACTGCTGGAACTTGCGCACTATTAAGGGATGCAGGTATAGAAGCAGAAGAAATTAGAAAAATAGATGAAGAAGAACCAAATATCTTAGATATAGTTAAAAATAGAGAAGTTGATTTAGTTGTAAATACCCCTACTAAGGGAAATGATTCTAAGAGAGATGGATTCTTAATAAGAAGAGCAGCTGTTGAAAGAAACTTAGGTGTAATTACTGCATTAGATACATTGAGAGCTATAGCTGATGTAGAACTTGAAAAGTTTGATGAGAATAATAATTTAGAAGTTTTCAATATAGCAGAATAAAAGTATTATCAAAATACCTCTAAGGATTTAAATAATAAATTCTTAGAGGTATTTTTTGTATAAATATGTTATTTTAAGAGAAATGTTGACAAGTGAACATATGTTCTATATAATATAATCAATGAACATATGTTTGGCGAGGAGATGTATATTATGAATGAAATGGGTAATTTTTTTGTTAAATTAAATTGTAAAAATATTAACAATATTCGCAGTCTAATTATAGATAGACAAGAAAAGAATTTAGATAAACAAGAAAAATATATAATGTGTGCAGGAAAATATGATAAAAACGGATGGACATTAATTTTTAGAGCTAGAAGTTTTAAGGAAGCTGAGGAATTAGCAAATTTAAATCCATTTGTACATAAGAAAGAAAGAATTAACTAATTTATAGCATGGATTTGTTAAGAGATAGAAAATATATTGTTTTGCAAATTCTTAAAATAAATTATAAGGATTAAATAAAAGCAAATAAAAAAATAAGCTACAAAATAGTGAATTTAGTAACTTATTTTATATATCGTACTTTATGTGAGAAATAACTATTGAAAGATTGTCCACTAAGTTGATTTTAGAACCAACCTTACTTGGACGTTCGCTTTTAACTATTTTTACGACCGGTCTTAATGGAAAATTAGGAAGAGTTTCTTCAACTACTCCTACGTCACCATTACTAAGGCTAACGATTGTACCTTGTGGAAAAGGAATAACAATTTTACAAAATACATTAATCATATCATAATCAAATAATGTTCCAGCCTTGGACATTAAATATTCTAATGCATCACTTGGACACAAGGCTCTTTTATATGGCCTATCGGAAGTTAGAGCGTCATAGACATCAGCGATACTTACTATTCGGGCAAGATAGCTAATTTCATTTCCATTAGAACCATTTGGATAACCTAATCCATCATATCTTTCGTGGTGTTGTAAAACTATTAATTTAATATGAGAACTAAACGTAAAAAAACTATCTAAAAAGTTATATCCATATCTTGAATGATTTTTTATTATTTCAAATTCTTCAGGAGTTAATTTGTCAGGCTTTTGAAGAATTTCTCGAGGTATAAATGATTTTCCTATATCATGAATTAGTGCACCAATACAAAGATAAGTTAAATTCTTTTTAGAAAGATTCAAACTTATACCAAGTATAATTGATATTACTGCAACATTTACACAATGAGCATATGTATAATTATCCATACTTTTTATATCAACTAAAGAAAGCAATACATTCTTATTCGATAAAACATTTTCTAGTAAATCTTCAGCTATTTTATTAATAGATTTGAAGTATTTTTTTTCTTGCTTTGTATAATCCTTAATGCTACGCTTTTCAAATTTATGAACGTAAGCTATTCTTTCAATATCAGAAAAAGTTTCTTTAATGATAGAGATTGATTTTTGTCTTAATTCTGGTTTTATAACATCTTCAATTTCAGCAGTGCTATAGTCATCAATTATATAAAGAGAGAATATTTTATGTTCTTTAACTCTTTTTAGAATAATATCAGTCAATACAATGCCAGCCTTAAGTAAACATCGACCATCAGAAGAATATATATTTTTACCCAGTAATGAATTTTCTCTTACACATTCAATAGGAACCAAACGCATGCTTATACCTCACTGCATTAATAATACCCATTATACCATAAAAATCATGTAAAATTATACAATAATAATGAAAAAAATGCTAAAGTAGAGAAATTAAATTATTTATATAAAGAAATTAAATGAATATCTTAATAAAATAGAAAATTAAGTAATAACATGTAAATGTATTTCTAAATAATATTATGTTTCATGTAAATATTTATGAAATTAGTTAAAGAGTTGATTAATAGTAGAAAATATATAAGTTATATCTGAAATGTGTAGTATCATAATTGCTAGACAGTAGGTAAATAAAGTACTAAAATATTTATTATATAAGATGTTAATAATAACAATCTAAGTAAATTTAGTTAAATTTGAATTAGTAAGGATTATAACTAATTAGGAATTTATATCTACTATTAAATCAATATGTATGCTAAATGCTTTAAATGTTATATTGTTTTATATGACTAATTAAAAAATGGAGTGAGGACACTTTGGATATTAAAAATAGTCCAATAGGATTTTTTGATTCAGGAGTAGGCGGATTAAGTGTAATGAAAGAAGCTGTTTCTATTATGCCTAATGAGAATTTCATATATTTTGGAGATTCAAAAAATGCTCCTTATGGAACTAAGGAACTAGATAAAGTTAGAAATCTCAC
Organism: Bacillota bacterium; assembly: GCA_021781745.1. Classification (GTDB taxonomy): domain Bacteria; phylum Bacillota; class Clostridia; order Clostridiales; family Clostridiaceae; genus Clostridium. Next base: position 88,270 of record JAJXWH010000006.1, on the reverse strand, counting down.
GTTGGAAGCGGTAAATTTTTTATTAAATAAAAATGTTAAAGCAGTTGTAGTAGCTTGCAATACAGCTACTAGTGCTGCAATTGATGTAATTAGAAATAAATATAATAATATTCCTATAATAGGAATTGAACCTGCATTAAAGCCGGCTGTAAAACTTAATAGAAAAGGCAATGTAATAATAATGGCAACACCTATGACTTTAAGAGAAAAGAAATTTAAAGCCTTAATGGAGAAGTATAGAAGTGAAGCCAGCATAGTATCTCTGCCTTGCGCTGGTCTTATGGAATTTATTGAGCAAGGAATATTAGACGGTGATGAACTAGAAAGTTATTTAAAAGAAAAGTTTAAGCCTTATTTGAGAAATAACGTAGGTTCAATAGTTCTAGGATGTACACATTATCCTTTTATAAAAAAAGCTTTAGCTAATGTTATTGGGGAGGATATACCTCTTATAGATGGAGGTTTAGGAACTGCCCAAGAATTAAAAAGGAAGCTGTCAGAAAAAGATTTATTAAATGATTCAAATGCAAAGGGAGAAATAATAATTTATAATTCTATTAATGATAATAAAATTATAGATTTCTGTTATAATCTAATTAATGTCAAAATATAGAGGTAATTTAGATTTATAGAATTTAATATAAATCATGAATTTAATTTTATATTTTAGATAATAATACTATTTAAGATTGATTTCGAGAGGAGAAATTATTACAATGAAAAATCCAATTATTACAATGACTATGGAAAATGGCGGTGTTATTAAAGCAGAGTTATATCCTGAAATAGCTCCAAATACAGTAAACAATTTTGTAGATTTAATTAATAGAGGATTCTATGATGGATTAATCTTTCATAGAGTCATTCCTAATTTTATGATCCAAGGTGGATGTCCAGAAGGTAGTGGAATGGGAGGTCCAGGATACTCAATAAAGGGAGAATTTACAAGCAATGGATTTAATAATACTCTTAAACATTCAAGGGGAGTATTATCAATGGCTAGGGCTATGCATCCAGATTCAGCTGGAAGTCAGTTTTTTATAATGGTTGCTGATGCTCCACATTTAGATGGACAATATGCTTCATTTGGCAAGGTTATTGAAGGAATGGAAGTAGCTGATAAGATTGTTGCAGCAAAGACTGATATGGCCGATAGACCTTATGAGGATCAAGTAATAAAAAGTGTTACAGTCGATATGCAAGGTGAAGAATTTAAAGAACCAGAAATAATTGAGGAATAAAAGAATATATTATTATGAAATTATAATAGGAAAAGAGGTGTCATAAATGGCTATAAATAATAAGTGTATATTAGCATATGGATTAAGCAAAGAAGAGATTAAGAAAATTGAAAGTCAAAACATTAAGGTCATAGAAGTAAATAATAATATGGCGTTGATGAAAATAGAAGATATAATCAATAAAAATGCCAATGAAAATTCTTATGATGAACTGCCATTAAATGAAAAGGCACTTATTTTTAATGGATTTAAAGAAGATCAATTAAAATTTACTATTAGGTATATTAGAGGGTTTATTCAAGGGGGAGTGTTAGCTGTCTCAACACCACAAAATTATAAATGGACTTTCAGTTATCTATTAGAGCATTTAATTGAAGAAAGAGAATGGTTTCAAGCACAACAAAAGGGGAGAAATTAAAGTGAGTCGTGTAGGAGAAAATATAAAGCAAGCTAGAGAAAAAAGTGGTTTGACTGTGAAAGCTTTAGCTAAGAAATTAGGTGTAGCTGAAAAATATTTAAGTGAAGTTGAAATGGGAAGAAAAGTTGCACCTGAATCCTTAATAGATAAGGCAGCTAAGGTTTTAAAAGCTGATTTGAATGATATAAGCATGGTAGTTACAGATGAAGTATTAATGGAAGAAAAGAAGAATTTAAAAGAACTTCCAAAGAGAAATACTGAGAGTTCTGAATTATGGACAGATGCTTTTTCATCGGTGCTTAGAAGTGTTCCAATTTATGATTATTCATTATCTAGCAAGAAGGGAACTAAAGAAATGCCTGTTCATTCTAATAAAATAGAGAATTATCCACAAGATAAAGTATTTTATTTAGAAATAGAAGATGATGAAATGACTGGATTTAGGATGTTAAAAGGGGATATTGCTTTTGCTCATAGTATAAAAGAAGTAAGTAACAATGGTTTTTTCCTAATTGACTATAAAGGGAAAAGAAAAATAAGACAAGTAAAAGTTTTAGGTAATTCTAAATTGTTACTGGTAAGCAATGCAGGAAGTTTACTTACTGAGACTATGGAATTAAAGGAATTAGATGTAATTGCTAAATTGGAAAGAATTGAAATTACACTATAGCTGCAAAATATAAGAATTTTAAATATTTATTAAAAAGAGTATGATTGAGATTTCAATTATACTCTTTTTGTTACATATGAATGTTAAATTGCATACTATGAGTAATGTATAGATTTATTAAAGGTGTGATTATTATAGCTGAGTTAAGTAGATAAGTTCCTTCAAAGGTAGACGTATCAGTCGGATTATTGACTAATGTACCAAAAGCTATATTGGATCAATTGGGTTTTAAATATCAGAGTCAAGGAAACAACAGCGAGCTCACCATTTTATATAGGGGCAGTGTAGAAGAAACAAGAACATTTATTGAAGGGCTGGGAGGAAACTTTCAAGATTTAGGATTTAACTTTGCTGTAGTTAATATACCAGCAAACAAATTAGATCAATTAGCATCAAGTACTACGATACAATATATAGAATTACCTAAAAGTTTATATGAGCAGGATCAAGAAAGTAATAGAGTGTCTTGCATACCTCAGCTATCTCCAGATTTTAATGTTTTAGGCGATGGTGTATTGGTTGGATTTGTTGATTCAGGGATAGATTATACCCATCCAGCATTTATGAATACTGCTGGTACAACTAGAATCGAATATATTTATGATTTGAGTACTGGAGGAAGTGTTTATAATAAACAAACAATAAATGAAGCAATAAAGTCTTCTAACCCATTTTCAATTGTACCATCATTAGGTAATACTGGACATGGAACACATGTAGCAGGTATTGCATGTGGCGGGGGAATATAAATCCTATGTATAAGGGAGTCGCGCCTAATGCTTCAATAGCAATGGTTAAAGCTGCTCGAGGAACTTCAATATTAAGTTCTCAGATAATGCAGGGAATTAGGTTTTTATTAGATAAGAGCAGAGAACTTAATATGCCTTTGGTTATCAGTATTAGTTTAAGTACTAATGATGGAGCTCATGATGGAAGCAGTTTATTAGAGCAATACATTAGAACAGTGGCAAATTTAGAACGAGTAGCAATTGTAATTGCAGCAGGAAATGCAGGTGATGCTGGACACCATATTGGGGGAAGATATAGTTAGCCCGGTACCAAATGGAGGATATGATAATAAAACAGGTACATCAATAGCTACACCTCAAGTATCAGGAATATGTGCATTAATGATGCAATGGGGAATTGTAAAAGGAAATGATTCATATTTATTTGGGCAAAGATTAAAATATTATTTATTAAGGGGAGCTCGAAGAAGGCGTACAGATGTAACCTATCCGAATCCGCTATGGGGATATGGCACGGTGTGTGCATTCGATAGTTTGAAATTGCTTCAAACTGATTTAAATGCCATTTTAACCAGAGGTGATGCAAAACGAAAAGATATGCCAGTAACAAATAGTACACCTAATAAATATAATATTCTGAGAAAAAATATAAAGAGGAAAGTTATGGAGAATACAAGTAGTGGAAATTCTGCACAAAATATTGGTAGGTTAAAGATTCAATGCTTTAGAGGAGATGATTATATCCCGATTGATGGTGCTAGAATAACTGTAAGAACAGCAGCAGGATCTGAAAATGTTAATAGCATCCAATTAGTAACAGATACAGTTGGATTAACACAAATAATTGAGTTAACAGCACCACCTTTAGAATATTCTTTAAATCCCAACAGTAATCAGATACCTTATAGTCTATATGACATATCGGTTGAAAGAAATGGGTTTAATCCAATAATAATAAGAGGATGTCAAGTATTTCCTACACAAGTTGCTTATCAAGTATGCAATCTGACAAGTAGCGCAGGAAGAGGAAGCATGCGTCAAGAAGTTATAAATATACAGCCAAATACGCTAAATGGAAATTTTCCACCTAAGATACCGGAGGATCCAGAGAAACCATTACCAGCACCTACTTCGGGCGTTGTATTACCGCAACCAATTGTTCCAGAGTACATTATGGTTCACCAAGGAGGTCCGGATGACCCATCAGCGACAAATTATAAAGTTCCTTTTAAAGATTATATAAAAAATGTTGCTTCAAGTGAAATATACTCAACTTAGAATGAATCTGCTATAAGAGCAAATGTTTTTTGTATTTTATCTTTCACATTAAACAGGATTTTTACTGAATGGTATAGAGGAAAAGGAAAGAATTTTGATATAACTAGTTCAACGGCCTATGACCATGCATTTAGCTATGGAAGGAATATTTATGATAGTATAAGTGCAATTGTAGATGAGATATTCTCTACTTATGTAAGAAGACCTGGAGCAAAACAGCCACTTTTAACACAATATTGTGATGGTAAGAGTGTTACTTGCCCACAATGGTTAAGTCAATGGGGAAGTCAACAGTTAGCACAACAAGGTATGGTTCCATTTGATATATTGAAAAATTACTACGGAAGTGACATTGAACTAACTACAGCTGAAAAAGTTGCTGGAAGTCCACAATCGTATCCTGAAAAGCCATTAAAGATAGGGGATTCAGGTCCAGAAGTAAGAACAATTCAAAATCAATTAAATAGAATAGCTAGAAACTATCCTTTAATACCTAAAGTTGCTGAGGATGGACAATTTAATCAAAAAACTGCTGATGCAGTAAAAACATTTCAGCAAATATTTACATTACCGCAGACAGGCATAGTTGATTATGCAACATGGTATAGAATATCAGATGTTTATGTAGGTGTAACTAGAATTGCAGAGCTTCGAAGTACATTTAATACTCAAAATACCTGGGGAAGAAATGAATTTATACCACCTATAATACCAGGTTTAGATAATAAAAGGGGAATCCCTAAATTTTATTATTAGGAATGAATTTCTACAAAAATATTATTATGCTTTCAGTATATATGAAAATAAAATTAATGGGCATGTATTTATGAATTATCATTCATAATAATTTTTAATACATGCTCACGTTTATTATAGTGGGTAAGATTAATTTTAATTTACGTTTACACGCCTTCTAAATTAAATTCAGGAATGAAATCAGAGGAATTGGTTCCTTCATCTTGAATAAATCCATTGGTAATCCCTAAATCTAAGGCATAATTAATTAAACTATCGTAATGCTTAGGATTAAGAGGTTTATTTATTTCAGGATGATTAATTGCATTAAACATTGGAACATATTGATTCATTATGCTTATATAAATATCATCCTTATATGTATTATAAAGATAATCTATTATTTTTTTGGAATCAAAAAGAAGCCCAGGAAGCATTAGATGTCTTACAATAACTCCTTTTATCATATTTCCATTTGAATCAAAAACAGGTTTTCCAACTTGTCTCACCATTTCATTAATTACTTTAGCAGCATTGCCAGCATAATTATTAGCATTAGAGTATTTTACAGCGTACTTATCATTAAAATATTTAAAATCTGGTAGGTAAACATCAATGTACCCCTCTAATAATTTTATTGTTTCAATAGAATCATAACTATTAGTATTATATAAAATAGGTATAGTTAATTTATTTTCCTTTGCAATTTTTAATGCTTCAATTATTTGTGGAACATAGTGTGTTGGGGTAACTAAATTTATGTTATTAGCACCTTTTTCTTGAAGCTCTAAAAATATTTCTGAAAGCCGCTCAATTGATACCTCAATTCCGGTTATTGATGATGTAAAGTTTATGCTTTGTGATTTTATGTCCCCATGAGTGGAAAGACTGACATTTTCGTTAGTTTCCTGACTTATATTATAATTTTGGCAAAAGACACATCTTAGGTTGCAATGAGAAAAAAACACTGTGCCAGAACCTTTGCCTTGAGATATAGGTGGTTCTTCCCAAAGATGTAAAGATGCTCTGGCAATTTTTATGTTATTTGAAGCATTACAAAATCCTGTTTGATTATTGTTTCGGTTAATTTTACAGTTTTTATAACAAAGAGTACATTCGTCTAATAAGTTTAAATAATTCATATATATCAAATCCTTCAAGGTAATTGTTAAACATTATAATTATAAAGTATATCATATTTATTTTCTATCGGATGTATTACAGAAATCTTTTTTATGTTTAAAAAAGAATATTATACATTGAGATATAAAAATTAAACTTAGTAAACCAAACATAGGATATAGTTTTATTATAAGATTTCCAAATCCAAACTGGGAAATTAAAAGTGCAATACCAATCACAATGAATATAGCCTTTTTGAACTTGATATTAAATGATTGCTCTAATGTTTTACTTATGGAATATACATCTGAAACCTCAGTAGAGAACATTTCTAACCAAATGATTACAAGCAACAAAGCTTGGATTATGTTGCCAAACCTATTTGCTACAAAGAGCAATGGAATTTCATATTTATATATATATGGTTGGTTGATTGTTAATAATAGATTTATCATTAAACAAAGTATAGTAAGTCCCAATGCACCAGTTATTATTCCAATAACCATTATTTTCGTTTTTTTCATTTGTGAACTAAGTGGAACTAGCACTCCTGAAGCTGAAAGTGTATTATATCCTGCATACAATATTGTTGAAATAAGAATTCCAGATTTTTTAGGTGGAAAGCTAGATATATTACTAAATGAAACTGAATCTTTACAAAATGAAAAATATAAGATTGTAATTAGGGAAAGAGTAAAAATCAATCCTGGAACAATAAATGAGTTTACTTCTATTAAGCCTTCAGTATCCCTAAGCAAGAAAAATATACCGATTAAAATCATTATTAGTGATCCAATTATTTTTGGTATTCCAAAAAATTGATGAATTAAAGCTCCGCTTCCAGCTAGAATTATTGAAGCACTGGAAATAAGAAAAAGTGTAGTTATAATTCCAGTGAATTTACCAAATATATTTGGACTAATAGTATTCATAACATCACTGTATGAGCTTAGGTTATAATGAATGCTTATTTTAGAAATAATAGAACTCATTAAAACATAAAAAATGCCGCAACCTATGATACCTAAAAAACTAGATATTCCATATTGGGTAAAAAACGCTGTGATTTCTTTTCCTGAGGCAAGTCCGGCGCCAACTATCGTTCCAATAAATACTGTAGCAACTTGGAATATACTGATTAATTCTTTTTTCAATTTTTATCCCCCTTGAAGAATGTTCCTTTTACTAATTATATAAGGTTTACTTTTAATTTATTCTTTAAATGTTACAATATTTAGAAAAGGTATAATGTTTTTCAGATAGTTATTTAGCATTTGTAATGTACATTTAATAATATAGAATGTAAAATTAGATTATAAAATCTTGCATTTATTCTGGTGTAGAAGCTTATTAGATTGTGAGGAGAAAAAATGAGTGATTTTTGGAATGGGAAGAGATATCATAGTTTAAATTATTTTTTAAGAAATAAATTTGGAGAAAAAGTATTTAAAATATCTTTAGATGGAGGTTTTTCTTGTCCTAATAGGGATGGAAAGATAAGTAGAGGAGGATGTCTTTTTTGTAGTGAAAGAGGCTCAGGAGATTATGCCGGAAATAGAGCGGTACCGATTGAAAAACAATTCAATCAGATAAAAGATATGATGGCTCAGAAGTGGAAAAGTGGAAAGTATATTGCATATTTTCAGGCTTATACAAATACATATGCACCTATTTATGAATTAAGAAAAAAGTATGAAGAAGCTCTAGATCAAGAAGGGGTTGTAGCAATTGCAATAGCTACGCGACCAGACTGCTTAGATGAAGAAGTGTTAGAACTATTAGAAGAAATAAACGGTAGAGTTTACCTTTGGATAGAACTTGGGCTTCAAACTTGTAATGATGAAACTGCCAGGGTAATAAATAGAGGGTATAAATTAGAAGTCTTTGAAGAAGCAATGAAAAAATTAAAAGAACGAAATATTGATGTAGTGGTCCATGATATCTTGGGGTTACCAGGAGAGACAAAGGAAGACATGCTAAATTCTATAAACTACATTGCTCATTCGGGAGCTAAAGGGATTAAGTTACACTTATTGCATTTAATGAAGCATACACCTATGGTTAAGTTATATGAAGATGGGAAACTCGAATTTTTATCCCAAGAGGATTATATTGAACTAATAACTAAAGGAATAGCACTTTTGCCTGAAGAAATGGTAGTGCATAGACTAACTGGAGATGCACCTAGAGATCTACTAATTGGACCAATGTGGAGTTTAAAGAAATGGGAAGTTTTAAATTCAATTGATAAAGCTTTAGAAGACAATGACTTATGGCAGGGGAAAGATTTTAAATGAAAAGAGATGTAAAATGAAAGTAGATATTATAATATCAGCAGATCATATAAATGAAAATGAAATTAAAGATAAAATAGTTGTAGTAATAGATATGTTTAGAGCTACGTCTGTAATAGTTACAGCGTTAAATAATGGCTGCAGAGAAGTGATTCCCTTTTTAACAATTGAAGAAACTTTGGAAAAGGCCGAGAAACTTGATAGAGGTGATTATATATTAGGTGGGGAACGAAAAGCAGTAAAAATAGATGGTTTTGATTTATCTAATTCCCCTTTAGAATATACGGAAGAGGTAATAAAAAATAAAATCTTATTAATGACGACAACAAATGGAACTAGAACTCTTACAAAATCAGCATCTGCTAAAAGAGTGTTAATAGCAGCTATGTTAAATGTAAAAGCAGTAGCTAAAAAACTGATTAATATTAATGAAGATGTAGTTATTATTAATGCAGGAACTAATGGAAACTTTTCTATGGATGATTTTATTTGCAGTGGATATATAATTAATGAGATATTAAGGGAAAATAAAGGATTAGAGCTTACGGATATAGCAAAAACGGCAAACATGATATATGCAGCCAATACAGATATATTGGGCTATGTAAAAGAAGCAGCACATTATTCTGTAATGAAGGCTTTAGAATTAGATAATGATATTGAATATTGCATTAAAAAGAGTATTGTAGATATAGTACCAGAGTATAAAAACAATAAGATAACAAATGATTAGCTTTTATATGAAATTGAAAAAAAGTAGAATTTTATGTAATGATATAAGAAATTTAAAGATTCATTAAAGAAGGTGATGAAGTTATGAGGGAAAAAATATTACTTGTTGAAGATGATGTATCTATAAGTGAAATGGTTGAAAATTATTTGGTTAAAGAAGGGTTCAGTATAGTAACTGCTTTTGATGGCGTAGAAGCGGTAGAAAAATTTTCGAAGGAATCTTTTAATTTGGTTGTTCTTGATATAATGATGCCAAAGCTTGATGGAATGGAAGTTATAAAAATAATTAGAAATAAGAGCATGATACCTATCCTAATTATGTCAGCTAAAGATAGTGATGTAGATAAAGCCATAGGATTGGGTTTTGGAGCAGATGATTATATCGCAAAGCCATTTTCTATGATTGAATTTTCAGCAAGAGTTAAGGCTGCAATAAGGCGTGCAACTAAATATTCTAATGCAGATAAGAAGGAAGAAAATAAGATCATTAATATAAATGAACTTTTAATTGATTTAGATAACTTTTTAGTTAGTAAAAACGGTGCGGGGATTAATTTAACTTCTAAAGAATTTGAGATTTTAAAGTTGTTCGCAACACATCCAAGTAGAGTTTTCACTAAGGCTCAAATTTATAGCTTTGTTTGGAATGATGATTACTTTGGAGATGATAATGTAATAAACGTGCATATGAGAAGGCTTAGGGAAAAGATTGAGGACAACCCTTCTCAGCCTAAGTATATTAAGACGCTATGGGGGATAGGCTATAAATTGGGAGAATTTTAATATGGTAATTTTTCTAACAACAATAATTGTTGTTTTATTAAGTATAATTTATTATCAACACAAGGCTCAAAGAAATAGAAGTAACAACTTAAAATATGCTTATGAAAAATTAAAGAATATAATAGATAATAATTCTAGCGAGAAGCTTTTGCTTTTTACAGATGATAAAGAATTGATACCACTATTAATAGAAATAAATAATCTCCTAAATTTTAGTCAGAAAATAATAGCTAATTATTCAAGAACTGAAATAGAGATGAGAAAAATGCTTTCAAATATTTCGCATGATTTAAAGACTCCTCTTACAGTTGTACTTGGATACATTGAAACTATAAAATTCCATAGTAATATGGAAAGTGAAGAGAGGGAAAGTCTTCTTTCAAAAGTGCAAAATAAAACAATAGAAGTACTTGAGTTAATTAATAAGTTTTTTGACCTTGCAAAATTAGAATCAGGAGATAAAAAAGTTCCATTAACAAGGATTGATTTAAATGAAGTATGTAGAAGAAATATACTAAATTTTTATGAAATATTAACTTCAAAAGGAATTGATGTTAGTATAGATATTCCAGATAACAACATTTATATTCTAGGAAATGATGAAGCATTGGATAGAATATTAAATAATTTAATATCAAATTCTATCAAGTATGGCAGTGATGGAAAGATAATTGGATTAAATCTAAGAACTGAAGATAACTTCGCTTATATTGATGTTTGGGATGAAGGAAAGGGTATTGAAGAGATACATAAGGATAAGGTATTTGAGAGAATGTATACTCTTGATGATTCAAGAAATAAATTATACGAAGGCAGTGGACTTGGACTAACAATAACTAAAAGGTTTGTTGAAAAATTAGGTGGAGAGATATTTCTTCACAGTATTCCATATAAAAAAACAGTATTTACTTTCAGAATAAAAAAAATAGACTATTAAAAGCAAAAGGTAGAAGTGCTAGCATTTCCACCTTTTTTCATTATGAATTTATAGTTTTATATGTGTAAAGTCTTAGAGAATAATATGATTTTGTTATAATAGTTTATGGTAGTATTATCACCAAAAGGATTGTAACTTAATAAATTTGTAATATTTGCTTAATAAAAAAGAGAAATCCTATTATTAAAATGAAAATATAGAGTCAGTAATTTAAAAATAGTTGTAGGCAAGGGAGAACTGAAAATGTCGTATACATTAAGAACAAATAATTTAATAAAAGCCTTCAGTAACCAAGAAGTAGTATCTAATGTGAGTATGAATATAAAAAAGGGAGAAGTTTATGGATTTTTAGGGCCAAATGGTGCAGGAAAAACGACCGTTATGAAGATGATAACTAACCTTATAAAACCTACTAGTGGAGAAATTGAAGTGTTTGGAGAAAGGCTAACGGATACATCCTATGAAGTATTAAAAAGGATAGGTACTATAATTGAATACCCTGTGTTTTATAATAAACTTACTGGACGAGAAAACTTAGAAATTCATCTTGAATATATGGGGTGCCATGATGTCAGTGCTATAGATAATTCTTTAGAACTTGTGAATCTAAAAAATGTTGATAAGAAAGCTGTTAAGGATTTTTCACTTGGTATGAAGCAAAGGCTAGGCATTGCAAGAGCAATATCAACAAAACCAGAATTTTTAATATTAGATGAGCCTATTAATGGGCTTGATCCAATAGGGATAAAGGAAATGAGAGATCTACTTAAAATGTTATGTAAAGAATATGGTATAACAATTTTAATTTCAAGCCACATTTTAGCAGAAATAGAGCATATAGCAGATACAATTGGAGTCATTAACAACGGAAGATTAATAGAAGAAGTTTCAATGGATTCAATTAGAAGCAGAAATGCTGAATATATTGAAATATTAACTAAGGATTGCAAAAAGGCTGCATATGTTTTAGAAAGTGAACTTAATATTTCAAACTTTAGAGTTGAAGATAATTTATCAGTAAAAATATATGATTTAAGATTGCCACAGAATATTATATCAAAGACTTTAATATTAAAAGACGTAAATATTGAGGGGATATTGAGGAAAAGTGATTCCTTAGAAGATTATTTCTTAAGGTTAATTAATGGAGGGAATATGAATGCTTAAATTAATAAAACTTGAAATTAAAAAATTTAAATTAAAAGGATATATAAAAGGAGTCACAATTGCTAATTTAATTATACTTGCATTTATACTTTCTATTAATTATGTATCTAAATATGAGAGTGAGGCTGCTATAGATAATTACCAAATGGCTTTTACAATAATTAATGCTTTTATACGAGTAACATTTATAGTTTTTGCAAGTGTTATTATCTCAAGGCTTATTATTGATGAATATAAAAATAAGACAATAACTGTATTATTTATGTACCCAATAAATAGAAAGAAGATAATTATAGCAAAACTTATCATTGTGGTTATATTTGCATTCATATCAATAATAATATCAAATGTTTTTGTAGGGACTAGTTTTTACCTATTTGATAAAATATTACATTTTATACCATATAAGCTAACAATAGATATCTTGATATCAAGTAGCATAAATACTGTAATGTGTGCATTTGCAGATTCATTTATAAGTTTAATACCTTTATATTTTGGAATGAGGAAAAAATCAGTGCCTGCAACTATAACATCAGCAATTATAATCGCTTCAGTTATTTCTTCAAATAATGGTGGATTTACACTATATTCAATAATAGCAATACCAATTGCTCTTGCTGTAATAGGTGCATTTATAGGATATTTAGCTATTAAAAATATAGAACATATGGATATAGTCAATTAATACTAGGAGGATATAAAATGAATGATCTTTATATGAATTATAATCAAATATTACAAAAAGTATTGAAGCCTTTTGAAAGGAGTTTTATATATCTATTGCTTTCATTACCGATTGGAATAATCTATTTTACTTTTGCAGTATGTGCTGTAAGTTTAGGTTTTGGATTAAGCATAACTGTTATTGGCATTCCTATAATAGCTAGTACATTGATTTGTACAAATAAAATTGTTGATTATGAAAAAATTATAGCTGCAAAAATATTAGATACAAATATTAATGTAGCTATAGAGGAGAAGAACACAAGTAAGGATAATGGGGCTTTAAAAAGAATGATAGAAATGATTAAAAGTCCTAGAAGTTGGAAGGGTGTAATTTATTGTATAGTTAAATTTCCAGTTTCAATAATACATTTTTCAGCAGTAACTTGTTTGACTTCATTGAGTTTAGGAATAACATTTCAGCCTATCATTTTTGCAATAAGTGGAACGATGGGAGTAGATGTATATAAAAGCAGCATTACCATTGGGCGATTAACGGGATTCCAAAAGCCAAACTTCGTAGATTTCTTTTTGTGTCCAATATTAGGGGTTATAGTTACATTTTTTAGTATAAAATTGATAAATGTATTAGCAAAAAGATGGGCAGAGTTTACTTTGAAATTTTAAAGTTTAATGAGAATAGTGCAGTAGAATTTGAATTATAATATTTAAAGCCACAGGAAATTAAATTATCTGTGGCTTTATAAAGTTTAATTTTTATATTGTTTTAATAATTCATATATTCTAGGAGAACAATTTCTACCTTTGCATGGACCACTGCCGGCTCCAGTAGCTTCCTGTACTTCTTTTACAGTTGAAGCGCCATTTTTTATAGCTTCTTTAATTTTGGCGCGAGTAATTAATTTACAAGTACAAGTTTTGGTTAATTTATCTAAAATATCTTCATTTAAGTTATTATCCATATTTAAGCTCCTTAAAATTATTTAATTTTAGATAATTAAAGCACTTTATCAGTTGATGGTCAATAGGCTATGTAATAAATTAACTTTTATGAGCTAGATTATCTAAATAGATTAAGCAATTATTAAGAAAACTGTTATATAATTAGGGTAAGTCAAGATAATAATGATAATATTAGTGGATAAATTTAATGAATATATATAATTATTGAATTCGGGGTGATAGTAATGGTGAAAGTTCTGCTTGTTGAAGATAATATGGAAATAAGTAAAAATATAGTTGAATATTTTAAGGGAGATATGGAGATTGATGCTGTCTACAATGGTTCTGATGCTATTGAAAGTTTAGGGGCGTATAACTACGATATAGTGATCTTAGACTTAATGCTGCCAGAAGTAAGTGGAATGAGCGTTTTAAAACATATATCTAAAAATTGTTTAAACACAGGTGTAATTATATTAACAGCCAAAGAAGAACTTGGAGATAAGCTTAAAGCTTTTAATTTAGGTGCTAATGATTATTTAACTAAACCATTTTTTATGGAAGAATTGAAAGCTAGAATTAATTCAATTTTAAAGAGTATGGGAAAGGTTAAAAAACCTAATATACTTGAATTTAAAAATATGCAGATAGACATGAAAGTAAAAAAAATCTGCATAGATGATTCAGAGTTAGATTTAAATGAAAAATTATATAAACTTCTAGAATATATGGTTATAAATAAAGGTGTATTGTTATTTAAAGAACAGATATTTGATAATGTATGTGGATATAATAGTGATGCAGCAACTGAAATAATTGAGGTTTATATAAGTAGGCTGAGAAAACAATTAGGTGCATATGGATATGATAAATATCTTATAACCAAGAGAGGCATGGGATATATATTAGATGAAAGTATAGAGGATTAAGATATGAAAAAAGATATATTTTTATCCACAAAGAAGAAAATTATAGCGACAAGTACAAGTGTAGTTTTTGCATGTTTGCTTGTGTTTGCAAGCATAACACAAGTTTTATACTCATCTAGAGTACTAGACAATGTGGATCACCAACTTTTAGAGCAAAAAAATTTCTTTACTCAAGGGTCATTTAACTTGGATGAATATGAACATATTTTGAATCAAAATGGTACTATTTCAAGAGGAAATGAATTAGATGGCAAATTTAAAAATCAACCTGAAATTCAGCCTGAAAATTTTGATGGAAAGCCAAATGGAAAGCCTATGCACATTCCGCCGAATCTAATTGTTATTATTTATAAAAACAATAATTTTGAGGGGATGAGTAAAAATTTATATTTTTCTCAAGATAACCTGCCAGTACTTCCTGCAAGTGCAGAAAATGAAATAGTAACACTTACTAGTGGTGAGTATAGTTTTAGAGAGATTGTAGTTAATAATGGAGATTATAAAATACAAGTCCTTGCTAATATTGATGCTGAAGAGCGTTCATTAAATAGATTAAGGAATACAATTATAGTAAGTTTAGTTATATTAATAATTGTTGCTATACTCCTTTCAGCATATCTCGCATCTAGAGTAATAAAGCCAGTTAGAGAGGCTTATGAGAAACAAGTATATTTTGTACAAGATGCATCTCACGAAATGCGAACCCCACTAGCTGTAATAAAAGGAAAATTAGAATTACTGGCTCATTCATGGGGGGATACGATAGATAATCATTTTGAACACATTTCAAAAATGATGAGTGAGGTAAGAGGTTTGGAAAAGTTAAACAGTGATTTATTACTCTTATCTAAAGAGGATTTAGATTTAGTTGTCAATATAACAAGCTTTAAATTAAATGATTTTATTAATAATTTAAGTGAATTTTATTTTGATTTAGCGGAAATCAAAGAAAAGACATTTAAGGTTATTAAGGTTGAAGAAGAAATACTTGTTCAGTGGGATTATGATAAGATGAAAAGAGCCATTGTAATATTAATTGAAAATGCATTTAAATATACTAAGGAAAATGGTGAAATAATTTTAAGTGTAGAAGATATGAGTAAGTATATTAAAATATCAGTAAAAGATAACGGCATAGGAATTAAAGAAGAAGAACAAAAGCGTATATTTGATAGATTTTATAGAAGTGACTCAGTAAGAGGGCAAAATATTAGTGGAACTGGTATTGGCCTTAGTTTACTTAAATCGATCTCAAAGAATTTTGGAATAAAGTTAAAAGTAAATTCGGAATACGGAGTTGGATCTGAATTCATATTATTAATCCCTAAAGTGATGAAATAGAAATTAACAATAATTAAGAACAAATCAAGAAAAATTTTTTGATTTGTTCTTAATTAATTGTATCTAATGGGTCACACCAAATAGTCTTTCTATAAAACTTATTTTTCTCGGCTGCGTTTCCATTTCTTTTTGAATATAATAAGCTTGTTCAATTACATTTTTAAATCTTTTTATCTCTGCTATTAAATTATTATCTCTAGATATAGATATTTCGTTAAATTCTTTTAATTGTGATTTTATAGTATGTTCTAATGAATTTTTTTCAGAAGCCAATTTAGTAATTTTTTCAGAAAGTTCACTGTATAAATTTTCGTTGTTTTTACATTCTACATTAAACTTATAGTCAATATATTCTTTGATTTCGTCCAATATATTTTCCCTTAGAATATTAAGTTGTTTAGTTTGTTCTTGCATTAATGCGTCTACTATTTTTTCAACAGATAATTCATTATTTTCATGAATTTTAGTTGTTAAATATTCTTTTAAATTATCATATTTTTCATTTTCAGACTCCAAAATCGTAGATATAATCTCACTAATTGAAATAGAATTATTTTCTTTAATATTTACTAAATCTTCAATATTTAAAGGTAATTCCTTGCAATAACTTTGAATTTCTTTTATAGTCATTCCTTTGTTTTTTAAATTAATTAAAAATTCAAGCTTATCTATATCTCTAGTTGTATATCTTAATTTTTTATCGGATATTTCAATTTTTAAAATATTATCAAAAACATTAGTGTAATATAGGATGTTTCTTTCATCCTCATCCAACAGAGCAGCTACTTGACTAATTGAATAATATAAGATATCTCCTCTTTTCTTGTTTTTTACAATGGCTTCCTCATTAATATCTATATGTCTATTTTCAGAATTCATAATTTTTTAACTCCCCCTTTTTTAATTCAACTTAAATTAATATGTTATACCAGTTAAGTGCCTAAAAAATAAATAAAGGTGACTATGTAATCATAGTCACCAAAATACAACAAACAAAAGTAAATAAATTATACAATTTATCACAATATATTATAATTATATTTTGGCAACCTGACGATCATAGAAAATAATATTTTCCTTAGACTCACGGCTTTGCGGCCTTACCTTTCAATAAGTGTGCTAGTGTCATTTATAGTTATAAAACAAATAATTAGTATTAGCTACTTTATGTTTTAATTAAAATAAGAAAAACATTTTAGCCGCTATACCTCTAAATTCTGATAAAACTTGTATATTTATAACTTATCTTATGTAAAAGATTAATATCTTAATTGTAAAAGTAGTTTCGATAAAGGTTTATTTATGATAAAAAAGTAATAATCTACAGTAAATTTAACGTAAAATTATTAATATTATAATAAATATCCTTTAAATATTAGTAAATGTAGTATAAAATTATATTGTTATAAAATATTTCTAATAATTATTATATACTAAATTTAGACATTAAAAAATAAAAATATTAAAGATATTTCAAAAAATAAAATAGATTAGGTAATTTTAGTAGGAGGAATAATTATGGAAAAGAGCAAAATGTTATTGGTTGCATTAGGACAAGGTGCTGGAAATATAGTAGATGGATTATTAAGCAAAAATAAGAGTTATAATGGATTATTTTTTAATAGTAGTTTATCTGATATTAAGCCTTTAAAAAATGCAAATATAGATAAAAATGTTTATGTATACCCTGGAACTGACGGTTCTGGAAGAGATAGAAATAAATCAAAGGAAATGATAAAGGATAATGCTAATGCAATAGGAACTCTGTTAAGAAAATATCCTCAAACTGAAGTAATGATTATTTTTACGAGTATGGCAGGTGGAACTGGATCTGGTGCAGTTAAAACCTTCATACAGATAGCTTCAGCTGCTATTCCTACTGCAAAAATAAATGTAGTAGCAATTCTTCCTAGTTTAACAGAAGACCAATTATCATTTAAGAATACTATAGAATGTTGGAATGATATAAATAGTGTAATTAATTTAATTAGTGATATAAAATTTATAGATAATAATAAGAGAAATACTTATAAGGAAGTCAATAATGAGGTAGTTGAGAGTTTAGACTTATCATATAATTTAATGGGTATTCACATAGATGGAAATATTGATAAAAAAGATTCATTTAGAATAAATACTGCTGATGGATCTGGACTTGTGTTAAAGCTTTACGATGGATTAAAAGATGCTAAAACGGCCATAGATTTAGCGATAAAGAATAGTGTATTTGCTCAACCAGATATATATGATTGTGACTATTTAGGTATTAATTTAAAAACAAATGGTTATGATCCAAACGAAGTTGCCAAATGTTTTGAGGTGTATAAAAGTACATACATTACATATAATAATAATTTTAATATAGTAGTCCTTGGTGGATGTGAAACGCCAACTGAATCGATTAAATTAATAAAAGTAGCACTAGAAGATAAGTCCAAGAGAAAATTATCAAGAAATAAGGAACGAAGTGTTATTATAAATATTAATGAGAATTTAGATAATGAAAATAATTATCTAAATGAAGAATCACATGGGTGCAATGAAGAAGAAATAGAATTTTCATTTGAATAGTAAAGGTAAGGTTACGTAAAAAGCCTTACATAGTATAGCTGTCTTATATGGATTTCATTTCCATAATGAGATAGCTATATTTAATTGTAATACATATATGGTATTAATTGAAATAAAAAGTATTGTGTGGTATAATTTACATGTTATTCAATGAGGGGGATATAAATGATGGATAATAATTTTAATCCAGATAACAATGCAAATAATAATGATAATAACAGAAATTATAACAATTATAATAATCAAATAGATCAATATGGAAATATTAATTCAATGGAACAAAATAAAAATAAGACCGCTTATAATCTTAGTGTTGCATCACTTGTTTTAGGAATTATATCTTTAGTTTTTTCACTTTCATGTTGTTGCACATATGTATCGATAATTTTTTCAGTGGTAGGTCTTGTACTTGGACTAATATCTAAAGATTCAAAAGGTAAATTAAATAACCTTGCACTTGCTGGAATCATTTGTTCATCAATTGCAATTGCAATATTTATTATCATGGTTATATTGACTATGATAGGTGAATTTAATCCTAGTAAGTTTAAAAATCAATATAATTTTTAGTTTGAGTGTAACTTGATAATAATGTATTAATTGTAGAAGTTTATAATTAGAATATAAGTGGTAATACTAGGGATACCTTAGAGATTACCACTTTTTTGTGTTTTAAACAAACTACCAATAAATTTGGATATCGCCAAGGTAATCAATTCCATAATAAACTGCAAGGATATTTCTAACAATGCAATTAATTATAAATAAGGCCAAACCACCATAAATCATCCAAAATCTAAAATGAAATATTACAACTTTAAATTTTGTAAGAAATGTTATTGTTGATCCAATATAGTAATATAGAAATATTCCAATTAAGTACAATACGAAAGGATTGCATAGAAATGATTTCACTAAATCAAAATTTAGTAGTGCTTTTACGGCACGAGTCCCGCCGCACCCAGGACAATATAAGTGTAAATAGTCATGTATAACGCAAGGAAGTGAAGGAATATAAAAATTAAATTTTAAAACATGATATAAAAAAATAAACAAAAGTCCCATAAATAATGCAATGGTTGAAAGAAGATAAAGAAAAATGCCTCCTTCTATATTATTTATACTTTTTCTAAATGGTATAGTTGAATTAAACATACTCATACTCCTTATATAATTAAACATACTTTAGTTATGAAAAATAAGAGTTATAATACATTATTACAGAATATACTATAATTAAATATTTTAACATGGTTTGGGGTAAATCGGTATATATTGATTAAAAGCTAATGCATTATGATAATTCAACTTATTTAAGAAAACACTATTAATTGACATTTAAAAATCAATAATATATAATATTACAATAAAAGACTATGATTAGGAAAAGTATCTTGGATGTTATTTTTAGAGAGTAGCTGTTTGGTGTAAAGCTATAATAAATCTTAGAGAAAATCACCTAGGAGTTGGAGACTGAAAGGCACTAATCGCCAAATAAGTTATCACGTAACAGCCTGCGTTAAAGGATAGAGTATGTATGTACTTGAAATAAAGCATTTAATACTATATTTAAATGTTTTGCCTTAGGTGGTTTGCGAATTCAACTTCGTCCTGTAGGATGGAGTTTTTTTACGTTTAGAAAATATATAAATTAGGAAACAATTTTTAAGGAAAGTATAAAATTTACTCAGAATGAAAGGGGAATTTTTTAATGTACAATAAAGTAGATTCATCAAAAGGTACCGTCAATATGGAAAAAGATATAGCAAAGCTTTGGACGGAAAAAGACATCATTAAAAAGAGCTTTGATTCAAATCAGGATGGAGAATATTTTACATTCTACGATGGTCCTCCAACAGCAAATGGAAGACCTCATGTTGGTCATATTTTAACTAGAGTTATGAAAGATATTATCCCAAGATATAAGGTTATGAAGGGGCATAGAGTTCTAAGAAAAGCAGGATGGGATACGCATGGTCTTCCTGTAGAATTAGAAATAGAAAAGAAGCTTGGAATTTCTGGAAAAGAACAAATCGAAGATTTTGGTGTAGAAAAGTTTATCAAAGAATGTAAAGATAGTGTATTTTCATATGTTAGCTTATGGGAAGATATGTCACATCAAATAGGATATTGGGTTGATATGGAAGACCCATATGTAACTTATCATGATGATTATATTGAATCAGAATGGTGGGCATTAAAGAAATTATGGGATAAAGGTTTATTATACAAAGGTCATAAGGTAATGCCTTATTGTCCAAGATGCGGAACTGCTCTTTCATCTCATGAAGTTGCTCAAGGATATAAGGATGTTAAAGATTTAACTGCAACAGCTAAGTTTAAAGTTAAAGGAGAAGAAAACAAGTATATACTTGCTTGGACAACAACTCCTTGGACATTACCATCTAACTTAGCTTTATGTATAAATAAGGCTTATACATATGCTGATGTTAAAGTTGGCGATGAAGTTTATGTATTAGCTAAGGACTTAATAGGTACAGTTCTTAAAGATTTAGAACATGAAGTAATTAAAGAATATAAAGGTGAAGAATTATTAGGTACTGAATACGAACAATTAATGCCTTTTGCTAAGGTTGAAGGCAAAGCGTTTGTAGTAATTCATGGAGATTACGTAACACTTTCAGATGGTACTGGTATAGTACATATCGCACCAGCTTATGGTGAAGATGATAGCTTTGTTGCAAAGCAAAATGGTATCACATTTGTAAATTTAGTAGATGCAAGTGGTAACTTCGTTCCAGAAGTAACTCCATGGGCAGGAAAATTTGTTAAGAAGTGTGATGAAAGTATCTGTAATTACCTAGAAGAAAATAATAAGTTATTTAATAAGCACAAACATCTTCACTCATATCCTCATTGTTGGAGATGCGATACACCACTTTTATATTACCCAAAAGATAGTTGGTTTGTTGCAATGACTCAAATGAGAGACAAATTACTTGAAAATAATGATAAAGTGAATTGGTATCCTGATAACATCAGAACAGGAAGATTTGGTAAATTCCTTGAAAATGTTATTGATTGGGGTATCTCAAGAGATAGATACTGGGGAACACCACTTCCAATATGGCAATGTGAATGTGGTCATAGAGATTGTATTGGAAGCAGAGCTGAATTAGAAGAAAAGGCAACTACAGACTGCAAGGGAATAGAATTACACAAACCTTATGTAGATGGAATCAAGTTAAAATGTCCTGAATGCGGAAAGGAAATGAGTAGAACTAATGAAGTAATTGACTGTTGGTTTGATTCAGGGTCAATGCCTTTCGCACAATGGCACTATCCATTTGAAAACAAAGAAAAATTTGAAAAGAATTTCCCAGCTCAATTTATATCAGAAGCTGTTGACCAAACAAGAGGATGGTTCTATACATTAATGGCATTATCAACATGTTTATTTGATACAAATCCATTTGAAAACTGTATAGTATTAGGCCACGTATTAGATAAAAAGGGACTTAAGATGTCTAAGTCTAAAGGAAATGTTGTTGATCCATTTGAAGTATTAAACAGTCAAGGGGCAGATGCTACAAGATGGCACTTCTATACTGCAAGTGCTCCATGGCTTCCAACAAGATTCTCAGTGGATGATGTTGCAGAAACCCAAAGAAAGTTCCTAGGTACTTTATGGAATGTATATTCATTCTACGTGTTATATGCTGAAATAGATAATTTTGATCCAACTAAGTATGAAGATTTCGTTTCAGACAATGTAATGGATAAATGGATTATATCTAAGTTAAATACATTAATTGAAACAGTTGATGATGGATTAAACACTTATAAGATCACTCAAGCAGCTTTAGCTATTGAAGACTTTACAGATGAATTATCAAACTGGTATGTAAGAAGAAACAGAGCTAGATACTGGACGCAAGAATTAACAGATGATAAGATTGGTGCTTATGTAACATTATATAGAGTGTTAGTTAACTTAGTTAAAGTAGCATCGCCGTTTGTACCATTTATGACAGAAGAGATTTATCAAAACTTAGTTTTAAATCTTGATAAGAATGCTCCAGAAAGTATTCACTTATGTTCTTGGCCAGAAGTAAATAAGGGAGCTATAAATACTGAATTAGAAAAGGAAATGGATTTAGCTTATACATTAGTTAAGCTTGGAAGAAGTGCTAGAAATGCTGCTAATATTAAAAATAGACAGCCACTTTCAGAACTGCTTATTTCAACAAAATCACTTCCAGAGTATTATGGAGATATAGTAAAAGAAGAATTAAATATAAAGATGGTTGAATTAGGAGCTGACCTTTCTAAGTATGTTAACTTCGAAATTAAGCCTAACTTACCTGTTATAGGTAAAATGTATGGTAAATTAATTCCTCAAATAAGAAAAGCAATTTCAGAAAAGAATCAAATGGAATTAGCTCAAAAGATTAAAAACGGTGGAAGCGAAACTATAGTTGTTAATGATACAGAAATAGTTCTTACAAACGAAAATCTTTTAGTTACAATGCAAGGATTAGAAGGATATGCATTCGCTGGGGAAGGTGAACTAGGAGTTGTTTTGGATACAACAATTACACCTGAACTTCAAGAAGAAGGTCATGTAAGAGAAATCATCTCAAAAATTCAAAATATGAGAAAAGATAAAGGTTTCGAAGTTGCAGATAGAATAAATTTATATGTTGCAAGTAATGATATGTTAATAGGTGTTATTAAGAAATTCGAAGAAACAATTAAGAAAGAGACACTAACTTCTGAGGTTATTTATAATGAAGAATCTAATTATTCAGAAACAGTTATAAATAGTGAATCATTAAATATGAATGTAGAAGTAATAACCAAAGGGGTCACAATGTAAAATAATTAAAATTGACTAGGAATTAAGGGAGTTTATTCAAGTTCCTAGTCATTTAATTTTTTTAGCAAAGAGATAGAAATATGTATGTTTAGACTATTTAATAAAATTATGAATTTAAGTTTAAAAACTATGATTTTTGACAAAACTTACAATAATATAATAATTTATTGTAAGTTCTGTTGATTTATAATGTAATATATTAGTATAATGAGATTATCTAGAAAAAATTCAAAGGAGGAATGAAAAATGGCTACTTCTATTAAGGATGTTGCAAAGGAAGCTGGAGTATCAATTGCAACTGTTTCTAGAGTTTTAAATGATATCGATGTAGTAAACGAAGACACTAAGAAGAAAGTTTTAGATGCAATAAAGAAACTTGGATATAGACCGAACATAGTCGCAAGAAGTTTAAAAACTCAAAGAACAAAAACAATAGGGATATTACTTCCAGATATATCAAACCAATTTTACCCAGAAATAGTAAGAGGTGCTGAAGACGTTTCAAATATATACGATTACAATATAATATTGTGTAATTCAGACCTTGATATTGAAAAAGAAAAAGAATATTTGAGGGTACTTAAAGAGAAAATGGTTGATGGTGTAATTTATATGAGTAGTTCTTTAAATGAAGAAATACTGGAATTAATTAATGAATTAGATCTAAAAACTGTGCTGGTTGAAACTAAGGATAAGGATGGAGTATTACCAAGTGTAACTATCGACAATGTTAAAGCTAGCTATGATAGTACTAAACTATTAATTGAAAAAGGAATAAAAGAAATTGCCTTTATAGGAACTGAAAAAGAGAGCAGAAATGCTTGGGGAGACAGATATGTTGGATATGAAAATGCTATGAAGGAAGCCGGAATAGAGATAGATCCTGATTTGGTTTATTTAAGTTCAATGAAAGTAAAAAGCGGATATGAAGGAATACAAAAATTCTTAAAGCAAAAAAAGAAATTCAAGGGTGTAGTATGTGCATCGGACGATATTGCCATGGGAGCAATAAATGCTTTAAGAGATAATAAAGTAAAGGTCCCTAAAGATGTAAGTGTTGTTGGGTTTAATGATAATTTTGCAGCATCTATATTCTATCCTAAGATTACAACAATTTCTCAACCAACTTATGATATGGGATCAGTTGCAATGCGAATGCTTATTAAACTTCTAAGCAAAAAAGAATTAGACGAACCACATTATGTTTTAGAACATCAATTAGTTGAAAGAGAAAGTACAGTTTAAAAGTAATGATTCAAATTTTAGGCTGAGTTATAGAGTTTTTATGATATTTAATTTATGTTTCTTATAAAAGACTGCTTCAAGATAGTAGAAAATTATTTTGAAGCAGTTCTTTATTGTTTTTTATTTATATAGTTGCAAACACAACTATTTATTTAATAATTATAGGGGAGAAAAAATATGGAGTGTTACCAACATATAGGTAAATACATTGGTGAAATTCATAGAACTAGTGGTATTTATTTTAGCAAGAAATTCAGTAAATTTGGAATAGGAGCAGGTCAATATTTATTTTTACTAAATCTTTATAAGAATGATGGCATTACTCAAGAGGAATTAACGGAGAAAGTAAAATTAGATAAGGCAACTACAGCAAGGGCAATAAAAAAATTAGAAGATGAAGGATATGTAAAACGAGTAAAAAAAGAAAATGACAGACGTGCTTATAAACTTCAAGTTACAGAAAAAGCAGAACAAATAAAAGAAGAAGTATATCTAATAATGGATGAATGGGAAAGCAAGATTAGAAGTAATCTTACTGATGAAGAATCCGAGGAACTAGCGAAGCTATTAGAGAAGTTATCAAAAAGTTCTCTGATTAACAAGGAGGGAAGTTTATGAATAATCAAAAACGACTTGGAGAAATGGGCGTAGGAAAATTGTTATTAGAATTCTCAATACCGGCTATTATAGGTATGCTTGTTAATACCCTATACAATATAATAGACAGAGTATTTATTGGACATATACAAGGAATAGGAAATCTTGCTATGGCAGGTGTTGGGGTAGCTATGCCGCTTATGATTATAATCTTGGCTTTTGGTCTATTAATTGGAATTGGAACAGCTACACAGGTATCAATAAAACTTGGGGAACATGACAAAGAAAGTGCAGAAAAGCTTTTAGGAAATGCGTTCACCTTAATAATTATCATAAGTATTTTCTTAACATTATTTGGGTTGATATTTGCAAATCCACTATTAAAAATGTTTGGAGCAAGCGAAAATATTCTAGGGTATGGTGAAGAATTTATCCAAGTAATTTTTGTTGGATGTATTTTTAATATGATTAGTTTTGGACTTAATCATTCAATTAGAAGCGATGGAAGTCCTAAAATAGCAATGGCATCAATGCTTATGAGTGCTATTATAAACATTATTTTAGATCCTATATTTATATTTGGATTAGGGCTGGGAGTAAGAGGTGGAGCTCTTGGAACTGTGGTTGCACAATTTATCAGCAGTATTTGGATACTGTATTATTTTACAAAAGGCTCAAGTACCCTTAAAATAAAAAAGAAAAACTTAAGGCTTAATAGAGAAATTGTATTAAGTATTATTGCAATAGGAGTAAGTCCATTTAGTATGCAAATTGCTCAAAGTGCAGTTCAAATAGTGGCTAACAACTTGTTGCAAGAGTATGGAGGCGATATAGCAGTAAGTGCAATGACTATTATAGGTAGTTTGGCTATGGTATTTCTAATGCCTATTTTTGGACTAAACCAAGGACTTCAACCAATAATAGGTTATAATTTTGGTGCAAAACAATATGATAGGGTTAAGAAAGCTGTAAAATATGGGGTCATAGCGGCTACTGTAATAGTAACAATAGGATTTATAGTAATTCAGGGAGCAGCAGAAATTCTTGTTATAGCTTTCAATAATGATCCAGCACTTATAGAAGTTACTTCACATGGTATGAGAATATTTCTAATTATGCTGCCATTTGTAGGGGGACAGATTATAGTTACTAACTATTTTCAATCAATCGGGAATGTTAAAATATCAATGCTTTTGAGTTTATTAAGGCAAGTAATAATATTAATACCATGTCTGATAATAATTCCTATGTTTAAGGGATTAGATGGTATATGGATTGCTGGAGCAGCATCTGATTTTTTATCTGTTATAATAACAGTATTGGTGTTTATAAAAAAATCAAAGGATTTAGTTGGAAATAAAAAAATACAAAAAATTGCATTAGAAAATTAAACTTATTAAACTTTTGAATAAGAGAATATTCAAATATGATAACATACAAAAAGCACAGCGGATCATAGCTGTGCTTTTATACATTTTATGTAGATTAAAGGATTCCTTCACTCTTTAAAATATCTTCTAATTTTTGAACTCTAGATGATAGGTCAATAAACTTTTCTTTTAATTGATCCTTTGAAGATTCTTTATTATTTATAAACTTTTCAATGTCCTCGACAGTTTTTAAAGCTTCCTCTACATCTTGTTGAGCTATTTTTAAATTTAAATTGTCCATAAAAGTTCTCCTTTTAAATGTAATTATGTTTAGTAATTATATCCTATCACTACTAAAAAATAAGTGCAAGGAATATAAATGTAAAGAATAATTATGCTATGGAGGAAAATATGATAAATTATATTTGGTTTCTTTTAATATTTCTTGGAGTTTTAGTTGGATTATTTAGTGGCAATGGTGAAGTTATTTCCAAGGCAATAGTTAATTCCAGCGGAAACACTGTTACTTTTATAATAGAACTTACAGGAATAATGTGCTTTTGGTGCGGAGTTATGAAAGTGGCTGAAAATAGCGGGCTTACAGAGAAAATATCTAAATTGTTAAAGCCTATTTTAAAGCGTATTTTTAAAGAGGCTGCTAAAGATGAAAAGGTGTTAGGCGCTATAGTTATGAATCTTACTGCCAATATGATGGGCTTATCTAATGCAGCAACTCCTTTTGGTATTAAAGCTATGGAGGAAATGGATAGACTTAATAAGGATAAGGAAACGGCATCAAATGATATGGCGCTTTTTTTAGTATTAAATGCAACCTGTATCCAATTAATACCTTCTACAATAATTTCTATAAGAGCTGCCTGCAATTCCACAAATCCGGGTGTGATAATATTGCCAACATTAATATCAACTGCCACAGCAGCCGTAGTTGGTGTAGTATGTTGTAAGATTTTACAGAGATATTTTTGAGAAGTTTAAAATATTGTCATTATAAATATTTTTGTTGGAGGGATAATAAATACTATGTTTAATTATTTAAGTAAAAGCATAATCCCAATAATATTTTTACTTATTATAACCTATGGCATGTTTAAAGGTAGAAAGGTTTATGAATGGTTTATCGAAGGTGCTAAAGAAGGGTTAATGGTAACATTAAGAATATTTCCATACCTATTAGCTATGATAATTGCAGTTCAAATATTTAAGGAAGCAAATCTAATGAATTTACTAAATAATATAATAGCCCCTGTTGGAAATTTAATAGGATTACCAAAGGAGCTTATACCATTACTTATAGTAAAACCATTATCGGGAAGTGGTGCTATTGGTGTGTTTACAGATTTAATAAAAAGTGTTGGCCCGGATACTAGAACAGGTTTAATAGCGTCAGTTGTAATGGGAAGTACAGAAACTATTTTTTATACAATTACAGTTTACTTTGGCGCAGTTAAGGTAAAGAAAATAAGACATACGTTATGGGCAGCAGTTCTAGCAGATCTTACAGCCATAATTATGGCTATTTTTATGGTAAATTTATTTTTGGTTAAATAGACAAATAACTAATCGTACATTATTTTATGAGATACAGCTAAATGCCTTTATTTGTATAAATTTTTGCAGTATCATATTTAGAGAACTAAAATACTTGTAGCAAGAAAGAGGCTGAATTTATGAATAAAAGCACATATATAGAAAACAGAAAAAAATTTATAGAAACTATAGAGAATAATTCAATAGCAATTCTATTTTCAGGAAAACCATGCAAAAAAACTGGAGATGAATTATATCAGTTCACTCCTAATAGGAATTTTTATTATTTAACTGGAATTCAAGAACAAGAGCATGTAGTTGTATTATCAAAGTTCAAAGATGTTATAAATGAAAAATTATTTTTAAAGGATTTAGATTTAGATAAGGAAATGTGGAACGGAAAAACGTTAAGAGATAATGAGGGAAAAGAAATATCAGGAATAGAAGATGTTGTATACTTAAAGGATTTTAATTCTTATATAAATAGATTAATTAAAGGTGCTGAAGAAGTAAAGTTATATTTAGATTTAGATAGAGAAGATATTGATGAAGCAGATTCTATTGCCAATATCTTTGCAAAGGAAATTAATAATAAGTATCCGCAGGTAAGAATAAAGAATTTTTCTAATAAGATTGCACCACTTAGAATGGTTAAATCTGATGAAGAAATAGTAGAGATGAGAAAAGCAATAGATATAACAATTAATGGTGTAAAATCTTTAATGAAAAATGCAAAAGTTGGAATGAAGGAATATGAACTTGAAGCGTATTTTGATTTTGAATGTAAAACTAAAGGAGTTAAGGATTTAGCTTTTAGAACAATAGCAGCAGCAGGAAAAAATGCAACTATACTTCACTATGTAGAAAATAATAGTGAATTAAAAGATGGCGATTTAATATTATTTGATTTAGGTGCACAATGGAATTTATATAATGCAGATATTACAAGAGTATTCCCTGTTAATGGTAAGTTCACAGAAAGGCAAAAAGAAGTTTATGAAGCTGTTCTTAGAGTAAATAAGGCTGTAATTGAAAAAATAAAACCTGGTGTTGATTCAAAAGAGTTAAATATTTGGGCAAAAGATTTAATTGCTGAAGAGTGTATTAAATTGGGAATTATAAAAGAAAAAACTGAAGTTAGCAAGTACTATTGGCACAGCATAGGGCATAGCTTAGGATTAGATACTCATGATTTAGGAGTGCAAGGAAGGGAATTTATATTTACAGAAGGAATGGTGTTTACAGTAGAACCTGGAATATATATAAATGAAGAGAGTATAGGAATAAGAATTGAAGATGATATTTTAGTCACTAAAGATGGATGTGAAGTTTTAACTAAGGATATGATTAAGGATGTTAGTGAGATTGAGGAGTTTATGATGTAATTATATAATAAGATATCTAATTTATTTTTTATGAAATTATTTAGTTTGGAATAATAAGAAGATAAGTTATATAATTACTTTTGTAGTACAATATATCTAAAGGTATTTTTAAAAGAATTTAATAAGGAGTTTGATTATATGGAACACATAGAAAAACATTATTATACTTTAGAAGAATTCGAAAAAATACAAGATACAAGTGATTGTAAAGTTGAATATTTTAATGGAGAAATTGTCTTACACTCCAAGACTTCGGTAAGACACAACGAAATAGTTTTAAATATTGCAACATCTCTTAAAAACTATTTCAAAAAGAGCAAGTGTAAAGTGTATACTGAACAAATAGAAGTTATGTTTCATAATAATGAAGATACTATAAATGTGTTTCCTGATGTATTCGTTGCTTGTGAAGATTCCGTTAAAAAAGGTGAAAGTTTTATTTCTGCTCCTAAGATTGTTTTTGAAGTAATTTCTGAAAATTATAGAGGAAATGATTATATAAAAAAGTTGAAGTTGTATCAAAAGTATGGAGTAATGGAATATATAATAGTTGAACAATCAGGAGAATTAATTCAATACTTTTTAAATGATGGGTCGTTTAAAGCTTCAGATAATGCATATTACAAAAGTAACCTATTTAATGATTTGGAAATAACACTGGAAGATATGTTTGAATAAATTTAGAAAACACATAAGGTTAATTTAAAATGGAAAATAAATATGTGTAATTTTGGGGTGAGAGGGAAGTATATAAAAATTCACGACCTGTTGGTGATGGAACTTACCAGTTATTTAAGTAAGTGTAACAAAATAAAATTTTTACTGGAATTTAGGTGTGAAAGTTCTGTATTTTTAATGAAAATATTGTATATTATTCAAAAATATTGTAGTATATAATTATAAAGAGTTAAAATACAAGAATAAGATCCCAAGGTTATCATAGAAAGCTTATTTGTATTCGAGTAATAATATAATAATATAATAGATACAATTGATGTTAGCTATTAAAGAATTATTGATAAAAGCTTGGAAGTATTTGGTGAAAATATTTGCAGGCTTTTTTTGTTAAAGGGAAATTGAAATAGGAGGAGGGATAATTTTGTTTTCAATTATTATAGTAGAAGATGATTTTATGCAAAGAGAGGTCTTAAAGAAAATGATTCTTTCAGCGCATGAGTTTATAGAAATTTATGAAGCTGATAGTGAAAGTACAGCTTTAGATATAATTAAAAGGCATGATATTGATATGTTTTTAATAGATATTAGTTTAAGGGAATCTTCAGGTTTAGATCTTGCAATGAAAATTAGAAAGATCGATAAGTATGAGTTTAGTCAAATTATTTTTTTAACAACTCATATGGAATATATAACACAAGCATTTAAGAAAACACATTGCTATGATTACATAATAAAGCCATATGATCAAGAAACTGTACAAGCTATGTTAAGTAAGCTTATATGCTATGAAAGCAGTCGATTAAATAATGGTACCGATAATTTTAATGAGGATAATAAAAATAATGATAGAAAGGTTTCCATAACTTTAAAAAACGGCATATATGCGTTGATAAAAATAAAAGATATAGTTTTTATTGAGATTAAAGGGAGAGTTGGTGAAGTAAATACTATTAATGGAATGTATGAGGCCAACAACACTAGTTTAAAAAAGATTATGAAATTAATTGATTGTAAATACATAATACAAAGCCATAGAGCTTTCGCTGTAAATAAAAATTACATATGTAAGATAGAAAAGATAAATGCTAAATTAAGCACTATATATTTTAATAATTACGTTAAAACAGCTCTTTTAGGATATAATTTCAAGGATAATATAATATCTGAGGTTAGAAATGAAAAGGTGATATTATGTTAATTGATTTTATTATAGATAGTATCGATGCTTTTATTATAATGTATTTATGGATAATTCTAACTAAGAAAAATAATAATATATTTAAATTGCTATTGAGTGTAATTATTCTTTCAATTTTAGTTAATTTTATTGAGAAATTAGGATTGAATTTTATCATCACATATGCATTAGATATTATAGTAATTAAAATTATATATAAAAGTTCCTTAAAAGAGACTGTATTAGGATTTATTTTAGCACTGCTTGCAGGTATAAGTTTAGAGTTAGTATTTTCTTCAGTTGTTAATAAATTAATTTTTAATGATATATATATAGCAATTATTACAGAATTACTAAGTGTAATTGTAATAATTATAATTTCAAGAACAAATTTATTAAAAAAGAATTTTATTTTTGAAATTATAGATAACAATGCTTTAATTTATTTTGTTTTAGTATGTTGTGCATATGCAAGTGTATTTAAAATTATTTGGAATTATGATAAGATGCTAATTTTAAATAATTTACTTGTTACATCATTAATATTTTGTATACTGGTTGTATCTCAAATTTTAAGTTATTTATATTTACTTAAAGTAATAAAAGAAAAAGAATCATTAAAAGTTTCTAATGAATATAATGACGTTATTAATGAAATAGTTCAAGAAATAAAGCAAAGACAGCATGATTTTATTAATTATAAAAATACAATAAGAGGAATCGTAGCCGTTGTAGATGACAAAGATGTGAAATCAGCTATTAAAAATTATATGAAAGATGAAGAGAGGCTTGATAATAAAATAAATGAACTCATATACATAGAGAATGTAATTATTAGATCTATAATATATAGGAATATATGCAAAGCAGAAAAATACAATGTGAATTTTGAATATCGAATAGAAAGTAATGTTTTGGATAATATATTAAGCTATCATGAAATATCTAATTTATTAAATAACATGTTAAATAATGCTTTTGATGAAGTATTAAAAGAGGAATGTCATAAGAAAAATATTGAAGTGAAAATTTATAACTTGGGGAAAACATCTCATTTAACTGTTAAAAACCAAATATTAAATCCAAATAACATTAACTTAAATGAGATGTTTACAAGAGGTTATACTACTAAAAATACAACAGGTACAAGAGGTTATGGCTTGTACAATGTACAGAAAATAGTTAACCTGCATAAAGGGTATGTGCAATTGTATGTCGAATCTGAAACGATTATTTTTGATATTTATTTTAATAATTCTTCAGGAAAATCAGGTTGACCCCACATGCAATTACAACTTGATTTGGATACTAAATTAAATATATTAAGTAGTATAACTGAAAAAAAGTTTATAGATTTTTGCATTGCTAACAACTCCTTTAATATTAATAATGATAACTTGAATAATTTGAAATAAAATACTCACAAATATGCAGTTACATACTTGTAAATCAGGCAGTTTAAAAAATAATATACTCCAAAAAGTCAGCGATATTAAAGATAATATTTTTAATGTCGCTTTATTATTTACTGGTCTTTTTTCATTATGACAAGGAGCAAAAATTAAGGTAGTAATGAAAGATACTATAAAGGAAACCATATAAAAATTAATATTTAGTTTTGGAGATAATTTAGCAAATAATAATACTATTATGAAATATAATAGACTGAATATTAAACAACCATAATACGTCTTACAATGAACACCTCCGAATAAAGGTCTTGTTGAATTTAAAATGATAAAAGACAACAAGAATAAGGGAAGCTCTTTTAAGAGTAAAAAAATTAAAAATAGGATTATGAACTTAGTTAAGTCTCCTAAAATTACTTCCAGCGTATACTGAATTTTAAGTATGTCTTTTTTACTTAAAGAATTATTATTTTGTTCCAAATACCCTGATATCATAGTAGATAAACGTTTAATCATATTAACTCCTTTAAATAACTAATGTTAATTACATATATACATAATATTTAGTAAAAATTCAATAGTATTTGCATTAAACGTATAAATTTTGTCATTAAAAGAATATTTTTTTAATATATAACAGAAATTTATTTCACTTTATTAAGTTATTTGAAATACTTATGATTAACGAATAGTATAGTAATACCTAATATATTTCCACCTATAATATAAATAACTATATTTGGGAATGACACAAAAATTGGAATCACAGTTACTAATGTTAATGCAAAAGATACATAAAATGCTTTTTTCCAAATTGAATTTAACTTTGCTTCCATATAATCTATTAATGAAAATTTCCTATCTATTTTGAAGAAGAGTATAAAGCCAACAAAAGACGAAAATAGCACTATGATAAGATCTTTTTGATAATAACATCCCCTTGTGTTTTTGATTATTATATTTAGACTATATTAGAGAAATATTTATTAATAATGCATTTAGCTGCAGTAATAGTAATTTTGTCTCCTTGATTTTGAATATAGATTTTACCATAAAACCACTGATGATACTTACTAGAACAAAATACAATTTCATTGCTTGCTACTTTGAATTTTCTATATTTATATCTATCTAATTTATTTCCCAGATCTTCAATAGTATGACTTCTACTATTTATGCAAAGAGTTGTATTTTTTGCATAAACATGACCAAACAGCCCCATTCCTACTCCGTAATATAAGCAAAATTCTATATATAAATTTATATCCAATATAGATATTTCTATCTGTGATAATTTGGCAAATGTAAATATAAATAAGCCAAAGACAGCTGTAATACTAGTAGCAAATAAAAAGAATCTTATAAATGTGTGTTTTATCATGTCTATATTACTCCTTAAAAATTTTTTATTAATTATTTATTATTATGTTTTCTGGTTTAATTTGTCTTTAAAAATAAATTATTACATGTTTTTTCTGTTAAGTAAATGTATATTGCATTAAATATATAAAACCAAGCATAAGAAGTAAATGCTTAAATATTTACTCTGCTTTAATAAAAATATTCTTTTAATGCATAAAAATGTACGTTTAATGAAACTAGTATTGAATTTTCGGAGAATATTTTATATATTTTTAATACTACGTATAAAATCAAATAGGATTTATATTAGTAACATATAGACAAGTAACTAGTGATTTTATAATTATTAAACTTTTAGCCAAATTAAATTTTAAGTTTACTTTAATTGTAAAAACATAAATAAGTTAAATACTAAAAATAATATGTTGGGAATATTAATGAAAAGTGGGGATGATAAAATGGGGAAAAATAAAATAAGAGCTATTATAGCATGTGCACTAATTTGCTCCGTATTTTTAGGTCAGGGAACATATGCTATGGCAGCAGAACAAACAAATTCAAGTGCAGCGGTAGCAACATCAAGTTCTTTAAGGCTGCAGGATGATTTTTATGCAGTAGTAAACCGACAATGGTTAAGCACTGCAAAAATAGATGCGGGGAAATCATCAAATTCAACATTTATGGAAACTGAAAAAGCCATAACAGAACAAAAGGAACAAATAATCAATGACCTTCTGGCAAATGAGAAACATTATTCTGAAAATAGTGATGAGAAGAAGATAATTAATTTATATAATAATGCTTTAAATATGGATGCTAGAAATAAAGATGGAATAAAGCCAATTAAAAAAATGATCGACGAAATAAATAATATTAAATCAATAAAAGATATTTCAAATTTCAATGACGAATCTGAGATTGGAAATACTTTAATACAACTTGGGTGTGGTGTTGATTTAAAAGATGTGACCAAGCATGCTCTTTACATTTCTCCAACATCTCTTAGTTTAGGTGATTCAGATGAATATGTAAAGCCAACAGAAAATAGCACTAGAATAAAAGGTTTGGCAGAAAATTATTTCATTAAGATTTTAACATTAAGTGGGTATACAGAAGAACAAGCGAAAACAAAAGTTGATAACACATTTAAATTTGAAGGAATGATAGCACAATCAATAAAAGGAAGAGAGGAAACCTCAAAAAACGATAATGCTATAAATGAGGAATATAATGTTTATACTATTGATCAACTTGATAAATTAGCTCCTAATTTAAATATAAAAAATATTCTTAAGAATAGTAGCGCAGACAATGCCAATAAAATAATATTAACTGAGCCAAAATGGTTAAAGGCCCTAAATGAAATGTATACAGAAGAAAATCTTCCAATGATTAAAGATTATCTGGAAATTATGAATATTACAAGTGCAGCACCATATTTAGGCGAAGCTTTTGAAAAGCCAGCAACAGAATTTATGAATGCAGTTTCAGGCTCACAAGGTGAAATACCTAGGGAAGAAAAAGCTATTAATCTAGTCAATTCTTTATTAGGAGAACCTTTTGGAGAATTATATGTTAAAAAGTATGTTTCTGAAAAAGTTAAAAATGATGTTACAGATATGACTAATGAGATTATCACTACTTATAAGGATAGAATTAATAAATTAGATTGGATGAGCGATGCAACAAAGAAAAAGGCAATTGAGAAATTAGATAAATTAAGTATTCAAATTGCATATCCAGATAATTGGGGGGATTATTCAAAAGTACAAATTAGATCTTATGAAGAGGGAGGTTCTCTTTTGGAGAACATTGAGAATTTAGCTAAATTTCAACGTAAAAAAGCAATAAGTAAGTTAAATGAACCGGTAGATAAAACCAAGTTCGCACTTCTTCCACAAACAGTTAATGCTTGCTATAACCCAACAACAAATACTATAACAGTTCCAGCAGGAATTCTTCAAAATGCATTCTTTGATGTAAATGCAAGTAAAGAAAAGAATTTAGGTGCTATCGGTGTTATTATAGGTCATGAAATCAGCCATGCATTTGATAATACTGGAGCTAAATTCGATGCAGATGGTAATTTAAATAATTGGTGGACACAAGAAGATTATAGTAAATTCGAAGAAAAGGTTAAGAAAGTAAGAGCGTTTTATAGTCAAGTAAAATTAGATGACGGTAAAAATGTTAATGGAGATCTTACTGTTGGAGAAAACATTGCAGATATTGGAGGCATGGCTTGTGTATTAGATATCTTAAGCAAAATGCAAAATCCGGATTACAAAGCGTTTTTCGAAAGTAATGCAGCTATGTGGCGTGAGATAGAAACAAAGGAAGAAGAAGAAACTAGTCTTCAATATAATGCACATGCACCTAATAAAGTAAGAAATAATATAACAGTAGCCCAATTTGATAAATTCTATGAAACATTTGGAATCAAGCAAGGGGATAAAATGTATATCAAGCCAGAAGACAGGGTGCAAATTTGGTAATTAAAATAATATTTATATGATTCATAAGCAGCCGCAAATAACTACTGAAAGTTATTTGCGGTTATTCAGTAAGGGCGGTTTAGCCCAAATTATATAAATCAAGTATTAGGCTTAAAATTTGAATATTTTCTACAATAATATTGATAGGTTAGATATCGGATGAAAAGAGTATTATTGAAAGTGCAAATTTAAGGAGGAAGATTCATGCCAAAATTGAGAAAGGTTTTATTTATAATTAGTTTTATTTCAATGCTAATAGGTGGATTTGTAGGATTTTTTATGGTCAAGTCCGGAGTCGGAAAAATTAGAGTCATAGCTGATATTGATATATTCAGCATTTTTATGTTGTTTTTATTAATAATAGTTACTATTTCGGCTATTTATGATGTTTATAAAATATCTAAAAGTCAAAAACAGTTCGGCATTACAAAATTTACAGTCATTCCAAACACACGAAATAGATCAAGAAACATTCTGGTATTTCTTATATTGGATACCATTTTAGTATTTGCAATATCTTTAATTTCCAGGGAATATAAAACACTTCCTTTAGCTTTTATTGTATTAATATCGACAATAATAAGTGGACTTCATGGGTTTGGTAACAACGGTATTAATGAAAATGGAGTGATGTATTGTGGAGTATATTACAGTTGGAGTAATATTAAATATTGTAGGGTTGAAAGTGAAACATTACTTGAAATAATTGTATCGCGGAAATTATATGGAAGGAGATGGGATGATATTATTAAATTCAATTTTGACTCAAAACATAAAGATGATATCAATAATTTTTTATCTTTATACTAAACTTAAAGTATCTAATGCATAAATATGACCAAATACTCCCATTCCAATACCACAATATAAACAAAATCCAATATATAGAGTTACATACAATAGATATATTTCTAGATGTGATACATTAGCGAATATAAATAATCCTCCGATAACTAGAATAGTAATGCTAAATAAAAAAATCTTATAAAGACATTTGGTTTCATATAAAAAGTTATTTATTAATTTTATTGTTTCTCATAACTAATAGATTCCTCCATGGTATCAACTAAAGTTTGTGGTTTGTAAAATTTCCAAATGT
Source organism: Bacillota bacterium (assembly GCA_021781745.1). Taxonomy (GTDB): domain Bacteria; phylum Bacillota; class Clostridia; order Clostridiales; family Clostridiaceae; genus Clostridium. The sequence continues at coordinate 50,469 of JAJXWH010000006.1, read as the reverse complement.
ATAAAATGCCTAGGAGGGTTATAAATGTAACAACAAGACCTCCCTCAGGACCAAAACTGCCACCAGTTATGATATTCTGAGCAGGAGTATTTAAAGTATACATACTTTGCGTAGCTAGTCCACTTACTTGAAAACCAAATACATTTCCTTCAAAATAATTCCAAGTTATGTGATAACCTATAGAGAGCCATAGATTGTTGGATTTTATAAACATATATGAAGCTAAAATAGCAAATAAAAATAGATTTAAATAGCTAAGAAAACTCATATGTGGATTAAGAGAATGCATTAATGAAAATATAATAGAAGATACAATAACTACAACCCACTTATTACCTGTTTGTTTAAGCACAGTCATACAATAACCTCGAGCAAACATTTCTTCATTTATTCCAACCAAAATAAATAAAATTAATGAAGTTAATAATGAACTATTAAAATTAGGGTTAAGTAAGGAATTTTCAAGAGCTATGTTTTTGCTAGCAAGTAAAATTATAAAAACTAAAATTACAGAAATTGAACCAAAAGCTAAACCTTTTAGTAAGTCTTTATATCCTTTTTTTATATTAATAAGTCCAATATCACGTATAGGTCTTTTGTCATAAACTTTCCAGAATAGAACAACAAAAAAAATCATACATATACATTGAATAGAATTAAAAAACATCATTAAATTACTTTTTAAACCATCAGTTTTTAAATTGGCAAGAAAATTACTCATATATTGGGAATCTGCTTTGTGAATAAATATCATAATTAACATATATATTGTCATAGCAATTGATGTAATTAAAAGTGTGGCAAAATAAAATGAAATCCAAGTAGAAGCTATTTTCCATCCTGAACGAACTTGAGAGTTTTTGTTTATAAAAATACTTTTCATTATAAGGCCCTCCATAAGGTTATTTAGTAAAATTTTGGTATATTTTCTTGTGTTTGCTTTTATTATTCAAACATATTTTTAATATTTTAGTGATTTATATGTTTTAGAAATATTTTGCTTTTTCTAAAATTGTATAATGCTAAAACTAATGCAGCAAAACCAACAAATCCTATGGATGTAACATCTTGTTTAGAGTTTTCACTTAGATAACTGTCTAATCTTTTATAATTGTTTCCACCAGCAAATATAAGAGGGTTATTCATATATGATAGAGAAACTAATTTCCCGTTTTTTACCTTTGAGAAGATAAGTACATCATCATTATTTCTTAAAACTTTATATATAATTCTTTTATCCATACCACCATCACTTTTATTAAAATATAAGTTTTGGTTATAATACTTTTTATATGGTTCTTTAATATCTTCCTCTTTAATTCCTTCTGAATTATGAATGTCAAAAGTTTTTAGATCAATTGGAAGGTTACAAACATATGCATTATCTGCATAAAATTTAGAGGTACTATCAGTCTCCCATCCAGTCTTATCCCTGTAATGCTCTTTATTTTCTTCTAAATATGCGAATGTATTGTTGTCTTCAATATATTCATTTTGAAACATAGTAGATTGACTAGTTAATTTTCCTTCTAAAAGAATATACGAATCATTTAGCGTTGAAATATCAATATTATTAGTAATTTTTGTTTTCTTAAATTCATTATAAATCTGATTATATTGGTAAATACTATATAATGACTTTAAAGACATGAAAACAATATATATTAATAATATATAAAATATGCTTTTTTTAATAACTAGCTTTAGTTCTTTATTATGCACTCTATTTACCATTCTATCAGAAATCGATTCAAACATAATATAAGAAATTAATAAAGAAAATAATATTATAAGTAAGACTTCCATAATAATTCATCAACACCTTTACAATTATTTATTTAATAATAAATTAATCTAATTACATAGTCTTAATAAATATTTTTTAAAAACAATATCATAATTTACTATTGTCTACATAGAAAACTTATAATAAATGCTTAAAAAGGTCAGTAAATAGAGTAATTACCCATAGGAGTACAGCACTAAAACAAACAATAGTCATGTTCCTATCTCTTTCTTTAATAGTTTTTCTCCTTAATAACATTAGTATAGTAATAAGTAGCATCACATTATTACCAAATCGCCACATTCCAAAGGGCAAAATATTAAAATAAATTAAAATATTTATACTTGAAAAAAATATAAGTATACTGATATATACATAACTCCATTTATCCTTATTCATTTTAAATCATCTCCTATAAAATTATACTTGGTAAAATTCTTGATTAATATGATGCTCTAATAATCCATAGTATTATTAAACAACAAAAAGATATGTAACAACTTTCAGTATACATTATACTGTAGAAGTAATTTGAATTCTTTGCTAGCTAATCATAGTATGTTCTAAAATTGAAGCTTATGGCTTATAAAATTTCCAAATGTATATAATACCTAGAATAGCCATAAATGTAACAACAGTACCTACCTCTGGACTAAAGTTGCCACCAGAGATGATATTCTGAGTATGAGCATTTAAAGTATAAAGACTTTGTGTAGCTAGTCCACTTACTTGAAAACCAAATACATTTCTCATATATTGACGATCTACTTTGTTAATAAATACCACAATTAACATATATATTATCATGACAGTTGATGTAATTATAACAGTAGAAAAATAAAATGCAAGGCTAGGTAGAAGCTATTTTCTAATTTGAACAAACTTGGGAGTTTTTGTTTAGGAAAATTTTTTTCATTTAATATCATATCATCAACAAAATTATATGAATAAAAGATTACAATATATTTTTCTAGTGTTTGCTTTTATAATTAACATAAATTATTATTGTCATAATTGTAACTGCTATACACAATACCATGCCTATAATATTCATAATAATTCCAACTTTAGCCTTCTTTTTATGTATAGACTTAAGGCCTAATATTCCGAGAATAAGTCCAACAATATCAAATGGTAATGCAAATATAGGAAATAACAAATCTATTAAGGCAATAAATCCAAGTATCATTGATGCTGTTGCTTTTCTATTATTATTTTTTTTCTCAAAGTCTATTTCTGCCAATTTAATACCTCCTTTTTTCCTAATTACATAAGTACTTTAGAGAATTAATTTTAGGAAAGTACAATTTTAGCAATTACTATTATTATAGATAAGAATAGTAATTGCTAAAATTGTTTATAAAAGTGTTAATTGTTATTCTAAAATATGTACATCTGAGTTTATATGATTACATTTAGAATGATGTAGATAATAAAACTACTAGAAGAATATATTTACTAGTAGTTTTATTATAGTAATCCAGTCTTTACTACATGTTAGTACCTATATCAAGCATACCATCACTGAACGATGCAGCACCTCCAGCTACTAGTAATGGATCAGCGGTAGCTACACCGGCAATCATTCCAACTCCACCTATTGCTACTTCTGTAGAACCTTTAGCAATCCAAAATGCCTGACTTGCTGCATCATAAAGGCTATTTCCTCCATCAATTGATAATAATTCTTTTTCGTTTAAGATCTCCATAAAACATCCTTCTTTCATTTTAAATAATTTATAATAAACATCATTTCGCATTAAAGTAACTACTAATTTTTTGATGTACACTTCAAACACAAAAGATGATATTACCACCTAAGCGTAAAATTCAATTAAGTATCTGCAATTGACACTTACATATTTTCATATATGCTTAATTAAGTAAATAGAAAATGCATGAAACGCACAAAATCAAGCATGAAAAGAATATTTTCAGTAAAATAATGAAAATATTCCTTTCATGTAGAAAAATGTACGTTTCATGCTAAAAATATTGAATTACTGGAAAAAACATATATACTTTTAGTTCTAATGTATATAAATTACATAAGATTAAAAATTATATTGGAGGATAAGATGAGAAATCCATTTAAAAGATACATATGCATAAAGCAGCATGATATTAAAGATTGTGGTGCAGCATGTTTAGCTACAATTTCAAAGCAGCATGGACTTAAAATTCCAATATCAAAAATACGTGAAGTGGCGGGTACAGATAAGCAGGGAACTAGTGCCTATGGAATTATTAAAGCAGCTGAAAAGCTTGGCTTTAGTGCAAAAGGTGTAAAGGTTAGTAAGCAAGAGGATATATTTACTGAATTTCCACTACCATGCATAGCCCACGTGGTTGTAGATGGTTCTTTTTTGCATTATGTAGTTATACATAAGATAACAGAAAAAGAAATTTTAGTTGCAGATCCAGCTAAAGGAATTGTTAAGTATAAACCAGAAGATTTCTTTAAAATATGGACAGAGATTTTAATCCTTATGGTTAAAACAGCAGAGTTTAAAAAAGGTGATGAGACTAAAGGATTATTCTCAAGATTCTTTGATTTAGTAAAGCCTCAAAGAACTTTAATATTAAATATATTTTTTACATCTTTAATATTTACTATATTAGGTATACTCGGTGCTTTCTATTTTCAAGTATTAGTAGATGAAGTTCTTCAATATAATCTTTTAACCACATTACATGTACTCTCAATAGGATTTATTGTATTAAATATTTTTAAGATTTTGCTTAATGCTTTTAGATCTCAATTACTTATGTATTTAGCTCAAAGGATAGATATACCATTGATGCTTGGATATTATGAGCACGTAATTAACCTTCCTATGAATTTTTTTGGAACACGTAAGGTAGGGGAAATAGTATCAAGGTTTAATGATGCTACTAAAATAAGAGAAGCAATTTCAGGTGCAACTTTAACTATAATGATTGATACCTTAATGGCTATAGCTGGAGCAATAATTCTATTTATACAAAACCATATTTTATTTGGAATTACAATTATTCCAGTTATTTTATATGTTGTTATAGTTTTTGGCTTTAAAAAGCCTATACAAAATGTTAATAGAGAAAATATGATTAATAATGCAAATATAACTTCGTATTTAGTAGAATCTCTTTCTGGAATTGAAACTATAAAAGCATTTAATGCAGAAAGGGAAGTAAATGGGGAAACAGAAAGAAGATTTATTAAATTAATGAGAAGTTCTTTTAAAACAGGTTTTATTGGTAATGTGCAAGGATCCATTAAAGGAGCCGTTAAATCGATTTTTGGAGTAGTTATATTATGGATAGGTGGTTATGAATGTGTTTTAGGTGTATTATCTGTTGGACAATTATTAGCTTTTAACTCTTTACTTACATATTTTCTTGATCCAATAGAGAATTTGATAAACTTACAAAGTCAGCTTCAGACAGCTATTGTTGCAGCAGATAGACTTGGAGAAATATTAGATTTAGAGTTAGAGAAAAGTGAAAATGAAGGTAAGAAAATCAATCCATCTACTTTAAATGGTACTATAGAATTTAAAGATGTAGATTTCAGATATGGAACTAGAAAATTAATTTTAGAAGGATTAAATCTTACTATAAATCCTGGAGAGAAAATAGCTTTAGTAGGGGAAAGTGGTTCAGGTAAAACTACATTATCTAAGCTTATTATGAATTTTTATCAATGTGAAAAAGGTGAAGTATTAATAAATGGATATAACATTAGAGATATAAACATAGAAGCATTAAGAAATAAAATAGCTTATATATCTCAGGATATATTTTTATTTAGTGGAACTATAAAAGAAAATCTTCTATTTGGACAGGAAAATATAGATTTTGAGAAAGTAGTGGATGCTTGTAAGAGGGCTAGAATTCATGATTTTATAAATGAACAGCCTTTAAGATATGAAACGATGGTAGAAGAAAATGGTTCTAATTTCTCAGGAGGACAAAAGCAAAGAATTGCTATTGCAAGAGCATTAATTAGAGAGCCGGAAATACTTATAATGGATGAGGCAACTAGCAGTCTTGATTCAATCACTGAAAAAGCCATAGAAAAAACCATGTATGAATTTAGTAAGAATATAACTACTATAATTATAGCTCATAGATTAAGCACTATTATGAGATGCGATAAAATCTATGTTATGGATAAAGGAAAGCTTATAGAAGGTGGCTCCCATAATGAACTTATAGATAAAAAGGGACGCTACTACAACTTATGGAAGGATCAAATGCCTGAGTACTTCAATGAAGAAATAGCGGCAGCTAAAGAAATAGAGGTGAATATATAGTGAACATTGTACAAAATTTAAGCGAAATAACCGATAGCAGGGAAATGCTTGAAGCAAAACCACATAAGTTTACTAGTATATTTGCATATGGGTTAATAGGAATGCTTATTATTGCTTTAATTTGGAGTTACTTTGGCCAAATAGATATAGTTGTAAAAACTGATGGCGTTGTAACATCAAATAATAAAACTATTTCTGTTTTAAATGAAGTAGATGGTAAGGTTATTGATGTTAATTTTAAAGAAGGGCAAGCTGTAAAAGAAGGAGATGTATTATACACTTTAGATTGCACAGATGCTACTTTAAATAAAGACAATTTAGAAAAGCAATTAAATACATTACAAACGGATACAAATAATATTGATAAACTTAGAAATTCTATCTTAGAAAATACAAACTATTTTGATGCAAATAATCCTGATGAAGCTGATTATTATAATAAATATGTACAATATAGTACTACTAATCAAAAATTATCATTGACTGAAAAACAGACAGATTTGCAGACCAATGCAACCAACGACAATAAATTAATTTTATCTAAAAGCTATACTCAGCAGATTAATGAAAATAATGATATATTAAATGGATTAGATACATTACTTAAATCAATAAATGATAGTAAAAACAATTTTTCAGATGCGGATGACAAATACTCTTCAGAATATTCAGATTATGAATATACAATACAAGGCCTTCAAAATACCATTGAGCAGAGAAAAGCAGAATTACAGAATGCTAATACTAAATATAAGGAAGCTATGGACGATTATGAAAGTCAAATGGATAATGCAACGATAGACTATAATAATTCAATTTTAAAATTGCAGCAATATAAAAGCAGCTATATTGCTAGTATTCAAGATAGTATAACACAGGCTGAGAATTCATCAAGTAATGTTAATTATGATTACCCTACAGTTGATACACAAATAAGCCAAACACAAAAGGCAATAGATAATCTAGAGTTATTGGTTCAAAGTATTAATCAAGGGCAGAATTTGTTTACAGATTCTAGCAGCACATATTATAAGCAATATGTTGATTACACAAATAATTTGAAGAATTACACAGGTGAAGATCGTGATAAATATAAAAATTCATATTTATTAAGTATTAATCAAAGTATAGATAGTGCTAAAAATACACTAGAACAATTAAAATCAACATCATCTGTGGTTTCTGAAAAGGATGATACGATAAATGACACAATTGATAAGCTGAAAAAGTTAAAATCAGCTATAGAAGATGATTCGGATGATTTTTCTGATTCTGATAATGAATATTACAATAAATTTAAAGAATATAAAGATAACGTAAAAGAATTACAGAATACTATTAAAACTCAAAAAGATTTAATAGCTAGTCTTAAGAAAAAGAAAGATACTATTATTGATGATTATGATGATCAAATAGCTGCTACACAAAAAGTACTGGATAATGCAAAAGTCGATTTAGAGAAATACAAAAACAAATCAGCTTTAGATGTAAAAGATAAGCTGGATGATGTTAAAAAGGATACTGAAAAAGTTCAAACTGAATTGGATCAAGCTAAAATTACACCAGAGCTTGATGCCGTTAACAAGGAAATGGCGACGAATGATATTACAAAATATAAAATGGATACACTAGTTAAATTAGATGATACAGAAAAAGAAAACGAACAGAAAATAGATGAATTAAATACTCAAATAGGAACTTTACAATTTACAATTGATAAAAGTACTGTAAAAGCTGAAATAGATGGAATAGTTCATGTTAAAACTGATGTTTCAAATGGACAGCTTTTAAAGAGTGGAGAAGAAATTTTATCAGTTATACCTCAAGATAGCTCGGAGTATAAAGTTAAATTATATGTATCAAATAAAGATATTGCAGGAATTAAGGTTGGACAAGATATTAAATATCATTTTGAAGCATTACCTTATAAAGAATATGGAGAGCTTAAAGGAACAATTACAGATATTGCAACAGATGCAACTGTTGATCCAAGAACTGGTGCAAGCTATTATTTGGTTGAGTCCGAAATTGAAAATAAACCTTTATTTAGTTACAAAGGAGAAGAAGGCGAAGTAAAGATAGGAATGACTTGTGAAGCACAGGTTATTACTAAACAAAAGAAAATTCTTTATTACTTGCTTGAAAAGATACACTTAAAGGATTAAGTATTAAGGTTTTGTGAATTAAAGTGAGAATCGTATCAAAATGTTAATGATATCAGGTAGGTATTAAAAAAATCTATCTGTGTTTATTAAATAAAAAATAATCAATACATTTTATAAGGAGGAAGCGAAGGATGTTTAATGAAGACAATATGTTATCCGATGAAGAATTATTAGAAATAACTGGCGGTGGAAATTTTGCAACCAATATAACTGTAATCAGTAATGAACCTATTATGAGTATGTTATATGCTATAAGACCGCTATACGGTATTAAACCGTTATATGGAATTGAACCTTTAAATACTATAGAGTAACCATCTTGGAATGACTTATCAAAGTCATTCCATATCATTATACGTATAATATAAAAAATATACAGATAAATTTAAAATGTAAGGGGAATTTAGAATGAAATATAAACCGATTACAGCAGTATGGGAAATAACCATGGGATGTAATATGAGATGCAAACATTGTGGATCTAGTTGTGAGAGTTCACTGGAAGGAGAGTTAACCACAGAAGAAGCATTAAAATTATGTGACGATTTAGGTCAGCTTGGATTTAAATGGATTACTTTATCAGGTGGAGAACCTACAACAAGAAAAGACTGGAATCTAATTGCTAAAAGGTTAAATAAAAATAACATAGTTCCAAATATGATTACTAATGGCTGGAACTTAAATGAGGAAACAATTGATAAAGCAGTTGAAGCAGGTATTAATACTATTGCTATAAGTATTGATGGTCTTGAAAATACACATGACTTAATAAGAAAAAAAGAATCTTTTAATAGAAGTATGTCTGCTCTTGAATTGTTAAAAAATAAAAATATAAATTACTCGATTATAACTACTATAAATAGTGTTAATATAAATGAATTAGAAGAATTAAAATCAATTTTTATTAAAAAAGGAGTAATGGGCTGGCAGCTACAGTTAGGGCTTCCTATGGGTAATATGTCAAAAAACTCAGTGCTAGTAGCAAAACCATCTGATGTTGATCTTGTAATAGACTTTGCACATAAAACAATGCTTGAAGATAAAATTGATATTCAATTGGCAGATTGCATGGGATATTTTAATATAAAAGAAATTGAAGTAAGGAATCATAGCCTAAAAACTGATGTATATGAATGGAATGGTTGTGCTGCAGGTAAGCATACTCTTGGAATTTTACATAATGGAGATATTGTTGGTTGTACGTCTATAAGAAATAGAGAGTTTGTGGAAGGTAATATAAAAATAAAAAACATCAAAGAGATATGGGAAAATCCAGATGGATTTAGCTGGAATAGACAAATGAAAAAGGAACAATTAAATGGTTTGTGCAAAAAGTGTAAATATGGCAATAGATGTCTTGGTGGCTGTAGTAATACAAAATTAACTCATGGTGGAAGTGTTCATGCAGAAAATAAGTTTTGTTCTTATAATTTTGCATTAAGCAGAGCAGATAATCAATTTGATAGAGTAGAATCAATTGAGGAATTATATTCTAAAGCTAATAAATTTATTGAAAGAGAAAACTTACAGTTGGCAGAGATGGTTTTAGCAAAAGCAATAGAAAAAGGTTCTCAAAGTGAAGAAATATTAAAGCTTTATGGATATGCTAATTTTATGCTTGGAAATTATGAGGATTCAAGAATTGCAAATGAAAAACTATTATCAATAAATCCTAAGGATGTATATGCAAATAAAGGATTAGGATTATGTCTTGCTAAATTAGGTGAAATAGATAAAGGTATTGAATATCTTAAAAAAGCAATGCAGCTTACTGATGAAAATTTTTTAGATCCATACTATGATTGCGCAGTAACCCTTTTAGAAAATAACAGAAAGCAGGAGGCTATTAATATAATTGAAGAAGCAAGAAAAATGTTTACAGGGTTTGAGGAATTGAGTAATAAATTTTATAAGATAGCTGAATGCTGAGTGAAATATAGAAGTGATTTTTCAGTATAACTGCGAATTATATCTAAAATTTATTTGCAGTTATTAACTTGCAGGCTAGGCATTAAAAATTAATAGTGTAATAAAGAAATCATAAAAAGCATGAGAAAGATATTATTGCACTAAGGCATAGTAAATAGTATAATGTAAATAAATTGATGAATAATTGCGATGAAAAGAAGAGTAATAAAAGAATCATTCTATAAGAGAGCTAATGTATGCTGAAAGTTAGTGTTTGTGAATTTTATGAAGATGGTCTTAGAGCATGTTTTCTGAGCTAATATTATTTGGTTAGGGAAGTACGGTAGCAACCGTTATATTGCAGGGTGATGATGGTCACCTACTGAGTTGCTTATTGTGAAGTAAGCAGGAATTAGAGTGGTAACACGTATAATACGTCTCTATGTAGGTTTTAATATACCTATGTAGGGATTTTTTTAATGTATAGGAGAGTATAAAATTTTTGATTGTTTAAATCCAGTGATATCAAGCTTATAAGATGTGAAATGGTGAAAAATGAATAATTAATGATGAATGATTAAGGAAGAAAAGCCTTTGGCTTTTCAAAAATAAATAAAATATTTAAGAAATTACGAAGTAATTTCAACCTTAATCATTCATTATTCATCATTAATTATTAATTATTTAGCAACTGTCAATTGAAACGTGGCACAGCCACTTTGTTCTAGATTGAATTAAAAAAGGAAAATTAGAATTAATGATTTTGAATATAAGGAGGAACACAAATAATGTGTAAAGACTGTAAAAGAACATACTATATAACTACACCTATTTATTATCCATCAACAAAGCTTCATATAGGTAATACCTATACTACTGTAGCAGCTGATGCTTTAGCAAGATTTAAAAGATTAACAGGCTACGATGTAATGTTCTTAACTGGAACTGATGAGCATGGTCAAAAGATTCAAAGAATAGCTGAAGAAAAAGGGATTACACCAAAACAACATGTAGATGAAGTTGTTGCTGGTATTAAGGATCTTTGGAGCATGATGAATATAAGCTATGATAAGTTCATTAGAACAACTGATGATTATCATATTAAAGCAGTTCAAGATATATTTAAGAAATTATATGATCAAGGAGACATATATAAGAGTTCTTATGAGGGCTGGTATTGTACACCTTGTGAATCATTTTGGACAGATACCCAGTTAGCAGAAGGAAATTGTCCAGATTGCGGAAGACCTGTTGAAAAATCAAAGGAAGAAGCATATTTCTTTAAGATGAGTAAATATGCTGATAGATTAATAAAATATATAGAAGATCATCCGGAGTTTATTCAGCCAGAATCAAGAAAAAATGAAATGTTAAACAACTTTTTAAGACCAGGACTTCAAGATCTTTGTGTATCAAGAACAAGCTTTAACTGGGGAATACCAGTAACTTTTGATGAAAGTCACGTTGTTTATGTTTGGATTGATGCATTATCAAACTACATAACTGCTCTTGGATATGGTCAAGAAAATACAGAATTATATGACAAGTACTGGCCAGCAGATGTACATTTAATAGGAAAGGATATTTTAAGATTCCACACAATTTATTGGCCAATTATGTTAATGGCTTTAAATTTACCGCTTCCAAAACAAGTATTTGGCCATGGATGGCTGCTTGTTGATGGTGGAAAGATGTCAAAATCTAAAGGTAATGTAGTTGATCCAGTTGTTCTTGTAAATGAATTTGGGGTAGACCCAGTAAGATATTACCTATTAAAAGAAATTCCATTTGGAGCAGATGGTTTATTTAATAATGAAATATTTATAAAGAAGATAAATTCTGATTTATGTAATGATTTAGGTAATCTTTTATCAAGAACAGTTGCTATGGTTGAAAAGTATTTTGGTGGGGATATGCCTGCACAAGCTGAAAAAGAAGCTATCGATGATGAACTAATAAGTTTAGCAATCGCTGCACCAGCTAAAATTGAAGAAGCAATAAATGAATTAAATATTCCGCAAGCATTAGAATATGTTTTTGAGTTAATAAGGAGAGCTAATAAATATATAGACGAAACAACTCCATGGATATTAGCTAAAGATGATAGTAAAAAGGCTAGACTAGGAACAGTTCTTTATAACTTAGCAGAAAGTCTTAGATTTGTATCAGTAATGATCTCAGCATTTTTACCAGATACAGCTAGAAAAATTAATGAACAAATTAATACATCAGAAGTTTCATGGGACTCATTAAAGTCGTTTGATGGAACAAAAGCAGGAACTAAGATGATTAAAGCTGAAAATTTATTTCCAAGAATAGATGTTGATAAAAAATTGGAAGAACTTGAAGCTTTAAGATCAGCATCACAACCTGCAAAGAGAGAAATTACTCCGATAAAAGAAGAAATCACAATAGAGGATTTTGAGAAAATCGATTTAAGAGTGGTTAAAATATTAGCTTGTGAACCAATAAAAGGTGCTAAGAAATTGTTGAAATTAAAGGTAGACTTAGGTGGAGAAGAAAGACAGGTCGTGTCAGGAATTGCAAATTATTATAAACCAGAAGAATTGGTAGGAAAAAATGTAGTATTAGTTGCTAATTTAAAACCAGCGAAACTTAGAGGAGAGTTGTCACAAGGAATGATTTTATGTGCAGCAACTGATGATGATAGCATATTAAAGGCAGTAGATCCAGGAGATCTTGAAACAGGCAGTATAGTTAGATAAAGATATTATTTGTAAAAAAATAGAACGCTTCACTTAGGGGGGTGAAGCGTTCTTTAACCATAAAATTAACGGTTAAAAGGGGTAAATAATAATGCTTTAACTACTTTACAAGTTAATTTTACGTCAGAAATATGTCATTTACGTGACAAAAAAATATAATTTTAGAAGTTGTTAAATGATTTCTCAAACTTATTTTTATTTATTATGTTAGACTAAATTATCAGGAAGCGAAAGGAATTTTAATTTATGGAAGAGAAATTTAAAATAATAGACAGCCATGCACATTATGATGACGAAGCATTCAATGAAGATAGGGAAGAAGTATTACAAGAAATTAATAAAAATGGAGTTATTGGAGTACTAAATTGCGCAGCATCATATGATAGTTTAAAAACTACAGATAAATTGACTAAAGATTACGATTTTATATTTGGGGCATTAGGAATACATCCAGAAAACGCAAATGAAATGAAAGAAGATACAATAGATGAAATTAGAGCTTACATAAAAAATAACGATAAGATAGTAGCAATTGGAGAAATTGGATTGGATTATTATTGGGATGAGAATCCACCAAAGGACATTCAAAAAGATGTATTTAGAAGGCAAATGATTTTAGCAAAAGATTTAAATTATCCTGTAGTTATCCATGATAGAGATGCGCATAATGATACCTTAGAAATAATGAAGGAGTTTCCAGAAGTTACAGGTGTAGTTCATTGTTTTTCAGGCAGCGTAGAATTTGCAAGAGAATGCATAAAACTTGGATATTATATAGGGTTTACTGGAGTAGTTACTTTTAAAAATGCAAAAAAGATTGTTGAAGTAGCTAAAGAAATACCATTAGAAAAAATTCTTGTTGAAACTGATTGTCCATACATGGCGCCTGAGCCAAACAGAGGAAAAAGGAATAAATCGGATTATATTGAATATATAATAACAAAAATTGCAGATATCAAAGGAATTGATCCATATGAAGCAAATTTGAGATTTAATGAGAATTTTTATAGGTTGATTAGAAAGGAAAATTAAGGTAAAATATATTAGTACACTCATTAATTAATTTTCATATTTTACCTATAACAAATTAAATATAAACTTCTATCATGAAATATCGATTGATTCTCCGTTTTATAATGAAGTAGCATTGAAATCGCTATCATTTTTATATTATATATTTTATGCACAGAGTGCATTATTACTATACTTCATTATATTGCAAGAGGTTACAAATTTGACAGGTCTGGAATATTAATATATAATTCAAAAGACACTCTTGCCAAAGGAGGAAAGATAATGGTAGAAAAATTAAAACAATTTATTAGAAAAGGTTTTTCTAACAGTCCGAAGGCAAAATTTATAGCAGGAACAATTGCAATAGCAGTAGTAGTTGTTACAGTAGTGACGATAATGAGTATGAGAAAAACGCTCATAATTAGTATAGACGGAAAAGAGGAAACTTTTGTAACATACAAGGGGACTGTTAAAGATGTGTTGCAAGAAAAAGGCATACAACTAGGTATGCATGATAAAGTGCAACCATCCTTAGAATCCAAAGTATCTGGGAAAGAAACTATTAAATTAAAGACAGCTGTTCCCGTAGAAATTAATGTAAACGGGGTAAAAGTACAAGTGCAGACAGCAGAGGATACAGTTGAGGATATGCTAGATGCAGAGAAAGATACATTAAAAGATCAAGGAATTGAATTTGACAAGGATGTGGATGAAGTAGCACCTTCGCTAGATACTAAAGTAGAAGGCAATTTAAATGTGCAACTTGTTAAAGTGGAATCAAAAGACATTGTAGAAAGAGAAAAAATTAACTTCGATACAATAGTTGAAAAAGATGAAAATCTTGATAGCAGCGTTCAAAAGGTTAAGAGTAAAGGGGTCAATGGAGAGAAGGAGATCACTTATCAAGTAATATATAAAGATGGAATAGAAATTTCTCGTAATATAAAGAGTACTAAAACTATTTTGGAGCCTCAAAATGAAATTGTAGTGAAGGGAACTGGGCAAGTTTATGCGAGTAGAGGTGGAGATAGCATAACCTATAAGAGTAAACTTAGCTGTATAGCAACTGCTTATAGTAATCATTCAATTACTGCTACAGGAAGAACACCTGTTAGAAACGAGGGTGGTTTAAGTACCATTGCAGTTGATCCATCAGTAATACCGTTGGGAAGTAAAGTTTATGTAGATGGATATGGATATGCCATTGCAGCTGATACTGGTGGTGCTATAAAGGGCAACAGAATTGACATATACCTTAATTCGTCAAGTGAATGTAATAATTGGGGTAGAAGAGCAGTCAATGTATTAATAGTTGCTTATCCAGGGGAATGGTAACTTGCTGAAGGAGATAACATTTGTTATCTCTATTTTTTTCTTTAAATTACTTAGATTTTATCATATTATTAGATAATGAGGTAAAATAGATGATAATATCTTAATTAGTTTTAAATAGATATAGTTGTATACTAAAAGATAAATAGTAATAAATGAAAGGAAGTATAGTATTGATAAAAGAAGTAATCGTTGTTGAAGGAAGAGACGATGTTGATGCGGTAAAAAAAGCTTTAGATGCAGAAATAATAGCTGTTGGCGGATTTGGTATAAATGCTAAAGTAATTGAAAGAATACAAGAAGCGCAAAAAAGAAAAGGAGTAATTGTTTTAACAGATCCAGACTTTGCAGGTGAAAAGATAAGAAGAATAATATCTAAGAGAGTTAAGGGCATAAAGCATGCATATATTACAAAAGAAGATGGGCTTAAAAATGGAGATATAGGAGTAGAAAATGCATCTCCAGAGGTTATTTTAAAGGCACTTGAAATGGCTAAAATAACACAAATAGAAAAACAAGAATTTTATAATATGCAAGATATGTTTTATTTTAAACTTACAGGAGATAATACATCAAAAGTAAGAAGAAGCATGCTTGGTAAAATATTAGGAATAGGTTATGGAAATGCAGCTCAGATGATTTCTAGATTAAATAATTACGGAATAACTAAAGAAGAATTTACTAATGCTATAGAAGAGATAGAAAAACAATTGGAAGTGGGTAATAAATAAATGGATTTAAAAGATATTAAAACTCAAGAGCTGGTTAAAAAGTATAATTTTAAGTTTTCAAAGAGTCTCGGCCAAAATTTTTTAGTTGATGATTCAGTGCTTAGAGATATAGTTAATGGAGCAGATGTAAATAATGAAGACTTTATTATAGAAATTGGTCCAGGTGTAGGAACTTTAACTGCTCAATTGTTAATGAAAGCTAAAAAAGTAACTTCTATTGAATTGGATAATGATCTAATTCCAATACTTAAAGAAGAACTAGGTGAAAATGAAAATTTTCAATTAATACATAAAGATGCTCTTAAAGTAGATTTTAATGAACTTATTGGAGACGAGAAAAGCGTTAAACTTGTAGCTAATTTGCCTTATTATGTAACTACTCCAATAATAGTTAAGCTTTTAAAAGAAGGGTATAATTTTAAGTCACTAACTATAATGATACAAAAAGAAGTTGCAGAAAGGATTAATGCTGAACCTAATTGCAAAGAATATGGGTCACTATCTGTTTTAGTTCAGTATTACTGTAATACAAGTATAATAAGAAGGGTTCCACCAACTTGCTTTATGCCAAGGCCTAAAGTAGAGTCTATTGTAATAAGGTTGGATAGATTAGAAGAGCCAAGAGTAAAGACTAAGAATGTAGATTTAATGTTTGAATTGGTGCGCAACGGTTTTAATATGAGAAGAAAGACGTTATGGAATTCAGCAAAAACTCTTAATGTTAGCAAAGAAAAATTAGAAGAAGCATTTGAAAAATCAGGAATTGATCCTAAGAGAAGAGCTGAGACTCTATCTTTGGAAGAGTTTGCATTATTAGCAGACTGTGTATTTGATATAAAAAATGCAGATCAAAGATAGTATGTATTATCTTTGAATTTTAATTAAATCATAATAATAAATCTTCGGCATATAATATATGGAATAAATATATGCGGAGGGAATATAGGGTTTGGCACATAATAAATTGTATAGAAATTTTATAATATTACAAGAAGATGAAAGAGGATATTCTAACTCTAGTGATAAAACTTTGTCTGGATATGCTAAAGTTGAAGCAAAAGGCGATAAATGCAAGGTGTCTTTTTATGCTCAAAATCTAAGACAAGAAGATAACTATTCTATGGTACTTATCTGTTGTAAAAGGGACTTGAAACAATTAATTGATTTAGGCCCTTTGGCAATAAATGAAGTTGGAAAAGGAGATACCAGCAAAGAGTATTATGTCAATAACATAGCTGGGCTAGGAATATCTTACGAAAAAATATCAGGGGCTGCTATATGCAGGATAAAAAATAACGAGCCAGAGTTCATAATGCATGGATTCATGAATGGAGAGGAATCGGCTGATAATTGGAGAAAATTCAAATTTATAAAAGCGGATTCTAAAAAGTACATCAACAAATTAGATTCAGAACCTAAAAAGAGAGAGGTTATTAGTTCTGATGCAGCTAGCAAAGCGGCAATAGCACAAACAAATGAAGTAGAATCCAAGGCTGTAGAACCAACAAAGTTGCAAGATGAAACAGTTGAGCGAAAAATTGAAGATACAATAAATACCTCAGATGAAGATAGACATAAAAATAATGAAGAGATAATAAATACCTCAGATGAAGATAGGCATAAAAATAAAGAAAACAAAAAGAATGACAAATGTGATGAAGACTATGAAAAATATGAGAAACATGACAAGTGTGCTGAACATGAAAAGCATGATAAATGTGATAAATGCGATAAGAAAGAAAAGTATGAAAAATATTATAAATGTGATGAATGTGATAAACTTGGAAAATATGACAGTTTAGATAAGAACGAAGATATAGAAGCGGTCATTAATAAATTAGCTATGAAGCTAGATCCTTGTGAAAACATAATAGATCTAAAAATAAATCAGATAAGTGAAGACATTGAAGTATATGGTTTTATAAAGTATAAGAAAGATTATAATTTCACATGGAAGAAATTTAAGTTAGAAAAGAAACACAGAGATGAAAATGATAACTTTAATTATATACAAACTAATTCTAAGAGGATAGAAGAAAACTTTAAATTAGATAGGATGGATCTAATAGATTTTGATGGGTATGAGAAAGACATTCAACAGGGAAATTTAAGTAATACCGGTCAGGGAACTGTAGGACAAGCTGGAATGGAAAAAATAACTCCAATCAGTACCGGAACCATGGGCCAAACAGGAATGGAAAAAATGACTCCAATCAGTACCGGAACCATGAGCCAAACAGGAATGGAAAAAATAACTCCAATTAGTACAGGAACTACAAGTCCAATGACTACAGGGATTACAGGCCCTACTGGAGGAACAATGACACCATGTAATTGTAATCAGTTGGATTTAGGCATGGGTCAACAACCCAATATAAGTAACCAGCAACAACCAGCAACAAATCAAGAGTTTAATATAAAGGGAGAAATAACTATATATTTTGAGAAAATTGCAGAAGGTTTTCAGCCTTATAGTGGCAGTTTAGCAGATATAAATCATTGTAAGTGGTATAAGATTAACGTAAATAGTATAGAGGATTTGTCTGATGATTCAAATTATAATCAATATACATTAGCTTATTATCCTATGTTAAATTATTATCCTTACATTAGTAAAACAGGCCATTATTTATTGGGATATAAGTGTAATAGAAACGGGGATATTCAGTATATTGTATATGCAATACCAGGAAGCAAAGATAAAAATGATCAACCATATGGCGGAAGAACAGGTTTTGTAACATGGACCAATGATAGCAGTAATGGCAGAGGATATTGGCTAATGTTCTATGACTTTAAAAATTCTTCAATTGTGATCCCAACCAAATAGGGAAATACTCATATGAATAAAAAGCAGTTAATCGTTACGTCAATATTGTTATCATTAATGTTTATTCTGGCTATAACTCAAGTTTTTTTCAAAGAGAATTTTGAACAAGTTGTTCTCATGAATCAGGGAATAAGTGAATTTAAAGAATATCACTTTAATGAAAATGAATATACTATATCTTTGCCAAGTGAATGGAGTGTAGATGAAAAGGAAAGTAAAGATCAATATGTGAGTTATAGACTAGATTTTAAAGACAAAAATAATAAGCTTACTGGTTTATTAGAGGTAATAAACACCAAGGAAGATTTGAATGTATTTGCAGAAAATGATTTGAATAGTCAATATTTAGAGTACTATAATTCAGAAGTAATGCCTTTTAAGAACTCTAGCAATTCTGGGGTTCTAGCTGAATATGAAACGTCTGTAAAAAATGGATATGAGTTTAAAAATGAATGTTATTATTTAAACTTAGAAAAAGGTAAAACAATAAAAGTATTATTCAATCTAAAAGCCAAGGATTATAAAGATAATATGAAGACTATCATTAATACTATTATTTCAAGTATTAAATCATCTTAAAAGTGAAGTATAATTATATTTAAGTACATTTATACTTTCATATGGAGGATTGCTTAGCTAATAGTTTTCTATGAGTAAAACATAAATTTATTTGAAAGTTTTATTTGAACCTTTCTTAAGTAAATAAATTAAGTTTGCCAAGGATAAGGATAAGTATTATAATTTAAGTGTCAAGGAGAGGCAGAGATGGCTTCTCCTTGATACTTATTTCACGTTTGGGGGACAATAATGAGGATAATATTATTTGAGATATTTGGGATACAAATAAAGAGTTATGGATTAATGATTGCAATTGGTATAATTGTTGCAGCAGCTTTATTTATAAACAAAGGAAAAAAGAAGGGGTTTAATGAAGACTTTTTATTAAATTTAATTATCTTTGCTGTACTAGGTGGAGTTATTGGAGGAAAAGTATTATTTATAATAACTGAATTAAATGATATTATAAAGGATCCAAGCATATTATTTAATCTTGGGTATGGTTTTGTTATTTATGGTGCTATTTGTGGCGGAGCTTTAGCTATGTATTTGTATTGCAGGAAAAAGGGATGGAATATACTAGAAATGTTTGATATGACAGTCCCAGTACTAGCAATAGCTCAAGGCTTTGGAAGAATAGGCTGTTTTTTAGCAGGGTGCTGTTATGGAGAAGAAACTAAACTGCCTATTGGAGTTGTATTTCCCAAGGGATCTCTTGCACCAGCGGGAGTACATTTACAACCTACTCAAATCTATTCTTCAGCCTTTGATTTTTTATTAGGTTTTTTACTGCTATATTATAGTAGCAAGGAAAGAATGAATGGTAAAGTTACAGGTTTGTATCTAATAATATATAGCATTGGAAGATTTATGGTAGAATTCTTAAGAGATGATCCAAGGGGGAGTGTTGGAATTCTTTCTACATCACAATTTATTGCAATATTCACTTTAATACTAGGAGTAATAATTTTTAACAATCATAAGATTTTTAAAGGAGCGAAAAAAAACATTGAGAAATAAAAAGTTTATACTTATGGCTTTGGCTATGCTATTAAGTTCAAGTATTATGCTGTCAGGTTGTACTTTTATTGAGGATTTAGAAGTTAAAATGAATCTTAGAAACAAGCAGTTTGAATATATAAAACAAAATAAGGTAGATAAGATTGTAATACAAAATGTTAGAGATACAGGTTTTAGGTTTATTGTTACTGATAGTAAAGCAATTGATGATATTTATAAACTTTTGTCAGAAGGTAGTGAGGTTTCGAAAAAGAGTTCTCTTGATCCAGATTATACTTTCGAAATATATATTGGTGATGATGTTAAAAAGTATCAATATGTAGTTGGAGCGAATGAACGGGATACGGGAAATTTTTATAATGAAAACAAAGCTTTTTCGGTATCAAAAAATTTAGAAAATACAATAATGCAAAATCTATCGTTTATTAGAAAGCCAAGGGATTTTGAATACATATATTATCAATCAATATTGAAAGTTATTGAAAGTAAAAAGGACAGCTTATCAAATGGAAATAAGGTTGGAATAGACATTAGTGGGGATACAGATTGTTTAAAATATATTTTTTCTGTGGATTTAGAAGAATTCAAGAAAAATTTAAATAAAGTTTTACCTAGTGCTAATATAGTAAATAATAATAGTGGTGATTTTGACACAATAATTAAAGTTAAGAATAGAGGATATAGCAGTACGGTATTTAAGACTTTAATAACTGTTGATAATAAAAAAGATAAGTCTTTTGAAAGTTATTATATATCAGCAGAATATAACTACAAGGATTGGGATATTAAAGTAAGTGATCCAAATAAAATGCCACAAGACTGGTAAGAAATTTAAGGAGGACATATAATGAGTTGTGAAGATTGTAAGAGTAAGGATACATGTCAATCTAAGGGGTCAGGATGTAAAGAAGAAAGTTTAAAATTATCATCAAGGTATGGGAATATAAAAAATATTATTGGAGTTATAAGCGGAAAAGGTGGAGTTGGTAAATCAACTGTTACCGGAATAATGGCTGCTATGTTAGCAAAGAAAGGCTATAAGGTAGGCGTATTAGATGCAGATATTACAGGGCCATCTATGCCAAGATTTTTTGGTGTTAATAATAAAAGAGCAACTATAATTCCTTTGGAAAATGATATGGTGAGATTTGAACCTGTTGAGACAGATAGCGGAATAAAAATAATTTCAATGAACCTTTTAACAGCAGTAGAAGATGAACCTGTTATTTGGAGAGGGCCTGTAATTACAGGTGTATTAAAGCAAATGTTTGTAGAAACAAATTGGGGAGAACTAGATTATTTACTTATAGATATGCCACCTGGAACTGGTGATATAGCATTGACTGTAATGCAAGAATTCCCAATAAATGAAATAGTAATAGTATCTACGCCTCAAGATATGGTGTCAATGATCGTTAAGAAAGTTGTTATCATGGCGCAAAAGATTGGTGTGAAAATTAAAGGTGTAGTGGAAAATATGGCATATATAAGCTGCCCAGATTGCGAAAAGAAAATAAGAGTATTTAGTAGAAAATCTTCGGAGGAAAATGCTGATTATTTAGGAGTTCCGCTAATAGGAGAATTACCAATTAATATTGAGCTGACAGAGGCATTAGAAGAGGGTAAAGCTGAAGAATATGTTAAGGAAAGTTCGTTATACTCATTGATTTTTGAAGGTTTATATTAATGTAGATAACTATTCTTAAGATAAATTTGTTCTATTATTTTAATTAATTCTAATATATATACATAATCTATATTTCTTGGGAAATAATAAGCTATGTAATTTATATTAGAGGAGATGAAATAATTATGAAACCAATTGTTGATAAAGATACTTGCATAGCATGTGGATTATGTCCATCTATTTGTCCAGAATGCTTTCAAATGGAGGATGATGGGAAGGCAGGAGCTGTAGTTGATGAAGTTCCAGAAGGTTGTACTGATGAAGCAAAAGAAGCAGAAGAGAGTTGTCCTGTAAACGCCATTGCTATTGAAGAATAAACTATTCATTGTGGAATAAGAAAAATAAAGGTATATAAGAATAGGATTGATTTTTTGTGAAAAATCAATCCTATTTTCATATTAGGCACAATCAAAAAAATAACAAGTCCATCTATCAAGCCTATTTTCCATCATGCTGTGTCAGCAGATTGCCCTAATAGGCTCGCTATGAGATCAATCCGCTTCCTTGCCTGATGAAAAATAATCATGACATTTTGGACTTGTTATTTTCTTTCATGTGCCTTAATGGTTTTAATCACAGCTCAAATAACATTATTAAATAAGCTAAAATATGAAAATTACAGACAATCAATAGAATTAAAAATGTTAAATTTATCGTTTTTATTGTGATTTTTAGTATGAATTGAACTGCCTTGATTTAAATTTATTGTATGGTGAGTAACAGAAGTATATGGCAATTTATTTGATGAAATAGTGAAAATATCATCATTACTATTTACTATAGTGGCATCTTTATATGTTAAATCTAGTACAAAATCTTTCATTTTAGAATACTTCCTTTCACATAATTTATTTTTTATTATTTACACATGAAAGTAGAAGTATTCATAAATAAGAATATTAAGAAAAATAAATCGACGAATGTATATATTATTTTTTTAGTCTATCTTTTCAACTATAAAACCAACTAGTCCAGGTCCTGTATGAACTCCGAGGGCAGGTCCTATTGAACCACCTAAAGTACATTCTGCTATATTAGGCAGGTGTTTTATTGAATTATAAAGCAGTTCAGCTTTATCTGGAGCATTTCCATCCATTATCCAAACTTTACACTTATTTCTTAAAAGATACGTTTCTAGTAAACTTGTTAGCCGAGAAATACATTGTTTTATTCCTCGAATTTTACAAACAGTGTGATATATTCCGTCACTTCCTACAGTTATAATAGGTTTAAGGTTAAGTGCGTCAGCTATGGTACCAGCCACCTTGCCTATTCTACCTCCTTTTATCAAATATTCCAAAGTATCTATAGTAAAGAATACATCAATTTTATCTCTAAATGTAGGTAAGGTATTTATAATATAATTGAATGATTTTCCTTCTTTTATTAAATTTGCAGTTTCAATAACCATAGCCCCTTCAGACATAGTTAAAGTCATAGAATCAAATACAAAAGTCTCAATTTCGGAAACATTTTCGGCAGCAATTCTTGCAGAATTATATGCACCTGAAAGACCACTAGATATGGTTATTATAATTGCATGAGTGTATCCTTTGCTTTTCACTTCTTCTAAGGCAGAAGTGAATTTTTCAACGCTAGGGAGTGAAGTAGTAGGGATTTCTTTAGGTAAAGCTTTGTAAAGCATTGTTGGAGTTATATCTATTCCATCATCGTATTCTCTATCTGAAAATATAATTTTAAATGGTACTATTTTTATGTTATTTTTGTTTGCAAAATCAGTGCTTAAATCAGAAGCACTATCAGTTATTAAAGCTATTTTATTCACTTTAATTCCCCCCCAATTGTAATTAATCTTAATTTAATTATAACACTATTTGCATAATTTATATTTTTAATTAATTATAGTAGATGAAAATAATCAAAAATATAAATTTTTTCTATAGATAGAAGTTAGAAAAATATCAAATACCAAGTAAAAAACAACTCTAGAGGATAATTATAATAAGTCAACTATACAAATATCACAAAAATTAAATAAATCGAAAGATAATAAGATATAAATAAGGATAATTAAAATCTAGTGGCTTTAAAATAAAAAATTAGAAGTATTGCTAATGAATACCTAATACAGTATAATAGTACGGTAATAAGATACTATATATTGTGCCATGGAGGGAATAATAATGCTATATGTTGTGAAACGTGATGGGAGAGAGGTTGAATTTAATTCAGACAAGATAGCCCAAGCAATTAAAGGATCAGCAAATGAAATCGGTTTAAATTTAAAAGAGAGTCAGGTTTTAGATACTGTACATAAAGTTATAACATATATTGAATCGGAGTATAAGAAATCAATAACAGTAGAACAAATACAGAATTTTGTAGAGAGATCATTAAGGGATGAGGGGCACAAAGATATAGCAATTGCGTATTCATCATACAGACAAGAAAGAACTAAGGTTAGAGAAATAAAATCAGATTTAATGAAAGCTATAAGACAAATTGGAATTGAAACTGATAGAGATAATGCTAATGTAGGAAATAACTTTAGTTCAAAATTATTAAGAATTGCATCTGAATCAAATAAATGGAATACCTTAGCAATAATGCCAAAGCATTTAGCAAGAGCTCATGAAACTGGAGATGTATATTATCATGATTTAGACAGCTATAATTTAACTGTAAATTGTCTTCATATTCCAACTAAGGAAATTCTAGAAAATGGATTTAATACAGGATATGGAACAATTAATGCACCTAGAAGAATAGAAACAGCAGCTGAGTTATCATGTATATTACTACAATCAACTCAAAACGATATGTTTGGTGGTCAATCTCACCCGGACTTTGATAATGATATGGCTATGTTTGTTAATCCTACTAGGGATGAAATTAGAGAAGAATTAGAAGAATTAGGAATTTCTCAAGATAAGATAGAAGAATTGTTAGAAAAGAAGGTCCGAAAGAAAGTACAACAAGCTATGCAAGGTGTTGTGTATAACCTTAATACGATGCATTCAAGAGCTGGTTCACAAGTTCCGTTTAGTTCAATTAATATTGGGCTGCCAACTAGTTCAGATGCTGCATTAGTATGCGAAGTTTTTCTTTTAGAATATGAGAAGGGGCTTGGGAAGGGTGAACAACCTATTTTCCCTAACATAATCTTCAGAGTTAAATCAGGAGTTAACAGAGAAGAAAGTGATCCGTATTTCTATTTATTCAAGCTGGCTTGTAGTGTAGCTGCTAAAAGAATGAATCCAACGTTTATGAATATTGATGCTGACTTCAATAAGGAATATTATAATAGAGGATATATTCCAGCAACTATGGGTTGCAGAACTTACTTAATGAAGAATGTAAATGGTGAGCCTGGATGCAAAGGAAGAGGAAATATAGCACCAACAACTTTAAATCTTCCAAGAATAGGACTTCAGGCTAAGGGTGACATAAATAAGTTTTTTGAAATACTAGATTCAAGGTTAGAACTAGCTAAAGAATCTTTGATGCATAGATATGACGTATTAAAAAAGTTAAGAGTTAAGGATTTACCTTTTGTTGCTGGCCAAGGACTAATGAAAGGGGCTGAAAATTTAGGTCCTGACGATTCAATAGAGCCAATATTAAAGCAGGGTACCTGGGGGATTGGATTCATTGGTATAGCTGAAACTTTAGTAGCATTGATAGGTAAACATCACGGAGAAGATGCTGAAGCAAGAGCATTAGGTGTTAGAATTGTTGAATATATGAGACAATATTGTGATAGGCTAACAGAAGAATATAAATTAAATTGGAGTTGTTATGCTACTCCGGCAGAAGGGCTTTCGGGCAAATTTATAAAGCAAGACCAAAAGATATTTGGTTTAATAGCTGGTGTAACAGATAAAGAGTATTATACAAATAGTTATCATGTACCTGTAGCTTACCCAATATCCATTAAAGAAAAAATTGATATTGAAGCGCCATATCATAAGCTTTGTAATGGTGGACATATAAGTTATATAGAGGTAGATGATTCACCAGATGAAGAAACAGTTATGAATATAATAAACTATGCATATAAGCATACTAATATTAGTTATGTAGGAATAAACTTTCATATAAGGTATTGTAGAGAATGTGGAACTTACCTTCATAATAATGAATGCAAATGTACAAAGTGTGGAAGCCAAGACATACAAGGCGTTTCCAGGGTTACAGGATATTTAAGTCTAGATGAAAGATTTGGTTCTGGAAAATATCATGAAAGAGAAGATAGAGTATCTCATACAGAAAATCATGGACATAACTATTAGAATATATATTAAAGCAGGTAATCATTACTATCTAAATTAAAGTGAAATAATATATGATTATTTTTAATCTAAAGTTATTAAATTAAATAAACTATGCTGAAATAAGAGAAAAAACGCGTCAGTTTGAAACTTATTTTAGCATAGTTTTTTATATCTATATATGTGGGGTGATAAATATTCCTTATAAGTAATTTATTGACCTAATTAGTGTAACTATTTGGTATAAATACTAAATAAAATGCGTAAATTTGTTAATGGAGTAAAAGTTTAATTGGCTAAAGTCTTGCAATGCCAGAAAAAAAACTTGCAATAATATATACGATTTTCCTTTAAATCGGTTAATTTTTAAAATTACTTGAAGGAGAAATACTATTTTATTGCAAAACAAGAAAATAGATCTTGTACAATTTTACTTTTATATGATATTATAAATATACATGAAATTTGTTATTTTATTAGAAATATTGCTTTAAGCTATAAGTTAAAAATATAAATGGGGGGATTGCAATGACAGTTAGTAATTTGAAAACTAACAAAAAGGTTACTATAGTAGATACCACTCTTAGAGATGGTGAGCAAACAGCAGGCGTAGTTTTTGCTAATGATGAAAAAATAGTGATAGCTCAAATGCTAAGTGATTTAGGTGTTGATCAGCTAGAAGTAGGAATACCTACAATGGGTGGCGACGAAAAAGAGGCTATAAAAAAAATAGTGAAAAGAAATTTAAAATCTAGTATAATGGCATGGAACAGAGCTGTAATTAGCGATATAGAACAATCAATAGATTGTGGTGTTGATTCAGTAGCTATTTCAATATCAGTATCAGATATACACATTCAGCATAAGCTTAAGACATCTAGAGAATGGGTATTAGAAAACATGGTTAAATCCGTAGAATTTGCAAAGAAAAATGGTCTTTATGTATCTGTTAATGGGGAAGATGCATCAAGAGCTGATAAAGATTTCTTAGTTGAATTTATTAATGCAGCTAAGCAGGCAGGGGCAAATAGGTTTAGATATTGTGATACTGTTGGAATTAAAGAGCCATTTGGGATTAGAGATGATATAAGATATATATATGATAAAACTAATTTCGATATAGAAATGCACACTCACAATGACTTTGGAATGGCAACAGCAAATGCAGTAGCTGGTATTAAGGGTGGAGCATCGCATGTTGGAGTAACAGTAAATGGTCTTGGAGAAAGAGCTGGTAACGCGGCGTTAGAAGAAGTTATAATGGCTTTAATGCTTGTTTATGGTTATAAAGGTGAAGAAATAAACACTCAAATGTTTAGAGAAGTATCAGAATATGTATCACGAGCTTCAGGAAGAGATCTTCCAATATGGAAAGCAATTGTTGGGACAAACATGTTTGCACACGAATCAGGCATACATGCGGATGGAGCAATAAAAGATCCTAAAAATTATGAAGCTTTTGACCCATCAATAGTTGGACTTGAAAGACAAATTGTTATAGGAAAACATTCAGGACGAGCTGCGGTAGTAAATAAATTCAAAGAGTATAATATGGATCTTACTGATGCTGAATCACAAGGAATATTAGAACTTGTAAGGGCTACATCGGTTAGACTAAAAAGATCTTTATTCGATAAGGAAGTAGTCCAATTATATAAAGAATATCATAGAAATTTAGAAGAAAAATAAGTAGTAGAACTAGGAGGAAGATGAATTGGGAGATAATTTAGTTTATAAAATTTTAAAAAGTCACATTGTTGAAGGTGAATTAAAAGCAGGAGAACCTATTGCATTAAAGATAGACCAAACTTTAACACAAGATTCAACAGGAACTATGGCATATCTTCAATTAGAAGCTATGGGAATAGACAGAGTAAAGACTAAGAAATCAGTAGCATTTATTGATCATAATATGTTACAACAAGGTTTTGAAAATGCAGATGACCATAAATTTATCCAAACAGTTGCATCTAAATATGGTGTTTATTTCTCAAAACCAGGTAATGGAATATGTCATCAAATCTTTTTAGAAAGATTTTCAACTCCAGGAGATACATTAATAGGTTCAGATAGCCATACACCAACAGCTGGTGGTGTTGGTATGCTTGCTATGGGTGCAGGTGGATTAGACGTTGCTCTTGCTATGGGAGGCGGAGCTTACAATATTAATACTCCTAAGGTAGTTAAAATTGAACTTACTGGAAAATTAAATAGAATGGTTGCTGCAAAAGATGTTATTCTTGAAGTTTTAAGAATATTAACTGTAAAAGGCGGCGTTGGTAAGGTATTTGAATATACTGGTGAAGGTGTTAAAACACTTTCGGTTCCAGAAAGAGCAACTATAACTAACATGGGAGCAGAACTTGGAGCTACAACTTCAATTTTCCCAAGTGATGAAAGAACCTTAGAATTCTTTAAAGCGCAAGGAAGAGAACAAGATTGGATAGAATTTAAACCAGATGCAGATGCTGTATATGATGAAGTAGTGACAATTAATTTAAGTGAATTAACTCCACTTACAGCTAAGCCACATAGCCCAGACAATGTAGCTAAAGTTAGTGAAGTTGGTAAGATTAAAGTTGATCAAGTAGTTATAGGAAGCTGTACTAACTCTTCTTATGAAGATTTAATGAAGGTTGCTAAGATACTTAAAGGTAAAAAAGTACATCCAGATGTTAGCTTAGTAATAGGACCTGGATCAAGACAAGTTATGGAAATGATAGCTAGAAACGGTGCATTAGCAGATATAATCAGCTCAGGAGCAAGAATACTTGAGAATGGTTGTGGACCATGTATTGGTATGGGACAATCACCTGGAACTGATGCGATTTCACTTAGAACTGTAAATAGAAATTTCTATGGTAGAAGTGGAACATTATCAGCACAAATATATATAGTAAGTCCTGAAACTGCTGCAGTTTCAGCTATAAATGGAGTTTTAACTGATCCAACAGAAGTGGATGTAGATTTAACAATAGATATGCCTAAGGAATTCTTAATAGATGACTCAATGATTTTAGCGCCAGCACCAACAAACGCTGAAGTTGAAGTTGTTAGAGGTCCTAATATTAAGCCATTCCCAGTAAGTAAGCCATTAGCTGAAGAATTAGACGGTAAAGTATTAATAAAAGTTGAAGACAATATTACAACAGACCATATTATGCCTTCAAACTCAAAGTTATTACCATTTAGATCAAATATACCTTACCTTGCAGAATACTGCTTTAACACAGTTGATACAGAATTCCCTAAGAGAGCTAAGGATTACAATGGTGGATTTATAATTGCTGGAGGAAACTATGGACAAGGTTCAAGTAGAGAACATGCTGCATTAGCGCCACTATACTTAGGAGTTAAGGCTGTTATAGCTAAATCATTTGCTAGAATTCATAAAGCTAACTTAATTAACAATGGAATAGTTCCAATGGAATTTAAGAATGAAGCTGATTATGACAAGATTGATTTAGTTGATGACTTGAAGATGGAAAATATCCAAGCTGCTTTAGAATCAGGAGTAGTTAAAGTTAAGAACTTAACTAAAGGAACTGAATTTGAAGCAACAGTTGATTTAACAGAGAAAGAAATTGCCGTTATTAAAGAAGGCGGAAGACTTAATTACGTAAAAGCAAATAGCTAGTTTAAGATAAAGTATTTTTAAAGCGCAGGAATTCATACAAATAGAATTTCTGCGCTTTTTTAATATAAAAACCTCAATTATAATTTAGATTAAATTTAATTAGTTACTATATTATGATAATTTATGTATTTTAATTTGAAAGTACATTTATCATTAAGTTATAATTTATAAATAAACTATTTCTAATATAATAATATAATCTAGTCAGAAAGAAGTGCATTTAAATGAAAAAGACTATAAGGCTGTCCGGAATAGCATATGAAAGTTTAGTTAATGGCCCAGGAATAAGAAGAGTATTTTTTGCACAAGGCTGCAAACATAATTGCAAAGGATGTTTTAATCCAGATACTCATGATTTTAGTGGTGGAGAAGAAAAGGGTATAAATGAGCTAATTGAAGATACAATAAATAATCCAATTATAAAAGGCGTTACGTTTAGCGGTGGAGATCCATGGGAGCAAGCTGATAAATTTGCATATATGGCAAAAGAGTTTAGGAAGAGAGGATTAAATATTTGGAGTTATACCGGATATACTTTCGAATATATTACAGAGAATGTTGATAACAGAGAGGGGTGGCGTGAATTATTAGAAAACATTGATGTTCTTGTAGATGGAAAATTTGAGGAGGATAAGACTCAAAATGGACTTAAATTTAGAGGCTCAGCAAACCAAAGAATAATAGATGTAAACAAAACTTTGAAAGAGGGAAAAATAATAATTTTAAAATATTAATATATTACAACTAAAAGTTATCCACAAACTTGGATTATTAACAGAAAATCTGTGGATTAAATTTAGAGAATGTGGATAATTTTTTATAATAAAAACCTTGAACATTTCACAATATAAATAATATGATTTATATTGAAAGTTGGGTGAATGAATATTGATTTTAGATAAAGAATTTTATAAACAAGGTGCACTAAATTTAGCTAAAGAACTTTTAGGAAAAGTTGTTGTAAGAACTGTTGATAATGTGGCTTTAAAGGCTAAAATTATTGAAACCGAGGCGTATATAGGAGAGGTAGATAAAGCATCTCACGCTTATAATGGGAGAAGAACTGAGAGAACAGAACCCTTATTTAGAGAGGGGGGAATTGCATATATATTTTTTATTTATGGTAAATACTATTGCTTTAATGTGATAAGCGGAATTGAAGATAAGGGAGAAGGAGTTCTAATAAGAGCATTTGAGCCGTTAAATGAATTTGATTATCTAGCTAAAAAAAGATTTAATCAAAATTATGAAGAGTTATCAGAAGCTAAAAAAAAGGCAATTTCAAATGGTCCTTCAAAATTATGCTTGGCCTATTCAATTGATAAATCAGATAATTATAAAAAACTTTATGAGACAGGGGATATTTATATTGAAGATGGAGAAAATGAGAAATTTGAAATAATTGAAACTAAACGAGTTGGAATTGACTATGCAGAAGAAGCAGTAGATTTTCCTTGGAGATTTTATATAAAGGGTAACAAATATATTTCTAAAAAATAAATTGAAAATATAATATACCGAAATAAATTATTACAGTTATTTACTTAATAGAGATAAAGAGTAAGATATTTATTTCGATAAATTTACCATGAGGTTAATATTTTAGGAGAGAGATTCCCATGGTGATTATAATAAGTAATAAGGATATACATAAATATAAATATGCGATGCGAAAATTGTTTTTTAAGAATAGGAAAGTTAAAAAAACAAAAAAATCTTTTGGTGAAATATATGCGAATATACAGGAACTTAAGGAACAAGGGATTATATCTCCATCAAGTATTAATGTTAATATATCTGAAGCAATAAAAAAATCTATCAACAGAAAAATGCACTAATAAGACATAGATTATAAGACTATGGCTTATTAGTGCATTTTTTTACCCATTATTGAAAGTAAAGAATTTCACAAGTAAGAAGGTTATAGGAACGCCAATAATTGCAGCTAGCATATAGGCAAAAAGTTTATGTAAACCCATAGTAGTACAAATTATTACAACAATATATTGAATAATAAAATTTGGAATAGAAGATATAGTAAACCTAATAAATTTTTTTAGTTCAAGTTTCTCTTTAAATGTTATAAAGCTGTTCAGTATATATGATATAATTAGCCCAGAAATATATCCTGGTAAAAAAGCAATGTTAGCGCTCAGAAAATTAGAAAATATATATGAAAAAACAGTTCCGTTAAATGTATTAATAATTCCTATTATAATAAAAATAATAAATTGTTTTGAAATGAAAGTTTCTTTAAATTTTTGTAATATAGTATCCATAACTTCTAATTATCCTTTTCATTGCTATCAATTAGTTTATCTGCAATAATAAATCTTGGCCTTCTCTTAGTTTCGTTATATATTTTGCCTATATATTCACCTATAACCCCAAGAGATAAAAGCTGTATTCCACCAATAGTCCAAATGGAAAGTGTTAATGATGTCCAACCAGTCACGGTTTTTCCTAAAAAATTTACTATTAGGGAATATATTAGAGCTAATCCACCAGCAAAAAATATTGTGAAACCAAGGCATGTTATTATTCGTATTGGTTTAATGCTAAGAGAAGTAATTCCATCCAAGGCGAAAGCAATCATTTTTTTTAGTGGATATTTGGATTCGCCAGCATACCTTTCATGCCGCTCATATTCAACAATAGAGTACTTATAACCTATTAGAGGAACCATACCCCTAAGAAATAAATTTACTTCTTTGTATTCGCTTAATCCTTCTAAAGCACGCTTGCTCATAAGGCGATAATCAGCATGATTATAAACCATATCGACACCAAGTTTACTCATAAGTTTATAGAAGGTTAATGCAGTAGCTCTTTTAAAAAAGGTATCTGTTTGCCGTGATGATCTTACTCCATAGACTATATCACATCCATCATAATATTGTTCCACAAATTTATCTATAACATCTACATCATCCTGTAAATCAGCATCTAAAGATATGGACACATCACAATATTCTTTGGAAATCATAAGCCCTGCAAGCAAAGCATTTTGGTGCCCCCTGTTTCTAGATAAGTTTATTCCAGAGAATATATTATTAGTCATATTAAGTTCTTTAATTATACTCCAGGTATTATCTTTTGAACCATCATTAACAAATAGTATTTTGCTTTTATTAGAAATAAGATTATTTGAAATCATAGTATTGATTTTCTCTAATAATCTTTTAGCTGTTTCATTTAAAACTTCTTCTTCGTTGTAACAAGGAATTACAAGATATAATATATCTTTCATAAAATCACCTCCAATAAATATTGTACCCAATATTTACTTAAATTAAAAAGGTATTTTTTATATTTCATATCTTATCTTTGTTATAACTATAGAAGTTTCGTGTATTAAATTAATTTCTTCATTTATTATATCTGAGTTTGAGCTCTTTAGAATTTTTACAATAGGTCTTAAAGGAAAGTTAGGTAGAGTTTCTTGTACTACAGCTACATCGCCATTGCTAAGTTCAACTAGAGTCCCCTTAGAAAATGGTATTACTATTTTACAAAAAGTATTAACTATATCATAATCAAATATTTTACCTGCACTAGACATTAAATATTCTAAAACATCACTTGGAAACAGTGCCTTTTTATTTGGTCTGCCTGTAGACAAGGTATCATATGCATTAGCTATGCTAACAATTTTACTCAAAATATTTATTTCATCATTTAACAAGCCATTTGGATATCCTAATCCATCAGGTCTTTCATGATGTTGCAATGCTATTATTTTACTTGCAGCACTTAGATTGTACGAATCTGATAGATATTTATATCCTAAAGCTGAATGTTGTTTTAGCTTTTGAACCTCTTCTGATGTTAATTCTTCCTCTTTCATAAGAATTTCCCTGGGAATAAATGACTTACCGACGTCATGGAGCAAAGCACCAATGCATAGGGATTGTAATTGCCTTCTTGGAAGTTTTAAAGTCATGCCCAGAACAAGTGATATTACAGCGACATTTACGGAATGTGAATAGACATAGTTATCCATACTTCTTATATCTACCAGCGAAAGTAATACACCATTATTATTTAACACGTTTTCAATTAAATCTTCAGCCATATTTTCTATATTATTAAAATACATAGATTCCTTTTTAGAGAATTTATCAGCAACTGTAAGTCTATTTATATTGGAGAAGGCTTCCTTTATTGTTAGAATAGCCTTTTGCCTTAATTCGGGCTTAATAATATCTTCAATTTCCTCAGAACTATATTCGTCAATAACATATATTGATAGAATATTAATATCTCTTATCTTAGAAATAATTCTTTCGCTTAGAATTACTCCGGCTCTTACTAATACTCTTCCATCAGCATCATATAATGTTTTGCCAATAGTTGTATTTGGCTTTACACATTCAATTGGAACTAATCTCATTGTTATCGTCTCCTCAAGTGTTTGGTTATAGTACAATTTACAACATAATTTGCAGTTGGTATATTGTATATAATAGTAGTATATCAGCAAAATTGGTTAATTTATAGTATTATAGGAAAAAATATATCATTATAAATGATTAATATTATTATATTATAAAACAAGTAATAAATTTGTATATAATAGGAAGAAGTGAGGCCGATTAAACATAAAATGGTTGTGTCATTAAGAGAGTACATTGTAAATAAATTATATTAATTTCGGAATATTTTAAAATTTTATGTTATTATAGGTGATAAATTTGTTACTTGATAATTAAATTGTGTTATAATATTATAGATTACAAATAAAATATCACAAGGGGGCTTTTTGAATGTCAAGAGTTTATAATTTTTCAGCAGGACCTGCTGTATTGCCAGAAGAGGTTCTTAAAGAAGCAGCAGAGGAAATGTTAGATTACAAAGGTACTGGGATGTCAGTAATGGAGATGAGTCATCGTTCTAAAGCGTTCGAAGGAATCATCACAGATGCTGAAAAAACATTAAGAGAATTAATGAATATTCCAGATAACTATAAGGTTTTATTCCTTCAAGGTGGGGCATCACAACAATTTGCAATGATTCCAATGAATTTAATGAAGAATAAAGTTGTAGATCATATTATTACAGGGCAATGGGCTAAAAAGGCAGCATCAGAAGCAAAAATATTTGGAAAAGTTAATATATTAGCTTCTTCAGAAGACAAAACTTTCTCATATATACCAGATTTAAAAGATTTAAAAATTTCAGATGATGCAGACTATGTTTACATATGTCATAACAATACAATCTATGGAACTAAATATAACGATCTACCAGAAGTAGGAGATAAGATATTAGTAGCTGATATGTCATCAGATTTCTTATCAGAACCAGTAGACGTAACTAAATATGGCTTAATTTTTGCTGGAGTTCAAAAGAATGCAGGACCAGCAGGAGTTGTAGTAGTAATAATCCGTGAAGATTTAATTACAGATGATGTATTACCAGGTACTCCAACTATGTTAAGATACAAGATTCATGCAGATAACAATTCATTATATAATACACCACCAGCATATGGAATATATATCTGTGGAAAAGTATTTAATTGGGTTAAGAATATAGGCGGCTTAGAAGCAATGAAGAAAATTAATGAAGAAAAAGCTGCTATATTATATAATTATTTAGATTCAAGCAGCATGTTCAAAGGAACAGTTGTAAAGAAAGATCGTTCTCTAATGAACGTGCCATTCGTAACTGGTTCAGATGAATTAGATGCTAAATTTGTAAAAGAAGCTAAAGCAGCAGGATTTGAGAACTTAAAAGGACACAGAACTGTTGGTGGTATGAGAGCAAGTATATATAACGCTATGCCAACAGAAGGTGTTAAAGCTTTAGTTGAGTTCATGAAGAAATTCGAAGAAGAAAACAAATAATAAATTATTATAAATTTATAAATGAATTTTTATGATAGTCTAAAGTATAAGAGATACTTTAGGCTATTTTATTTTAAAAATTAGAAATCAATATGACCTATTTAATATATTTTACACAAAACAGTAAAATATATTACTTATTTAGTAAAAAAAGTTAAAAAGGGAAGGAATTATAAATATTGTGGCGAATAATACATTATATAGAGTTAAAGTTAGAGCAATAGTGCATATAATTTTTAAAAATATATTATAAGTTTGTTTTTTAGTTTTAGGGGATTATTTACCAGAGAAGGAGGGTTACAATATGTTGAAACTTACTTGGATAGAATTTTTCTTGAGAGCTCTTCCGGAAATATCTATTATGGTATGGGGAATACGTGTGATTTCTGGGAAATGTATTGATATGCCTAAATATATATTTTCTAGTGTAATATTATCCATATTAATCTTTTTTGTAAGATGGCTACCTATATATTTTGGTGTACATATAATGATTAATATAATTTTAATGATAAGTATTATGGCTATTATTGGAATACAAATAATAAAAGCTATGTATAGTACATTATTAATGTTTTTCACGCTTTCTTTAGGTGAATTTTTAAATATGATTTTATTGAATTTATTAAACATAAATACAAGTATTCAATTTATAAATCCCTTTATAAAATGCATATATAATTTACCATCTTTAATTTTTCTCTTGCTATCTATAATAATAATTAATTATTTATTAAATAATGAAGTAAGAATGAAAAAATGTATCTAAATTGAAAGAATAGCGATTCAAATGGAGAATAATACGAAATTATTTTTTAATGGTTAATGAATTATATGTTGATAATTGTTCCCAAACCACTCGATAAAATAGTGTGCTCTAGGGACTATTTAAGTTTTCTAAATATGTTTTTAAATCATTAGTTAATATGTTCCTTCTATATATAAATTACCATTAATTTGTAATATGGTATAAATTTTATAATTGTTAAACTACTATATTACACGAATACCTATTTTTATAAAATTTTATTTTATTTAGAATTATATGTATTATTTTTGTAAAATAAAGAAGGAATAATATAGTTGATGGAGAATAATACATTATATAGAAGTTAAAGTTATAAAGTATGTGACCTGTTGAAGTGAACTATAAATTTGTTTTTTAGTTCTATAGATTAGATATGGAAGAAAGGATGTTACAATATGTTGAAACTTACTTGGATAGAATTTTTACTGAGAACTCTTCCAGAAATATTTGCTATGGTATGGGGAATACATGTAATTTCTAGGAAATCTATTGATATACTTAAATATATATTTTCGAGTGTAATATTATCTATATTAACCTTTTTTGTAAGGTGGCTTCCTATATATTTTGGTGTACATATGATAATCAATATGATTCTGATTATAAGTATTATGGTTATTATTAGGATACCTATAATTAAATCTATATATAGTACTTTGCTAGTATATTTTTTACTTACCTTAGGTGAATTTTTAAATATGATTATGTTAAATTTATTAAATATCGATACAAGTATTGAATTTTCAAATCCTCTTATAAAGTGTTTAGTTGGTACACCATCTTTAATTATCCTATTGCTATCTATCATAATATTTAATTATTTATTAAATATGAAGGAAGGAACAAAAAATGTCTCTAACTGAAAAAATGGAGATCAAAATAGTTAGCAATGCTAAATTATCTTTGGATGTCAGCAAAGATGAAGAAAAAATTATCATATATTATACAAGTTGAATATGTTTACAGTACTGCTAATACGTATAGCTTTCATAATAGTAGCAAAAATGCATCTGCAGACAGCATTAAGAAACCTATTACTAATATTGAAGTAAAAAAACATGCGGATTTGTATTGCATTAAATTCATAGAAAGTATTAGTTTGGGAATCCTATGGAAGACCATTGTGCTTACTAAAATTGGAATTAGTTTATTAAACAAAGTTGATTTTGTTTTAAAATATATTATGGAAAGAGGGTGAGTAACTATGAAAAATCAAATTAATAAATTAATTACTATAATTACATCATATATTTGCACAAAGATGGCATTTTCTGTTTCAGCATCAGCTTGTTCTTGGAGTACATTTCAACCAGAAGAACCAAAGTGTTTAAGAAAGTAGTATGTAAAAAATTAAATTTGTGGAGAGTATTGGTACTGAAATCTTATAGAACACTGTCACACTTACTAAAATTGGAGTTAGTTTGTTAAACAAAGTTGACTTTGCTTTAAAATATATTATGGAAAGAGGGTCAGTAATTATGAGAAATCAAATTAATAAATTAATTACTACAATTACATCATATATTTGCACCAAGATGGCATTTTCTGTTTCAGCGTCAGCTTGTTCTTGGAGCACATTTCAACCAGAAGAACCAAAGTGTCTAAGAAAATAGTATATAAAAAATTAAATTAAAACAATATTTAAAGTAAAAATTGTTGATTTAGTTAATTAACAATTTTTACTTTTGATTTATGCAGTCTTGCTTATAATACTAGGAGGTTACCTTATGAATACATTTATAAATAAAAACGAAAGCAATTTATCTATAATACTATCCATTGTTAAAATTGCAATAATAGTATTTATTAGTATAATTATATATATGAATTTACCGAAGTATTGGACTAATTTAAATATAAAAGATAATGGTCAATTTAATCTGTATACTACAGGATTTTTTTTATGTATTACTGGAATATGTTATATTATTTGGTTTATAATTGGAAATAGAATATCTCAATCATCAAATGTATTCAGAATTTCATGGCTATTAGAAAACATTTTTTTTATATCAATTATTTCGTTACCAATATATTTATCTACAGTTTATGAAAGTGAATATAAATATTTGTTTCTATTATTAATAATATCTTCAGTAATTCAATATGGTTCTCACTATGGAATTATAACTTCACTTTTTTCTTCTATTTTTATACTCGGAGCAGATCTATTATATGCTCCACTTAATGATGGAATTAATTCATATTTTCAAAAAGATTTAATAATGACAGGGGTATTTATTTTTGTTGCGTGGATACTTGGGTATTATGTTGATATGGAGTTTGAAAATAATAAAAAGAAAGATGAGACCCTTAATATTTTAAGCTGTGAATTAGAAGAAAAAGATAAACAAAGAAAAGAGATGGAATCGTTATTATTAAATAATAAAATTTGTTATGATATGTTATTTGAAAATTCGTTAAATTCAATTATTGTACATAAAGATGGAAAAATTATATATGCTAATGAAAGTGCTAGCAAATTATTAGGATATAAAAATCCAATGGACTTGAACGGAGAAACTTTTTATAATCACTATTTAGATGGATTTCAAAGAAATATTGAAAATAAATATTTAGAGATTATAGATAAGAAGCTATTAAAGATTATAGAAGATGAAAATATAATAAATTACAATGGTGAGGCCATACCTGTACGCAATACATCATCTTTTTTTACTTATAGAGGAGAACCTTCTATACTGACTTTTTTGCTCGATATAACATCTGAAAAGAAAGTAGAAACTTTAGAGCTGGATGCAGAGAAAAATTTAAAATTACTTAATGAAACTAGAGAGTTTAATAACCTGATAATGGACTTTTTTACTAATATGTCTCATGAACTTAAGACACCTGTTAATGTTATTTATGTTGCTATTCAGACTATAAATATGCATCTAGATAATTACGATCTATATAGTATTGATAAGTGTAAGTCTTACTTAAAAACAATGAAACAAAATTGTAAAAGAATGATCAGGTTAATAAATAATCTTTTAGATATAACTAAACTAGATTCTGGATTTATAAAAATTAACAAAAAAAATGGTAATATAGTAAGTGTTGTAGAAGACATTGTTCAATCAGTGGCTAGTTATGTAAAAAGCAGGGATATAGAACTTATATTTGATACAGAAATTGAAGAAAGAATTATGGGATTTGATCATGATATGATAGAACGTATAATGCTAAATTTAATATCTAATGCTTTTAAATATAGCCATCCTAGAGGGCACATATATGTAGATTTATTGGATAATGAATCAAGCATTGTCATTAAGGTAAAGGATGAGGGAGATGGAATTCCTCAAAATAAGCTCCATGTTATATTTGAGCGTTTTGGACAAGCAAATTCTTCACTTTCTAGACAATGTGAGGGAACTGGAATAGGACTATATCTAGTAAAATCTTTTATTGAAATGCATAATGGAAAGATAAGTGTGGTAAGTACTGAAGGTGAAGGTAGTGAATTTTCAATAGAACTGCCTGTGCTGCCAGTTGAAAATGAAGATTATATGAATAATATGCTTTTTGAAACAAATGTGGAGAGAATTGAAATAGAGTTTTCTGACATATATTCAATACAAGATTAGGGGAGAGCAATAAATAGGTATTATCATCTTGTATATATTGTATAGACATGTAACACAATGTAAATTGAGTTAAACAATATAAGAATATTAATGTTTATAGGTTTCGGAAGGATAAATACCATATAAATGCCATACAAAAGGATATTAATACATATATTTAATTTGGAGAAATAATTCTATAAAGAAGCAGCGGTATAAACACCATATAATATGATGCAACTAGAATATGAAAATAAGAAATCAATGCTAAAAAATAATTAATTTAAAAAAGGTATATAATTAATAAAATTAGTGAAAAGGAGATAAGTCAACTTTATCCCCTTTTTGAATTAATAAAATATATTTTAATTTGCAAATTAGAAGTAATTAGAACTCGCTTGTTCCTGGAGTTCGTGGATTTGAATTTTAATATATTTTATAGCGTCTTTTAAGGTTTGTTGATTTTATTTCATCATGTAACATCATAAAAAAAGTTATCTGTGTTGTGTTACTATTGTGTTATTTTTATAATGCATATATTTATGTAATATAGATTAAGTTAATTTTTTATAGTATATATTAGATTATAAGTAATTTCAAGAAAATTATTTATTGGATATTTTGTATAGATAAAACTAAGGTAAAGATATAAAAATACACTCCAATATACATTAAAGAAAAATATATTAATAGGAATAAAAAGGTTTAAAATTAGTTAATATTGATAATAATTACGGGTGTGAAAAGCGCCCCCAATATAAATGATGATGGATCATTAGCAATATTTAATATTGCAGAAGATGATATTGAAAAAATAAAAGAAGATTGGAAAGATCAAGAGATAAATAATAATTTATTTAATAATTTTGAGGCTAGACAATATGATTAATTAGAAAAGAAATTGCTAGGGTGGGAATAAGAATGAATAATATTTTCCTGTAGGGGTACCTCCAATATTTCCGACAAAACCCACGCTAAGACAAAATAGGGATGCACTTAACTATCTAAATGCTTTAATAACTCGAATATGACATATAAA
Source organism: Bacillota bacterium (assembly GCA_021781745.1). Classification (GTDB taxonomy): domain Bacteria; phylum Bacillota; class Clostridia; order Clostridiales; family Clostridiaceae; genus Clostridium. Next base: position 9,277 of record JAJXWH010000006.1, on the reverse strand, counting down.
TCTGACAGTTTAGGTTGGAAAGTCGTTAGATTTATATTCTGAACGGTTGTTGCTATAAAAGTACCTGATTATTTTGATACTATATTATGGCCACAATAAATGCATAGATAATCAGGCATAAAAAAAGCAAGTTACAGCTCTAAAGATAGAAATTATTTCGTGTAAATGAACTCCAAAAATGTAATAAAATATGGCATAATGTAATTATATAAACTGCCTATTTTATTGTATTTATGGAGGAAAAACATGAGTGGATTTGTAAGAAAACTAATGAGAGAGAAAGAGAAGGAAATAAATTTTTTCGGAGAATTTTTGAAAATCAAGCATCATTTTTTTAAAGATTTTGATAAGAAATTAGCAAGTGTAGATGATAAAAGAAATCAAAGCTATATTACATATGATCCGGAATTAATATTATTTGTACTAATAATGAAGAATGTTTCGGGTATAATTAGCATGAATAGAATGACAAAGGATTTTAATAAATCTGAGGTAATTGACAATATTGCAAAAGTATTAGGATATGAAGACTTAGAGGAGATACCACACTTTGATACTGTAAACAATTTTTTGAAGAAATTAGAAGTTATCGACCTTGAAAAGATTAGGGACTACATGATAAGAGAATTGCTTAAGAAAAGGTCGTTAGAGAAGTATAGATTGTTAGATAAATATTGGTGTATAGCCATTGATGGATCACAATTATTTTCTTTTAAAGAAAAACACTGTGCTCATTGTTTAAAGAAAGAGCATAAAAATAAGGATACTGGTGAAATAGAGAGTGTAACATATTACCATACCGTATTAGAAGCTAAGCTTATTTTAGGAAATATGGCATTTAGTATATTAACTGAATTTGTAGAAAATGAAAACGAAAGCGTTAGCAAACAGGATTGTGAAATAAACGCAGCTAAAAGACTTATGAAAAAATTGAAATATAAGTTTAGAAAGCTTAATATCTGTATTTTAGGTGATAGTCTCTATGCATGTGAACCAATTTATAAATTATTTGATGAGTATAAATGGAAATTTATTTTTAGATTTAAAGAAGGAAGAGCGAGAACTCTTTGGGCAGAAATTCAAACCATAAAAGGTATTAAAAATAGTGAGGCTATTTCTAATTTAACTTGTAAAAGTAGAGATATGGATTGGAAGTTAACTCATTTAGAATAGCGCTCGATTCTAATGTGTCTTTTGTGCTTTCCATTAATTTAAGACTCGATGCCTTAGTAGTAAAGAAAAATATTGGTGTAAGAATTAATACTATTATAGTTAATTTATAATTCAGGGCAAACATTGATATAAGTGCTAATATTGCGTCAATTATATTTAAAAATACACCTATAAATGATGGCGAAAAAATTCCTCCAACAGAATTACATTCGCTTATTCTACTTTGAATATATCCTTTTTCAGTATTTGACAAGTATGACATAGGCAAATCTATAACTTTATCAATTACTGAGTATTTCAGTTCATTCACAATGGAATTATTAACTTTAGCAAATAAATATTTAGAAATAATAGAGATGATGTACCTTAAAATATATAATACAAATATTATAAAAATATAGATGTAAAATTCATTATAACTTTTGCTATTTATAAGAATTGCATCCATTATATGACCTATTATATATGGAATTGGATTGGCTATAATCGAACTTATAAGCATTCCTATAACTCCTATAATACAAGGAATTCTATGCTTTGTAATTAAGGTTTTTAATTTTAATAAACTCTTTAATTTTCCCATAATTGATATTTCCTTTCAGCATATGATTATTGAACATATAATTCATAATCATCTTAATTAAAAAAATGATCGCTAGATGTTAGTCTTCTTATTTATCATTGTAGTAAAGTTTTAATTAATGGTATTCTTATTCTTAACTATTCTAGCCATATCCTCATAGAGAATCTTTTCATTCATAGTTACTATTAAATTCATTGAACTTACTGAGGTAGGAGCACCTTTAAATGTGTTAATTTTGTAGGCTCTAATTTTGTTATAATATTCATTTCCAGCATCTAACGCTTTATTCTTCAATTCCATGTCATGTGGATTTTTGCTTAATTTGAAAATTAGCTCATAATATTTCTTTTTATATGGTTTTGTCTCAAGTTGGTTAAATAATACTTGAAATAGCCCAACAGCAATACATAAAAAAAGAATTATAAAAATTGTTATAAACATATATGATCACTCCAATACAAACTAAAATAATGTAATAATACCCAATAATTATACCACAATATTACACACAAATAGATATTTTTTACAAAAAATTCACATAATTACCTTTTTGCATAATACACTATTAAAGTTAAATTTATACATAATTATATTGCATACTATAATAGTGCATTTTTACTTAAATAATTTTACAGTTGAATAAAAAACAGATTCTTAAGCTATTTTTAATAACTCAAAAATTTTCTCTATAGGCGTACCGCTTGCGGCAGCTTCGTAGATATATATTATTTTAGATTTTTCTAAGTCTTTCTTAGCCGCCTTATATCCAGTATTAAAGTGATACGAATTATTAGAATATATCTTGCAATAAGTGTAATTTACTAACATTTCCACCTGAAATACCTAAGGGATTGGGTGATACTATAATATGGAATGCTGGAAATAAGAGTACGAGTAATGGTAATTCATCTAGCTTTAACAATATAAATCGCCAAATTAAAATGGAATATGATGAGATAATATCAGGTAATGGAACCCCTAATCTAGATACAAGTGGCAATCAAAAGATATATCAAGGGAGAGAAAATAAAAGTTGGACAGGTGCAGAATAATATGATGTTTTAAAAAGAAATAAAGATGGTACATTAGTACATGATTCTAAAGGAAATCCAATAGAAACTAATAATAGAATTTTAGTTAAACGGGATAGCTTAGGGAATATTATTAAAATTGGATATGAAAAGTATAGAACCAATAGAACTAAAAGGGATGGAAAAGAAGTCAAATCTTACTTTAATTGTTTTATTAAATAGTATTGCTATTGGAGATGAAATAAAACTTTGGGATAAGTGGAGAAACTCAAAACCAGATCAAAAAAATGTATGGATAACTTTGAGTAATGAGAATCAAGAGGCATGGTTAAATATTGCTTTGAAATATCATTTTAGTTATAAAAGATCCTATTATGATCCATATGATAATATTAGTGGAGGAACTTATTATTTAGATGGTAGTAATATTACAAATTATCAGTCTTTCTTCTGTGCACTCGGTGAAGCAATGAATGGAGCTGGTGGATACTATGGAACTGATGAATTAAATATTTTAGATTGTTTAACTGGTGGATTTAGAGTATGCGCTCCATTTAAATTAATATGGAAAAACTCTAAAGTTGCATCAAATAATTTAAGTAAAGCTGAATGGGAAAATAAGATAAAAAGAGACAAGGAAAATTTATCTAAAGTTTTTGTAAATGATTATTATCATAGTAAGCCAGAACAGTCATTTTTTGATGCTATTATAGAAATTTTTGTTGAGCATGGAATTACTATAGAACTTGAATAACAAGTATTGGTAATGCAAAACAACTGTCCATAAGTCAGTGTGGGAAGTATATTATCCTTTATAATTGGTACAATGGGATTTATAACTTGTGCAAAAGTTGGATTAACTTATGCTCCAATACATGAAAGGGATAATGTAAAGTTAACAAAGGAAATGAAAAAATTAAAATAAAGTGCATGTAGGAAAAATTAAAAATTGTATTGTCTTCCTTGCTAGCGTAATATTGAATTTTTAGCAATTTATTAAGAAAAAAATTGAAGACATGTGGAGAAAAAGAAAAAGGAATTGATTGTGCTTATAGTGTAAAATAATTTTTTATAAAATTTTTTGTTAAATTTCATTTTTAACCATATATCCTTTATAGATAATTTATATATTTATGGGAGTGTGTTAAAAATGAGAGAAAGAAAATGCGTAAAAATTAATGTGAATATGTATGATGATACTAAATTTAAAATAATTGACAGAATGGAAAAAAGAGATCTTATTAATTATGTCTGGATCAGACTTGTGGTTTTAGCAGGTAAAGTCAATCTAGAAGGAGAGTTATTTTTATCTAGAAATATACCATATACTATAGAGACGTTGGCTGTAGAGTTCAACAGAGAGGTATCAGAAATAGAATTAGCTATAAAAGCTTTTATAGATCTAGAAATGGTTGAAGTTACTCAAGATAAAATATATAAAGTAAAAAATTTCACAAAGCATCAGAATATTAAAACAAGCAAAAAAGCTCAAAATCAAGATAATGTTGAAGAGGTTGAAAATAACAAAGAGAAGATAAATGGAAAGCAAATAGTTAACGATTCAAACAAAAATATAGGTGAAAATGTAGACAAAATATTAGAAAGCAGTGACACTAAAAGTGAAACTATTGCAATTGAAAATAATGAAAAAGAAAAGCTATATGAAGGCAGCGATAATAAACATAATGAAAATAAAGTTATTGATATAAATACAACAAATACAAAAAATGCAGCCGCTCAAAATTTAAATACGGAAAAGCTCAAAAATGAAGGTGATTCACCTGATGATATATTAACACCATTAAGTAATGAAAAGGTGAAAAATAAAAGTAAGCCTAGGAAAAAAGAGATTATTAATGAAATTAGTGTCACAGATGAAAATGAAGAGATAATTGGATTTAGTGAAGGAGCTCCGCCAATAGGAAAAGATGATAAGGTGCTTTATACTTTTAGTTTCTAACTTGAATAATGTAAACATTGATCAAAAGAGAAAAGAATTAAGGAAAGAGGATTCAATTTTATTATTAAACCAAATGTGGGCTGAATTAACTAATACAATTGATGAGTGTTACTTTTAATATATAAGTTTATGAATTTTGTATTAGCTGGTTTTAATTTACGGGAAGAATTTGCTTCGATAATAATATTCAAGTTTAATTAAATTGCAGGGACTAAGAAAAAAGAAGGAGAATACAGAAATATGAACAAATATTTTAAGCTTATTCTTGTGTTATTATGCTGTGTAATTTTAGGTGTAATACTTGGATTTAATAGGATTCATATAGAATTTAAGGAGTGGGTAATAATTTATTTTGGTGTAATTATTGGTGCTCATAAGAGGTATAAATAATTTAAATTCATTATATAAATCAATGTATTCAGGGTTTTATAATGAAGTACAAGTTGTACCTGTAGGAATAGGTTGAAGAGTATTTGTAAGTGTTAGTGAAGCTGTAGCAAAGTGGAATAATATAGCGGTATCAGATGAAGAATTAGAATCAAGTATTGATCTTTTAGAAATGAACGATATTAGGCTTGGTGGATATTTACCAATAGGTAAAGGAACTTTAGAGGATAGTGTAATAGATACGGCAATGTATGTAGAGGAGATATTAGCTAAAGCTATGGGTTACGCTTTGGACAACGGAATATTAAATGGTGTTGGAGATTATGAAAAGGTATTTGAGCCAATAGGAATATTAATGAACTTGCCAGAAAGTAATATATTAAATACTGAGTTTACAGTACCAAATATATTATCAAGTATAAGCCTTATAGATAAGGGAAACAAGGCTGACATAGAGGAAGTTGTGGCAGTAATGAAGCGTCAAACATACTACAAGGGCATATTACCAATAATAAATAATATATTACCATATCCAAACATAAACGGTATTAGAGTTAAATTTTCAGCAGCAGTTGGGGATGATGAAATAATACTGGGAGATTTAAAGGAATATATATTGGAAGAAAGAAATCAAATTAGAATAGAACAATCAGACCATCAAAGATTTTTGGAAGATCAAACAATATTTAAAATAGTTGGTAGATATGATGGTAAGCCACATAATAATAAAGCATTTGTAAAAATAATAAAGAGCGTATAGGCATAGAAAGAAAAAATATCTCCCCCTCACCTCGAGCAAGATAAAAATTGATTCGGGGACCGAGGTAAGGCCCCTTTTCCAATAGAGAGCATTTTTTAGGAAAAGGGGGGAATTAGGGATTTTAAACTATAAAGAAATAATAAATCTAAAAATAACTTTTAGTAATGAAGGAGAACTAAGTCCAAATGGATAAGGTTCTCCTTCTTTCTTATTTTACATAAAGTACCAATTGGCTTTAAATTAATAATATGGAAATAAAAGTGTGCAACTAATAAACAATTATTGTATAATATAATCAAGTGTTATGTAATATAATGCAATATAATGAAAAAATATACATTTTAATTCGATGTAAATTATAAAACTATGGAGGGTGATGGATTTGGATGAAAGAATTGATGAAAAGATACTAGATTTCATAAGTGAAACGGAAAAAAAAGAAGCTAGAGAAGATATTTGCAAAGGCCCAGTAAAAATTGGTGAAAGATATTATGAATTTGAGGAAAGAGGATTTTTTGATGAAAAATTAAAAATGTATATTCCAAAAGACTTTGAGGATATGCCGCTAGAAGTAAGAAAGTTAAAATATCCATCAGAGAGCAGACCTGAAATTATAAAAAGTAATGAAGATAGTAGTATAGCTATAACTTTGAATATTATTGACAATCCATTAGATGAGGAACGTGTGGAAGAATTAAAAAATGGCATGATGACAATAATAAAGAAGCTCAATCCAGCTAATGTATTCTATCAAGATGGAATTTTAGAAGTAAACTCCAAAAACGTAGGATTTTTTGAATTCAAAAGCTCTGCAATAGATGATTTCATATACAACTTAATGTTTTTTATTGAAATCAATGAAAAATCATTAATGGGTACTTTTAGTTGTCTATATAAAGATTATAAAGAATGGAGAGATATAGCTTTTCAAATGATAAATACATTAAGAGTAATAAAAGAAGATTAAGAGTATTATGGTTAAATAATAAAATTAAATGATAATGATTAAAAGGAGATAGAAGTTAATGAGTGAAGAATATGTGTATACTTATGGGGACTTTATTGTATCACCTTATAAATTTGAAAAGATAAAAGTATTAAAAATAACAAGAGAATTAAATGAACATGCGAAACTCTATATAAATGGGGTAATAAGCGATGATAATACAGATAAATATGTTGAAGAAGCTGATAATGATGCAAGTAATGATGTAAGAAGCCTAGAAGTAGAAGCATTAAGTAAAACTGTTTTAATGGATATAGAAAAGAAGAGCCGTACATTCCAAAATAAAGATTATAGTTATGAAGATGTTTTTAATAAAATTAATAAAGGATATAATGGTGTTCAGATATTTGATAATGTTACAAATGGAACTAAAATAGATAAGCTAATAATCGAATACAGAGAAAGTGATTGGGAACTTATAAAAAGATTGGCTTCTCATTTTAACAGTGGTGTAGTAGCAGAGTGCCAATTAACGGATATAAAGTATTCTTTAGGAGCGTCTGGAGATAGAAAAACTTATGATCTTAATGAATTTAATTATTCAATAAAGAAAGGTTTGCATGAATACAAAGTAAAATCTGCTAATGAACATTATGATTTGGATGATATTAATTTAATAAGCTATGAAGTAATAACAAATAAGATAATGAATTTATACAGCAATGTTAATTTTAAAGGAAGAAATCTCTATGTGTATAAATGCGAAATTGAAATGGTAAATGGAGAGCTTTCAAATAAATATATTTTGAGAGATGAAAAAGGAATGAAGGTAAGAAAAATATATAATAACAAAATAGTTGGATTATCTCTTAATGGTACAATCTTAGATGCTAAAAATGATGTGGTTAAGATTAACTTAGAAATAGACGGAAATCAAGATAAGGAAACTGCTAGATGGTTTGAGTATTCAACTGTTTATTCATCAGAAGATGGGACAGGCTGGTATTGTATGCCTGAAGTTGGAGATGCTATAAGATTGTACTGTCCCGATAATGAAGAAAAAAATGCTTATGCAATAAGTTCAGTAAACTTAAAAAGCAGTAATTCAGAAAAACGCAGCAATCCAGATGAAAAGAACATTGGAACAAAGTATGGAAAACAGATAATAATGAAGCCAGGCGAAGTTAACATAATAGGAAACGGAAATTTACTTATGAAATTAACTGATGATGGGGGAATAGAAGTTAATAGTGATAAAAAGATAATATTAGATGCAAAAGATGATATTGAAATAAGTGGTAAATCAAAAATAATAATTCAGGGAAATGAAGGAATTAGTTTAACCCAAGCAGGTGCAAATATGGATATACAAGATAATGTAACAATGAGTGGTGCAAAAGTAAAGATTGAGTAAGAGAATGTTAGGAGGTGTACAAATATTTTGATAAAGGCAGTCATAAAGCAAACAGATAGATTTGAAGTTTTAAAGGAGTTTTTAGAAAAATATTTAGCCGATAGATGGATTGATGAATTTGGAAATATTGATGAAAAATATAAAAAGAATAAAGATAAAATTGAAGAAGAATTAAAACTTAAGTTTGAGTCAATATGTAAGTTCGGAATATCTTTGCAGGAACAAGGTTTAAAAGGAGAAATAAAATATATTTATTTTTCAGTCCTTAGGACCAGCCTTCTTCTTAAAAACAAAGGCGAGTTTAGACTTGACTTATATGATGAAAGATGGTTTTTAGATAAGGCGGAGTGTTCTATTAACATAAGTTTAGACTTTATTTATGAACTATTTTTTAAACATATAGAGGAGCTTAAAGAGAAGAAGAAGGGATATGTAAGAAACATAAGGGAAGTTGATATAGATTACATTATGCTCGAGGAAGCAAACAAGTACCATATCTTAGCTGCAGAGTTTCTTAAAGATATTATAGAAAATTTATTAGAAGTTCCAGCTTACAAAAAGCTTAAGAAAATGGAAGATATAAAAATAATGGCAGGAGAATATATGGATTTTACAGAGATAATATATACGAAGCAAGAAGGATCATAAAGATTAAGATAAATGATTAAATTTTTAGGCGAGAGAACGGAAGGAAAGAAGAAAGTATGGATTATTTTTTATTAAAGCAAGATGAAAGATATACAAATACTCCAAGACTTAAAAATATCTTTGAAAAAATTGATGTAAGAAACATTAATCTATTAAAGGCTCATAAAATTCCTAAAGTTACAATATTTCAAGTTAGTGCAGATGATAATTGTGATTTTATAGATATACTAGATAATCAATTATTTTTGATGAGTAGTCACGGAAACTAATGTATAAAATAAAATTTTTATGCAATCCGTTGAAGATCTATAAATATTATCAGTAGTGTCTATTTTTATATAAAAATACGCACAGCAAACAAACCTACAGAATGTA
>JAJXWH010000038.1 GCA_021781745.1 Bacillota bacterium | reverse complement strand
TCTTTTCTTAAAATATAGTTTACATGTGTTTTTAATTTTTTTAATTTAATATCTTCTTGTATCAAAAGGAACACCTCTATTTTGTATTTACATTATTAATTTACAATTTATAACTTCCAATAACTTCTAGTAGTTTTTAATAGCTTTATTTTGAAATTATATTTTGTATTTTTGCACTTCTGTAATTTCATATTTTGTATTTCCTTCTAATACTTGCCACATTTTTGTATTTATAATCACTAACAACATTTATTTAATACATTCCATAGGGATTTTTTTATGATACATATATGGATGCACGCTTACATATATACTTTTTTACAACACATATCTACATGGATATACTCGTATTTTGATGAAATTTTTACAATCTGAATTTTTCTTATCCATTGATATTACTGACTTTCAAAATCGAAAATTTTTATACTTTCCTAGATATTAAAAAAGAAATGAACATTTGCTCTTTATTTTTAAAATACTGATGCAAATGTTCATAACTATATTAACTCCAAAATGATAAATAAAAGAAAAAGTGTAAAAATTCTTTTATTTTCTTGTAAGACATTAGCTTAAAAGTATAAATATCTACTTAATTGATATGCGGAGGATATACTATTCATATAACTTTTATCTAAGCATAGGTATTTTTGCGCTTTTCATCTCTAATAACAATAATCCTTTGAAGTACAATAAACAAAAATAACAACATACCAACAGCTATTTTGGTCCACCAAGAGTTTAATGTTCCATCAAACATTATAAGGCTTTGAATAATACCTGTTGTAAGTACACCAAATAAGGGTCCTATGATATTTCCATACCCACCAGTTAATAATATACCACCGATTACACAGGCTGCTATGGCATCCATTTCAGTTCCATTACAATGAAGCCCATATCCTGAAAGTGTGTATATTGTAAATAATAATCCACCTAAAGATGAACAAAATCCTGAAAATGTGTATACAAGTATTTTTGTTCTTTCTACAGGTAATCCCATTAACTTAGCAGAATTTTCATTCCCACCTATTGCATATACTGTTCTTCCAAACTTTGTGAACTTCAGCATATAAAACGCTCCAGCTACAACTAATAAACTAACAACTACATTAATCGATATAAATGCTCCTGGCAATATTCCTATTCTATATGATGAAATGCCACAAAAGACTGGATTATCAATTATGATTGTATCTATACTTATAATATAACTTGCACCTCTTGCAAAGAACATTCCTGCAAGAGTTACTATCCATGGATGTAACTTAAACTTTTGAATTAAAAATCCTTGTACTGTTCCAAAAATAATTCCTACTATAAGTACTATCAAGATTACTAAATACGGATTTACTCCTTTTTGCAATAAACTTGCAGCAATCATACTTACAAAAGCTATCATAGATCCCACTGACAAATCTATTCCACCTGTTAATATTGTTACCGCTTCGCCAATTGCTATAACTATTAAATAAGCATTATCAATAAATAAGTTAGTAAACACTTGCCCTGATAGAAAACCTCTATATAGAATTGAACCGATTAGAAATAGTCCAATAAATAATGCGATTGTAGCATAAATTGCAATATAATCTTTATTAATTTTAAGTAAGTTCTTTTTTCCTATTGATTTATTCATGCTCTAACCACCTCTTTTTCCTTCACCTCAACCTTTGTTGTTTTCTTAATCTTAATCATTTTTCCAAGTTCAGGAGATTGAATTATACATACAACTATAACAACTATAGCTTTTACTACTAATATAATTTCAGGGGGAACACCTAAACTATAAATTGTTGTTGTTAATGTTTGTATAAATAATGCACCCACAACAGTTCCTGAAAGATAAAATCTACCGCCAGACATTGAAGTTCCTCCAATAACAGTTGCGAGTATTGCATCAAGTTCCAACCATAGACCCACATTATTAGCATCAGCACTTTTAATATTTGAACATAAAATTATTCCTGCTATTCCTGCAAGTACTCCGCATATAACATAAAGTGAAAATACAACTTTCTTCGATTGGATTCCTGCAAATCTACTAGAATTATTATTAACACCAATTGATTCAATAAATAATCCAAATGCAGTTCTTCTAATTAACAAATACATAATAAGTGCCATTATAAGTGCAATATATATAGCTACTGGGAGGAATATATAGCCAGTTCCTATAAAAATGAAATCTTTATTAGTAAAAGTTAATATTTGCCCTCCTGTTATAAGCTGTGCAATTCCTCTACCAACTATATAAAGAATTAATGTTCCAACCATTGGTTGTACACCTATATATGAAACTAAGAAACCGTTCCATATTCCGCATAACAATCCACTAATTATCCCTACTGCTATAGCTGATGGAACAGATCCTCCATCAACTATAACAGTTGCTGAAAGAGCTGCACTTATAGCGATTATAGATCCTACTGAAATATCAATACCTTGAGTGGCTATTACGATTGTCATACCTAAGGAAATGAGGATTAACGGTGCCGCACGATTTAAAATATCGATTGTATTACCAAATAAATGTCCATCTTTCATACTTATACTAAGGAAACCTGGTGTCATTATAAAATTGAATAAAAGCAATATTATTAAACTAGTCAATGGCCAAAATATTTTTGCGCTATAAATCTTCTGAAAAATATTTATTGCATTCTTATGTCCCATATTATCTAGCACCTCCCGCTATAGTCTTCATAATATTAGATTCCTCTATCTCATCTCCTGCTAACTCTCCAATAATATTTCTATCCCTAAGTACTATTACCCTATCGCAACACTTAACTACTTCTGGAAGTTCAGATGAAATAAATAATATAGTCATTCCCTGCTTAGCTAATTCTAAAATCAACTCTGTTATTTCACCTTTTGCTCCAATATCGATTCCCCTTGTTGGTTCATCTAGAATTAACAATTGAGGTTCTGTTGCAAGCCACCTTGCGAGTATTACTTTTTGCTGATTTCCTCCACTTAAATTACTAATTTTTTGCTCCATGCTTGGTGTTTTTATTTTTAATAAGTTTATATATTTTTGTGAAATCTCTTGTTGTTTTTTCATTGGTATATATTTAAATATCCCTTTATTTGCTTGTAAAGCCAATACTATGTTCTCCCTTATTGTTAAATCCCCGACTATTCCTTCAACTTTCCTATCTTCAGGGCAGAATCCAAACCCTTCTTCAATTGCTTTTTGAGGATAAATATATGAGTATGTTTTTCCATTTATATTTATATTTCCATTGGTCGCTTTATCAATTCCAAATATAGCTCTTGCACATTCACTTCTACCAGACCCAAGTAATCCAGCAAGACCAAGAACTTCTCCTTTTTTAATTTCTATATTAAATGGATTAATTGTTCCAGCTCTGCCAAAATCAGTTGTCTTAATTAAGTTTTCTCTCTTTATAGCTGAAATATCTTTTTTAATCCTTGTACTTCTTTGTATTTCTCCGTAATCTTTTCCTATCATCTTAGAAACTAAATCAATTCTAGGTAATTTATCTGCATCATACGTTCCTACTAATTCACCATTTCTAAGTACTGTAAGTTTATCTGAAACTTCATATACTTGGTCCAAGAAATGGGTAACGAATATTATAGACATTCCTTCTTCTCTAAACTTTTTCATAATTTTAAATAATTGCTTTACTTCACTATCGTCTAGACTTGATGTTGGTTCATCAAGAATTAATATCCCTTTCGAAATATCTACAGCACGTGCAATTGCTACCATTTGCTGTACTGCAACCGAGTAGTTGTTTAGTAATTTTTTTACATTCACTTTTAAATTTAATCTTTCTTCTAATAACTTTTCTGCATCAGCATTCATCTTTTTCCAGTCAATGCTGCCATTTTTTTTAGGTTCTCGTCCAATATATATATTTTCTGCAACAGTTAAGTTTGGACATAAATTTACTTCTTGGTATACTGTACTGATACCATGATTTTGAGCTTCTAGTGTAGATGAAATTTTAATTTCTTTCCCTTTTAATATTATTTTACCTTCATCTATTTCATAAACACCTGTAAGTACCTTAATTAATGTCGATTTACCCGCTCCATTTTCTCCCATCAGTGTATGAATCTCACCCTTTCTAAGGGTAAAATCAACATTTGAAAGTGCTCTAACACCTGGAAAAACTTTAGTTATATTTTTCATTTCTAATACTATATTAGAATCACCCATTTTCATCACTCCTTTTGTTTTTACACGAATTCAAACATGTACGTACTACCACCTTTTTAACATAAGAGCATGGACCAAAATCCAGCTCTTATGTATATTAATCCTAGTACTTTCTATTTGGTAATTCTGCTGCTGCATCCTTTTGTAAGAATTGGCTTTCTTTTGAATTTATAACTCTTTCAACTTGTTTTCCATCTAATACGTTTTTAGCAACTTCTAATAATTGTGGTCCAAGTAACGGATTACATTCAACTGTTGCATTAGCCTTACCATCAGCCATTGCTTGAAAGTAATCTTTAATACCATCAACTGATACTATAAATATATCTTTTCCTGGCTTCTTACCATATTCTTCTATAGCTTGAATAGCTCCCATTGCCATATCATCATTATGAGACCATAATACATTTATCTTATCCCCATCTGATTTTAAGAAAGCTTCCATAACTTCCTTACCTTTTGCACGAGTAAAGTCACCAGTTTGTGATTTTATTATTTTATAATTAGGACAATCTTTTATTGCTTCATTGAATCCTTGTTGTCTTCCAACCATTGCGGTTGATCCAACTGTCCCTTGTAATTCTGCAATATTAAGCTGTGCATCTTTACCAAATTGGTCTATTAAAATTTGAGCCGCCTTCTTACCTTCAGCAACCATATCTGATCCTAGGAATGCCTTATAAAGTGAATCATCTGAAACTGTTACTTTTCTATCAACTATTACTACTGGAATCTTAGCATCCTTAGCTTCTTTAAGAACCGTATCCCATCCTGTTTCAACTACTGGATCTAAGGCAATTAAATCTACTTTTTGTGCAATGAATGATCTTATTGCTTTTATTTGATTCTCTTGTTTTTGTTGACCATCTGAAAATTTTAAATCAAAGTTAGAATCTAAACTTGGAATTGATTTGATTGAATCTGTTTCTGCTGTTCTCCATCCACTTTCTGCACCAACTTGTGCAAATCCAATTACTTTTTTACCTGACTTTGCAGCAGAGGTTTGTGACGTATCACCACTTCCTGATCCTGAACCTCCACATCCTGCAAGCATGCCAATACATAAAACTGTACTTGCCATTAATGCAATCATCTTTTTTAGCTTCATAATTTTATTCCCCCTATTTTTTGATTTCGTTTTCATGAATTAATTATATATTTAGAAATATAAAATGTATTTGCATTAATCAGCACTTTTGTATACTTTTACGAATTCTAATAGTTTTATAATTTAGTTAATCAAAGTATCTTTAACAATTCTATTGCACTCTAATAATATTTTTTTAGGAATATCATCATCTTTATTTAATATTTTTAAGGCATATTCTACAGCTTCTTTTCCTCCTGTCTTACATGTAAATGTTCCTTGCAATATACCGTTCTTAACTAATTCTATACCACCTTGAGGCCCTTCAAGTGCATCTACTCCAATTATTTTTATACCCTTTGAATTAGTGTTTACAGTCGCGTAATATGCTCCAAGTGCCATAAAATCACTATGAGCAAAAATTATATTTACACTTTTATCATCCTTTAATATTTCCTCCAGTTTATCTTGAGCTTCATTTTCTTTCCAATCACCTACAATAGTTCTATCTATTGAAATATTTTTATATTTACTAATTGCCTCCTTAAACCCACTAGTTATTTCCTTATCTGTACTTGAGTCCATTATTCCTTGAACTTCAATAACATTAACTTTATCATTATTAGACAATTCTCCTACTAATTCTCCCGCTTGAATTCCAATAGATTTTGCATCAGCACCTATATATAAGGTGTAATCGTATCCATCAACTGCTCTATCTAACATTATAACCGGAATAGATTTATACACCTTTCGCACTGTTTCCGTTAATTCTTTTGAATCATTGATAGATACAATCAGTAAATCCGCACCAAAATTAATTAAATCCTCTATATCCTTTTTCTGCTTTTCTATATCTCCACCTGCATCTTTAAATATTATTTTTATATTACTATGCTTCTTAGCTTCTTCCTGAATTTCTTTATTCATGGATATTCTCCAAGGTTCATGCAAATTAGCTTGAGACATTCCAATTATAAATACATCTTTTTTTTCAGAGCTTGACTTATATGAATAAATCAAATAAATTACTGATATTACTATAAAAATTATAATTGTAGATAAATAATAAAATCTTTTTTTATTTTTCATTTTATTTTCTCCTCTTATAATCTGTTGGTGACACACCAACCACTTTTTTAAAAGCTCTACAAAAATAATGTTGATTACTATATCCAACTAATTCAGCAACATCATAAATCTTAATTGTTGGATCTTCCATAATATACATTGCTTTTTTAATCCTTGTATTAGTTAAATAATCAATAAAAGATAAGCCTGTTTCTTTTTTTAATATTTTGCTCAAGTATGAGGAAGTAATTTCTAGTATTTCTGATATATAATTTATATTTAAATCATTTGAGTAATAATTATCTTCTATATATTTAATCGTTGATAGTACCATTGAATTGTATTTCTTCTTTTCATTTAATCTATTGATTATTTTTGCATACTCATTTTTTATTCTTAATACTCCATTACAGACACTAGCTTGTTCAATTATTACATTGCACTTCAAATACTTAGATATTTCTGCTTCTATACGATTACTTGCGGTAATCCATTCAGACATATCATTTATTCTGCATACCATTATGACATTTGTCCTATCATCATTAAAAATGAATTTTGGTTCTAGGTCCTTAAATCTATCTTTAAGTAGATTCGCTATTGCAAATTCTAACAATTCTGTACTCCATTTCTTTTCAATAATTTCAATGTTTAGTTTCTTGACAATTTTTACAACTATAATACCTACATTATTCCCAAATTCAATATTGAAAAATTTTATTTCTTTTAAAACTTGTTCATCTGTTAATTTATTATTAAACCATTCACTAAAAAATGTCTTTTGAAGCATATCTTTATTTTCCGATAGTTGTTCTTTTACCCATTCCAAGTAATTGTTTTCTTTTTCTATTTCATTAAGTTTATTAATTGCTTTCAATATTATTTCTTCCAAATCTTTTTTGTTTACCGGCTTTAAAATATAATCAAAGACATTAAATTGCAATGCTTTCTGAGCATAGGAAAAATCATCATAGCCACTTATTATTATTACAATGCTCTTACTATTAATATCCTTTAACTTTTGCAAAAGATTTAGCCCATTCAAAAATGGCATATTTATATCTAGTAAAATAATATCAGGCTTATTATTCTGTATTATTTCTAATGCAATCTCTCCATCTTCAGCCTCCCCTATTACATCAATATTTAATTGTTCCCAATCTAAAATACTTAATATTCCTCTTCTAATTTTAGGTTCATCATCAGCAATAACTAACTTCCACATAAAACCCTCCACTTTGCTTATTTCTTATCACCCATTGATATTGCTTCCTGCATTAATTTGCTATCTTACTAATAATACTATATTAGTTACATATTTATATTATTTCAATATATTTCGGAATTATTTTCTAAAATAATTGTATGTACAACCTTATTGTATTATAATATACTTGTGCATACATGGAAATAATATTAACTCTATGTAAATGTATACTAAATAACGATGATTGTTTAATTAAATTTGGAGGTGCATGGCATGGCAATAGAAAAAAGGCTTTTTGGAACAATGTCTGACGGCAAAGAAGTTTATATTTATACTTTAAAAAATGAGAATGGAATGACCGTTGATATAACTAATTATGGAGGAATAATCGTTTCATCATTAATTCCAAGTAAAGATGGTAAATTAATCGATGTAATGCTCGGATATGATAATTTAGAAGGTTATTTAAACGGTAATAAATTCTTCGGAGCGCTAATAGGCCGCTTTGGAAACAGAATACAATATGGAAAATTCACTCTTAATGGGCAAGAGTACACTTTAGCTCAAAACGATGGTGAAAATCACCTTCATGGTGGAATAAAAGGTTTTGATAAAGTAGTATGGGAATCAGAAATATCTGATAATTCCGCAAATGAATTAATGCTTTCTTATTATAGTAAAGATGGTGAAGAAGGATATCCAGGTAATCTCAATGTTAAGGTTACATATGTTCTCACTGAAGATAATGCAATTGAAATAAATTATAGTGCAACTTCTGATAAAGATACAGTTGTAAATCTTACAAACCATGCTTACTTTAATCTTTCTGGACATTCTTCAGGAGACGTTCTTAATCAAAAATTAATGATAAATGCAGATAAATTTACAGTAAACGATCAATACTCTATTCCAACAGGAGAAATAAAAGAAGTATCTGGTACACCTATGGACTTTAAAACATTAACTCCAATTGGTAAAAATATAGAGAGTGATTATGAGCAAATTACCTTTGGAAAAGGATACGATCATAACTGGGTATTAAATGCTAATGGTTCACTTGAAATAAAAGCTGCCCAAGCAGTAGATGAAAATTCAGGCATAGTAATGGATGTATATACAACTACTCCTGGTATACAATTTTATAGTGGAAACTTTCTTGATGGATCAGATGCTGGTAAAGACTGTGCTACTTATAATATTAGAAATGGTTTCTGCCTTGAAACTCAATATTTCCCAAATTCTATAAACTGTGATAAATTTGAATCACCAATACTTAGAGCAGGTGAAGAATATAAACACAAAACAATCTACAAATTTTCTATTTTATAACACTTAGACAATTAAAAGAAAATCATAACTTTAATGTACTAAATATTGTGATTAGCAAGCAAAAATAAACACCAAATTTACTTTAGAGCATTTTTTAAAGTAAATTTGGTATCTAATAAAAAGCATTAATTGTTAATTTATACATATTTTGAAATCACTATAATAACTCAAGTCAAGAAAACGTTTAATACTATATATGACTTAACAACCTTATCGATTAGTAGTATTTTTATTAAAGGAGAAAACTATATGTATAATAAAATAACAAAAGTTATTAGAAACTATTCCATTCGTACAAAATTGAAGATAACATTCGCTTCAATTTTAGGGCTTACTTTTTTCCTTATGGCAATTACAATTTGCATTATATTCTTCATTTCATCACGAACAAATTCGTTATATGATGGACCATATCAAGTTTCCGAAACGATTTCTAATATTAGAATGAATTTTCAGATAATGAAATTGGACATGTTTAAGTCAATATCTGAAACCGACTTGGAATTAAAAAATTTTTATCTAGAACAAGCTGATACAGAATCTGCAAATCTTACTAAAAATATAGAAATCTTAAAAGAAATTTATAAAGGTGATCCTGCATTATTAAATGAATTTTTATCAAGCGTAAAGAACTCAGAGGATAAAAGGGCCAAATTAAGCGAGTTATTAAAGTCAAAAACTAATCAATCTGTAATGAAAGTAAGTCAAGACACTTATTCTTCACAAATTAAAGAATCTGAAGATTTTATACTTAAGCTTTTTAAAGCATCTCAAGAAAATGCTAAATCTTTTGTTATTAGTTCAAATACCTATAAAAATATATCATTAATATTTATTATTACTATTATTATTATTTTAACTGGTATATCACTTTTCTTAATTAGAGCATTAAGTGATGTATTACTTGAAGGTATTAATCATGTTAAAGATATAGCTAAGAATATAGCTTCAGGAAATCTCAAGATAGATACTTCATACAATTCAGATGATGAAATGGGAGAGATGTCTAACGATTTGACTAACTCTATAGAAATGTTGGTTTCTTATATATCTGACATAACAAATACCTTAGAAAAATTGTCAAGCGGTATTCTTGATGTAAACTTTGATACATCCATTGAATATATTGGAGATTTTGCTCCCATTGAGAAATCAATAAAAAATATAATATATTCATTAAACTCTATATTTTATAATATGAACGAATCAATTTCCTCAATTTCTAACGGCTCAGAACAAATATCTTTAACTACACAAGTACTTTCGGAAGGTTCCGCTGACCAAGCTGAAGCAGTCGAAGAACTTTTCGGTAATTTTACTGAAATACTTGACCAAGTAAAGAGAAATACAGTAAACGCTGAAAAAGCTAATGATTTTTCAAAGAATACTAAATTGATTGTTGAAAATGGAAATAATAAAATGCAAGAACTAATGAAGTCTATGAAACAAATAAGCGTATCTTCAAAACAAATTTCAGAAATTATCAGTACAATAGAGGAAATTGCTGAACAAACAAATTTATTGGCCTTAAATGCTGCTATAGAAGCTGCTAGAGCTGGCGAAGCTGGAAAAGGTTTTGCAGTTGTCGCAGAGGAAGTAAGGCAGCTTGCCGAACAATCTTCTAAGGCGGTAAATAATACAACTAAAATAATCGAAAGTTCCTTATCATTAATAGCTTGTGGTGAAAAACTAGCTGAAGAAACTTCTGCATCTTTAGACACAATAGTTAAAAATGTAGATGATACAGCTGAATTGGTGAGGCAGATAACTATAGCTTCTGAAAATCAAACTGAAGCAATAACTGAAATGACTGCTGGAGTTGATCAAATATCCCAAGTTGTCCAAACAAATTCAGCAACAGCGGAGGAATTAGCAGCATCTACTGAAGAATTGGTGTCTCAAACCCAACTTGTTGAAAGCGAAATGTCTAAATATAAATTTAAAAAAGTTTAATCCTAAAATCTTATCTTAAACTGTAGTTAAAAGCATTTTCTTAAATCTAGAAGGCACTTTTAACTGCAGTCTGAATTATTATTTCTACTCTTCTAGAACTTTGTAAATGGCTTTTGCTACTCCTAAATTATCATTAGTATCAGTTATATACTTTGCTATTTCCTTTATTTCTGGAATTGCATTTCCCATAGCTACTGTTTCTGAAAATTCTGTGAACATAGAATAATCATTAAAGCTATCTCCTAACACTAGAACTTCCTCTCTTTTAAATCCCATTTTTTCTGCTACCTTCGCAAGTATAATACCCTTTTGTGCAGTTATATGAGTAACTTCAATGTTATCTCTAAATGAAGATGAAACAGCAATTCCACTTAATTCACCTACAATCTTTTTCATTTTACTTATTAAATCAATGTCGCTATGGAAGGCTACAAATTTTCTAATTTCTATACCACTACTTAAAAATTCATCTAAATTTGATATATAATTAAGCTGAGTAAAATATGGCTGTTTCTTAGCAATTTCAGTAGCCTCTTCGTGAGTCAACTCAGGATTAAAAGATAGGGTTCTAAATATCATTTCTTTTAAGGCTTCTTCCTTTGTATCAGTTGTATATATACCTTTATTAGTGAATATTCTTGCAGATACTTTTTCTTTATGAAGTATATCTATAATTTTAGTTGCAGTTTTTAATTCTATATTTATTTCTTCTAATATATTCCCATCTTCATCTCTATATTCTGCACCATTCATAAGTACACATTGACACCTTATGCTGTTTTCCTCTAATAGAGGTTTAACTGTATCATATTCTCTTCCAGTTGAAATTGCAAAAACAATTCCAGCTTCTTCAGCTTTTCTTATAGCAACTACAGTTTCTTTATCAATTTTATGTTTGTCGTTTAGCAATGTCCCATCCATATCGGATGCAATAAGTTTTATCATTTGGAATCATCTCCCTGCTTTTTAAATTAACTTTCCATATTATCCATTATAACAAAAGTTATATAATATTGCTAAAAAGCTTATTCATTAAAAGTACTCCTTTAAAACTTCCGCAATACATTTTATTCCTTCAACTATCCTATTATTAGGCATATTTGAAAAATTAATTCTAAAAGTGTTTTCATGTCCTCCATTTGGAAAGAATGATCCACCTGGAACAAAAGCAACATTTCTTTCAAGACATTTTTCAAGTAAATCTCTCGCATTCATTTCTTTCGGAAGTTCAACCCACATAAATAATCCTCCATGTGGCCTAGTAAAACTTACTCCCTTTGGAAATTCCTTTTCCATAGTCTCTATTGCTAAGTTTCGTCTTTCTCTATAAACTTCACGGATTTTCTCTATATGCTTATCAATATCATAAAGTTCAAGATATTTTGCTATGTCTCTTTGAGCAATTGTATTACATTGAAGATCAGTGCATTGCTTTACTAGTACATATTTTTGTATTAACTCTTTTTCACCTGCAATCCATCCAATTCTATAACCTGGGCAAAATATTTTAGAAAAAGTCCCTAAACACAATACATGCCCGCTCTTATCAAAAGATTTTATTGATGGTAAGGTTTCTCCCTCAAATCTTAATTCCCCATAAGGATTATCTTCAATAACTATTACATTGTATTTTGCTGCAAGTTCCGCAAGGGCTTTTCTTCTATCTATGCTCCATGTTCTTCCTGTTGGATTCTGGAATTCTGGAATAGCATAAATCAATTTTATATTTCTTACTGTCCTTAATATATTTTCTAATTCACTTGAAATCATACCATTATCATCTGTGGGAACTTCTATGAATTCACATTCATATGCTTTAAATGCGCTGATTGCTGCAAGATATGTGGGGCTTTCACATAAAACAACATCCCCTTTATCTAAAAATACTTTTCCTGAAAGATCTAACGCTTGTTGGGACCCATGGGTAATCAATATATTTTCATATTGAAAATTTGTGCCAAGTCTTTTATTCATTCTATCAGCACACCATTCTCTTAAGGGATTGTATCCTTCTGTTGTTGTATATTGCAGTACATTTTGCCCATCTTCTTCAAGAACAATTCTATTAATCTCCTTTATCGCTTCAACTGGAAATAACTCTGGTGCTGGAAGTCCCCCTGCAAAGGATATTATTTCTGGTCTTTGTGTAACCTTTAATATTTCTCTGATTTCTGATGCCTTTAAGTTAGACATTCTTTCTGCATAATTAAACTTCATAATTTTTCTCTCCTTTTTCTAATCTTTATATATAATAAATTTAGAAATAAAAAAATCCCATCCTTTGATTAATTGCAAAGGACAGGATTCTATATTCCTGCGGTACCACCTTAGGCACAATCAAAAAATAACAAATGCATCTGCCAAGCCCATTTTCCATCATGCTTCTTCAGCAGATTGCCCTAATAGGCTCGCTATGAGAGCAATCTACTTCCTTGCCTGATGAAAAATAATCATGGCATTTTGGACTTGTTATTTTTTTCATGTGCCTTAATTGATGAAAAATACATCCAACTCTTTTAAGAATGCAAACACATTCCGGATTTGTAACGTAATCCTAACGTTGCAAATTACTCAGAAATTTATATCTCTTCATTATGTGTTTCCAAATCATTACACAATGAAGTTACTTTTAAAATTCCTTTCACCCACACTCTCAAAGGCTACTTTTACTATACCGCTTTCTATCGACTTTTCAGCACCGTCGACTCTCTGTGAGCGCGCATATAGTTTTATCTCCTTCTCAACAATTTACCAGTATATAATTTTTATTTATTTAAACATGATTTTAATTCCACATAAGATTTAGTTAATTGTATTATACATTTTTTTATAATTTACCATTTTATTATTTATATGTCAACTCTTTTTATAAATTATTTATTATACTAGTGAATAATTCTATTTTAAATATTAAAAAGCCCACTCTGAAACCACACTTTCCCCTTCCTCCAATGGCTTTCCTTCTTCAGAATCATAAAAATGTATAAGGGAATTATCTTCTGGCTCTTCATCAGTTACTTTTATGTGAACACCTTTTTTCTTATTTGGGGTTACTTTTTTGTTTTTCTTCTTTTCTAAAGGTATAGGTGCGGGAACATTGTCCCGTAAATTAATGTTTGGCTTATTGTCACTAATACTTTTATCAATTTTAATAACATCTTTATTCTGAATATCTAAACTATCACTAGTATTACTTTTAACATTGTCTGTTTCAATTGCACATTTCTCATTAGACTCTATATCAATTTCATTTTTGACTTCTGCTGCTGCATTAACTTCTTCATTCTTAATATCAGAGTCCTTTTCCCCAGATTTAGAATTTTCTTTAACCTTAATGTTCTGATGTTTAGCAAAATTTTTCACTCTATAAACATTACTTTTATCAACCTCAACCATTTCCAATTCCCTAAACACATCCATTGCTAATTTAACTTGTTCAATGCTTCTATTAAACTCTACTGCCAAAGTTTCTATAGTATATGGAATAGTTTTTGACATATATAAATCGCCTGCTAAATTAACCTTCCCAGCTAATGCTACAAGTCTAATCCAAATATAATGAATAAGATCTCTTTCAGGCTTTAAATCTATTATCTTAAATTTTGTATCCTCAAACATATCAACTCTTAATTTTATGTATTTTCTTTCTCTCATCTTCATCAATCTCCTTAAAATTTTATTTTTTAATACCACCTATTTAAGTTATATGGTTTACTTAATAAAATTACATGAAATTTCTTAAATTTTTTAAAATAAAATTAGATTTAGCTGCATACTCCCTAATTCCAAGGATATTATCACTTACATTATGTATTATCTTAAGATTACTAACTCCATCGGGGCTAAGTCTGAACCTAAAATTTTAGTGGTAGCTATTTTTTTAATAGCTACCACTCTAGTATTAATTATTATTTTTCCATTCTAATAATTTATTATAAGCATCACGTTTTATTGAAACAAATTTTAATCTTAATTTCTTTATCCTTCGAATTCTGCTGCTAAATATCTTTACTATCTTCAAATTTAAATCGTGGAAACAAGTAAATCGGAATTGTTATCTTTTTACCATCAACTTCACCATAAGTATTTCCCTTACAATAAAGTGCTCTATCAATCTTTCCATCTTGTAGTGCATCAGTTATTGTCGCACCTGAGTTCTTACCAGCTTTTACCTCAATACCATATAATAATGAAGTCTGCTTATCAAAATATACAAAATCTAATTCACCTTTTTTATATATTCCAAAGTTAGGTTTACTTATTTTTCTTAATTCATTAAATATAAAAGTTTCATTAACTAAACCTTTTATTTCTGAACTATTATTTTTATTTTCATTATAAAATTCAAATAAATAGTTTGATATTCCAACATCATTAAAATAAAATCTTTGATTAAACGTTTTTTCATCAAATTTAAAATCAACAACTTTGCAACAATCATTGATTAATCCTGCTCTGTCTATCCAAGCCATTGCTAAATTCCAATTACCTTCAGTTATTTTTATATTATTTTCTTTCATAATCTTCTTAAGTTCCGCTATATAATTACCCTTTTCAAGACCTTTCTTTTCTTTTAATAGAAGCCTTGTTATTCCATAGATACAGCTTTCTAAAGAATTATAATCAACTAATGTTCCTTGAATGCTGTCTAAATTAAAATACTTTTGCGATTCAGTTAATATTGTTTCTAATAATGCTTTATAATATGCTTCATCTACTTTACCCGTTTGTAAATAATGATCAACTGATTCTGGATATCCTCCAACCTTTAAATAATCATTAAAATACTTATTAATTTCCTCATAATCTTCTTTATTAGATTTTCCATATAAATCTAAAGACATATATAATTCATGTTTGCCACAAGCCTTTATAAATTCCTCAAAGGTCATAGGTGTCATTTCAATGGTAACTGTATCTCCCGCTGACTGCTTAAATTCCTCTCTCATTATAGTTAATCCCAAATAGCTTCCGGTAACTATAAATTTTGATTTAAATTCTCTTGCAAATTGTCTTATTCTATTAAACATCTTATGATCTTCCTGTATTTCATCTATTACAATTACAAGATCATCACAATCTTCAAAAGATGGACTAAATCTTTTAAACAGTTCATGATTAAAATTCACTTCGTCTCTATTTAGTTTTCCACTTAATCTTTCATTAATAATTTGTTCATCTATTAGTTTTAAAACATCTTTATCATCTGTCATTAAATTTATTTTTATAATTTTTGTAAAATTATTCTTTACAAAATTATCTATTACATGTGTCTTTCCTATTTGACGTGCACCCTCTATAAAAAGAACTTTATTTTTATTATATCCATTTTTCCATTCTGAAATCTTTTTATAAATATCTCTATCAAATTCAATCATTAATTAAACTCCTTCTATTTATTTGCATCATTTTGGACTTTATTTATTTTTTATTGATTTAATATTTGAAGCTCCATTTTACGTATTCTTTATTTCATTAATTTATTTTTATTATACCCTAAATATAAGCTTCTTCAAACTTTCGTTATCATTTTTTTAACTATTATTTTACTTCGAAGTATTACCACTGACCACTTGTCTTCTATATTTAAGTGCGAATACAATGTTATACTTGCAATTCCACGTTGTATGAGATAAAACATTTGTGTCTTTCATTAGACATCCTCCTATGCTTTTTTATTTGCGGTTGGCTAGACCTGCATTTATTTTAGCATAGGAGTTTTTTTCTCTTCAACGGCATAAGCCTCTTTTCTTCCACTTGCTTAGCAATTGGTTTACTTTGTTACACAACAAATAGCCCCCACCCTTTTTAAGGTGGAGGCTATTTCACTCTCACAATTATCTTTGTCTCTCTATTAAAATATAAACACAGTATTATACCATTCCCACTGGCAATGGCATATATCCTCATTCTTATATATAAGGCATTTATTTATTAGCCAATTTAATTGCAAAATCCAGTACTTTTTGCCCATTCATCATTCCATAGTCAACCATTGGAATTATATCAACTGGAACTCCTTTAGGCTCGCACAACTTTCTAGCTTTTGCTATCGTATATCCAACTTGTGGTCCGAGTAGTGCTACATCCACATTATCTAAATGTTTGTCCATTTGACTTTCTGGGAAAGCTTCAATATCTACCTCGATACCTTTAGTCTTAGCTGCATCTTTCATCTTACTTACTAAAAGGCTTGTTGACATTCCTGCTGCACAAAATAATCTAATCACTAACATAACATATCCCCTCCTGCAATTCTCAATATATCCATTAGTATGAATTTATTATATACTTATATTCATACTTTGTAAATGATTACTCGAATAACATTCCAAACTTATATTTAGGAATAATACTAATGTTTCCTAGAATAAATTCATTATTATAAAGCTATAAATACCAATAATTATTCATATGTATAAGTTGTATTTTGGTAAGATGTCTTTAGACAAACAAATTCTTGACTTTGTTTATAGTTAAAAATATATACAACATTAACTGGACTTAAGTGTGTATTCAAACAGAGAAATTAGGTACATATGTGTAAAATAGACATTTGAAAATAAGCTGTTGAATGTTCTTAATAGGTGGTTGTTCCATTTTTACTTGTCCAATAAATAGTTGGAGCAAGTAGAAATAGGTGCAACCACCTATTTAGAACATTCCAGCGAGATTTTCATAGTTCTATGGTACACATATGTACCTAATTTCGGTTGATACGCGCTTAAGTAGAATTCACGTGTTATATCTATATTTTTTAATTTGAAAAAGTTTGTGTGCCCATGTACTTATCATTGCCGTACAATACTCCTATACCAACTCTATGATAAGAAGAATTCATCATATTTGCCCTATGTCCTGGTGAGTTCCACCACTGATCAAACAGTTGAACTGGATCATAATTATTATATGCTATATTTTCCCCTGTTATAGTATATTTGTAGCCCATTATTTTTAACCAGCTTGTCCAATCATTGCCTTGAGGAGTGGTATGGTCGAAATAATCATATTGTATCATGTGGTTACTTTTATATCTTGCCTCTTGAAGTAATGTATTATCTATAACTAATGGCTGTAACCCAGCCTGGGTTCTCTTTTCATTCATATACTTAAGAATTTCATTTTCAGCTGATTCCTGAATACTTACAGTATAATTATTTGGTAATTGAGGTAATCCACTTATGTAGGTATTGCTGCTAGTTCCATTAGAATTATTAGATTGCGTAGTTCTTTGAGTATAGTTTTTAGTAACTTGTCCAGATACTTTCTGACTATTATATGTACTTTCATTGGTTGTTTGATTTGAATTAATAATATTTTGCAATCTTCCTGATTCATTAAAGTGATACGATATGCCATTTAGATTTACAGTGCCTGTCTGCATTCCATCTTCATAATCAAGATAATACCAACTGTTATTGTCTTTTAACCAACCAGTTTTCATTGCACCTGAACCATCAAAATAGTACCAAGATCCATTAACGTCTACCCAACCGTCTAGCATTTCCCCTGAATGATTTAAATAGTACCAATTACCTTTATCACAAATCCACCCTACTTGCATTTTCCCATCTGAATTGAAGTAATACCACACATTTGAAATATTCTTCCACCCTTTAATTATTGTACTTCCTTCTGGATAACTCCAAGTCATATCAGAATTTTCTTTCCACTCTGCAGATACTCCTAATGGTAACATCGCAATAATTGCTGCAGCTACAACTGTCTTCGTTGTTTTCGTAAAAAAAGTTTTCTTCATTAGTTTTTCCCCTCTTCATTAGTTTTTGTAAGTCTACTGTAATCGTTTAATTTTCTTCAAAAAGTTGTCCTTACATTAATCTTAACACATAATCGACAAATTACAACTTATTGACAAGCCATTTATATGTAGATGTTTAAATTATCTATATTTTACTCTAAATTTTATACTATTTCTTATATTTCCTGTGTCCCCTTCTCCTTCCCCCCATATCATAATATTTACTATTATTTTTTATTTCTATAAGTATTATAAGTTTATCTCATCAAAATCTATGTTTAACAATTAATATAAAAATTCATATACTAAAAAGTAGATAAAATTGAAGAGGAGCTGCAATGTATAAGAAAGGCGATTTTCATGTTCATTCCACCTTTTCAGATGGAGGATGTACCCCTAAAGAAATAGTTTTACTTTCTAAAAGACGAAATGTAGATATTATTGCTTTAACTGATCACAATAACACTTGTGGTATTGACGAAGCAATCGCTGCCGGAAAAGAGATTGGAGTTAAAGTAATTCCTGGAGTTGAACTTTCTACACGATATAATAACTGCCGCGTACATGTTTTAGGTTATTTCAAAGATGATAGCTATAAAAATGAGCTCCTCATAGAAGTATTAAAAAATATAAAAAGTCACAGGTTATCAGCAATTAAACACCTACTCGGAAAATTCATTGATTTTTATGATAAGAAAGATAGATTACACGTGGAAACTGGAATTGAAATTCTTAAGTTCTTTGGTGCTACTACCATTTTGGCACATCCTGTACTTTTAAATAGAAAGGATTTTCATGAGATCATAAAAATGAATTTTGATGGACTTGAAGCAAAATACTTTAGCAATAATACTGAGGATACAGAATACTTTTTAAATGTGGCTAAAGATAGGAATCTACTTTATACTGCAGGCTCAGATTTTCATAGTACTAAGGAACTTTATAGAACTCACGGAATGATAGGCGATGTATACCTTAGCGAACAAGAAATATATAACTTTTTAGTTGGAGGTAATTTACTTTATATATAAATGGAACTATACTATAGATAAATCTATATATAGTTCCAATTTTAGTTATACAACTTCATTACTATATTATCCCAATTATCAAGCATACATTCTGCTATATGAGAATCATACATTATTCCTTTATTTTTGCTTATTTCTTCTCTGCATATTTCATCGCTTATTGATTTTCTATACGGTCTATCACTTTTCATTGCGTCTATAGAATCACAAACTGCTAAAATTCTTGATGCAAGTGGTATCTGTTCTTCTTTAAGACCTTCTGGATATCCTTTTCCATCCCATCTTTCATGATGATATAAAACTATTTTAGAAACATTTTTGAATGTATTTGCTTTGCTTAATATATTATATCCTATATCAGAATGTTTTTTCATTAATTCCCATTCATCGAATTCTAATTTACTTGGTTTATTTAAAACACTATCGGGTACTCCGATTTTACCTATATCATGCAAATCTCCTGCAATATGTATCAATTTTAATTCTTTTTCTGTCATTCCTAGAACTTTTCCTAAACTATATGCCATATCTGCCACTCTTGTTGAATGACCATATGTATAAAGATCTTTTGCTTCTAATGTAGCAACCATGCTCTTTATGATTTCATGATATGTATCGTCGTTAAATTCTTCTATCATTTCTTCACCACCACAATCATATATTTTAGTCTTCTCATTTCATATATTATCATATTATTAACATTCTATAAACAACTATTCAGAAAATATATGTAATTTTAGATATTTTGTCAATTTTAATAGATAAATGACCTTAATTCCATTTTTATCTCTAATATCGACATTTTTTTGTTTTTAATATTATCATTGTTTTTTAGTTAACCTTAAAATAAATTTTGCAGCTTCATTTATGACTATTATCATAAAAGATAATACTAATACTTTGATCCACATTAATGGTGATAATGCGACTGAACTAAAGAAAGTAGTAAATACTTGTGTAAAAATAATTTGTGCTAATCCTGTTATAGCAATTACTTTAATTGCTATTGTATTCTTGAAGAAATTAGGTATTATGCTATTTGTACCAAATTCTCTACAATTAAATGCATTAAATAAAGCACTAAATGCAAATAAACCAAATAAAACAGTTTCCATTTCACTTGCAAATCCAACTTTTTCTGTTGACGCACCTAAAATATTAAATCTCATTTGCAAAAGCAAAATCAAGGTGGTATAAATGGCATTTAAAATTATTGATGTAATCATTGTTTTCGTAATTATACTTGAATTTCTATCTACAGGTTTTCTATTGAATACATTATTTCTAATTGGTTCTAATCCCAAAACTAACGCTGGTGGTCCATCCATTATTATATTTATCCACAATAATTGAATTGTAGTAAATGGCATCTCAAAATTTAAAATTTGAGATATTATTGCAATTAAAAACGCAATTATATTTACTGTAATTTGGAACTGAATGAATCTTTGGAAATTTTCATAAACTCCCCTTCCCCATTTTATTCCTTGAATAATCGTAGTAAAGTTATCATCAGTTAAAATTATGTCTGCAGCATTTTTAGAAACTTCTGATCCCGAAATTCCCATTGCTATTCCAACATCAGCTTTTGTTAACGCAGGAGCATCATTAATTCCATCTCCTGTTACTCCTACTACTTCTCCGTTTTCTTGAAGTGCTTCAACAATTCTCATTTTGGTTTCTGGCTTACTTCTAGCAACAATTGCTATATTTTTAATTTCTTCTTTCAATTCTTCATTACTTAAGGTATCAATATAGGTTGCTTCTACTGCTTTTTTTCCATCTTTAAGCATTCCAAGTTCATCACCTATTGCAATTGCTGTATTTATATTATCTCCAGTTAACATCTTAGTTTCAATGCCTGCTTTTTTAGCCTTATCAATAGCTTCAGCCACATCTGGTCTTAATGGATCTCTTATAGCAACAAAACCACTAAAGACTAAACCACTTCCAGCCTTTGATGACTCAGGTTTTAAAATGCTTATATCACTTGTAACTGCAGCTTCTGCTTCAACATCTTCAATTATTCTAAATCCAAAGCCCAATATTCTCATAGATTTAGCTTGCAAATCTTGTATTTCCTTCATGATTTGTTTTTTTCTATCTTCTGTCAAATCAATAAATTTATCATTTATAACTTCCTTAGAGGAATTTGATAATAATATTTCAGGCGCTCCCTTTACAAGGACTACATTCATCCCTTTAATCTTCATAATAGTTGCCATAAATTTATTCTTTGAGTTAAATGGTATCTGGTGAATCACTTCACTTTCTTTTCTCTCCTGCTTGTAATCATATTCTTCTAAATAGGAAAGTAATGCACATTCAGTAGAATTACCAAGATAATTCAACTTATCCTCTTCAAAACTTATGTCTGCTGTTGAATTTACTAAGCAGTTTTTTACAAAATAATCATCTATGTCATTTTTATCATCAAAAAACTTTCCGTTTAAATAAAGATTTTCTACAGTCATTCTATTTTGAGTTAATGTTCCAGTTTTATCTGAACAAATTACACTTACAGAACCTATAGTTTCACAAGCCTCTTTTTTGGTTACTAGAGCATTGATCTTTGCCATTTTTTGCATTGTAATTGCTAAGGTCATATTAATCATTGTTGGTAACCCTTCTGGAACAGCTGCAACTATTAATGCTATACAAACAATAAAGGCGGTTTTTACAGGATCTATTGAATTTAAAAACGGAATTATCCCAGAAATATCTACATTTAGCTTATCTGATAAAACCATTTTAGTTACCATAAATATAAATAGTAAACCTGCTATAACACTAGATATCTTAGTAATTGTTTTACCTAAATCACCTAATTTTCTTTGAAGTGGAGTTTCTTCTTCCTCAGCCTGCAGGGTTTGAGCTATCTTGCCCATTTCAGTGTTATCTCCAATACTTGTGACAATCATTGTTGCTTTTCCATAAGCAATTAATGTTCCTCCAAATCCCATGTTAATTTGTTTTGCTGGAATTGGATCTTGAATTTTTTTATTCCCACCTGTTTGTATCTCTTCCATATTAACTATTAATTTAGCATCCTTTTTAACATCATCCGACTCCCCAGTCAGCATATCTTCCCTAACTTTTAAATCAGTTGTTTCAACAAACCTTCCGTCAGCTGGTATCATATCTCCTGTTTCAAGATATACGATATCACCAGGAACTAAATCACTTTTATTAATTTGTGTTATAGTACCATTTCTAAGTACTTTTACAACAATATTTTCTGTCATCTTAGCTAAAGATTCAGCTGCTTTTTTGGACTTTCCTTCAGTAATTATGCCAATAGTAATTCCAATTGCCACAGCGCAAACAATACCTATGGAATCATAGTATTCCCTAATGATTGCACTTACAAAGGCTGCCACTAAAAGAATAAGCATCATAGGTTCAAGTAAAGCATTTTTTATGTCTTTAAATATACTTTCTTCCTTTTTGCGTGTAAATTCATTTTTTCCATATCTTTCAGTTCTCTCTCTTACTGATAAGTCCTTTAAACCTTCTTCTAAATTAACATTCAAGTCTTCTAAAACAGACTGTATATCTTCATTAAAATATCTCATCAACTAAACTCCTTTGTAATGTAACCTTTTAGGCAGTAAACTAGAAATAATCTATATATTTAACATAAAATATATAGCCAATATTAAGTTATCTTAATTATTGCCTACTATTTTAAATATTATTATAAACTATTATTTGTATAAAAGTATCTATTTTAGCATGTTTTTAACTTCCTTTTCACCAAATCTGTGTATTAGATCTAACAATTCCTTTCCATAGGCTTCAATTTTTTTCGTACCAACACCTCGAATTTCTAGTAGTTCATCAATATTTTTAGGCATACTATTAGATATAGCAATTAAACTTGTATCTGAAAAAATTATATATGGCTTTATTCTTTCTTTATAAGCCTTCTCTTTTCTCCATGCCTTTAAAACTTCAAATAATTCTTTGTTCAATACTGACTCTCTACTATCTAGAATCTTAAATACAACTGTTTCTTTGCTTTTTAAAAGTCTCATTGATCTAGCATTAAGTTTTAACATTGAATATGTTCCTTCCTTTAAATCAACATATCCTTCGTTTAATAAACTCTTGATTAAGTCTTTAATAAAAGTACTTCCATATTCTTTCATTATTCCGTATGTAGTAATTTGATCTAACTTATTCTGTACTATCTTAGGTCCCTTAAATCCTTTTAAAATATCAACAAGTACTGATACTCCATACTGTTCCTTTGTTCTGAAAACTGTGGATAATATCATTTGACTTTCCCTTGTAAAATCTTTTAATTCCTCATCGTTTAAACAGTTACTGCAATTATTGCAATAATTTAATTTACGATCATTTCCAAAATAATTTAATATATATTTTCTATAGCATTCTTTTAAATTGCAATAATCAATCATAAGTTGAAATTTTCTAAGTTGAATTTCTCTTCTATTTATTGAAGAACTTTTATTTATTATATATTCAACCCTGCCTAAATCTGACTGAGAATAAAATAAGTAACAGTTACAGGTTTCTCCATCTCTTCCCCCTCTTCCTATCTCTTGATAGTAAGATTCCAAGTTTTGAGGAAGAGTAAAGTGCACTATAAATCTTATATTAGACTTATCAATTCCCATACCAAATGCATTAGTTGCAATAATTATATCTAAATTTTCATATAAAAATTCTTCTTGAAATTTTTCCTTTTCTTCATCCTTAAGTCCACCATGATATTTTCCCACATTATAGCCTAAATCTTTTAAGTAATAATAAAGATTGTCTACTTCTTTTCTTGATGCACAATAAACTATCCCTGAGACACCTTCATTCTCCCTTATAATATCTTTTAGGTTCTCAAGTTTATCTACTTCTTTAAATATATTAATATTTAAATTTTCCCTATTAATATCTCCCTTATATACATATGGGTCACATAGTCCTAAAAGTTTTATAGAATCTTCTCTAACCTCATTAGTTGCTGTTGCAGTAAATGCCGATACTATTGGTTTATTTGCAAGGCTCTTACAGAAACCTGAAATTTCTAGATAGCTTTGCCTAAAATCATGCCCCCATTGAGATACACAATGAGCTTCATCTACAGCAATTTGGGATATATTAAGATCTTTAATCATATCTCTAAATATTTTAGATTCAAGTCTTTCTGGTGAAATATAAATTATTTTGTATTCTCCCATAGAAGCTTCAATTAATATATTTTTTATAGTTTCCATACTCTGAGTACTATTAATATATGCAGCTTTAATTCCAACTCCAGATAGATTGTCCACTTGGTCTTTCATAAGTGAAATCAATGGTGATATTACTATTGTTATACCTTGCATAATTATTGCTGGTATCTGATAACAAATAGACTTTCCAGCACCCGTAGGCATAAGACAAAAAGTATCTACGCCATTTAAAATGCTATTTATAATTTCAAATTGACCCCTTCTTAGTGAGTCAAAACCATAATATTTCTTTAATGCATAAAAAATCTTTTGCTTATTATCCATATCTAAGTGCCTTTCTTTTATGTTAATGCTAATTTCACATTATAAACTTCTTTTTAGGCACATGAAAATAAATAACAAGTCCAAAGTTGCCAATATAAGTTCCGATGTTGCAGCATAGCTGCTCTGTTCTAAGGTGTGCATATTTTTCATCAGGCAAGGAAGCAAGTTGCCCTCATAGCGGGCCTATTAGGTCAATTTGCTGACGCAGCATGATGGAAAATAGGCTGGCAAGTGGACTTGTTATTTTTTTGATTGTGCCTTATCAATAGTATATACCACAAATTTAAAATCTTAAACACAAAAATATACCTATTTCAAATAGTAAAAATTTTTTATTTGAAATAGGTATACTTATTATTTTTCTGTTCTAATTTATTTCCAATTTCTTTGATTATGCCTTATATAGTCAAATATTCTAACACTTAAGGCACATGAAATAAAATAATAGACCAAAGATGCGATATATATTTTGTGCCAGACAAGGAATAAAATTCTGCTCATAGCAAGCCTATTAGTAGAATTTGATGACGCAGTATGGTGCAAAATAGATAAGCATACTGGTCTATTATTTTTTTGATTGTGCCTAATTATAATTCACCTGTTGAAATTAGCAGCAGGTAGATTTTTTATTTTAATTATAAAAATACTGAATTTATTATACTTGTCCTGAAATCAACATACCTAATTTTGTGCTAAGGTCTTCTTGATTTTCTGGTACCCAAACTTTATTTTGATTTGTAAATGTATAGGTTAACTCCTTAGTATCTGTACTAAAAGTTGCATTTTTCAATTCATTCACCAAATTTTTCAAAAGTACTTCTGAGTATTTATTCATAAGCTCTTTTTTATCAGTTATACCTAACGTTTTTACAGATTCAGCAGCATCATTTGAAGCCTTTTTCCCAATGGCTACCATATCAACATAATTTGATTTATATTTAACTTGAGCCGTTTTACCATCATTTGATACTTCTTCTATAGTAACGTTGGCTTTTTTTCCTAAATCATTCACTGCATTGTATATCTCAGTAGCTTGGTCATCTGTAATAGTTAACCCCTGCGCAGCATATTCAGTTTTAAGTTTGCTTATATTTTGCTGTGTAGATTTTTCTAAAATAGCCTTTGCCTCTTCGTCTTTTATATTTAATTTGGACGCGTTAGAAATGTCATTATATGCCATCTCCCACCATACTTGAGCACATTCCTTTGGTGTAATACTTTTGCCGCACCCTGTAACCACACAACTTAATATTAGCATAGCAGCTAACAATAGTGTAGTAAACTTTTTATTCTTCATTATTATTTCCCCCTTATTTTCAATTGTTATAAATGACTATATCTGGTTTTTTCATACTTTTAGATTATATATTAAACTGTAATATTAGTCAACATTTTACATAAATCTCAATAGAAGTAACTGAACTATCTAAAATTATAATAAAAGTTCTATAATTAATAGCAAACATAATAAGGCTAATGAACTTTTACAATAAGTTCATTAACCTTATTATATTTTCAGCAGTCTTTTCAACATTTTCTTGTCCCTTAACTAGAGCTTCTTCCAAAGAAGTTGCCCCTTTAGTAATACCAAATATTGAATCTATTCCTTTTTCATATAGAACCTCTATATCTTCCCCAACTCTTCCTGCTAATGCTACTACTGGTTTATTGTATTTTTTAGCAACTGTTGCAACACCTAAAGGAGTCTTACCATACTGAGTTTGAAAATCT
Source organism: Bacillota bacterium (assembly GCA_021781745.1). Taxonomy (GTDB): domain Bacteria; phylum Bacillota; class Clostridia; order Clostridiales; family Clostridiaceae; genus Clostridium. Next base: position 23,078 of record JAJXWH010000038.1, on the reverse strand, counting down.
ATACTTCCTTCTCCAGTCCAAACCATATCGGCATCTTTTACTTTTTCCTCTAGTGATGCATACTCTATCACCATTTCAATACCTTTTTTCAAATTACCATTTAAGAACGTCATAAGTCCAGCACCTAATCCCCCTGCTGCTCCAGCTCCAGGTACATCTAGAACATCTTTTCCAAGTTGATTTTTAATTATATCTGCATAATGTCTCAAATTATTATCTAATATTGATACCATTTCTTTTGTGGCTCCTTTTTGTGGACCATATACATTTGAAGCCCCTTTTTCTCCACAAAGTGGATTGCTGACATCACAAGCTACTTCTACAATTATGTCTTTTAATCTAGGGTCAAAATTACTTAAATCTATAGTATTTAATTTTCCCAGCTCTCCACCGCCGAAACCTAATTCATTCCCCTGTTTATCTAATAATTTTCCACCAAGTGCTTGAATAACTCCAGCTCCACCATCATTAGTTGCACTTCCACCAATGCCTATTAATAGCTTTTTCACTCCATGGTCTAGACAAGCCTTTATAAGCTCTCCAGTACCATAAGTTGTAGTTAATAATGGATTTCTTTTTTCTGGATGTACTAATTGTATTCCACTAGCACTAGCCATTTCTAATATTCCAACTTTTCTATCTCCTAGGATTCCATATTCAGCTTCAACTTTATTTCCAAGTGGTCCAACTACTTCTAAAGAATATATTTTTCCATTAGTTGCATCTACTAATGACTGCATAGTTCCTTCTCCTCCATCAGCCATAGGTACATGTATGCAGCTAATATTACTATTTGCTTTTTTTATTCCCCTCTCCATTGCTTCACAAGCTTCTTTTGCCGTCATACTCTCCTTAAAAGAATCTGGCGCTAATACAATAGTTAAATCTTTTTTCATTATATAACACTCCTAATTAACCCTTAAATATATACACATTGTTTTATGAAAAATATCCTCAAAAACATAGTAATTATTGAAAATGCAGATGTAAATATAACAAGCTGATCTGCTAATTCACCATCTCCTCCCATTTGTTCAGCCATTACAAATGACGATGTCGCTGTTGGGGAAATAAGTAAAATTATGATAACTGCAATCTCTATGTTTCTAAATCCTACATTTATAGCTATAGGCCAAAATATACCTGGAACTAAAATTAATCTTCCTTAGTTTAAGATTTATATTATGTAGTATACCTTATTCGTTACTTTAAACACAATCTACATTCTAAAAAGTCCCAATTTATTCTACTGCTGGTTTATTTATAATTATTGTGCATATAAATAATTTCTATTTAGTTTATTAATTAAATTAAATATTCTTTCTCCAAAGGTTTGCATAATAAGATAATTGCTTATTCCGTGTATAATATCAAATTGAAGTCCAGAGATCCAATATGCTATACCTGCATTCAAGCCTCCAAAAACTGCATATGGAATGGCATAAAAAAAGCCAAATAATACTCCAAAAATTCCAGAATAAAGTGCCAATTTAAAATATTCTCCTTCAATAAACTTACTAAAAGTAAATGTTATAATACATAGCAGTGGCCATAGCATTACATATCCAAACCACCAAACTCCAAATCCATAAATTATCCCCATAATAAAAACAAAAGTATAAACAATGTACAACGCTTTTCTTCTAAAAATTAATGAGAATAATATTATGAGCAAACTGACAATCTCAACATTAGGTATAAAACTTAATATGAGCTGTGAAGCAGAAATAAAGCTTCCAAGTGCGCCGAATAAAACAATTTCCCTTGTATCAATCTTCATTTCACTTCACCATCCAGTAGTTAATTTAATTTAGAAATATTTCCACTTATTATGCCTCTTTTAAATTACATTTATCCAACACTAAAAATAAAATTCAGACAAGGATTAAGCCCCATCTGAATTTTTCTATGGTTATTCAGTTCTATAAATACCAAATTTCAAAATTTCTAGATACTTATAGAAATCTTCTGTAATTTCCTCATAATTGTTAAAAATCTCATCCATTGAGACATTCTTATATTTCTGAAGATACTTATTAGAAAGTCCATCCATGCATATCATTATTAACTCAATAGCTTTTTGCTGGTCAATTTCTTTTCTAAATTTAGATGTATCTATATTCTGAAAAGCTTCTGGTAAATACTTTGATATATAGTTATTGTACCTTTCAGTAAGTTCTTCTTTTAATGATTCAGGCATATTAGATATTGCTGAAAATACTAATTCATTCATTAGAGGCTCTTCTTGAATTACCTTCATTTTTCTTATACCCATCCTAATAAATCTTTCAAATATATCCTCTGGGTCAATATCTTTAAGATTGTAGTATTTTTCGATCAAGTTATTAATACAGTAATCAAAGATATATAAAAACAGATTTTTCTTGCTTCCAAAGTAATGAAATAATATTCCCTTGGAAATATCAGCTTTTTTTACAATAGAGTTTGTAGACGCTTTATCATATCCATTTGCTGCAAATTCTTCAATAGCCGCATCTAATATTCTTTTCTTTTTCTCCTCTGGTAAACTTTCAAATTTATCTATCAAAATTACAATCTCCTATCTTAGCTTATTTAATTTTGAATAAATTTAACCTTCATTCCTTCTTTTATACTATTATCAGGTTTTTGCAGTACTCTTTCTCCTTCATGAAGCCCATCTATTACCTCTATTGCTTTTTCACTTTCGATACCCTTCTTGATTTGTCTTATAACAGCTTTCCCGCTATCCACAACAAATACACAAGAATTTCCTTGATAATCGAATACAGCACTATCAGGTACTATTAAAGTATCACTTTTAGTTTCAGTTATTATTTTAACATCTAAATCATAACCAGGTTTTAATAAGTCTACATTATCACTAATTTCAATAGTAACTGGCACTCTTTTTTGATTAACTCCCAATGAAGATGTTACGTTTTTCGCTTCAGGTGCTATTTTTACAATTTTGCCTTTTAAAATTGTGTCCCCTATAGCCTTTCCACTTATGTCAACTTCATTACCTATTTTAACTTTATAAATATCATCAGACAATATATCTGCTTCCAATTCTAAACTACTAACATTTCCTATTAAGAATGCTGCTGTTCCAGGTGTACCAATAGAATTTTCATCTACAAGCTTTTCCAGAACAATGCCATCAATTGGTGATAATACTTGTTGTTTTTCAAGCTCATTCATAAGTGTATCTTTTTGAATAACAGCCTGTTCAAGTCCAGCTTCATATCCAGCTTTCACATAATCAGGTGTCCCCCTTTTTGCTTCTTCTAATTGACTGTTTGAAGATTTTAATGTTGCTTCGGCACTTTTAAAAGTATCACTATCAGCATCAAGATCTTGCTTGCTTATAGCACCAGCTTCATAAAGAGTCTTTGAGTTTTGTAAATTCCTTGATGCTGAATCGTAATCAGCTTTTGCCTTATCAACATCTGCTTGAGCAATTTCAATCTTATTTAAATAATTAGAAATATCTGCACCTGCAAGCTGCGCTTTTGCTGCTTCAATCTTTGAATCTGCATCTTGAAGCTTTAATTCTAAATCTTTTTTATCCATTGTTAATAATACATCATTCTTTTTTACTGCATCTCCAACAGCATATTTTATACTATTTATTTTTCCTGATCCTTCAATGTACACTGTTTGTTTTTCATTACTTTGAACTACAGCTGTATCCTCGATAAATTGATTTATTTCACCTTTTTTTACAACTGAAGTTTCAACTGTTTGTCCTTGTTGCATCATTAAATATACTGATACACCTGCGATACAGGTTAGTACTATAGTTACTCCAAGAAATAATTTCTTTTTTTTCATTTATAATTCATCTCCTCTAAAAGACATTACCTTTTCTATTCTTTATTTTTTAAAACTTCTAACATGTCAATAGATTTAATTTTTCTCATTAATATAAGATTCGTAATAAAGGTAAAAACAAGAGTAAGAATAACTGTTATAATATAGCTCCTTAGCTCTACAACATATGGAATAGTATAGGATTCTGTACTGCTCATTTTCATCATATAACTTCCAAGCCACTTTCCAAAAGGTAATCCAACAAGCATTCCAAAAATAGTGATAATATAATTTTCATGAAAAATCAGTTTTTTGATTTCATTGTTTGTAAATCCTAATACTTTTAAAGTTGCTAATTCCCTTTGTCTTTCAAAAATATTTATTGTAGCAATATTGTATAAAACAGCTATAAGAAGTATTGCTGCAAGCATAATCATTGTTCCTACAGATGATTGGGTTGCTCCCATGTTCTTTAAAAGAGCATTAAGAGAATCAGATTTTGATTCCACTGATGTCACTCCTGGCATATCTTTGAGTTCGTTCTTTACTTCACTTTCAAAATTATTACTGTCCAATTTTAGCACTGCGGAACTTGCAATCATCCCTTCACCAAGCATGCTTTTACAATTATCCATAGAAGTATAAACACTTAATCCAAGATATTGAACTATAATTCCCTTGACTATGGCTTCCTGCTTCTCTTTTCCTGGGTAAAAAAATTTTATATTAACTGTATCATTTACTTTTACGCCTAACATATCTGCAAGTTTTTCAGATATAAGTATTCCATTGCTTGGAAGGCTAATTGCACTTCCATTGCTATCTTGAACCCTATATATTTGAGGTTCTTTTACAAGTGCAGTAAATCCCACATCTTTGCTTTTCCATCCATTTGATATTTCAACACCTGTTTCTAGAACAGGCTCCAGTTGCTTTACATGATCTATATTTTTTATATTATTTAAATCCTCAACACTAATCAGTTTAGAAAATATAACTTTAATATCATAATTTTGAATACCTTCATATTGTTCTTTCATCATAAAATTAATAGAATCACTCATACCTAAGGCAACTAAGAGTATGGCTGAGGAAAATATAATTCCTAGTGAAGTAAGTAAAGCTCTTCTCTTATATCTAAATAAATTTCTTATGATAATTTTTCCTAAGTAGCTAATACTCCTCCATATGAATTCAATTTTTTCAATAAGTGTCTTCTTGCCACCTTGTGGTGATTTTTCTCTCATAGCTTCACTAGGCGTAATTTTGAAAATAATTTTACAAGAATTATATCCTGCAAACAAACAAAATAGCAGTGTTAATATAAACGCAGGGATTACAAACTCTCCATAAATTTTTACATCCCCTAAAGGCAAATTGAAATATTGATTATAAAGTTTCGTTAATCCGAGCCCCATGTAAGTTCCAAGTATAGAACCTATTAAGCTTCCGATTACGGCAATGATAGCTGAGTAGCTCATATAATAAGTAAGCACTTGTAAATTGGTAAAGCCCAAAGCCTTTAATACTCCTATCTGCACCCTTTGATTTTCTACCATTCTACCCATCATTATATAAATGATAATTGAGGCAACCATAAAAAATATAACCGGGAAACTGCCCCCCATAGATTTCAATTGCTTTATTTTCTCACTTATCATTTTACTGCTTGTTTGTTCATCTCTATCAATAACACTTTTAACGCCATAGTTTCTTAAAACTTTTTTGATATCATCTTTTGCATTCTCTACGTTGCTTCCGCTGGAAAGTTTAATGGAAATGTTATTTACTAACCCTTTATAATCAAAAATTGCTTCTCCAAAGGACTGTTTTATATAGACTATTCCAAATTTTTTGTTATCAGACATTATTTCACTGGAGTCCTTTAAGGTATATACAAATTCTGGACTTTTAACACAGCCAATAACTTTAAGTTTAACTTTGTTTCCGTTTATAACTGGATAAATATAGTCTCCTAAACTTAGATTATTAGCCTTAAAAAAATCTTCGTCTAAAAGACATTGATTGCTGTCATCTTCTGAAAAATATCTGCCCGATTTTATTACAATATCATTAACTATATCTTTCTTTATATCAGGAAGAGTTATAAATCTTAATGTTGCATTTTCTTCTGAAATATTTATACTTGCATCATTAACAATTCTTTCACTTGTCATCTTTACATATGGAAGCTTCTCAATCTTATCTTTTACACTTGCTGGTGCCTTATAAAGATCTACCCAAATATCTGCCAGCCTATATTCCTCATAATATTGTTCACTTGAATTAGATAGATTCCTGAATACAGAATTTAATGCTGTATAAAATGCAACACCTAAAATAACAATTATTAAAATAGAAATAAACTGTCCTTTTGATTTTTTTATATCTCTAAGTAAATTCCTAAATAAAATATTCATTACCATTCAATCCTTTCAGGTGACTCTGGGTTTTCATTAATGGTTATGGATTCCACCATACCGCTTTTCACCTTAATAACCCTATGAGCCATTGCTGCTATAGCAGCATTATGAGTAATAACTATTATTGTTTTATTGGAATTTTTATTAATATCATAAAGGAGCTTTAAAATTAATTTTCCCGTAACATAATCTAGCGCTCCAGTAGGTTCATCACACAAAAGCAGCAGTGGATTCTTTACCAATGCACGTGCGATTGCAACTCTTTGCTGCTGGCCTCCTGAAAGTTGCGCAGGAAAGTTTAGTGCCCTGTCGCCGAGTCCCACATCCTCCATAATATCCTTAGCGTTTAAGGGATTATCACTTAAGGATCTTACCAATTCTACATTCTCAAGAGCTGTAAGATTAGACATTAGATTATAAAATTGAAATACAAACCCTATATTTTTTCGTCTATACATGGTAAGTTCGCTATCGGAATATTGAGTTATATTCTTTCCGTCCACAATCACTTCTCCAGATGTAGGCTTGTCCATTCCTCCAATCATATTCAACACAGTACTTTTTCCCGATCCACTGGGCCCTAATACTACAACAAACTCACCTCTGCAAATTTCAAAGGACATCTTATCAGAAGCTTTTACTGTAACCTCCCCCATGGTATATTCTTTTGTAAGATCTTTTACTACAACAATAGGCTCCTTCATAAAAATCACCCCATTCAACTTTTGACCACCAGGTCAATATACTGTTATTATGCTCCCTTTTGACCATGTAGTCAATAGATTGTCAATTAATTTTTCTGTAAAATAAAAACACCTGAAATTTTGTAATTACAGATGTTTTTTGTACATTTAACTTATTAAAACATTTCTTTAAATAATCTATTTTCTTTTACATCTTGTGTTATTTTAGCAATATTGCTAGTATCCCCAATTAAAATAGCTCCACATAAACGATTATTTGAAAAATAGTATTTTGTATATGTCTTTTTGACTGGATCTTTGAATTCTACTGTTTTATATTGGATTTCTGGATTCTTTCCATTATCCCCAATTGCATATAATGAAGTATTTGCCCCATTAAATGTTAATGCCGCATCTACTGTTTCATAGACTAATGAATCACCTGCTGCATTAGCACCAGCTATTTTTCCCATTTCCAAAGCTTGTGGCCATATTCCATAGTTTATCCCATTATATTCTGCACAATCTCCACATGCATAAACATCTGAAATATTTGTTTCCATTTTTTCATTTACTATTATTGCTCTATTAATATTAATTCCAGCTTCCTTAGCTATCTTAGAGTTAGGTGTAATTCCGCAAGATATAACAACTAGATCCGCTGCAATAACTTCTCCTCCATTAATTCTAACTCCAGTAACTGAACTTTCACCCTCAATTTTATCAATTTTTACGCCTAATTTTACGTAAATTCCTTTACCTTTAATTATTTCTTCAAGGAATTTTCCACCTTCATAATCTAATTGGCGCCCCATTAATGTATCAGCAAGCTCTAATACTGTAACATTACATTTTGCTTTTGCTAATTCCCATGCAGCTTCAAGACCTAGAACTCCTCCACCTATAACAACTACATTCTTTACTTTCGGTAACAATTCTATAATTTTGTCTGTATCAGAAATTCTACGAATTGCTATAACCTCTTTTTTATCTTTTCCCGGAATTGGTGGAACAAAACATTCAGCACCTAATGCATATATACATTTATCATATTTCAATCTAATGCCATCTTTGAAAAGTGCCTCTTTGTCCTTTGTATTAATTTCAATCAATTCTCTATCAAGCACATTGGTAATATTATTTTCCTTATACCACTCTTCGTCATGCACTGCAATTTGTTTAGAGTTAAACTTAGCTATCATAGATTTTGTTAACATTGGACGATTATATCCAAGTACATTCTCATTTGAAACTAAAACTATTGAGCATGTCTCATTTCTTTCCCTTATAGCCGTCGCGGCACTTATACCAGCTGCACCATTTCCAAGAATTAAATAAATTTCATTTGTATTTTTCTTATAATCAGAATCCTCTACTTCAACTGATATAAAGTTTTCTTTTCCAACACCGCAAACTGGACATATTTCAAGACTGGAATCAAATATTTCACCGCATACTAAACACTTAACTAATGTTCTCTTTGATGATTTCTTCTTTGGATTTTCTTTATTTTGCAAAATACATCCAAAATTATATCCATAATCATAAGCCTCACTTAGTTCACTATTGCTTGGCTTAAATTTAATTCGGAATCCATCATCAACAACCTTCAAGTTAAGTTGTTTTAATCTTTCTATTATGTGAGGAACTCCCTCACCACTCCAGCCATAGCTTCCAAAAGCGCTGGCGAGTTTTCCACCATGAGTTCTAGCAAACATTTTTATGGTCAAATCCCAAATTGGTTCTAACGCTTCCCCAACAATTGTAGGTGTACCAAATAAAATTCCATCTGCAAATGCTAATTCTTCAACAACTTTTGTCTTATCATCTTCAACTAAATCATAAGCTCTTACATCAATATCTCCGCTAGCTTTTATGCCTTCTGTTATTTTACCTGCTAGTTCTTTAGTATATCCATAAGCACTCACATAAGGTATAATTACTGTTTTTCTTGGATTTGGATTAACTACAGTACACCATTTCTTATAAAGTTCTATGATTTCATCAATTCTACAATCTATAACCGGACCATGCCCTGTACATATCATATCTATGTCTAAATTCTTAATCCTATCTAATGCCTTAGTCATAAATGGATTTTTAAATGGCCCAATAATACAATCAAAATAATACTTAGTTGCTCTTAAATATCCTTCGTTATCTGTGACTTTACTTAACAAAACTTCATCAAAGCTATAGTGAGAACCAAAAGAATCACAAGTAACTAAAGTCTTATCTTCTTCAATATATGTATACATTGTATCAGGCCAATGTAAGTTTGGCAGAAGCATGAAACGTAAAGTTTTATCCCCTAATTCTAGAACATCGTTTTCCTTTACTGCTATACTATAAAAATCACGATTTACAATATTTTTTAAAAAGCCTATTGCGACTTGAGTTCCAACGATTTTGATATTAGGATTTATTTCGATTAACTTTTCTATGCTTCCTGCGTGATCAGGTTCTGTATGATTTACTATAATATAATCAATATCATTAATATCAACTAATTTATTTAACGCCTTTAAATACCCATCAAAGAACTTAACCTTAGCAGTCTCAAATAATACAGTTTTTTCACTTGTCTTGAGTAAATAAGAATTATAGGACGTCCCAAATTCTGTCTCCATCACTATATCAAAGACTCTTAACTCTGGATCCAATACTCCCGTCCAATAAAAATTCTTTTTTAATTCTAATATCTCCATATAAAATCCCTCCCTAAATATTCATCTATATGAAAATATTATACATTGTTTTATAAGTAAACAGTATCGGTACGTAAAAAATATTTAAAAAATCAACTTATTTTAATAAATGGATTTAAAAGACTTTATAACCGTCATAAGAACCAAAATTAAGATTATAATTATACAAATAACAAATAAAATCCACTTTAAGCTTGTAACTAAACCAGCTACACTTGCGGCCACTGTATATTCTTCAGGATAATTAAAGAGCATTATTATTATAATAAAATTTTCAATATAATCTAATGCACCTCTGATGAAAGGTAATAAATTTACTTTTCCATACTTTTTAAACTTGTCTAATTTCTTTAAGAAAAATGAAATTAGTATAGAATGTAAAATCATTGTTGAAAGGGAAACAAAAAAATCCATAGCAAGCCAATTAGCATAAAACTTTCTTCCTGTCCCCCCCAAAAGATTTAAAGTACTATATGCATCTTTTGAATTATAGTAGTACTTCATGTCCAAAGTACCTGTCCCATTACTAATTTCCTTAAGGCGTGCTGTCCCAGTGACATTGTTCATTGACATATATCCTACTGCCAGCATGATAAACATAAAAATTAAAATATATTTTTTTGTTGCAGCCTTTTCCATAACATTTGATAACTTTAACAGAGCTTTCATTATAATACCTCTTTCATAAATTACATTTTATTAAATTAATCCACGTTCTAAAAGGCTTTTATATGTGGCTCTCTCTCGCCCATCTTTATTTTTTAGGATACTTCTTTGAAAAATAGGTTTAAGCTGCAATGAAATAACTAATCTCATAATTAAGTTCTGAAAATGATATTTATTATTATTTCTTATATCTCTTGTAATTTTTATTCCTAAATCATGAGCCTTATTCAAGTTATCTGGACTTTCAGCCATTCTTATTTCTTCACCATTGACCATAGTATTACTTCCTAAAAAACCCGAAACGTAACTTCTTTCAAAGATTCCAAACTTAAAAATATTAGTAAGATTTTTAGCTACTTTCTTTGCTGCATTTCCATAAGCTGTGGATATACCCACGCTATATTTCCCCCCAAGCAAAGAAGCATATAGGGTATATGGTCCAAGCCTTTCAAAAAAGCATTTCAAAATCGAATTATATTCTGTGGCATAAGTTGGGGAACCTAAAACAATACCATCTGCTTCATATACTAATTTCCTTATTTCCTCAAATTTATCTGGAAGCGGGCATCTGCCTTCATTAGTACATTTTAAACATCCTATACATGGCTTAAGATTATATTTAGGAAGAAAAATTTCTGTTACTAATGCTCCCTCCTCTTTTGCCCCTTTAAGTACCTCTCTAACAAGTGTGGCAGTATTTCCATTTTCCCTTGTACTACTTATTATTCCAACAACTTTAATTTCTCTTTTCATTTCTCCATATCTCCTTACATATTATTTTCTCTTTTAAACCTACGTCATTTACTAACTTGTCATAAACTATTTACTTTCACATTTTTACTACTACTTGACATACAATAAGTAATATTTTATACTTTTTATACAGAATGTATATCCAAGTTACACCATGTAACTCAATTATACATTTCGTATATTTTTCTTGTCAAGTAGGAGGCAAATTTTTTATGGATATAATATCTAGAAGAGAAAAAGAAAGGCAAATGAGAGAAGAAGATATAGTAAATGCGGCAGAGCTAGTATTTAGTACGTTAGGTTATAATAAGACCTCCATGGAAGAAATAGCTAAAGAAGCTCAATTTACGCGAAAGACCATATATCAATATTTTACAGACAAGGATGATTTATGCCTTGAAGTAGTAACTAGAAAGTTTAAGCAGTTACTAATTTATCTTATGGAATCAATTAAGGTAGGCAATAATGGATTTGAAAAGCTTCAGAATTTATCTTACGCTTATTATAAGTTCTATCAAGATTTTCCTAACACTTTTAATTTAATGAATTATGTTGGATATATTAAATCAGACAAAGAGAACTCAAGTAGGCGTGAAGAATTTAACAGAGTTAGTGGGCTATTATCTCAAGAAGTTGCTAACGTAATTAGTGAAGGTAAATTAGATGGAAGTATTCGCCAAGATCTTGACACTATGAACCTAACTTATTCTGCTGAATATATAATATCTGGTTTTTTTCATATGCTTTCTATATCAGGTGCAACATTTACAAGTCATTTTTCGCTTAATAAGGAAGATTTTATTAAGTTTAATATGAATTTAATTTGCGACGCATTTCGTGCTAAAAGTGACAGCGATGCGTAAGCCAGAACTACCCATAACTTATACTATTCTAAATACAATAAAATCGAGTAGTAACAAATTTAACTCAAATTTATTACTACTCGATTTTCTCATCATAATAGTTTTGCCATTCTATAATAACTTTATTTTTTAAAATTATGTTGTTGCAATCAATCTTTAATTTAAAATTATCTCCATAAAATTACCCTCGAGTAACTTTAACTTCTTTCCCCTTAAATACAATAGCAAGCTTTATTATATCTTTTATTCCCTTATTAATAAGTTCTGTTTCATATTTCTTATCTTCTATTTGTTTTAGTGCCTCGTTAGTTGCTTCTTCTATAGTATCATCTAAAAAATAATCTATTTTCTTAAACTCAATGATAATTCCTAATTTTGAAATGTCTTTTGGAATTATCATAACATCGTACCTTCCATAGCCACTTTCCTTATTTGACTTTACTTCATAATCTTTTGAAAGTGATACAAGCATTCCAAGAACAAAGGCATGATAAACTCTTTCGGGTTCTTTTCCTGACACATCAAAGTAACTTAGATTATCTATCACAAATTCTTTAAATAATCCTGAAAAAATCTTAATATCCCCAGTTATTAAAGTCTTTAACATCAATTCATACTTTTGATTTGTCATGGTTTCTTTGAACCATTTTTCAATTAAGTTTCTATAAAAAATCAGTACTTCTTTGTTAGGAATTTTAAGTTCACAATTTAGTATCCCTTCTATATTTTCTGTCTTTACAGCCTTTAGGTATCCACTCAAAAGCAGAAAGCTCCAAATATTTTCGTTGGAGTCTTCAACTTCTGACATTACTATGCTGTCGTCAACAACTTTGCTTATGGATTTTCCTTCTATAAGTTCCTCAAGTTCCAGCTTCATTTTATTATCACCTTTAAGAAGCAATCTCTTAATTAAATCATTACTGCTGCTGTTAATCCAATATGGCATGAAACCTTCTCTTTGATTTTTTATATAATTTAGAACTGACCAAGGATTGTATATTGTTTCTCCACCAAAAACATATCCATTGTACCAATCTTTTATACTTTCAATGTCCCCAATTAAATCATAATAGTTAGCTAACTCCACTACTTCATCTTCCGTAAAACCGAATTTATCATTAAAACTATATCTTAAAAGAGTATTTACTTCTAAATTATTTAGCCCTGAAAAGATGCTTTCTTTTGCTACTCTAAGAATTCCTGTTATCAGTGATTTTTCTAAATATATATTATCTTTTAAGGCTGAAGTTAATATATTTCTAATTAAAATTATCATTTCATCGTAATACCCTTGCAGATGTGCTTCTTGAATTGGTACATCGTATTCATCTATAAATAGCATTACCTTTTTTCCATAATTTTTATTTAAATAATATGTCAATTCACTTATACCACTCTCTAATTCTGCCATATTAATATTACCATTTAAAAATCTTTTATATTTCTCTTTATCATTATTAGTAAATTTATCACTTTCTAGCAAATACTCATGTTCTCTGTACAAATTAGATATAAGATTTATTATTCCATCCACTAATTCATTATAATTTCTATGTTTTTGATTTTTAAAAGAAATAAAAATAACTGGGTATTCGCCCTGAAGTTTCATGATTTCTTCTTCATTTTCTATATTTAACCCTTTGAATAAATCCTTTACTTCTTCTCTTGTCCTCGTATCAAAGAAATATTTAAGCATACTTAAATTTAAAGTCTTTCCAAATCGTCTTGGTCTAGGCGTTAAAATAATCTTTGCCCCATTTTCTAAAAATTCCTTTATTAATAAGCTTTTATCAACGAAATAATTATTTCCTTCTATTAATTCTTCAAAATCAGATGACCCTATTTGTATAGTTTTTTTCACTTAATGCACCCTTTCAATGTAATATAAATAACTCTTCTATATCAATTTCAAATTCCTCAAAAAGTTTTGATTTAACAATCCCGGTTTCAGTTTTAACTATACTTTGTTCATACATTTTTTCTTTGTTTAGCGTATATAACATAACAGTATTCAATATAGGATTAACTATCCAATATTCATTTACACCATATTTCATATATATATTTAATTTCGTAACTAAATCGTGAGATTGATTTGACGGGCTTAATATCTCTATTATTAGACTTGGTACTCCTATATACTTATTATCTGTGAAACCACTCTTATCACATATTACTGATAAATCAGGAATTACTAACTTTTCTCCTTCAATCTCATCATTTTTTAATAATATATCGAAAGGTGCATGGAATACTTCACAATTTGTTCCTTCTAATATATTGTATAGCTTTGCATGTAGTTTACTTGATATTCTTTGATGTTTAGTAGATGGTGATGGTGACATATATACAATACCATCTATATACTCTAATATATTATCACTTTTTTCCTTGAGTTTTAGATAATCCTCATATGATAATTTTACATTCTTAATCACTGGTTCCACTAAAATCACTCCTATCATTCTATATCAATAAAGCTGATATTTTTTTAAACAATGTTAATTATATTATAGCCAAAACCAAATTATTATTCTATGAATATATTTAAGCTCTCTTTTTTAAAATCATAGTCACCCATTCATTTGTTTTAGTGCTCTTTAAAAGATTGTATCCTTGACTTTTTAATTCTTCAAGTATTGCGTCACTGCTCCATTCAACTAAGCCAGATACAAACAACTTCCCATTATTTTTTAAGACTCCATTAATAAACTCCATTGAAGATAATGTTTCATCTCCACCTATGTTAATAAATACTACGTCAAAGTTATCATTAACACCCAAATCCTTAGAAGTAACATCTGCAACAACAACTTCTACATTATTTATATTGTTAAGATGAGCATTATATAAAACTTCCTCCGTTACATCTCTTATATCTAATGCAACTATATGCTTTGCATTTTTTAGGCCGGCTGCTATACTTAATATACCGGATCCTGTACCTAAATCAAGGACAGTAAGATTCGAAAAATCATCTTCTAATATATATCTAAGCAAATCCTGAGTAGTTTCATGGAGACCTGTTCCAAAAGATCCTTGAGACTCAAAATTAATTTTCATCAGGCTATCATCAACTACAGAATCTGGCTCAGCGATTATCCAGCCATTATTTAGATCTACAGGCTCAAAAGGTTCCTGCCAATTATCATCTTTTAGTTGTGCTAAAGTTATGTCTCCGTTTATATCAAGAATTTCTTTTATTTTGCTAATATACTCATTGCATTCCTCTATACTCTCACATTGAGGAAAAACTTTTAATTCTATAATTTCATTTTCCTTCTCACTAAATCCATAACCGTTTGAATCAACAGTCACCTCATATGGTGCATCGTAATATGTATAGTATAAATCTATAGATATAAGCTTATCTTGCACTGTTTCAATTTCAGAATATTTTACTGGAAATGATATTTCAAACATTGTTTCACCTCTAATTTCTTACATTATATAGATAAACAACATGTAAACTAGACTTATGTGATAGCTTACCGAGATAATAAATATTTTTGTTACGAAAAACTATGAAAATATCGCTGAAGGCTCTAAGTTGCAGGTTGTACTCACTTTAGCATGCTCCCGCTTTCAGCGTGACAAGCTAAAGTGAGACAACCTACAACTAAGAGCCTTTAACAGCTCATTTTCAAATGTTTTCTACACAAAAATATTTATTATTTCTAGTTAAGATATCCACATAAAGATTTAGTAAATATGTAAGTATATTCGTATAATAAGTCCAATTATAATGTTGGATATCTAACTAAAATTAGGACTTATACCATAAGCCCTAATTTTAGTAATTACTATTACTAATTTTTATTTGGATTTTCTTTATTTAAAAGGATACATCCAAAATTATATCCATAATTATATGCTTCAGTTAATTCACTATCACTTGGTTTAAATTTCACTCTGAATCCTTCATCAACAACCTTCATTCTAAGCTGCTTTAATCTTTCTATAATATGAGGAACAGCTTCTCCGCTCCATCCATAACTTCCAAAAGCACTTGCAAGTTTATTAGCATGAGTTCTTGCAAAGATTGAAGTAGTTAAATCCCAAATTGGTTTTAAGGCTTCACCTACTATTGTTGGACTACCAAATAAAATACCATCTGCAAATTCGAGTTCCTCAAGTACCTTTCCTTGGTCAGATTCTACCATATCATAAGCTCTAACATCTATATCTCCGCTGGCTTTAATTCCTTCAGCTATTTTGTAAGCTAATTCTTTTGTATATCCGTAAGCACTTACGTATGGTATAATAACTGTCTTTCTTGGGTTTGGATTTGGAACATTAGACCACTTTTTATAGTATTCCATGATTTCATCAATTCTACAATCAACTACTGGACCATGTCCTGTACAAATCATATCAATTTCTAAATCCTTTATTCTATCTAAAGCCTTTATCATAAATGGATTCTTAAAAGGTCCAATGATACAATCAAAATAATACTTTAACGCTCTTAAATAACCTTCATTATCTGTAACTTTGCTTAGTAAAATTCCATCAAAACTATAATGTGAACCAAAGGAATCACAAGTAACTAAAGTCTTATCTTCTTCAATATATGTATACATTGTATCAGGCCAATGTAGAT
Source organism: Bacillota bacterium (assembly GCA_021781745.1). Taxonomy (GTDB): domain Bacteria; phylum Bacillota; class Clostridia; order Clostridiales; family Clostridiaceae; genus Clostridium. The sequence continues at coordinate 6,584 of JAJXWH010000038.1, read as the reverse complement.
TTGGTAATATCATAAAGCGTAAAGTCTTATCACCAAGTTCTAACGTTTCATTTTCTTTTACAATTATTCCATTGAAATCACGATTCACTATATTCTTTAAGAAACCTATTGCAACTTGAGTTCCAACAATTTTAACATCTGGATTCATTTCAATAAGCTTTTCTATACTTCCTGCATGGTCTGGTTCAGTGTGGTTTACAACTATATAATCAATATCCTTAACATCAATTATTTTGCTTAACGCATTTAAATATTCATCAAAAAATTTAGCTTTTGCAGTTTCAAATAATACTGTCTTTTCATTTGTTTTAAGTAAATAAGAATTATAAGAAGTCCCAAATTCTGTTTCCATAATAATATCAAATACTCTTAAGTTTTTATCTAGTACCCCGGTCCAATATAAATTCTTTTTCAGCTCTAATATTTCCATTAAAATCCCTCCTAGTATGTTTAATCTACCTGAAGATATTATACAACTTTTTTAGCATAAATAGGTTAAATTTTTCACAAAAATTTTCATGCTCTCATTATTTATCCCCTATTATAATTAAACAACTCTTTTAATTCTCTTGTAGCTTCAGCAATGTCATTTTGGGCAATAATCGCTGATACTATTGCAAGGCCATCAATTCCAAAGCCTTGAAAATCCTTAACTCTATCTTTATTTATACCACCTATTACTACTATAGGTATTGATACATTTTCTCTTATTTTCTTTAATTCTTCCATACTAGTTGGATTTGCATCTTTCTTGGTTCCTGTTGCGTACATTGCTCCAACCCCTATGTAATCCGCCCCATCTTCTTGTGCTTTAAGTGCTTGTTCTAATGATCCAGTTGAAACGCCTATAATCTTATCTTCACCAATTATCTTTCTTACAATTACTGCTGGCATATCACTTTGACCAACATGAACTCCTGCTGCATCTACTGCAAGTGCAATATCTAATCTGTCATTTATTATTAATGGAACATCATGCTTATCTGTGATTTCTTTTACTCTTACAGCAGTATTATAAAAATCTAGAGATGAACAGTCCTTTTCTCTTAACTGAACTAATGTACATCCTCCAAGAATAGCCTGTTCTACAGCTTCTTCCAATGTTTCTGTACTCATTAAATCTCTATCTGTCACCAGATAAATACTATAATCTATTTTAGGTTTCATAAAATTTGCCTCCTAATTTTATTTTTATCTATAAATTAATTTTTATTATTCTTCTCTCTAATCATATGCATTATAAAAAATTAGACACATATTTGTTAACTCTACCTACTATTGTAACAAATATGCATCTAATTTTCACTTAAGGCACATGAAAGAAAATAACAAGTCCAAAATGCCATGATTATTTTTCATCAGACAAGGAAGTAGATTGGTCTCATAGCAGGCCTATTAGGGCAATCTGCTGATGAGCAGAGAACCCAAATCTTTGATTTGGTGTGAATCGCTTACTCAGCGAGCATATGCGAGTCGAGCTTCCACTGATGGAAAATAGGCTTGGCAGGTGGACTTGTTATTTTTTTGATTGTGCCTAACAGCTTATAATTCTTTAGCCTTCGCCATATTTTTAATTACTTCTGAATTCAAATTGCTAATAGCATCTATAATAGCAATATGGAAACTTCCTGTTCCAACTTGCCCTGCTTTATCAAAAGCAATTTCCCCCGCTATTCCCATGGAAATAATACCTGAAACAGCTCCTAGGAAATAATCTGAACCAGCTCCGCAAAATGCTCCAACCAATGCAGTTGTCATGCAGCCTGTTCCTGTTACATTTGATAACATTTTAGTACCATTTTCAAGGATAGCAACTCTTTCTCCATCCGATATAATATCTGTAGCCCCAGTAATTGCTACAGTACAATTTAGCTTATTAGCTAAGCTTTTTGCTACATTAATCCCTTCATCATTACCTGTTTTTGCATCACTTTCAGATGCATCAACCCCCTTAGTTGTTGATTCTAGTCCACTGATGAATTTAATTTCAGACATATTTCCGCGAATTACACTTACCTTTACTTCGTCTAATATCTTTTTAGTTGTTGAATTTCTAAATTCTGATGCTCCAGCACCTACTGGATCAAATACAACTGGAATATTTAACTCATTTGCTTTCTTTCCTGAAGCAATCATAGACTCAACAGTTCTTTCGTTTAATGTTCCAATATTTATTACAAGAGCAGATGAAATTTTTGTAATATCAGCTGCTTCCTTAATATCATCAGCCATAATTGGAGATGCACCTATTGCAAGTAAAACATTTGCACAATCATTTACTGTAACATAATTTGTTATATTATGTACAAGAGGTTTCTTATCTCTAACTTCATCTAATAGGTTTCCTATTCTAATTGATATTTCATTACTCATAAATATTTCCAGCAAGAATTACTTCTTTCTATTCTTACCAGAACCTCCTTTCAAAAGTAAAATTTTTATATTTTCTGCTTAAATAACTCATTGTTAACTATAACATTGATTATCTGTTAAATTATATTTTGATATTACACTATAATGGAAAGAAATGATACTCTTTTGTACAGTGTTACATTGAAAATATGGCTGTAGGCATTTCTTCATTATAAGTTGTTCCATCTAAGCTTGTCATAAGCTTGACTTAGGAACATGCATAGATGGTGCAACTTATAATGTTAGAAATCCACAGCCATATTTTCTAGTAACCGAAACAACAGAGTATCATTTCTTTCGGTTAGTCATATCATGATTGTAATTTGCACAAATCTTATTTTTGATCAAAAAGTTCTACTTTGTCACCATTTAGTATCCTGTTTGTTGTTCTTACTGCACACATTTTTCCACACATTGAACAGCTATGCATATCTTCTGGTGGTACGCTTTCAAAATATTCTCTTGCCTTTTTTCCATCTATAGCAACCTTAAACATCTCTTCCCAATCAAGTTTTTGACGAGCATCTGCCATTGCATTATCTCTATCTCTTGCACCTGGAAGTCCATTAGCTATGTCGGCTGCATGAGCTGCAATTTTTGATGCAATAATTCCTTCTCTAACATCTGATAAATCAGGTAATCTTAAATGTTCAGCTGGTGTTACATAGCAAAGGAAGTTTGCTCCATGAGTAGCTGCAATAGCTCCACCGATAGCTGAAGTTATGTGATCATAACCTGGCGCAATATCAGTTACTAGAGGTCCAAGTACATAGAATGGTGCACCATGGCATAATCTTTTTTCAATTTGCATGTTAGCAGCAATTTCGTTCATAGCCATATGTCCTGGTCCTTCAATCATAACTTGAACATCTTTAGCCCAAGCTCTCTTTGTTAATAGACCTAATTCAATAAGTTCAGTAATTTGACCCGCATCTGTTGAATCATCAATGCATCCTGGTCTCATTGCATCTCCAAGACTTATTGTTACATCATATTCTCTTAGAATTTCAAGTAATTCATCATAATATTCATAGAATGGATTTTCATTGCCTGTCATTTCCATCCAAGCAAATAATAGAGATCCTCCTCTAGATACTATATTTAATCTTCTCTTATCTTCTTTAAATAATGCAACAGTTCTTTTATTAATTCCAGCATGAATAGTAACAAAATCAACTCCTGCTTTAGCATGAGCCAAAACTACATCTAGAAAATCCTTAGCTTTTATATCTAAAAGATCTTTTTCAAGATAACCAATAGCATCATACATTGGAACTGTACCTATCATAGCTGGCGAATAATCTATAAGTTTTTCTCTAAACTCTTGAGTCTTTCCATAGTTACTTAAATCCATTATAGCTTCAGCTCCAAAATCTATTGCCATTTTTACTTTTTCCATTTCTCTGCAATAGTCAACCGAATCTCCTGAAATACCTAAGTTTACATTTATCTTTGTTCTTAATCCATCGCCGATACCTTCTGGACTAAGTGATTTATGATTGATATTAGCTGGAATAGCAACTTTACCTTCTGCTACAAGCTTCATTAACTTTTCTTCTGAAATTCTCTCTTTTTCAGCTACTATTTTCATCTCTTTAGTAACTATACCTTTTTTAGCTGCTTCCATTTGTGTTTTATAATTCATTTCCCTCTATCTCCTTTATTACACTTTTATTTAATATACTTTGATAACTACAAACTTTTTTAAAATTATAATTTAAAAATCCTTCAAGGATTTTATCCTAAACTGTAAACTGTTAATTGTTAACTTTTAACTGAATTTCGCTTTCTTATAAAGCTCATAAAAATGATTAGTTGGTCCTACACCTTTTCCAAGCTCAAATCCATGTTCAATAGCACAGGTTATATACTTTTTCCCACTTCTCACTGCTTCTTCAATAGTCATATTTTTAGCTAAGTTTGCAGCAATAGTGGATGATAAAGTACATCCAGTTCCATGAGTATGCTTAGTATTAATCCTTTGTTGCTCTAAAATTACAAATTCTTTTCCATCAAATAATAAATCCGTTGCTTCACCTTCTAGGTGTCCCCCTTTGACCAAAACAGCTTTTGGTCCTAGTTCTTTTAATTTTAAAGCTGCTTGTTTCATGTCTTCCAAGGTTTCTATTTTTATACCTAAAATTTCTTCTGCTTCTGGTAAATTGGGAGTGATTAATGTTGCTAATGGAAATAATTCTTTAACTAAAGTATCCTTTGCATCTCTAGATAATAAATTGAATCCACTTTTAGAGATCATTACAGGATCTAAAACAACTACTGGCAAATCTTTAACTTTTCTTAATGATTTTGCTATAGACTTAATGGATTCAATTTTAGAAACCATTCCTATTTTAATTGCATCTACCCTTATATCTTCAAAAATTACATTTATTTGTGCTTCAATCATCTCTGGATCTATATCCTGAATTCCAAACACACCCATTGTATTTTGTGCAGTTACAGCGGTAATCACACTCATACCATAAACACCATTCGCTGAAAAAGCTTTTAAATCAGCTTGAATTCCAGCTCCTCCACATGAATCAGACCCTGCAATAGTTAATGCTCTAAACATAAAATCACCCTTTCGTTTTAATCTATAGTTGAATTCTTCTTTGTCTATATTCTCTTAAACTTTATGTGTATTTTTTAAATCACTCTCATATGTTGATACTTCATTATCTACTAGTATTTTTCTTATTATTGGAACTTTTACAAAGAAATATGCTATAATAGCTCCCACGCTGCAGCTTGATATAAATGGAATCACATATGCAAAAAGTGCTGCTTTTTTACCTAAAAGTATTACTGCTACGGGATAAGCTAGTAATGCTCCTAATATTCCTGTTCCAATTAATTCTCCAATTACAGCTATACTTGGTTTCTTAAATTTCTTGTAAAGAATTCCTGCAAGTAATGCACCTACCATGCTTCCCGGAAAAGCCAATAAAGTACCAGTTCCCATCATATTTCTAATAAGTGATGCAATAAATGCGTTTAAAACTGCATAAACTGGGCCTAAGGTTATGGCCCCTACTACATTTACAAAATGCTGTATTGGTGAAATTTTAGCACCTAAAATTGGTATAGAAAAAGTTCCGAAGATTACTGAAATACCAATTAACACACCACTTAATGCGATTTTTTGTGCTTTACTTTTTTCTTTCATTAAAAACCCTCCTTAAAAATAAAATCAACAAATTAAATAAAGCTTTGTGAAATTAGGCACATGAAAAGAAATAATAGACTAAAGATGCGCCGAATATTTTGTGCCAGACAAGGAAGTAAATTCTGCTCATAGTAGGCCTATTAGTAGAATTTAGTGACGTAGTATGGCGCAAAATAGGCAAGCATATTGGTTTATTATTTTTTTGATTGTGCCTCAAATTGATTAACTTTAAAGAGTTAAATATTTTTAAACAAAAAAAATGTATCCAAAAGGGATACATCAATAATTATATGCACAAAAAAATATTAATATACTTCCCTACGTTGGTATTAACCAAATCAGGTTATAAGAGTCTAGGAAATCAATCTTTCCAATCTCAGCCAAAATATTAGCTCCCCTAGTTATTCAATTATAAAATTATCTTTCACAAGATAAAGCTTATACCATTAATTCCAAATCGTCAAGTATATGATAACTTATTATTTAAAATTTATTATTTAAATTAGGAAATGCAACACATGAATTAATTGGATTAATATCCATATGATGCATTAATTATATATTATAATGTAGAAAGTACATCTTTAATATGAGATTTTCACTCATTAAATATTACTTATTTTTAACTTGTACATAGTATTTACCATATCTTTTAATAGGTTTTATTACCTCAAATCCATTAATAAATTCGCCTATGATTTGATCCTTTGCAACTTCAATTAATATGGTTTCTTTCCTTTTTTTAACTCGCTTTGTCGATACTACAGTAATAGGTTTTTTGACTGCATTATTTTTGCTTTTAGTTGGCATTTTATCTCATACTCCTGCTAATATTATAATCCTGAAATTATTATATTAACTTTTTCTCTAAATGTGGTTACTGTAAAAGAAATGTAGGCAAAAATATTTACTTTTTTTACATAATATAGAACTTGCTTTTTTACGCAAAGAATCCCAATTTTTCAAATAAATTTTTTAAATTTATTTGTTTAATTTTATAATA